>CAZAWR010000037.1:0-78728 GCA_964488865.1 uncultured Polyangiaceae bacterium | reverse complement strand
CCCTCTGCGGCTCTCTGCGGAATCTGCGGCCAACTCCGATGGCTCCGGATCTGGGTCCCTCCCCATCCCTTGACTCTTCCGTGGTTGACGGATGGCCGGCAGCATGACAGGCAGGTAGCCCGCACCCAGGTCCGCCCTGCCGGGCAACGGTGCTAGACGCACCATGGATCCCATCTTCCCGATTCTCATCTCCGTCGCCGCCGTGTTGCTGCTCGGAGCCCTGGGGGACGTGCTGTTCCAACGCACAGGGATGGCATCCGCGCTTTGGCTCGTGCTGTGCGGAATCCTGCTGGGCCCGCTCCTCGGCCTCGTGCCGCGAGAGCACGCGCTTCGCGTCGGCCCCCATCTCGCCGCCTTCACCCTGGTCGTCGTGTTCTCGGAGATGCATCCCCGTTTGCGCTTGCAGGCGGTGACGCGCGACCTGGCTCGAAGCGGTCCTCTTGCAGCCATCGCCTTCCTCGCTTCGGTCCTGCTGGTCACGCTGGTCGCAGGACTCGCGCATGCGGCCGGCCTTCTCCCTGAAACGTTCACCTGGACCCACGCGCTGCTCCTGGGCGCCATCCTGGGCGCACCCTGCTCACTGCTCGTAACGCCTGCGTGGACTCGCGCCCGCCTCTCGTCCGCCACCTTGCGAACCCTCGAGCAGGAGTCCGCCTTGGCAACGGCCGCCTCGATCCTGTGGGTGGCCGTCCTCATCGCCGTGCTCGATCCCCAAGCACAAGGCGTCCTGAACACGTCCCTTCACCTCCTCGTCACCCTCTTGCTCGGTACGGGCATCGGCCTGCTCGGAGCCATCGTCTGGGTCGGATTCCTACATCTTTTGCAGGCCCCGCCGTACGCCCACGTCACCACCCTTGCGTTCTCGCTCGTGCTCTACGCCATCGCAATGCAAACAGGCGCCAGCGGCATCGTGGCCTTGCTGGTGTTCACAGTCGCTCTCGCCAACGCAAGAGAACTCGTCGCACGCTCGCGGCTGCCACTCCGGCTCGACACCACGTCTGATCCGCTCCGGCATCGCCCATGGTCCGGCTTCCTCGTCCAGAACGCGTTCTTCTTGTTCGCCGGCTTGATGGTCGGCCCCCCTTGGGACCTGCTTGTGCTCGGCCTTCTGTTGGCCCTGCTCTTGCTGCCTCCCCGCCTGCCCGCAGTCCTCGTCGCTTTCCGCGCGCTGTCCCCCCAAGGCGTCCAGGCCGATCCCTCCGAACGGTCGACGGCGGCGGTCGCGATGCCCCGCGGCATGCTCGCGGGAGCCCTGTCACTCCTGCCCGCGCAAGCTGCCATCTTGGGCGCCGAGGTCCTTCCGATCACTGCGTTCACGGTGGTGGCCATGAGCATGGCGGCGTTCGCGGTCGCCCTCATCCTGGTCCGACGCCCCGAACGCGCACAAGTCGTAGCGCTCGACGTGGACGAGCAGGTGCATGCGAGCGTGTCGATCGTGCATGACGAAGTCTCGCGACGTGCGTTGCTCGAATCCGTGGAGGACGCGAGTCCCCCGACGACGCGTTCCCCAGACGCGCGCCCGTCGACGACAGGGGAGGAACCCGCGAGGAGGCCACTGCCTCCACCGGTCCCCCCCCCTCGCCGCAAGGACGGGTGACGCGCGCAACGGTCGTTGATGAACGCGGGGGGTTGACCGACTCGATCGCGTGATTACTCATGGCGTCACGAAGGACGGCCTGCGGCAGCGATTGCTGCGGGTGGACAAGCCAACGGTACAGCGGGCCTCGGGGCCCCGCGACGATGGAGGTGTGCGATGCCTTACGGATACTGGGGAGACCCTGTCTCCATGCTCAACGAGCTGCGCAAGAGGCAAGTGCAGGCGATGCGCGAAGCGGAGGGACACGACTTTTCGGGCGTGTACCCGGCGGTCAACATCTACGACGACGGCGATGCTTTCATGGTTCGTGCCGAGCTGCCGGGCATCGACAAGACGAAGCTCGACATCACGACCAAGGGCAACCGGCTATCGATTCGCGGCGAGCGAAGCTGCGCACTGTTGAGCGCGGACGTGGCGTTTCACCGGCGCGAGCGTGACATGGGAACCTTTCACCGCGTGGTGAGCCTTCCCGAGCAGGTCGACGCGAGCAAGACGACGGCTTCTTACAAGAACGGCATCCTCGAGATCGTGTGCCCGCGAGCCGAGACCGCCAAGGCCCATCGCGTGGAGATCGCTTGAGGAGCGAGGAGGTGCCCCATGACGGACAAACAAGAGCTGCAGCTACGTGAGAAGAAAGAGCTCAAGCAGGAGGGAGAGGCCACACGAGAAGGGCCGCACTTTCGGCCGGACGTGGACATCTTCGAGGCCGAAGATGCCCTGATCATGGTCGCGGACGTGCCCGGCTCGTCCAACGATGGCATCGAGCTCGACTTGCAGGACAACACCTTGAACCTCACCGCCACGGTGGGCGGCACGGACGGCAAGTGGAAGCCGATCTACCTCGAGTACGAGATCGGTCACTACGTGCGGCAGTTCCGCATCGGTCAGATCGTCGACATGGCAAAGATCTCAGCCCAGGTGAAGGACGGCGTGCTGACCGTGACGTTGCCGAAGGTCGAAAAGGCTCTCCCGCGCAAGATCGACGTGACCTCCGAGGAATGAGGTTGCGGGTCCCCGCGGTGCGGCACTGCGGCGCAAGAGGGCGTGTCGGTGCTATCGTGCTTGTCGATCCTTCCGACGACGTGCAGGAGCGTTGCCATGACGAAAGCCAAGGACCCGTATCTCGTCCTCGGGGTGCCGAGGGGCGCCGCCATCGAAGAGGTCAAGCGAGCCTATCGTCGCCTCGTTCTTGCGCTGCATCCTGACCGAAGCCAGGACAGCCAGGGGACGGATCAGCTGCGAGATGTGCAGCACGCGTACGAGACGCTACAAGTTCCTGCGTCGCGGAGCGATTACGACCTGTCGCCGCGGGACCCGGACAAGCCCGTTCGCTCGGAGGTCAAGCGTGGAGACACTCCGCCCGAACCTCTCACCTACGCCACTTGGCGCCACGAGGTGCGGTTCCGCCCGGAGCCGTTCGCGACAGGCGACGCGGAGATCGCGCAACGCGCGCGGCAGTTGTTCTCGGACGTGGACGAGGCGCTGGGCGGCGTGGTGCCCGAGGTATTCCCGAACCGGCCTGCTTCCGTGAACAAGGACCTCTTCGTGGAGGTCATGTTGACCGAAAGCGAGGCGCGCGTTGGGGGGACGTTTCCGCTCGCGATCCCAGTGCAGAAGCAGTGCCGAGCCTGTCTGGGTTCGGGGCTTGGGAGCTTGACCGAATCCTGTGCCACGTGCGGAGGCCGGGGTTACCACACGGAGAAGAAGGAGCTCGAGCTCGTCGTCCCCGCCGGCGTGTCCCACGGCCAGCAGACAAGCCTGAGCATCACGACGAGCGAGAAGCCCGTGACGCTTCGGGTCCTCGTACGCGTGGTGTGACACGCCAAGAGCACGGCCGGACGTCATTCCGGTCGAGCGCATTCAACTCCTCCTCATGGTCTCCCCGCGTCCACGGGAATCGCCCCGATCGCTTCCATGCGCGTTCGCGTCACGCGGCTCGTGACCGCACGCACGACCACCCCGTCCCGAGCGACCTCGCCGAGCCTGTTGGCGTACGCCGGGTCGATCGACCAGGCCGGCCGCACCAGGGACACGTCGTCGCGCGTGGCCACAAAGAGCATGAGCGACCGTCCCCCCTCCCGCACGACCTTCGCGAGCTCGTCGAGGTGCTTGCGCCCCCGTTCCGTGACCGCGTCGGGGAACAACGACACGCCGTCCTCCGCGAGCGAGACGCTCTTAATTTCGACGAACCAAGGGGCTCCGCGACGGGTCTGCAGCACGAGGTCGGCGCGGCTGGAGGTTCCGTAGGGGACCTCCGCGCGCACGGAGGTCACACCAGACACGCCACGCACGAGCCCCGCCTCGATGGCCTCGCGTCCCACCGTGTTGGCGCGAAGCGGATGCGCCCCCACCCAGATGCGCCCCACGCGAACCGCCTCGAGGGTGAAGCGAAGCCGGCGTTTCGGGTCGTCCGAGGCAAGAAGCAAGCATCGCGAACCGGGTTGGTTGATGCCAAGCATACTCCCCGTGTTGGGACAATGCGCAACGACCATTTCCCCGGATTCCTTCAAGCGGACGTCGAGCAAGAACCGTTGGTAGCGTCGCAGCCATGTGCCTTCGACGAGCGGTTGGGGATAGCGCATCAGTCAGGAGATGGTAGCCGCGGCGTAACCGACGACGCGATGGTAATCGCCGCTGGTGTCGCCGGAGTTGCCGTAGCGCAGGAGCTTGCCGTGAGTCAGGCCCAACTCGCGGGCGGCTACGAGCGCAACGGTGGCGGGTATGAACCCGCACATGCTGATGTCGTTCTGACGAACCGTGTCGAACAACGCTCGCGGGTCGACGGCGACGAGTTGGTCCAAGGCCAGCTTGTCGAGACGGGAAGCTTCGTCTGCGGAGACGTAATGGGACATGTCCGTGCTCACGACGACGAGCACGTCGGGATTGCCGGTCAGGACGGAGGCGAGACCTTCACCAAGCCGGAGACAGTCTTCGAACGGCAGGTGGCCCAGACAAACGGGGACGATGGAGGTGTGCGGGTTCTTGGCGCGAAGAAAGGGCAGGTGCACCTCGATGCAGTGCTCGCGCTGATGAGCGATCTCGTCGTCGCACAAGCCCATGGCCTCGATCATGGCGGTCGCGAGCCTGTCGTCGATGGGAACGTCACCGCCGGGCATGGCGAACGACCCTTGCGCGTAGATGGCGCGAGGGTGCCCCATCCCCGTGTGATTGGGGCCCATGACGATGACGCGATCGGGGACATGGACGTGGGCGTACCCCTCCCCCGCGATCGCCCCGCTGTACGAGTACCCCGCGTGCGGGCTGAACAAGAATCGTGCGTGCTCTTCGCTGCAACCCGCGTCATGCGCGAAAGGCCCCACGAATGCATCGATCCTCGATGGGTCGCCCGGGTAGAACAGACCCGCGACCGCAGGATTGCGCCTTCTCATCACGTTCCCCTCATCGTGCGGGCCAGCGCGCCCGTCCCCATCGTTATGAGGCCAACGAGGTTCCTTGTCCAGCAGCGGATGGACGACGTGAGCGACTTCCAACGTGCCGGGCCAGCGCGATTCACATCGGTGTTCGCCGCGTCAGGAACCGCCGAACCCGGCCGTACCCGAGCACTGCCACGTGCCGCCCGAACACGCGCAATCGATCCCGGCTCCACCGCCGCCGCCTTGCCCGCACCCAGATCCCTCGTAGCAGCAAGGCGTGTCGGAGGGACCACAGTACAGGTCCCCACATGAGCCCGCCACCCCACCGCACTGCCACATGATTCCGTCACAATAGCAACTCGTGGACGTGCTCCCCCCCGCACCTCCCATGCCTCCCATCCCGCCAGAGCCGGTCGAGCATGCCTCCCCCGCGTCACAGCACGGCGACCCGGTCGGCCCGCAGGCGTGATCGTAACAACTGGCCGAGCCTCCCGCGCCCGCCGTGCCCCAACAACTCCACACACCGCCCCAACACTCACAACTCTCCGATCCGCCTCCCCCGGCGCCGCCCGCCATCCCGCAACCAACCCCATCGTGACAGCAGGGGGTGCCGGAAGGCCCACACCCCGTGTCATAGCAACCGCCCGCCGCACCCCCGCACTGCCACATCTGGCCGTCGCAGGAGCAGGACAGGCTACCGCCGCCGGCACCGGCCGTCCCACAGCCCGTTCCCGCGTAGCAGCAGGGTGACCCGGTGGGCCCGCAGGTCACGTCGTAGCAAGGGACGGATCCGCCAGCGCCTCCCGTCGCGCCACCCGCACCCCCCACAGGTCCGCCGCCGACGCCCCAGCACTCCCACGTCTCCCCTTCGCAATAGCAACCCTCCGTCGCCCCCCCCGCCCCCGCGTTGTTGCATTCGGACCCGTTCTGGCAACAAGGCGTTCCCGACGGCCCACAGTACAGATCGAAACAGCTTCCTGCTGCTCCGCCGCATTGCCATATCGCCCCATCGCACGTGCACGTCGGCATGCCGCTCCCGGCATCACCCCCACCGCCGCACGCCACTCCCGCCATACAGCAGGGTGTCCCCGTCGGACCGCAGTACAAGTCGACGCAACCCATCGAACCGCCGGCACCGCCCATGGATCCGCCGGCACCGCCCATCGCGCCTCCAGCGCCGCCCATCGCCCCGCCTGCACCGCCCGTGGCCCCTCCGCCGCTGCCTCCCGAACCACCCGTCGCGGCCGTGCCACCTCCACTCCCGGCATCTCCTCGCTCGACGGTACCACCGCACGAAGCTGCGCCGAACACGCCTTGAACAACCACCAGGGCAGTCGCAAAAACGGCCAGGCTCGATCTCATCTCATACCTCGCTTTGCATCCGTTATCCGAGAACCGGGGGTAGGAATCATCGCACGAAACCAGGATCACAGTAACGTGGTGCACCCGTCGAACGGATCCGGCTCAGGCCCGCCACAATCACTGGGCTACGACGGCTCGATAGGAGGTCAACAGTTCTTGGATCTCGGATAGCGACGGGTCCGTCCCGGCCGGGTCAGCGTCGGCTGCCACAGCGAGCGCAGCGTCGATGGCCTGCTGCCGCTGCGCCGCGGTCTGAGATGGAACCAGCTTGAGGGCTTCCGCATAAGCGACGATCGCGCGCCCGCGCTTCAGTGCCGCATCCTGGCCCGCGAGGAGCTCGTCGATGGTCAACGAGACCGCGATGGTTCGCTCCCCGTAGTCGAAGGGGTCTACCCAGGTCGCCGCGAACTCCATCGGGTCCGAGCCCTGGATCTCGGCAGGGTCGCAGGCTCGCAGCACCTGGTGGAAGACCATGGCGTCACCGGGAGCGAGGTGCTGCGGCTTCACGGCCTTCGGGTCGCCCGAGTACTCCTCGCCATGGAACTTGTACATCTGGAAGTACCACGGGAGCGTCAGCTTCACTTGCACCGCGCGCGCCGCCACGTCCATCGTCTCCGCAAAGCGTCCGCCGAACATCTTGACCGCCTCGTCGGGTGAATCGATGTACACGTAGGCGCCGTTGCCCGCATCCGTCACCGCGTCCATCAGCGTGTCGTTCACGCCGTCGCCCACGCCCACCCCCACCAAATAGATCCCCTCCTTGTTCTCGTCGTCTGCCTTCTGCCCGATCAGGGTCTCGTCGGTGACGCCCACGTTGGCTTGCCCATCGCTGGTGAGCACGACACGGTTGATGCGATCATTGCCGAAGTGCTGCTCCGCAAGCTGGTAGCCGGCGACCAGGCCGCTGTTCAGATCAGTGCCGCCGTCGGCGTGGAGATTGTCGGCCATCTGGACGAGAACGGGGTCACTGGGGCCTGTCACGGCGTGGCCGCTCAGCACGACGTTGTTGCCTGTGTTCCAGGTCACGGCGGACACGATGTCGCCTTGCTTGAGCTGGGCCGCAATGGCCTTGACCGTGGCGCGGGTAAGCTCGATCGGCGAGCCGCTCATGGACCCGGACGTATCCAGCACGAAGGTGATCGTGGTGGGGCGACGAAGGGAGGGCGGTGCAGCAGCCTGCACCCCGATCTGCAGCTCCATGTCACCCTCGGCGGCGCCGGGTCGCATCTGAGGCACCACGCGAAGGTCTCCGTGGGCCGGGAGGTCAAACGGAACGTTGTAGTAATTGAGGAACTCGTACGTTCGAATGAGCCCCGCGGGGACGATCCCGGCTTGCTGTCGGATGATGCGCCGCGTGATTGCGGGGGACGCCATCGAGTTGGAGTCGTCCGCCGACAAGTAGAGAACCTCTGGCTTCGAGGAGTCGAGGTCGGAGCAGCTTACCCCACCATCGGGCTCCGGCTCCCCAGCGTCGACTCCCTCGGGAGGCCGCTGTTCGTCCCCGTTCTGCCCACCGCCCGTTCCCGTCGCCGCTCCCCCCGATCCCCCATACGCACCACCATCTGCCATCGCACTCCCGCCACTTCCGCCCAGTCCCGTGGCGCCTCCGCTGCCGCTGCCTCCTCCGCTTGGCAACCCGTCCGAAGGATAGCCACCAAGCTCGCTGCTGTCGTCGCTCGACGAGCAGCCGGCCAGGAAGGCAGCTCCCACCAACAGTCCGAACCAACCTTGAGGCAAGTAGCGCATAAGAAACCTCCTGGCGCCATCCGTGCAACGACCACACCAAGCAATCGCAGCCTATTTCTCGTGCATTTCTCGCTGCTCCCGGCAGGGGGCTGGCCCGAATTGGCACAAACGAAACACGCGGTGTCAGAGTCATCGGCCTGTCGTCGACTTTGGCACGGTGCCCAACCAGTGGTACCTTGCGTGCTCGACCCGACGGGAGGAACTCGACGCATGAAAAGGCCACTCGCCACGATCCGATCGACAATGGTTGGACTCGCCTGCGCGCTCTCCATTTCTGTGGCAGGGGCCGCCCTCGCCCAGTCGAGCGACGAGGACGCGCGACGCCACTTCGAGGCCGGGATGTCGTACTTCAACACGAGCGAGTACGAGGACGCGTTGCGCGAGTTCCAGAGGTCGTACCAGCTGTCGGAGGCGACCAAACGTCCCGCCATCCTGCGCAACATCGCGGCGGTGTACGAACGCATGGGCAATCTCGAGAAGACCGTGGAGACGCTCGAGCAGTACCTGCGGGAGGACCCGAACACCGAGGAGAAGGCGACCGTCGAGCTCAGGATCACGAACCTGAAGGAGAGGATCGCCAAGCAGACCACGGGGCAAGAGGAAGCCGTCGTTCCGACGCCTCCCCCCGGAGAGGACCCAGCCAAGCCCGATCCGAAGCCGGGTCCGGCGCCGATCCCGGAGGAACCGGACCGCACGCCGGCCTACGTGGCCTGGGGTGTGGGAGGCGCGGCCGCCCTAGGGGCCGCGGTCACAGGGTTCCTGGCGAACAATCGTTACAACGACAGGAAGGACGGGTGCGGAAGCACGCCTGCCGGTTGCTCCGATGACGAGGTCAGCGGGGTCACGTCGCTGGCATGGGTCAGCACAGGACTGACGGGGCTTGCGGTGGTGGGGGCTGGGGTAGGGACAGTCCTGTACTTCATGGCGGAGCCGCCAAAACAGGAGCAGGGGTCGAACTGGGCCCCGCGCGTCCAGGCGGGGGTTTCGCCGAGCGGCGGGGGCGTGGCAGCGCGCTGGACCTTCTGAGGTGCACGAATGACGAAGCTACATCCCAAAGGGTTTCTTGGGTCCACCCTCGTGCTTCTGGGTTTGTCCTTGGCCGGGGGTTGCGCCTTTCTGCTCGACACGGATGAGCTCAAGGAAGGGACAGGAGCCGCAGCGGGCGGGAGCGGCGGCACCGGAGGTTCGGCAGGGCAGGCCGGTTCGGGCGGCGAGACTGGGGGAACAGGAGGCGCGGCAGGCATCGCGGGCGCCAGCGGCTCGGCAGGCGCAGCTGGCACAGGGGGAGAGCCGCCCCGCCCATGCACCGACGCCGAAGGGTTCTTTCAGTGCGCGGAAGCACCGGAAGACAACCCGTGCACGAAGGACTGGTGTGTGGACGGCGCGTGCCAACGCAAGGCACACGTGGGGCAAGGCATGGTCCCGCAGGGAGCGGCCGTGCGCGTGGAGGAGAACCAGTACGAGATCGGACCCCTGTCCCTGGAGACGGACAACGCGAACTTCTACTTGGGCTTCTGGACGCGTAGTCAGGTCGGAGGCCCCGACAAGGTGACCGTCCGGCGCCACGACACAAACCCGAACTTGGCGGCGACCGCCCGTTCACTCGACCAAGTCTATCCTGACCTGACGACGTTCTACTCCAGCCCGGCCCTGGCCCCGACCACTGGCGGACTCCGTGTGGCCGTCGCCGCACGGAGTGGAAGCCAGGACGGGATGCACCTGTTGACCTTGAAGGCCGGCGACTTGACGGCGCAGGGGAACCCCGAACGAATCGACTTCGGTTCCTACAACCAGTTTCCCTCGCGCGTCACGGCCCCACGGATCGGCAGGCACGGAACGGGGCACGTGGTCATCTGGGCGTTCGAGGGCAACATCTTGATGCGGGAGTGGACGGGTTCGGGAATCGACTTCTTCGAACTTGGCGTCGACGACGACGTCACGAACCTCGTGCCGATCAACGGTGCGGCGACACAAGCCTTCGGTGCGGTCGCGGAAGCCAAAGTCGGCCTGTCCGAAAAGCTCATGGTCTGGAAGGAGGGCGAGGCCTCGCTCGCGAAGGAGTTCGACAGTGCGTCCGGAACGCGACTCGGTCTGGCGGTAGCGGCGATAGAGCCCGCTACCGGCACCCAATTCGGGAATCTGGTGTCTTGGGCTCACGTGAACGACAGCGGGGTCGCGTCCCTGAAGCTTGGCGCCGCGGTCTGCGGCGACACGGACTGCACCGCCGAGAGCTTCCAGTCCCCCGGCATCGTGGCCGCCGAGGGGATGCGCCCCGCGCTCGCGGTGAGCCGGGAGGACGCCTCCGCCACCCTGCGGCGCGTCGCTTTTCTGTACGCCGCACACGGCAAGGACCCGGTGGAACCGAGCGCCGTCAGCGCGCTGGTGTTGAACCTCTTCCAACTGGACATGAGCACCCCCAACGCAGAGACTCCGTTTGAAGATCTGCCCTACAACCCTCCCATCTCCCTGGTCACGGAACCGGACCTGGACGCACCCGCCAACCCTCTGGAGTCCCCCTTCCGATCGACCGCCATCGCGATCACGCCCGGCGGAAGCATCATGATGGCTTGGGTCTACCAAGAGGAGGGCGGGCCCGCCTCGCTCTGGATCCGGCGCTACCAGTTGGCGACGTGCACGCCTTGACAATCGCCCGAACGTCGAGCATAAACCGCGCTCCGCTTTTCTGATGGCTCCAACAGCTTTCGCCTCCCGCGCGAAGGTGGCCTCGAGAAAGCGGATTGGCCCCGCGGGACCCCTGCTCGTCCCGCACTGTTTCCGAAAGAGGCCTGCCGATGGCAAAGAAGATCAAAATGAGGACCAATCGGTCCGCCGCCAAGCGCTTCCGCTTGACGGGCTCCGGCAAGATTCGCCGCAGCAAGTGTGGTGGCAACCACGGTTTGAGCAACAAGAACCGCAAACGCCTGCGCCGCCTCCGCGACAATGACACCGTCGCCAAGTGCATGGAAAAGCGGATCAAGAAACTGCTCATTCCCTACGGCTGAGCCCGAATCTGACCAGGAGTTGACCGATGACCCGAGCAAAACGTGGATTCAAGGCGCGACGCCGCCGCAACCGTGTTCTCAATCACGCCGAAGGCTTCTTCGGCTCTCGCCACAAGCTGTTCCGCCAGGCCACCGAAGTCGTCCGCAAGTCGTGGGTCTATGCCTACGTCGGCCGACGCCTCCGTCGCCGTGACATGCGGCGCCTGTGGATCGCCCGCATCAACGCCGGCGCACGCCTCAACGGCACCACCTACTCCAGGCTCATCGCCGGGCTCAAGAAGGCCCAGATCGATCTCGATCGCAAGATCCTCGCCGACCTCGCCATCGCCGATCCCAAGGCCTTCACCGCCGTGGTGAAGCTCGCGACCGCCTGAGCCCCGCCTCCGAATGGACGAGACGAGTCTCGTCCCCTCCCCCGCTCCGGTTCCCCCCATGCTCACGGACCCCGTCCCGATCCTGCTCATCCACGCGTTCCCTCTGGACGCCCGCATGTGGCGCCCCCAGATCGAAGCCTTTCGAAACATCCGGCTCCTCGCCCCAGACCTTCGAGGCTTCGGTCGCAACCATCGAAGCCCCCTGTTCGAATCCGTGGACCAGCACGCCAAGGACCTCGTCGCCTTGCTCGACCAGTCGTCCACGCCGCGGGCCCTCGTGGTCGGCCTGTCCATGGGCGGCTACATCGCCCTCGCCCTGGCTCGCCTGTTCCCACATCGCGTCGCAGGACTGGTCCTCGCCAATACGCGCGCCGAACCCGACCAAGACGCCGACCGCGACCTGCGCGATGCGATGATCGAACAGGTCCACAGCGTCGGTACCTCCCTGTTGCCCAACGTGATGCTCCCCAAGCTCGTCGCCCCGACTTGCGATGACGCCACACGCAACTTCCTGCGTGTGATGATGCTCGAGCAAGATCCCCACGGCGTAATCGCCGCACTGCGGGCGCTGCGCAACAGGCCGGACGCGCGGGGCGGGCTCTTCCAAATCCACTGCCCCACCGCCCTCGTCGGCGGAGAGCATGACGCGCTCACCCCCCCGTCCGTCCTGCACGCGATCGCTGACGCCGTCCCCGGCGCGACCATGACCGTCATCCCGGGCACCGGCCACCTCACGAACCTCGAAGCCCCCGCTGCGTTCAACCAAGTGGTGGCGAACGTTCACGAGCGTGTCCGCCACACGGCGCTCGCTTCCCTGAAGAGCTGAACGTTCTCCTCACCCCTCCAGGATTTGTTCGAGCGCGCTCGACAGCTCACCTTCGGTGAAAGGCTTCTGCAGGAACCGCACGTTGTCCTCCCGAAGCAGCGGTCCCAGTTCTCCTTCGGGCGCGTACCCCGAAACGAACAGCACCCTCGCCTTCGGGTCGCGCGCGCGTACCGCCAGGAAGACATCTCTGCCTCCCACCTTCGGCATGCTCACGTCCAGCACGAGCGCGCGGAACGTCCCTCCCTCCCGCTCGTGAACCGCGATGGCCTGCTCGCCATCCTCGCACCCACGCACCTCGTAGCCGAGCACGCGAAGCATCTCCTCCGTCGCAAGGCGCACCGTGGTTTCGTCGTCCACGAGCAACAGGCGCCCCGCCCCTGCCTTCGATGCCACGCGCAGCACCTCGCCCGCAGGTCCGTCATCCTGTGTCAGAGGAAGGTACACGTCGAACGTGGTTCCCCGACCCGGCAAGCTCTCCACATCAATGGCACCCCCGAGCCCCGAGATTGTCCCGTACACCGTCGACAGCCCGAGTCCCGTCCCCTGCCCCCGCGGCTTCGTCGTGAAGAATGGCTCGAAGATCCGCTTCCGGGTGAGCTCGTCCATTCCCTGTCCCGTGTCCCGCACTTGCAAGCGCAAGTAGTCGCCCGAGGCTAGCCTGAGGCCGGATGCCGTGGTCCTCGGGGCCTGCACACGATCCGTTTCGGTCACAAACGTCAACGTGCCGCCGCGGGGCATGGCATCTCGCGCATTCAACCCGATGTTCAGCAGGGCGCTCTGCAGTTGCGCGGCATCCGCTCGCACCACGGACCGCGCAGCCTCCAGCCGCAACTCGATCCGAATGCCCTTGTCGACACTGTGATCGAGGATCGCTACGACCTCACGAACCATGTCGTGTACGCGGGTGGGACTCGCCACGCTCGGCTCGTTCCGACCGAACGCGAGCAGCTTCAAGGTCAGGTCCGAGGAGCGCTTCGCGCAGGTCTGGACGAACTCGACGTACCTGCGAATCTCCGACTGATCAGGAAGGCCTCTTGCGATCAGGCCAGCCCCCATCGTGATGCCCGTGAGCTGGTTGTTGAAGTCGTGAGCGATACCCCCCGCGAGTTGCCCGATGGCACGCATCTTCTCCGCCTGCTGCAGCTGGGATTCCAGACGAACCTTCTCCTCCTCCGCCCGCCGACGCTCCGTCACGTCGCGAAGGATCCCCTGGGTCCGCTCGGGCTTGCCGCTCGCATCCCGAAGAAACCCCACGCGCAGCTCACCCCAGAACGTAGAGCCGTCCTTTCGGACGTACTCGTACTCCATCAACGGAACCTCAACGTTCTCGTCCTCCGTTGCCAGCTGCACATACCTCGAGAACAGCGCCATTGCCCGCTGCAGCGAGTCGGGCGTCATGATGTCGCTCATTCGCACGCGCATCAACTCGTCGCGCGAATAACCAAGAAGGCGCTCGCATGCATGGTTCGCGTACACAGGCTCCAAGTTCATGCCCTGCACGAACAACCCGTCTTCCATGTTCTCGGCAAGCAGCCGGAAGGTTCTCTCCCGATCCGCCAGCTCCCGCTCCACTCGCTCTCGCTGCGTAACCTGCGTCGACAACTCCCGGTTGAGCGTCTCCAACTCGCGCCGGCGCCCTTGCTCGTCGACGAGCGACCTCGCAAGCCTCCGCTGGGTCACGTGGGCAGCCCTGACCACGACGGTGGTGAAGAGAACTGCCGCTGCGATCTGGGATAGCCAAGACCACGGAGAGTAGAGCTGTACGACGAGGGCGTCGCCCAAGTCCTTCGCTCCAGACACGAATAGAACCGCCGAGCCTGCCCATACGACGACGGCAACTCCGACACCTCCAAGAGCGCCACGACGACCGAAGGCGAGGCTCGCGAGCACCGCCATGCACGCCAAGACCATGAATCCGTTGGAGGCGATGCCGTAGGCGAGCATGTTGGCCGAACCATCGACGGTCGCCATGCCGAGCAGGGCTCCGACCAGCACGCGAAAGGGCAGACGACTGCGCACCGCGTAGACGATGCCAGCGCAGACCACCAACCCAACGTGCAGCGAGAACAGGTTCTGCCACCCGTCCTGGACGGCCCGAATCACGGAGGAAGCCACGGCCCCCAAGGCAAGCAACAAGACCACTGGGAGCGCGCGGTCGAGCATCCGCCGGATCTCCCGTTCGACCTCTCGCCGGGGCTCGTCGACCTCGACGGCGTCACTGGCTTCGTTTCCGTGAACGGACATCCTGCGCCTCGACCGGATGCAACGATAGGGGTGCGGTGAGGCGAGGTCAATGTCCGCAGGGTTGGCAACGGACAACGGTTGTCCCATCCTTCCGGTGGTCTTCATGTACGTCAACCTCGACACCTCCTGGCACGTCGCGTTCGTCCTCGGGCTTCTCGCCCTCGCGGTCGTGTCTTTCGCCCTGGAGAAGATCAGCCTCGAGGCCACGTCGGTGGGGTTGCTGGTTGCGCTCCTTGTGTGGTTCCAGGTCTTCCCTGTGCTAGGCACCGATGGCACCGCGTTGCTCGGGCCCGCCGAGTTGCTTCGAGGTTTTGCGAACCCTTCGCTGGCAGCGCTTCTGTGCCTCATCATCATGGGGGAAGGGTTGGTGTACGCTGGCGCGCTGCCCTGGGTCGCGCGGCCGTTGCTCCGTGTCGCCGGGGCCGCCCCCCGACTCGGCGTCGTGGCCCTGCTCTTGGCTGCGCTCGTGCTCAGCGCTTTCCTCAACAACACGCCCGTCGTGGTCCTGGGCATTCCCCTGCTGCAGGTCTTGCTAGCCAAGCTTCGCTGGCAGCCCAGCCGCGTGATGATGTCTCTCAGCTACCTTGCCATCCTCGGCGGGATGACCACGCTGATCGGCTCGAGCACGAACTTGCTCGTCTCGAACGCCCTCACGGATCTCGGAGAGGCGCCGCTCTCCTTCTTTGGCTTCTTCGGATACGCCGCCCCCATGGCCGCGGCCGGCGCGGCCTATAGCATCTTCCTGTTGCCCCGCTTACTGCCCGATCGAAGTGGGCTGGCAGACCACCTCCTATCGCAAGACCGGCGGTTCCTCGGGGAGATTAACGTGATCCCGGGGTGCCAGCTCGCCGGAAAGCAGACGCGAGGCGGCAAGCTAGACACAATCCCCGACGTCAAGCTGCTGCTCGTTCAACGCGGAGAGGACACGTTCGCCCCCGAGATCGAAGATGTCGAGATAGCACCGGGCGACGTGTTGATCGTGCGTGCTACGCGCGAAGCCATGGCGTCAGCGCTGAGCCGAAACCTGGGCCACCTGCTTGCCCGCGAAGAAGAGGACGATGCCGGAGGGAACGGACGCAGCCGATCGACGACGAAGGATCACGTCGTTGCGGAGGTGATGATCCCGCCCGCAAGCGCGATGATCGATCGGACCGTGGATGGGGTCGGGTTCCATCGGCGACATGGTTGCCTGGTCATCGGGATACAGCACCACGGGCGCATCGAAACGTGTCGGCTCGCCAGGACTCGCCTGGAGGCGGGGGACGAGCTTCTCATTGCCGGCCCAAGAGATGCAGTGGAGGCGCTTCGCGACAACCCGGACGTGGTGCTGATGGGCCGCGGCATCGCCGAGGTGCCACGATCGCGCCGCGCCCCCCACGCCATCGTCATCTTCGCACTGACCGTCCTTGTCGCTGCGGCCGGTGTCCTGCCCATCGTCGTGGCTGCCTTCCTTGGGGTGGCTGCCATGCTCGTCGTGGGTTGCCTCGACTTGCAGCGCGCCTGGCGTGCCCTGGACCGCAAGATCCTTCTGCTGGTCGCCTCTACCCTCGCGCTGAGCACCGCCCTGCAGGCCACCGGCGCAGCCTCCCTCGTCGCACGAACGGCCCTGGCACCCCTGTCCAATGCCGGACCCACCCTCACGCTCGTGCTGCTCTTCGGTGCCGTCGCGTTCACCACCAACTTGCTGTCCAACAACGCGACCGCGATCCTATTCACGCCCATCGCCGTGACTCTTGCTCGAGACCTCGGGGTCTCGCCCACGTCAGCGGCCCTGGCCGTGCTCTTCGGGGCCAACTGCTCCTTCGTGACCCCCATCGGCTACCAGACCAACCTGCTCGTGATGGGGCCCGGCCACTATCGCTTCACGGACTTCGTGCGCGGAGGTCTCCCGCTCGTCGTGATCGTGACCGTCATCTACGCGCTGACCATCGCGATCGCCGGCCCTTGACCCGATTCCCGCACGGCCGCCATCAGCGCTCCTTGTCCTTCCGAATGCGGATCTGAACCAACTTGTCTGTCTTGCCAGGCGGGCCGTCTCGGCTTGCACAGCTGCCGCACCCGTCGCCACAACCGGGACGACGAAAGCTACGGTAGGCACGTCTCGCCAGGTAGGCCGCGGCCACAATCACGGTGAGGGCAACGACGAGGGTCTGCCAGTCCATGGGATCAACTCGAGACCAAGCGAGCCACCTGGAAGACGGCCACGGCGAGGACCCAGGCCACCACCAGCGTGAACCCCGCCATGAACGCCGGCCACTTGAACGAGCCAAGCTCCTTGCGCGTGACCGCCAAGGTCGCGACGCAGGGAACGTACACCATGACGAAGACCATCAGCGCGAGGGCCACCGCGGGGGAAAACGCCTTGTCAGCCCGCAAGCGTTCCTTCAACGGCGTGGCTTTCGCTTCGTTCCCTTCGTCATCCGGGTCGGCCTCCCCGATCCCGTACACAATCCCCATCGTGGAGATGATCACTTCCTTGGCGGCGACACCGGAGACGAGCGCCACCGTGATCTTCCAATCGAAGCCCGCGGGCCGCATCACCGGCTCGACGAAGCGACCCACCCGCCCCGCGATGCTCAGCTCCGCCTCCCGCATGCGCTGCTCGGCACGAAGCGCGGCCACTTGCTCGTCCCGTACCCGCTCGAGCCTCGACCTGACGTCGCTCGGAAGGTGCGGAGAGGCCAACTCCGTGCCCGCATCTCGCTCGACGGCTGCCACTCTCTCATCGAACGTCACGCGCACGTGATCGGGTCGGGGGAAGGTAAGCAGAACCCAGATGATGATCGAGGCGGCAAGGATGAAGGTTCCGGCCTTCTTCACGTAGGACCAGGAGCGATGCCACATGTGGGAAGCCACCCCGCCGAGCGTGGGCATCCGATAAGGCGGAAGCTCCATCACGAAGGGAGAGTCCTCGCCGCGAAAGAGGGTCTTTCGAAACACGAAACCCAGCACGAACGCAAGCCCCCAGCCGAACAGCCACAGGCACCAGAAGACGATCGCCGCGTGACGAGCGAAGAAGGCCGCACTCAGCATCGCCACCACGGGGGTCTTAGCGCCGCACATCATCAATGGCGATATCAGCACCGTCAGGATCCGGTCCTTCGGGTTGATCAAGGTCCGCGCACTCATGACGCCCGGCACGGCGCACCCCGTGGAGACCATGAGCGGAATGAAGCTACGCCCGTGAAGCCCGAACAGGTGCAGGAACTTGTCCATCACGAACGCCGCACGAGCCATGTAGCCCACGTCCTCGAGGAAGGACAATCCGAGGAACAGAAGAACGACGATCGGAAAGAAGACCAGCACACCGCCCACGCCGGCAATCACCCCGTTGACGATGAAGTCCCGCAGAATCCCTTCCGACATCATGGCCGCCACGACGGTGCCCAGTCGCCCCACCGCAGCCTCCACGAGAACCGCCAATGGATCGCCCACAAGGAACGTCAACGAGTAGATAGCGAGCATCACGAGGAAGAAGATCGGCACGCCGAGGTACCGATTGAGCACCA
Source organism: uncultured Polyangiaceae bacterium (assembly GCA_964488865.1). Taxonomy (GTDB): domain Bacteria; phylum Myxococcota_A; class Polyangia; order Polyangiales; family Polyangiaceae; genus MWCO01. The sequence continues at coordinate 60,694 of CAZAWR010000037.1, read as the reverse complement.
CGGAGTCGATCATGTCCGTCGCATCCCGCTCGCCGTCGGGCTTTGGATCGGTACGCACGGCTTCGCGCAGAGCGCCCCGGATGTAGGCGTAGCGCTGCTCACCCACGACGACCTCCGCGTCTTGACCGAAGTGCTTTCGCACCCATTCGACCGCCGCCTTGGCTTCGGAGAGCACCACCTCGGCTTGGGCGTGCTCGGAGCGCACCTTCGCGACCGCATCGGTGTCCTCTTCGAGCAGCTTGATGGCCGTCCAATGAAGATTGTACCGCGCCGAGAAGCCCGGGTCCGTGCGCAGGACCTGCATCAGCTCTTCGTGCTTTTCCTCGAGCTCCTGACCGTAGTTCAGGTGCCGCTCGCTCGTGTCGACCCGCCCGTCGAGCACGTCGAAGATCGCCTGCAACAGCTCCTTCTTGCCCACGCCGCGGCTCGCGATGGTGCGAACCAACGGAATCCCGAGCAGCTTGGACAGCTGAGGGATGTCGATGTGAATGCCCTTGCTCTCCGCCTCGTCCGCCATGTTGAGCGCCCCCACGATGGGCACGCCGAGCTCCTGGAACTGCAGCAGCAAATACAGGTTGCGCTCCAGGTTCGTCGAGTCGATCACGTCGACCACGACATCCGGCTTCTCTCGCAAGACGAAGTCGCGCGTGACGACCTCCTCGATCGAGTACGCGGTCAAGCTGTACGTCCCCGGCAGGTCCACGACCTCGACGCGGCGCCCGTCGAGGGACGCCATCCCGGAGGTCTTGTCCACGGTGACGCCGGGGTAGTTGCCAACGTGCTGAGACTGTCCTGTCAAGGCATTGAACAGGCTCGTCTTGCCAGCGTTCGGGTTTCCCGCGAGGGCAATGACGCGAGGCCTCTCGGAATCCGATGGGGTGCTACGCATGAGGCTGAGCAACGACGACGAGCTGGGCTTCCGTCAAGCGAAGGGCAAGGCGGGTGCGACCGATCTGAAGCTGGATGGGGCCACCGAGCGGAGCGCGCCGGAGCACAGTACCCGCGGCCCCCGCAACGAACCCCATGTCGACGAGGCGTTTTCGGATCTCTCCTCGCATGCAGAGCACATCGATCACGAAGGGCAAACCGTCATGAACTTGGTCGAGGGTCATTGGCCATCGTTGAGGGTGCGGAAGGTTGGGGGAGGCGAACGTGACCTCCTCGAAGATTTGTAGTACGCACTGTGAGTAGTGTCAATGATAAGTAGACGCATCTAACAACAAGTTCTGCCCGCACGGTGCACAGGAATTTTGGAGGAGCAGGATTCGGGAGGATAGTTGTCAGCAGCCCGAACCACCGAATGGAGCCGAGATGCCTGCGTCGCCCACCAAGGTTCTTATCACTGGAGTGCAAGGAGTGATTGCAGGGGCAGTCCTTGCAGATCTACGTCGCGAGGTCGGTCGCTATGAGGTCTATGGGTTGAACCGACGCGCCAATCCTTGGGAATACGGAGACCGCGTGGCAGGCCGCGCGCTGCCACAAGACCGTTCCCGAATTGCCGATCTATCTGACATCCACGCTGTCCGGCGTGCCGTGGAGGGAATGGACGTGGTCCTGCATCTTGGGGAGGGCAGCCCGGATGCGGAATGGCGGGACGTGCTGACGAGCAACGTGGTGGGAACCTACAACGTCTTTGAAGCGTGCCGGGAAGCCTCCGTTCGACGTGTGGTGTACGCCTCCTCGGCCATGGTGTGCTGGGGCTACATGCGGGACGAGCCGTACCGAGCCATTCGGGAGCGGAGACCGGACGACCTGCCCGCCGCGTTGCCCATGGTGACCAAGACATCGGCTCCGCGCCCGGTGGACACCTACGCCGCAAGCAAGCTTTGGGGGGAAGCGCTGGGGCACGTATACGCCGACGTCCATGGGCTCTCGGTGCTGTGCTTGCGGTTCGGGTGGGTCGACGACCAAGACACACCTTGGAACCCGGACCTTGCGTCGCTCTGGTGCAGCCAGAGGGACGCCGCCCAGTTGGTGAGGCGGTGCGTCGAGGCGCCGGACGATCTCCGCTTCGACGTGTTCTTCGGTGTTTCAGCGAACCTCCGGCGTTGGGTCGACATCGACGACGCGAGGGACCGGGTCGGCTATGCCCCTGTGGACAGGGTGGAGGAACGTCGGGAGACCGGCCCCTTGTCCCATGCGGCCTGACGCGGACGCCTCTTGGCGTGCTCTGGTCGTCCTTCGTGACCGGACGCCTTGACGTGAGGCTGGGTAGGTCGCTAATTCTAGCTGCTCGTAGCGTGCCTTCCGTACACCCGGGGGGCGGTCCCGGGAGTCATCAGCACCGTGGCGTTCGATCGCGATAAGGTCCTCCAAGAAGCCCAGAAGCTCGTCGCCAAGGGCCGTCTGGACCGTGCCGTCATCGAGTACCAGAAGCTCGTGAAGGCGAACCCCGGTGACGACCGGGCAATGCTCAAGATCGCAGAGCTTCAGACGCGCATGCGGGCGTACGAGGCTGCCGTGTCCACCTACGAACAGGTGGCATCCTACTACGCCTCCGAGGGCTTCTTCGCCAAGGCCACGGCGATCTACAAGCAGATCCGCGCACTCATCCAGCAGCATCTGCCCGAGTCCAAGGGGCACTACGGACCGATCGTTGACAAGCTCGCGCAGCTCTACATCGATGCGGGCCTCAAGGGTGACGCGATCGCCACGTACCAAGAGTACGCGACCCACCTGCAGCGAGCCGGCCGCGAAACGGAGTTGCTCCCGATCTATCGAAGGATCGTCGAGCTGAAGGAAGACGACCTGGACGCACGTCGCAAGCTGATCGAGATGCTCCGAGCCCACAGCATGGAACAGGAGGCCGACGATCATCTGGTGACGTACGGAGAGCGGCTCGTGTTCTTGGGCCGGGTCGACGAAGGCATGCTGGCGCTCGATGATGTAGCGAGGCGTCGCAACACGGATGCGGGGCTGGCGCGGCGGGTGGCGGACCTGTACCTGGACCGCAATGGTCCTGGGGACGCGATGTTGGCGTTGACGCGCATGCAGGCGTGCTTCTTGAGCACCAAGCGCGACATCGACACGTTGCGCGTGCTTGCACGGGCCTTCAGTGCCATCGGGCAGCGGCCGAAGGCGGTCGAGGTGCGCAAGCTCATGGTCAAGATCGCCAAGGACAACGGTGATCTGGAGATTGCGCAGGCGCTGGTCGACGAGCTTCTGGAGGACTGTCCCCGGGACCCGGAGATTCAGACTCTTGCGGCCTCGGTCTATCCGGACAGGGCGGGACCTCCGGTCCCGATGCCTGACGATGATGGCCCGGAGGTGGAGGCGGCCCCAGCGAGCGTGTCTTTCTCGGAGGAGTCCTTCGAATTCATCGAGGAGTCGATCAACGAGTTGGGGGACGAGATGGAAGCGGCTGCCAGCTCCCGCCCACCTCCGCTCAGCCCGTTTTCGTCGGAGGAGGCGTACCGCCCCCTGGTGCCACCGCCCCCCCCGATTCCGCGATCGGGGTTTACTGCAGTGAGCGCTCCGCCGCGGCCGCCTCTGCCCCCGCCGCCCCGAGGCCTGGCGCCCCCTCCGCCCCCCAAACGTTCGGTGGAACCGCTTGCCACGAAGCCGCTCCCCCCACCCCCGAGACCGCTTGGCACCACGAGGTTCTCGCCGTTTCCGTCGCACGGGCCGGACCTGGGTGACCTCGCCGACGCCTACGACGATCTCGGCGGCGCGGATGACGTTGCCGATGACGAAGAGGAGACCACGCTCTCCCGACGTGCGAAGGCTGCTCCCGGGTCACTGCCCCCGCCGGACTTCTTCGCTGAAGACGACGGTGGTTCTGACGCGCTCGACGAGGCGTTGTTCGACGGCACGCCGCCGGTGGTGCAGCCGACCTACGAAGTGGACGACGGGCTCGAGGAAGCTCTGGAGGAGGCCGATTTTTTCGTGGCCCAGGGGTTGTTCGACGACGCGTTGACACTGCTTCAGGATCTGATCCCGAGGTATCCTGGGCACCCGTTGCTCATCGAGCGAATGCAGACCGTGAGAGCGGCCAAGCGCGCGAGTGAATGAGAGAGGGGACCTGGGAATGGGTTGTGCCAGGTCGCGCGTTGTTCGGGGTGCGGCACCTCGGATCGCATTTCGGGGTGTAGGCAACTTCTGACCTCGAGCGTTGTCTCGACAGAAGGTAGCCCAGGATCCGAACCCCGGAGCGAGTCATGGCAGTCTGGACAGGTTGGTGGGAAAGAGCCGTAGCTTTCGTTCTGGAGCCGAGCCGCTTCATGTGCACGATCTGTGGAGGAAAGGTCGCGGAAGCATGTGTGTGCGAAGCATGCGGGGTGACGGCATGTGCATCGTGCTCCCAGGACGGAGCCTGCCCCTATTGCGGCGAACCCTTGTGACCACGGGGCATCGACGCCACGTCGCTCACGGTACGGCGATCGCTTCGAGCTGTGTGCCCGCGGCGTAGCCGTAGCTCACCCGCTCGTCGAATCCGTACACGATCAACCCGACGTTTCTGTCGCTCACCACACGGTGCACGCCATCGTTCTGGGTTCCCGGAAACACGCCTTGCTCGGGGGGAAGGGATGGATCGATGAAGGGGAAGCTCAGCTGACAACGGTGGACACGTGCCTCCGGAACCCCGGGCACGAGCGGTACGCTACCACCGTTGGCCCACGCCACGTCACATCCGAGCTCTGCCATGTCACGACCGTCCACGATCACGCTGGCCTGCGGAGGGGCCGTGACGACGAGGAAGTCGAACGCGTACTTGTCCGGTGTCAAGAACACGTAGTCCTTCCGAAACTGCTGCATGGGTGGGACGATCACGAAGCTCGGGTCCCCACCAGGCAGTGGCCGCCGCACGCCTCCGGCGTCCTGGCTCGCCTGGATCGCGGCGAACGTGACGGGACGATCGGCCGCCAGTGCGAAGTCCCCGTACGAGGAAAGGTCGAGGAAAGCCCCTCGTCCCGGCAAGACAAAGTGGTCGTCGGGCTCCGGCAGGTTGGTCGTGACGGTGGTCGGACCGTCGGCAGACACGGCGAGCACGCGGAAGAACTCGGGCTCCGGCACCTCGGTCACCTGGGCCCCGGCCGCCGCCACGGCCCGAGCGCGGTTGGGGCCGTGCGCTGCGACAAACGCGGTGCCCGCGGTGCGCACGGGGTCCAATTGTTCCTCCAGGTGGTCTGCGCAACACGCGCGGTCCGCGAGCCGCTCGAAGGTGGGCGCGTCGGAGGCTTCCGAGCCTGAGAACACGACAACGGGACGGTCCGACTCGATCAGCGAGCCGGTGAAGTCCGAAAGGAAGTCTCCGGTCTCCAGGTTGAGAACCTCGAAGGGCTGCAGCACCACCTCCAAGGTGTCTCCCGGCACCAGGGGCCCGAGCCCCTGCCCCGCCACCACATGGGTTGCCGTAGTGAAGCGGACCCGGGTATCTGACCGGGTGCCGAGGATCGCCACGAAAGCCCTCAAGTGGATCGGCGCGGCGGGGTTGAAGTTGGTATCCGGATCGTCGGTGATCGCAATGGTCTGTGGCCACCCCATCACGACGTAGGCTACTTCCAGCATGCCGTTTCCCGGGAGCGCCTCCACTGGTTTCAGCAAGGAGGCATCGTTGGAGAACACGTTGACGTTGTCGAGGGGGTTGAACTGGTAGGCCACCACGGGGACTTGGCTGCGCAAGCGAAATGCCTGCCGGGTGTGAGCCGTGCCCGGCCCCGTGTTGAACGTGCCAGGCGCGCTGCCGTCCACCTCGCGCGGCCCTAGCAAGAACACGCGGAGACCACTCGGGGGAATCGTCGCCTCGCCCACCACCCTCGGTTGGGAAACGTCGCCAACGCTTGCGTCATCCACCTCGACGGTGACATCGGCGTGCACATCGGTTTGTGGATTGGACACCACCACAGCGAACTGCTGTGCGGCGGCGTTCGAGTTGGGGCTGATGTTCGCGTTGTCGAGATCGACCGCCCAGTATTCGCACCCGACGTTGCTCTTGACGGTCGAGGCTTCGGAGCAGAGGTGCGAGCACGCGCCGGATCGGCACGCTTCGCCGAGGGAGGAATCACAGAGATCGACGGGGTCGAAAGCTGATCCGTCATCGCGGCACGCGACCACCGTCTGCCCCTCGCAGTCGCGCATGGCGGGCAAGCACGTCGTGCATTGCAGCAGGGAGGGTGTACAGACGAGCCCCTTCGCCCCGCAGTCGTCGGCGATGTTCCAGCGCGAACGGCCTCCGATCCAGTCGCATCGCTCGAGACGAGAGGAGCAGCGCATGGTTCCGAGCTCGCAGGTTTCGGGGAGGCTAGCTCGAACGTCGTCCCACCTGTCGGAGCGGTCGAACTGACAATGCGTGCATGTTGCACACAGGACTGCTCCCGCGACCAGCCGTCCGGGTCGATGTGCCAAGCCAGTCATGTTGGCCCGATCGTGATGGACGGCCGGCTGGGATGCAATGGGGGCGACGGCCCCTTGCGTTTCGAATGCCTCTGCATCCCGATGGCGCGGTAGAATCGAGTTCCCTTCCATCAGCAGCGTGGGGAAGCGGACCATGACGTACAACTTCGATCCGGACCGATGGTACGACAACCACCGAGCGCTTCTCGAAGAGAGACGAAACGCAGGTGAGCTCGATGAGCGGGCGTTCCGTGAGGCCCTGGATCAGCTGAATACGGAGCATGACGAGATGGTCGCGCGCCTCGATGGCACCTACGAGTTGCCAGGCTAGCGAGCCTGGGCAACTTGACCTTTACACGCCCGGCGAACCAGACGATCGTGAGGCCAATGACCAGCGACCCGAGCAACAAGGACAGACCTCGGAAGGCCGATCCCGGTGGACTCAAGACTGTGGTCGCACAGCCTCAGGAGCGGCCCGCACGAACCAAGGGCATCCTCACGGTCGCGAGTGGTGCGGATGCGGGCAAGGTCGTCACCGTGCAACCGGGCGACGTGGTCACGCTGGGCCGAGCGGAAGAGTGCACGCTTCGCTTCGAAGACACCAGCCTCTCGCGCATCCACGCTCGCGTCATGTACGTCATGAACACGTACATGATCATGGACAACTCCTCGACCAACGGTACGTTCGTCAACGACACGAAGATCGGGAGTGCGACGCACCTCGAGGATGGGGCTCGTATCCTGTTGGGCACCAGCACCATCCTGCGTTTCTCGCTGGTCTCTGATGAGGAAGAGGATGCGCTACGCCGGGTGTACGAGGCCGCCGTGCTGGACGCGCTGACCGGTGTCGCGAACCGAAAGCACTTGGAGGAGAGGCTCGAGGCGGAGCTCGCCTTCGCCCTCCGGCACGGAGCCGACCTCTCCGTGATCATCGTGGACCTCGACCACTTCAAGCGGGTCAACGACACGTACGGCCACCTCGCAGGGGACGAGGTTCTGCGCCAAGCGGCCAGGATCATCAAGAACGCGCTCCGCACCGAGGACTTCGTCGGCCGGTACGGCGGGGAAGAGTTCCTCGTGGTGGCGCGAGGCACAACCGCCGCGCAGGCGGTCGACCTTGCCGAACGGTTGCGTCGTGCCGTGTCCGACGCGCCCATTGGATTCGAACAAGAATCGATCGCGGTCACGATGAGCGCGGGCGTCGCGTCTTTGGCAGACTGCGCCCCGGGCAAGGACCGACAGTCTCTGCTTTCTTCGGCAGACGAACGTCTCTACAGCGCGAAGGACGCTGGACGAAACCGTGTGGTGGGCCCCACAGGCTAGGCCCGAGCTGAAGGCGAGGCGTCTTGGGGTGAGCCGCGGTGAGCGCGGCGAGGGGGCTTTTCGAAAGCCCCCTTAGAAAAACCTAGACCCAAAGCAGCGCGGAGCGCTTGATTTGGGTCTAGTTCGAGCTTCCGTTGCCCTTGACCCGACTGGCAAGCGCTTTCACGCCCTCGGAGTCGACGATGATGACGTCGTACTTCTCTCCGAAAGCGGTGAGCAGCTCGTTGCGAAACACGAAGCCCTGACCGTGGATCGCGGGAAGCTCCGTGTCGGGCTCGAGGTGTTTGATGTCGAAGACGTGGCGCAACACCATGGGAAGGAACTCGTCCCAGAGCGATCGCGCGGTGGCGGGATCCTCGAACTGACAGCGAAGGCGGTGATTGCCAAACTGGTGCAGGTACAGCTTCATGGGTGTCTCATCGATGGTCAGGAACGCCCCGCGCGAATGGCTTGGGCTTCGGGTGAGTCCACGGGAAGCACGCCCGGGCTGGAACAGTAGGCACACTTCTCGATCTTGTTCGAGCGTCGCCAGTACGAATAGATCAATCCCGGCACGCACAGCAGCCACAGCAGGAGCTCGACGAGGAGGGTCCCTCGATTCTCTCGTCGCGGTTCCCCGACACCACCGCAGCTGGGGCAGAACCGACTGCCCGAATCGTAAGCGATCTTCTGGTAGGGGGACGGGGCGAGAGGATTCGGCGGCTGCTGCATGACGAGCAAGCCAAGCAGACATGGGTCGGCGGCGCAAGCCGCTTCCCGACGCCTTCGCGTCGCCAGGCAGGGGCTTGACACTCCGCCGACTCGGCACGAGAGCGGCTGGGTGCGTGGATGTCCCCCCATGACCGACTGGAACAAGCTACTCGCGCGTGTCAGCCCGACCTTGGCCCTGTCGGTCTCACCCCTCGATCCATTGTTGCGGCAGAGCATCACGTGGGCGGCGATGGCGGTCAAGCTGGCGGAATCGTTCGAGGAGTCAACTCCCTGGCCGCCCGCGAGTCGGAGGAGGGCGCTGCTGACCCTCGCAGAGTTCTGGGAGAACCCGTCGAGAGAAGGGGCCCAAGCGCTGGCGGACCGCTTGCAACGTATCCCGGTGCGACGGGGTGCTGATGGCGCTCGTGGCTGGGAAGATCAGATCGTGGCTCAACTACCGCGTCTGGTGGATGGCATTGCGTCGCTTCCCGAGGCGGAGCGCGACACGATCTGGAGCCACGCGAGACGGGCTGCCGAACGGTCAAGCGCCTTTGCCATGCGAGCCCGACCAGAAGGTGGGGTGGTGGTTCGCAGTCTCGAAGACCTGGGCGCGTATTGCCGCGCGCGGTCGGGTATCGTTGCCGAGGTGATCACGGAGGTGCTGGTCCTGCACGAGCCAAGGCTTCTGCCGGTCGCAGGCGTACTGCGTTCCGAAGCGGCAGCCGCCGCGCAGGGAATCCGGTTGGTCGACTACCTCGACACGGTAGAGCACGGCTCCTGCCCGCCAATTCACGTGCTATCCCCCCTCGACAACCCATCCATCCTGGAGGTGTCTCGAGAGGGTCTGGGGCGCGCCGAGCGCTACCTGGAGGCGTTGCGGAAAGCGGGGGCAAGCAGACCGGTCGTTGCGTTCGTGGCTTTGCCCGTGGCCTGGGCCAGAGGTCGCCTCGATCGGCTCCGGTGGGGCGGCCCTTGGGAAGTCGATCCGGCGCCGACCAGGCGCGCGATCGACCTGGTCTGAGCTCCCTCATAATCCAAAGACGTCTTAAGTCAGGATGACAAACCCGTTCTCGAGCGGGATGTCCGCCGGAGTCACGCTGACCTCGTCGACACGGGACATCGTTGGGCCTCGCTTAAGCTCCAACTCGAAGGCGTCGAGGATTGACGCGGCCCCTGCCGCATGAGCCGCCACGGAACCGTCGGGGAGGTTGCGAACCCAGCCCGCGAGGCCGAGAGCGCGAGCGTGCCGGGCAACGAAGTAGCGAAAGCCGACCCCCTGCACGTGGCCCCGAATGATGTAGTGTCTCCCGATCACGTTGGGCTCCTCTTTCGCCCATCGCTAGCGCGATGGTGTAAACGAGACAAGCCCGGTGTGCGATGGGCGGGTGTAAGCTGAACAGGGCTCGTCCCGTTGAGGGCACAAGCGAGGAGAGCACCATGCAATCAGGTCCCAAGCTCAACGACAGTCCCCCAAGGCCACGAACCCGTCCGGGCGCACCGCGTTACCCACGGCAGACCTTCGTGCTTGGGGCTGCCTTGTCCTTGGCCGCGTGTATGGGGGCCGCGCCCGCGCCGTATGCTCCGACCACGCCGGCCGTGCAGGTCGAGCCAAACGCGAGCGACCCGCGGTTCGCGCAGCCGCCTCCTGACGACGTCGCCACCGACCCAACCCCAGTCGAGCCGGTGGACCCTGTCGACCCGGTTCAGCCACCGGGGGAAGCTCCCCTTCCCTACCCGTGAAGCGCGAGCCATCACCACGTGCGCCTGTCGCCCCCCATCCGACCGATGGCATACTGACCGGGTGACACGTCAAGTCGCCCGAGTTCGGCCGCCCCGGGGCTCAAGCCCCATTGCATGGGTGGTCGCAGGCCTCTGCTCTTGGATGGCATGTTCTCCGCCGGCCACGCCAACGCCAGCGGAGACGCCATTCTCCCCCGCGACGGCTGCACCCGTTCCCTCGCCGCCGCCTGCTGGAGCCGTCGCCCCCCAGGCTGTGAGGTCGTCCCCGTGCGAACCGTTGCAGGTCGCCGTACCCCCACTCCTCGATCATCCCCTGAACCCGCCTGTCGTGGACATCGAAGACCCGAACCAGATGGTCATGGCCTCCTTCTACGAACGCCTCGCGCGCTTGGTGCGCGGCAACGCGAAGGAACCCCTCCGGATCGGCTTCTACGGCGACTCGAACATGACCCTGGACCTCATCAGCGGGAGCATGCGCCGAACGCTCCAGAAACTCCACGGGGACGGCGGACACGGCTACGTCGCCATCGGCAAGCCCTGGAGGTGGTACCAGCATCAGGACGTGCAGCACGGGTTCGTGGGCGAATGGGCTACCTTCTCACCCACCACCGTGCGTGTTCGGGACTGGGCCTACGGGCTGGGTGGAATCGTGTCGGCCACCCGCGAGGTGGGCGCTCGCGCCACTTTCTCCACCGCGGGCCCCGACTCCCCGGTGGGGCGTACGGCAAGCCGCTTCGGCGTGTTCTACGAGGTCCGTAGCCACGGCGGCGTGTTCGACATCGTCGTCGATGGGCAGAAACGGGACACGGTGCGAACGGACCAGGGCGATGCCCGAACCGGCTACCACGTGGTGAACGTGCCCGATGGCCCCCACACGTTCGAGGTCTTGAACGCCGGCAAGAACCTCATCCGCATCTTCGGAGTGACGCTCGAACGAGAAGATCCCGGCATCGTCCTTGATTGCCTTGGGATCGGGGGCATCAGCTACTTCGACTTGAGCCGGTTGGACCCCGGCGTGAACGCGTCGATGCTCGCGCATCGTCCCTATGACCTCGTGATGTTTCTGATCGGGGCGAACACGTGGAAGGCCCATGAGAACCCGGCCGCCGTGGGGACGCTCGCATCCCTGCACCGTCGGCACCGAAGCGATCAGCCGATCTTGATCATGAGCCCGCCGGACCACACCAAGAGCGCGGGGGACTCCGCTTCGGACCCGCAGTTCGTCCGGATAGCAGGCGCCCTGCGCCAGGCTGCCCTCGACAACCGATGCGCGTATTGGGACTTCAGGCAAGCGATGGGCGGAGAGGGCTCCATGGCCAGGTTCTTCCACGCGAACATGGCGGCCAAGGACCTCTACCACTTCACCAAGAGCGGGGCGGCCTTCATGGGCAACCGTGCCGTCCACGCCCTTTTCCGAGGCTTGGAAGCCTACGTACGAAGCCACCCACGCGCCGGCTGCGACGACACGCCCTAGAGGCTCCGGTTCAATGCCACGGGCGGCATCCGCGTCGGGGGCACCACCGCTGATGATGCAACCGGCGCGTCGCTGGAAGGACGCACGGGTTCGGAGGTAACGGACACGCGCGAAGGCATCCTTGCTGGCTCGAAGGCCGGGGGCTCCGAAACGCTCTGCTGCCCGAGTTGTGATCCTCCCTTGCGCAAGTTGCGCAACTCCAGCGCACCTCACTCCCCACGATCGCGAATTCGTCGAGATTTCCCCACCATTCTGGCCGGTACGGAAGTTGCTCGACTGTGGACCAACGAAAGCCCTCGTGCGGCACGCACGCAGCACAACCGACAAGGAGAAGGCTCATGCCCCTCATCCGCTGGCGCGACTTGGTCCAACCTCTGCTCGTCATCCTCCCGATGACCGCTTCGATCGCGTGTGCCCCCGCAGGCGGTGGTGACGAGTTCGAAGAGTTCGATCCCTCGAGCGGAACGTCTTCGCCGATTCGCAGCCCCACCGGCAAAGCGTCAGCGTACCCGGAGGCCGCCCTCGTGAACATGGGCGGAGGGCGATGCTCCGGCGCGGTGGTCGCGCCTCGGGTCGTGCTCACCGCCGGACACTGCATCACCGGTGTGTCCTCCTGGACCGTGACCACGCCGTATGCACCCGACGCGAACGGCCAACCGCAAAAGAGGAACGCTTCCGGCGCGTGGACGGACTACGTGAGCTGGGGCGGATCGGTCAACCCCAACACCCCCGACGTCGGGCTGATCTTCTTCGACAAGGGAGAGCCCTTCAAGCTTGCCGTCTGGCCCCGGATTCAGGACGCCAAGGTGGCGACGGGAACGAAGGCGATCAACGTCGGCCGCGTCAACAACGGCAGCCTTTCTGACAAGGACCTCTTCTCTGGATCGCCCATCACCCTGTCCCCTTCGAACGGCTTCCCCTACTCGTACGGGTCGTACGAGGTCATTCAACCCGGCGATTCCGGGGGACCGGTGTTCCTGACGGGCGGTCAGCCGCACACGATCGTCGCGGTGAACTCGGGCGCTGGGGGCGGGCAGATCCTTGCGCGCACGGACGCGGTCATTGGCAAGATCACGCAGCTCATCGGCCAGCACGGAGGCCCCGGTGTGGACGACGACGCGGGCGGTGGCACGGGTGGGTCGGGCGGCACAGGAGGGGCCGCAGGCGCTGGCGGTGACCCTGGCGCAGGCGGTTCTCCCGGCGACGGCACCTGCGACGTGCAAGAGGTCGAGCCGAACGCTCCTTTCTCCAAGGCTCAGTCCTTCGTGGCAGGAACGGTTTGCGGCGGGTTCCAGCAGGTCGGCGACGAGGACTGGTACGCGTGGTCGGTGCCCGGTGCGGGCGTCACGTACCACTTGTCCGTCAGCGGTTCGGACGCGCAGGTGCAGATGTGGAAGTACGTCGGCGGCCAGTACCACAGGATCGCGGGGCAGCCGACGACCGTCACGAACACGTCGAACGGGAGTGGCACGTACGTGCTGTCGGTGTGGTCCCCCACCGGGTCCGTGGGCGACTACAAGCTCGTCTTGAACCGCTCGGATGTCTCCGGTGGTGGCGGGTCGGGAGGTTCGGCCGGGAGCGGCGGGACGGCCGGGAGCGGCGGGACGGCCGGGAGCGGCGGGACGGGCGGAAGCGGCGGGTCGTCGGGGGGCGCCGGGGGAAGCTGCGACGGCGACCTCGAGCACGAGCCGAACAACGCGACGACCTCGGCCCAAACGATCCATCAAGCGATCTGCGGTCAAGCCGGCGGTAACGAAGACTGGTTCACCTGGGCGGCCGCGAGTGCCGGGGTGCCTTACGACCTGCGCATCGAAGGCCAGAGCGTCCAAATCAAGATGTGGAAGAAGCTCAACGGACAGTTCTACCCCATCGCGAACGCTTCCCCCACACGGATCACGAATACGTCGAACGGGTCGGGGCCCTACTACATCGTGGTCTGGTCCACGTCGGGGACCCAGCCATACCGTTTGGTTCTCGACGGCCCCAACGGGTCGGGCGGCTCGGGCGGGAGCGCAGGCTCCGGCGGGAGTGCGGGTTCAGGCGGAAGCGCAGGCTCCGGCGGGAGTGCGGGTTCAGGCGGAAGCGCAGGCGCGGGTGGGTCCGGGGGCGCGCCTCCGGGGGACGTCGAGTGGATGAGCTTCCCGACGCAGAAGTCGGCGTCCAACAGCAACTGGGGCACCCTGCTGACGGATATCGAGCGGCACCTCCCCTCCCAGTACGGGAGCCAGTATTCGGACTCGGACACCGTGACCCATGCCCACGAGACGACCCACGGCATCAACAGCCACCTTCGCAACTACTTCAACAAGACCGGCAAGAAGGCAAACGGGTTCTACCTCACCGGCGACATGGCCGTGATCATGATCGAGCCTGCGATTTCCAAGGCTGATGTGGCTGCCTATGTCCCGTCCAGCTTGCGGGAGTTCCGCTTCAGCACGTACATCACCGGTCAGACCGCGTGGAACGACACGCCTCTGTACATCCTCGACGAGTGGGTGGCGTACACGAACGGGACGGCTGTGGGAGTGAACCGTGTCAAGGAGGGCAAGTGGAACAGCGGTTGGCGCGACCAACTCGGCAACATCGAGTTCCTGGTCTATTCGATGTCCCTGGGTATGGCGGTTCGGGACAAGGCCGCAGCCTACTTCAACGACTACGGCCAGTTCCGCGCCTTCCTGAAGTGGCACGCGGAGCGATCCATGGCGCTGTACCACGAGGCCCAGGCGATGCCCGAGTTCACCTGGGATCGCTGTGGCAGCTTCTACGAGAAGATCCGCACCGCTCCCGATGCTGAGAACTGGCGTCAATTCGTTCGACAGACCTACGGCGACACGTGGGCCGAGACGGTGATCGGCCTGTAATCGCTCCTCCGCCCTACGAACCTTCCTCGTCGTCCTCGGCGTCTTCCCCGTCCTCGTCATCCGGATCGTCCGTAGGCTGGGGGCCTGCCACGATCCCTATGAGATCCGGGTCCCCGCCTTCCGCGGCGACCCGAGCGCGCTCATCGTCGAGCCGGCGTCGTCGATCCTCTTTCTCGCGGGCCTTCGCCTCGCGCTTCTCAGACTTCTTTCGCTCGAGCTGTCGCTTGTGGGCAGTGCTGGGGTTTCCGCGGGCCACGGGACCTCCTGTGATCGGAAAGGATGGAACACGTTTACCCGGCTGCTAGCCAGGGGCAAGCATGTTCAACCCTTGATAGCACTCCTGAGCCCCTCTTGGAGCTTGCATTCGCCCAGCGACTCCCAGAGACGACACCAAGACCTCACCCCACGGTCGACGAGCAGACCGTGATCGCGCTACAACCAAGCATGGCGTTGTATCTCGTGCAGCACGCGAGGGCGTTGAGCGAACAGGAGGATCCGGAACGAGGAATCTCGGAACTGGGCCGGTCTGAAGTCGAAAGGATCGCGAGCGTGGCCAAGGGCTACGGGGTCCAGGTCAAGAAGATCGTGCATAGCGACAAGAAGCGTGCACGACAAACCGCGAAAATCCTCGCGCAGTTTCTGGAGCCCTCGAGCGTCGAGCCCGCATCCGGCCTGCATCCCCAAGACGATGTCACCGCGCTGGCCCTCGCGCTTCGTTCGGAAGACGACTGGATGATCGTCGGGCACATGCCTTTCGTCTCGAAGCTCACCAGCCATCTGGTGATCGGTCGTGCGGAGCCAGCGATTTTCGCGTTCCAGAACGGCGGGATCGTGTGCCTCGAAGAGGTACCGGGGTCAGATGCCTGGGTCATCAAGTGGGCGTTGATGCCCACGGTGAGGTGAGCGTTCGGCTCACTTGTGGAGCCACCGACGCACGTCTTGCACGAGCGCGACGGAGAAGAGCGCGAGGGCGGACAGGCCGCCTATGAGGGCGGCACGCCCCATGGTGACGCCGACCTTGGGCAGAAGGAATACCGCGAGCAGGCAGATGAGCACCGGGACGACGTACCGCCAGGGGACGGATTCTCCGTGGTGTTCCCAGGTCACGGGCTGGGGATGAACCTGGTTCTGGTGCTGTTGCCGGGCCTGGATCATGGCCATCTCGGCCCTTCCCACCTGCCTGGCGAGGGCTTCGTTCTGGGCACGGGCGCGCTCGGGGGACAGCAGTTGCTCCTTGGGCGGTGGCGCCTGTCGAAACGGTGGTGGCGATTGCATGTCGTCCTCCCGCGGCTGGACCCCGGCAGGGTATCAGGATTTGACGTGCGGGAGAGCGCTGGCTGGTGAGGTTTCCGAGGGATGCTTCGCTTCGCGGACCGCTTGTGCAAAACTGTAGGTGGCATGGGTCGTCATTCGGTCTTGCTTGTGTACCTCACCCTGGGCGTTGCCTTCGCGGCGGGCTGTGATCTGTTCCCCGAAACGCCACCCCCGTCCCAGCTTGTAGATGCCGGCACCGGAGGGGGCGGGACGGGAGGCACGGCGGGCACGGCGGGTGCGGGCGGCACGGCAGGTGCGGGCGGCACGGCAGGTGCGGGCGGCACGGCGGGTGCGGGCGGCACGGCAGGTGCGGGCGGCACCGCGGGAGTGGGAGGCACGGCGGGCACTTCGGCGAGTGGCGGGATGGGCGGCGGCGCGGGGGACGCGGGCGGTGGAGCGGGATTCGGTGGCACGAGCGGCGCTGCGGGAGCACCGGGGGAGGCTGTGCTGGTCGTCGGAGCCGGCCTCGACGACGTGAACGAGGACGGGACCATCTTCTCGGCGTCAAGCCCCACGGTTTGGCTTGGGACAGGCGATACCGCGACCGCAAGCTTCACGGGGCTCCAGTTCAAGGGCGTACCCGTCCCTGCCGGCGCGACGATCCTCGAGGCGAGGCTCGAGCTCTTCGACACGGAGGGCCAGTCAGAACAGATCGACGTCGTCTTGGCAGGCGAAGCAGACCCCAACTGCCGGTCGTTCAACCCTGGCCAGCGCCCGTCTGGCAGGGCCCTGACGTCCGCGACGGTGACCCATGTGTCGAACGCCCCTTGGGTCAAGGACCAGTACAACGCGGTCGAAGACCTTGTGCAGGTTGTGCAGGAGGTAGTGAGCCTACCTGGATGGGCACCGGGAAATTCGTTGTGCATCATCGGACAAGGCAACGGCGAAACGAAATCTCGTCGGTTGGGTGTGGCCTTCGAAGGGGGGGCCGCCCGGGCGCCTCGGTTGATCCTGCGCTACGAACCCTGATCTCGAGAGAGCACTACGACCGCAAGCCTCAGGGATCCCAGACGAAGCCAACGCGGATGCCTCCGCGCAAGAAGTGCGTCTTGGGGCGTCCACCGCTCTCCAGATGGTGCTCGTAGGCTATCGCCAAGCCGGCCCAGGGCATCACGCCTTGCGTGCGCAACGCGGAGAACCCCCCGCCCACTCCCACTCGTCCCCCGTAGCTCAAGCTCGTGTCGCTCGCCTGGAACAGACCCACGGGCGCAACCTCGAGGTCGTAGTGCATACTGGATTGGTGCCACCGAAGCACGACGGGAAGGGCCGGGAAGTAGTTGATGGCGAACTGGGTCGGATCGCTCCCGGGAATCAGGAGACCGCCACCGCCAAACTCAACGCCGGCGAGCAGGCTCAGCGTCCCGTTAAAACCGTATCCGGATAGCAATCGGCCGGCCCCGCCTCCGCCGTAGGTCCACGTCCCCTCGGACCGCCGGATCTGGATCAATCCTCCAGTTTCCAGGCTGAGTGTAAAACGATTTCGGTCCGTCTGCCGTCCCTCGAAATCCATGTCGGGCTCATCCCAGTAAGGACAGTCCTTCGTCGCGTCTCTCACGGCGCGCGAGAGCGCATCGTGCTGGCGCTGTTTCGCCCGCGCTCGCACCACCTCAGGCGTCACGCGCCGACCTCCCGCCTCGTACGAGTCCGGAGCACTCTCGGACGACATCACCGAGTCGCCCATGATCTCCAGCGCCCGCTGCCGCACTTGCGGGACCGCCTTGCAGACGGACCGCATCATGGGATCTCGGATGTCCTCGTACGCTTGCTCGTCCACGTACCAGCCGAGCGTTTCCTGAATGTCGACGATGCGTTCGACGTCCGCGAGCAGGCCACTCGCGCTGCGCTCGACCGCAGCATCATCCTGCGAAGGATCCGCGTGAGCACAGACAGCCCAGGCAAGCAGCACCGACGCGCACGTGAAGGCTTGTTTTCTCACCCCAGCTGCCACGGGGCCCCCATCACCTCGAGCGTCGCGAGGAAACTCCGAACTTTGGGGGTCATGTGCCGCGACGAGGCGTACACGGCATGCATGGGGACCTCCCGCGAGGACCATTCGGACAGCACGACCACGAGCCTCCCGGTCCGAACGTCGTCCGCGCACTGAAAGGTCGGAAGCATGGCCACGCCGAGGCCGACAAGCGCTGCCTGGCGAGCCATGTCGTAGTTGTTCACCCGAAGTCGCGCATCGACCGGGACGTCCACCGCCCCCTTCGGCCCGTCGAGGCTCCACGTTGCCCCTTCCGCTCCCGGTTCGAACACGATGCACCCGTGCTTCGACAGGTCCTCGGGACGCCGCGGTGTGCCCGCACGATCGAGGTACTCCGGGCTGGCACACACAACACGCTTGGCGGGCGACAGCCGGCGAACGATGAGCGAGGAGTCCGGCATCTTCCCAGCTCGCAAGGCCAAATCGAATCGCTCCTCCACGAGGTCCACGACACGATCCGTCAACACCACGTCCACCTTCACGTGCGGGTTCTCGTCCAGGTACCGGCGCAGCAGAGCGGCCAAAGACAGGCCGAACTCGACCGGTGCGGTCAACCGAAGCGTCCCGCGCGGCGTCGCCTGGAGCTGGGACACTGCAAGCTCAGCTTCCTGGACATCCGACACGATCCTGGACGCACGGGAGAAGAACTCTTCTCCCACGTCCGTGAGTTGCAGCTTGCGCGTCGTGCGCTTGAGCAGTTGGGCCCCAAGGTCTCGCTCCAACTCCGCGACCTTGCGGGAAGCCGTCGACTTGGGCAGTCCCAGCGCCCGGGCTCCGGCCGTGAAGCTCCCGGACTGCACGACCTTTGTGAAGAGGAGAACCGCGTTGAGGTCCATCACTGTCTCGGATGTGGAACAGTGCATCGCGCCTGAGGCGGATTGTCAACCATTGGAGCCAACCCCAGAGTCGGATCATGAAATTGGGTCATCCCCTCCACCGTCGATCCTTCGTGCGGTGGGGAGCATCCACAGTCGCACTCGCAGCCGCGGGCTGCGAGACACAAGCGCGAGAGGCGACAGACATGACATCGGACGCCACCCTGAGGATTCGAAGAGCCCAGGACAGGTTCACCTCGCGAGTCGAAGGGTTGGAAAGCCGACACACGTTCTCCTTCGGCGGGCACCATCATCCGGACCACATGGGGTTCCGTGCCTTGCGTGTGATCAACGACGATCGCATCACCCCCGGGGCCGGGTTCGGGACCCACGGACACCGAGACATGGAGATTCTCTCCTTCGTGGTCGAAGGCGCCCTCGAGCACAAGGACAGCATGGGGAACGGGTCGGTGATCCGTCCCGGCGAAGTGCAAAGGATGTCTGCCGGAACGGGGGTTCGACATAGCGAGTTCAATCACCGGCGTGACGCATCGTCCCGGTTCCTGCAGGTATGGATCCTTCCGGAGCGGCCCGGCATCGTGCCGAGCTACGAGCAAAGGAGCTTCGACGAGCGAGGCGGACTGCGGCTGGTCGGGTCTCGCGAGGCCAGGGACGGTTCGGTCAAGGTTCATCAAGACGTCGACATCTGGGCGGGCAAGCTCGATGCTGGGCACGAGGCGGCGCATCGCGTGGCCATCGGGCGAGGGATCTGGGTGCAGGTCGTCCTGGGCGAGGTGGAGTTGAACGGGCACGTGCTTGGGGAAGGCGACGGTGCGGCGATCGAGGGCTCGTCGGAGGTGAAGTTGAGGAGCAAGAGCGGCGTTCGTTTCTTGCTGTTCGATCTCGCGTGAGCGTGAGGGACTTGCCGGAACACGAACACGGAAAGGTCAAGCCATGAGCAGCCATGTTCACGAGGACATCGACACGTCAGCCGAGCGGGTGCTCCGCTTCTGGTTCGGGACGACGGACGAAGACGGAATGTCGGCGGCCGAGGTCGCGGCCCGGTGGTTCGGAAAGGCGGCTGCGTTCGACGGTGCGATCCGGGAGCAGTTCGGCGAGGATCACGCGGCGGTCATGCGGGGCGAACGCGACCGTTGGCTGACGAGCGCGCGGGGAAGGTTGGCCTACCTCATCGTGCTCGACCAGATGTCGCGAAACATGTTTCGCGACACGCCGAGGATGTTCGCGGGCGACGAGCTTGCGCTGGCGGCAGCGATGCGGGGGATTGATCTGGGAATGGACCGGACGCTGGCAGGTGATCTTCGGGCCTTCTACTACTTGCCGCTGATGCACAGCGAGCGGCTCGAGGTGCAGCAACGGTGCGTGGAACTCTTCCGTTCATTCACCGAGGAGTCGGAGGGAAGGGTGCGTGAGCGCATGGCGCACAGCCTGACGTACGCCATCGCGCACAGGGACATCGTGGCGAAGTGGGGACGTTTCCCGCACCGCAACGCGGTCCTTGGGCGAGAGAGCACCCCGGAGGAGAAGGTCTTCCTCGAGCAACCAGGGTCGTCTTTCTAAATGAACGGAGGTATTCTTCCGCTCCCTGCCGGCTCCGCATTCACCAGCTTGGCTTCGGCTCTGTGTGATCCTGTTTCGACGGCAGGTGTCAGGGAGAGGTCGAGAGGACGCTCAGGGCGTGGGCCGGCGTGCTGAGGAGTCCGGCGGTGAAAACGCTGAGGAGCACGGCGACGGTAGCGGCGACGGCGATCCAGGCGCGACGAGGGCGCAGACGACGGGTGGTGAGAGGGAGGGGGGCCATGGGGAGAAGGTCCGCTGGCTCAGCCGAAGCAGCGGGAGCGGTCTCGACCACCGGCGCTGAAGCGAGCCCTTCCGGAAAGGACAGCTCGAAGCGAGGGAGTTCCAGCTCGGTGTTTCGGCGCGTCGCCAGGGCGGCGTAGGGGCTGCCATCGACGTCGTACACGGGGAGGGACCCAATCGTTCGCTTGGCGCCGTGGATGACGAGCACGGAGAGGGGAACTACGCGGAAGGGGTCGTGGACGAAACGAATGGTGGTGTGCGGACCGGGGGCGGCGCGTGCGACGAGTTCGAGGGGTGAGCCGGGCTGATGCATGGGAGGAACCGTTAGTAACCCATCCAAGAGTTACGATAGACGTACCTCACAGACAGGTTACGTGCAACCGATCCTGCCGAAGAAAAGCCTGAATTTGACACCGCGAGAATCATGTGAACATAGCGGAATCTGGGGTCTTGGACCTGTGACGGGATGGTCCTCGTAGCAGCAAGAGCTCCGCGATTCAAGGCGCGGCGGCAGCCGGACAGGACCCGCTCAGCCCTTCACCAGGGCGAGGGGCTCGAGCCTGGCGACCTTGCGCACGAGGCCCGCACGCTCCATCACATCCACCACGTCCGCCACGTCCTTGTAGGCCTCGGGGATTTCCTCGGCGACGGTGCGCTTGGACATCGCGCGGACCCACACGCCCTTGCTCTGCAGTTGCTCGAAGATGCGCTGCTTGCAAGCCACATGCATCGCGGCTTTGCGGGAGAGGCGTCTTCCTGCGCCATGACAGCTCGAGCCCCAGGTCTCGCGCATGGCGCGGTCCGTGCCCACGACCACGAAGCTGTACCGTCCCATGTCCCCGGGGACGAGGACAGGCTGACCGGCATGCCGGTAGCACGGCGGGACGTCGGGATGGCCTGGGGGAAAGGCCCGGGTAGCCCCTTTGCGATGCACGCAAAGGCGGCGCTTCTTGCCGTCGACCTCGTGCTCTTCCCACTTGGCGATGTTGTGACAGACGTCGTAGACGAGGTCGAGCCCGAGGGACGTCTCGGGCTGTCCGAGGAACTGGGCGAGCGCCTCTCGAACGAAGTGCGTCATCATCTGTCGGTTTGCGAACGCGAAGTTGACGGCACAGGCCATGGCGCGAAAGTAGCTCTTCGCTTCCGGGCTCTGGAGCGGTGCGGCACAGAGCTGACGGTCCGGCAGGTCAATGCCGTAGCGAGAGGAAGCCTTGAGCATGGTTCGCAGAGAGTCGTCGCAGATCTGGTAACCGAAACCGCGGCTCCCGGAATGGAGCATGGCGGTGACGTAGCCTTCGGTGAGGCCGAAGGCGTTCGCGGCGTCCGAATCGAAGACCTCCGCGACCCAACCGATCTCACAGAAATGGTTGCCCGACCCGAGGGACCCGAGCTGGGGCAGCCCGCGCTCGCGTGCGCGATCGGACACGGCGTCGGGGTCTGCACCGTCCATCGCGCCGTGCTCCTCCGTCACCTCGAGGTCCGCAGAGCGGCCGTAGCCCGCCTGCACGGCCCACGATGCCCCTCGCACCATGACCTCGTCGAGCTCACGGTCGGAGAGGCGTCGATGGCTCTTGGACCCGATGCCCGACGGCACTGCCCGCAGAAGTTCGGTGGAGAGCTCGGGAAGCAAGTCGTCGATGGCGGTGCGCGGGAGGCGAGAGCGCAGCAGGCGCACGCCGCAATTGATGTCGTATCCGACCCCCCCGGGGGACAGCACGCCCGTGTCTGCATCGAATGCGGCGACGCCACCGATGGGGAAGCCGTAGCCCCAGTGGATGTCCGACATGCCCAGCGAGTGGCCGATGATGCCGGGGAGCTGGGCGACGTTGGCTACCTGGTCGAGGCTCGCATCCTTGCGAATGTCGGCCATCATCTTCTCGGTCGCGTACACGAGCCCCGGCACGCGCATCTTGCCTTCCCGGGGGATCCGGAACCGAACGTCGTCGACCTGTTGGACCTTGATGCTGGAAGCCATGCGAGCTCGAGGCTCCACGAGATCGGTGAAGCGTGGGGAAGGTAGCGCCGCGCGGGGGCAAGCGCCAGGAGGGTTCAGGGGGTCGGTGCGCGCGGCATCTCGTAGGCGTCGCGCAACGGGAAGACGTGGTTGCGCCACACTCGCTGGTAGCGTTCGGTGTCGACTGCGGGGTGCTGGATCATCTGCCTGCACATCAGGCGCTGGCGTCGGGTGGCGCTGGGCTTGTTGTACAGCTGCAAAGCGTACTTGGAAAAGTCACGGACCATGACGTCGAAGATCTGGTCGACGACGTCGTCTTCGATCCGGTAGATCTTGGCGTTCTCGAGGATGAGCTGGCCGTACACGACGAGGGTGAAGAGCTCACCGAGGTTGAGCAGGAGGTCGAAGTCACGGGCTTGCTCCTTGTCGGGTTTGCCGACGACGAGCAGGGCCTTGAGGAGGCGGATCTGGCTTCGGAAGATCCGCACGTTCGGCAACTTGCTCGAGGAGTAGATGGGACGATAGTCGTGGAAATGGATCTTGCTGAGGCCGCGCGTCGGCCCCTGGGCGAAGAGGAACGCGTCGTGCTTGGCCTCGTCCACACGCCCGACCTCGTCGAACTTCTTCGGGTGGAAGAAGTAGTTTTTCATGAACTTGATGATGAGCGCCATGTTGACGTGAACGGTGCCTTCGAGCTTGGGGAGGGCGCGGATGTCCCTGGCTGCCATCTCGAAGAACATGTCCTTCTCGAAGCCCTTGGCGGCTATCACGTCCCACAGCAGGTCGATCACCTGCTCCCCCTGGGTGGTGACCTTCATCTTCACCATCGGGTTGTACAGGAGGTAGCGCCGGTCTTCGAGCATGGCGGTGCGCATGTAGTCGGCAGCGCGGAGTGCGAAGAGCTTCATGGCGACGAGGCGCACGTACGCATCCGTGAGCAGCTGCTGAACGTGGACGAAGTCGGTCACGAAGTGATCGAAGAGGCGACGTTTCGAGGCGTGCTGGATGGCCTCGTAGAAGGCGTGGGTACAGATTCCGATGGAGGCCCACCCGAGGTTGAACTTGCCCACGTTGACGGTGTTGAGGGATGCGTCCCAGGCATCCCTTCCCTTGCAGAGCACGTGGTCTTCGGCGACGGGGGTGTCGTGCAAGGCGAATTCGGCGACGTAGTTCTGCGAGTTGCAGACGTTCTTGACGAGCTCGTACCCCTCTTGCTTCGGATGAACGGCGAAGAAGACGTAGTCGTCCGACCCGGCCATTTTTCCGAACACGGAGACGAAGGCAGCCTCGTTGGCGTTGCCGATGTAGTACTTGCTTCCGTTGGCGAGATAGGCGCCGCCGCCCTTGTCAGCGAGGGACATCTCGCTCGAGTAGATGTCGGCGCCGTGCTCCTTTTCCGAGAGGCCGAACGCGAAGATGCCGCCTTCGTTCAGGAGCTCGCCGGTCCTCTTCTTGATGGGCTCCTTGTCCGTCATCCATAACGGACCCAGGCCGAGGATGGAGACCTGCCACGTGTACCAGTAGGCGAGACCGTAGAAGCCCAGGATCTCGTTGAACTCGCAGTTGCGCCACGTGTCCCAGCGGGCGTCGGGGTTGTCCACGGCGTACGCGGGCGGCGTGAGCAATGTCGCA
This sequence comes from uncultured Polyangiaceae bacterium, assembly GCA_964488865.1. Lineage (GTDB taxonomy): Bacteria > Myxococcota_A > Polyangia > Polyangiales > Polyangiaceae > MWCO01. Next base: position 36,750 of record CAZAWR010000037.1, on the reverse strand, counting down.
AAGACCCTCTCGCTCTTCACGAACGCCAGGAAGTCCTCGTACCAGACGCGTTCGTGATCGTCGTTCTTGATGCGGTCCAACCCCTTGTTCTCGAAGAACGCGACCGTCTTGCGCATCAGCTCGCGAGAGCGGTCATCGGGGTAGTAGCGGTCGAGCTTTCGGGGGTTGAGCAGCATGGGCCCTCCTGTCGTTGACGCGTCGCAGCATCAGGACGGTAGCGGACAACGCAGTCAGGAGCAACACGGGGACCGGCATGTCGTGGAGGTTGCATCGACGGGTTCGAGACACCAGGGAGTTGGGGCATGGGAGAGATCGCGTCCAAGGTATCGTTGATCGGAGCCGTGGTGATGGCTGCCGCTTGTTCGAGGGAAGGAGCGGAAGGGTCGACGGAATCCGCGACGAGGCCTCCGGCTGCGGAGGAGACGAAGGGAGAGGTAAGCTCGAGTGCGATCGGCGTGGGAGGACGCAAGGGCTTGGAGGAGGGAGGGACGGGTCTTGCGGCGCTCCGGAGTGAGACACCGGTCCGGTTGGCGATCCAGGGGTTCGGACCGGCGGTCGTGGAGGTGCCGGTGGGGGCCCGAGAACCTCGGCCGGTGGTGGTCGCGCTGCACGGGCACAGCGTCCGACCCGAGCACGCCTGTGAGCGCTGGAGGCATGCGAGCCGGGGGCATGCGTTCGTGCTTTGCCCGCACGGTCTTCCGGCGGTCGCGAAGCCTGACCAACCCGTCACGTTGGGGAGCGAGGACTACACGCTGCGGGAGATCGACGCGGGACTGGAGGCGCTTCGGGAGCGGTTCGGCGAACACATCAGCCCCGGTGACATCGTGTACGCTGGTTATTCTCTTGGAGCGAAGCTCGGGGCAAACATCGTGCGAAGACGCCCGGAGACATTCCGGCGCGTGGCCTTCGGCGAGGGAGCGTACGCCGAGCTGACGCGCCCGATGCTGCAAGGGTACGTGGAGAGCGGCACGCAGCGGTTGCTGCTGATCTGCTCGAGCAAGGCGTGTGAGATCACGTTCGGGAGGGTGCTTCGGACGTGTGAGCAGGTGGGGCTTGCGTGCCGGGTCGCGCCATCGGGGGAGAACCCGCACATGTTCGACGGAAAGGTGGTGGAGGCGTCGCGCGAGGCGTGGGGGTGGCTGGTGGAAGGGTCGGGGGCGTGGGGCACGATGAAGGCAGGACCTTCGTGAGCGGAGCATTCGGTCCCGGTGAGGGTTCCGAACGGGGGGAGGGTTCCGGTCCCAGGGCGAAAGACTATGTTCCGGCTCGGAACATTCACGGAGGCATCAATGCGTCAAGGCAGCACACACAGTCGGCGAGGGTTCCTGGCGGCGACAGGGGCCGCAGCGGCGGTCTGCGCGGTGGGCCAAGGAGCGGAGGCTGGCACGACGGGTGCGTCGGCGGTGGACGCCTTGACGGTGAGTCCTCCAGCGGGGTTTCAGCCGATGAAAGCCCCTGGCAAGGTGACGAAGGTCTCGAAGGGGACCGATGCGACCGCGTTGATGCAGCCGAACGAGCTTTGGCCGAGACCCGAGGTAGCGAGGCAGATGCTCGAGCGGGCGATGATGGAGTTCACGGGCGCTTCGAACGGGGTCGAGGCGATGAAGAAGTTCATCCATCCAGACGACGTGGTGGCAATCAAGGTCAACGGGATCGGGGGCCAGAGCGGGTTCACGATGGCGGTGAACTTCGAGCTGATCTTGCCGGTGGTGGAAGCGGTGCTGGCAGTGGGGGTACCGCCGGAGAAGGTGACGGTCTACGAGCAGTACCCGAACTTCCTGAGCGGGACGCGGGTGAACATCCGGGGCAACAAGCTTCCTGACGGTGTGCGCGCGAAGTTCCACGGCAACTCGCTGGCGACGATGCCGTACGTGAGTGTGTACCAGGGGATCCGCACGAAGTACTGCCGGTTTCTGACGGAAGCGACGGCCGTGATCAACATGAGTTTGATCAAGGACCACAGCATTTGCGGGTACACGGGCCTGCTCAAGAACATCACACACGGCAGCATCATCAACCCGCACGACCATCACACCACGCACGCCAACCCGCAGATCGCGCTGCTGTACAACCATCCGATCGTACGCAGCCGGGAGCGGCTGCACATCACGGACGGGTTCAAGCTGATCTACGACGAGGGGCCGCTGGACAAGAACCCTCGACGCCGGATCCTGCACGGAGGCGTGTACGTGAGCACGGATGCGGTAGCCATGGACACGGTGGGGTGGAAGGTGATCGACGACGTTCGCCGGGACAAGGGGATGAAGTCCCTGGCGGAGTCGAAGCGTGAGCCAAAGTACATTCAGACGGCAGCAGAGATGGGGATTGGGATCCACGACATGAACCGGATTCGTTTCCGGGAGGTGACGATCTGACCTGAGTGCTAGGTCGGCTTGGAAACGTCGCCATGGGGCGCTAGACTTGGGGGGACATGTCCCAGTCGCTACCCTTCCTGATGGACCCGGACGACCCTCGTGCCCCGACCGAGGAGCAGTGGGCGGGGATGTCCGACAAGGAGAAAGCGAGCGTCGTGGCGATGCTCCCGTCGGAGGTCCCGTTCGAGCTGTTCATGCCGGAGGGGGATCCCCATCGCAAGGCCAAGAGCCGGGCGGTGGATGCGCTCGATGGTTTCTTCAGGCGGATCGGGCGGCGCGTGTACGTGTCGTCGGAGCTTGCCGTGTACTACCCAGGGAAGCCGCGGTTTGCCCCGGACGTGCTGGCGGTTTTGGACGTGGAGCCTCACGAGCGGGACAAGTGGGTGGTGGCGCACGAGGGCAGAGGGTTGGACATGGTGCTGGAGATTCACGTGTCGGGCGACGTGAAGAAGGACTACGAGACCAACCGCAAGCGCTACGCGCAGCTGGGGATCGCGGAGTACTTTCTGTTCGACCGGACCCGGGCGCGGTTGTTCGGCTGGCGGCTTCCTTCCTCGAGTGCGCGCGTCTACGAGCCGATCGTACCTCAGCAGGGGATGTTTTCGTCGGGTGTGCTCGGGCTCGACGTGGCCATGGAGGTGGACCGACTTCGTTTCTACTACGGGGGCGCTTCTGTGCCGGACTCGGAAGACCTCATTGCACGACTGGAATCCATGGTGGGGGGACTCGTGGAGCGGCGAGAGACGGCCGAGCAAGAGCGCGAGCGGGCCGAGCAAGAGCGCGAACGAGCCGAGCAAGAGCGCGACGAGGCCCTCCGTAAGCTGGCGTTGCTCGAGGCGGAGCTTGCCAAGCTGCGCGAGCGGTAAACAGCAGCGAACCGACCGGTTACGACAGCGCAAGCCACGCGATGCCCGCGGCAATGACCGAGAGAGAGATGGCGGGAAGCACGAGAGTCCTCGCCACGCCCGAACCGGGGTGCAAGCGTCCGTCGTCATCCACGACGATGCGAGAGGGCAGCCCATCCATGGGATATGCGCTTTCCGGGCGCTCGGGGTCGTACAGGATGGGCTCTTCGGCGTCGTCCTCCAGCGGCAGGGTCTCGTGGGTCCTGTGCACGAATCGCACGGTCCGCAGTTCTCCTTCCGGGCTCTCGCGATAGCCGAAGAGCTTGTTGCTGGCACGGATGGAGAACTCGAAGGTGAACTTGACGACGGGCTTCTCGTTGACGTGCATTCGGGTCTGTTCCCGCAGGATGATCTTCGCGCGCGCGACGCGTCCGTAGCGCAGCAGGCGACAAGCCCGAACGCCTTGGAGAACCGACACCGCGCCGAGGACCAAGCCGATGAGCGGAAAGAGACCTGTCACTACACCACCGGCACCGAAGGGGCGAACCCGAAGGCCGGTGACCCGCGAACGCTTGGGGTTCCCGATCAACATCTCCACGGGCACGGTCGATCCTGGGGTAGCGGGCGAGTCGATCGTGTAGGACGTTCCCGTGAGGGAGCTGCCGTCGGCCTCGTAGCGATAGTGGACGGCGAAGATGTCCCTGTCGTTCTCACTCGAGGAGGTCTGCTGGACGCGTAGCACTTCGCCTTGGACGGTGGTCGAGGGCCCTCGAAACACCAGGAAGGTGACGGCCTCGGACTGAAGCCCGAAGACCCAGACGAAGATCATCCCGAAGGCGACGAATGCCGAACCGATCTGCACCCCCATCCCGCCCAGGACGGTGGAAAGCTGGACGAGGAGGGGCATTGATCGGGGGGGATCGCCCAAGTGGATGTTGCGCGACATCACTCTTTCTCTTCGACGTCGGATCGCATGAGCGTTGCGATGCTACGGTGTGAGATCCACGAGGGTCAACCTGGGCCGTGTGCCCCAGATCCGGAGGCATCGGAGTTGGCCGCAGATTTCGCAGAGAACCGCAGATGGTTTCGTGGCGCGTGCGGATGCGGGTAGCTGCGTGGCGACGGGTTGTGCCCGGCGCTTCGCTCCGGATCTGGGTGTGCTCCGGCTCTCGCTAGCGCCGCTGTCTCTTTTCGCGCGCCGTGGGTCCGTGGGACGTAACGGTCACGGGTAGTCCGAGCTCGGCCTCGACCCGTTCGACGAATCGGTCGGGGTCCGAAGGGAGCGCATCATAGACAGGGCGTGCCTGCTGCAGCGCATGGGTCAAACGCTGCTGGTGGGGAAGGTCTCCGGGGCGCAAGCCGACACATAGACCTTCTCGATCCAGCGTCGCGAGGTCAGGATCGACACTCTCGTAGGCACGCGCCGCTTTCCACATGGGCAATCCACCGAGGCGGTCGAGGTGCGTGATCGCGAGGGCGTCGAGGGACCCGCACGCATCCCGAGCGTAGCGCGCCAGCACCAGGTCCGGCCACCCGCGGCGGAAGGCTCCCTGCCACCCTTCGCTGTCGTTGTGGGGTTCCGGCAGTGCATCCGCGAGACGGAGGTCCTCCGTCGGAAAGGGCCCGGGCCCATGGCGGGTCGCGTAGGCACGCAGCACCCCGATCGTCTCGACGTCTCCGTCCCATCCGTGTCGGCAGAGCAGGGAAGAAGCCAAAGCGGGCGTGCAAGGACTCCACGTGGTGTGAGGGTGAAAGCCGAACTGCTCGTCGAGGAGCACACCCTGCGCCCCTTCCAACACAATCGACCGATCGCGCCAGAGCGCGCAGAGCGCGTCGTCCGAGGTCACCACAGCGCACCGACGGAGAGGCTCGGTCGCATCCACCCAACGATCCACGACCGCTCCATCGTCGAGGAGTGCCCACTCCGGATCGTGCGACGCCTCGTTCGTGACGTGGACGAGGGAGGCTCGGAGGCGCTCTTGGACGCGACGCAGGAGGGCTTTCAGAGCCGCCGGATCCCCGACGACGTGGTGCATGCGGAGGGCGTCACCGGGGTGCTCGAGGGCATCGCGAACGGCTTCGCCGACGCCGACCCCGCAGGTACCATGGCGGTCGTCGCCTCGCGCGAATTCCCGCAAGCGGTTGGCGGCTTGGTGGAAGGGCGAGATGACCCGCGCGGACCGTGCGATCGAGAGACACTCGAGGGCATCGGTCACCCCCTTGTCTGCGAGCACGCGCGCCTCCACCAGCAGGGCCGTGGGATGAACCACCACGTGTTCGGAGAGGTGCGTACGCACACCAGGGACGAAAGTTCCCGCACCAAACTGCGAGAAAGTGTGGTGCCGACCGTCGTCCAACACGACGTTGTGTCCCGCCTGAGCGCCGCCGTTCCAGCGAACGACGAGGCTCGCTCGACGCGAGCGTGCGAGCCAGTCCACGAGGGTTCCTTTGCCCGCGTCGCCGAACCCGAGGTCCACGACAACGGAGGCGCGTCTCGTCGGGGTGGCCATGCAGGAACGTTAGCCTTGGGGGCGGCGGTGTTGGCTCGGATCACCCGAAGGGGACAAGGAAGCTTGCGTGTCGAGGGCGGGAGGGGCTGCGCGGTCCTTGTCGAGCGTGGCGGCCCAGGGTGTCAGGGCGCGCGCCACTGCGCCCACCCGGTCCCTGGGCAGACCGCCATCGGCCAGGCGGCGAGCGAGCGCGTCGAGGTCCGGGACCCAGCCCTCGTTCAGCGCGACGATGCCTGCCATCACGGAGCATGTGTCGACGGGGCTTTCCATCGCGATCACGCGGTCCCCGAGCATGGTCCGCCAAGCGCGTTCGCAGAACTCCCGCCGCTGCAGGTCGGGGATGAGGAAGAAGGGTTCGAGGGAACGCTGCGCTTCGTCGATGACGACGCGAAGGGGTAGGTCCTCGTCGAGCGGGTCCCCGAGGGTGGATCGGACGGCTTCGCGCGAGAGCATGGGGTAGGGTTTTTCGTCGCCCGTGAGGAACAGGTAGCCTCGCTTTCGCCGAAGGCGGAAGCAATCCATGTCGAGGTGCCTGGCGGCGAAGTACAAGGCGAGGTCGTAGGACTCGTGGCCGTGCTGACCGCCCCCGGCTTCGAGCCAGGTCCAGGTCAGCCATTGGTCCATGAGCTCACCGGTCGACTCGAACTGACCGACTTGCAGGGGCGCTCGGTCGGCGAACGCATCGCCGACTGCCATGAAGAGCACCTGGGGGTCCTGGAGGCCGTAGTCCATGAGCAGCTTGATGAACCCGGGGAGCTGCTTTCGAGCGAGGAGGTCAGGGATCTCGCCCATGGATCCGGTCACGTCGAGAGCGATGACGATCGAGAGCGTGTTTGGGTGGCTTGCGCTGTCGCGACTCTCCCGCACCCTGATGCCCTGGGGGTTCATGAGAGGGTGGCAGGTTCTCTGCTGAAAGACCTGCTGGACGGGAGCATCCGCACGCGAGCGGGTGATGGTCTGATGGGCTTCGAAGCTGTAGCCGCCGTAGCCCATGGGTCAGGGGGTCCCGTTGGCGATGGCCCAGTCGCGGAGGGAACCGACGATTCGCTGGACGCGGTCTCGCGGGTAGCCTGCCTGGGCGAGGCGTTCGGCCAAGCCCTGGGTGCCGTTCACGGCTCGCTCGGAGAGGGCGATAATGCCTGCGGCGACCGGGCACGTATCCTCGGGAGCGGCGAGCGCGATCGCGTTGGGGCCGAGGTACTGCCGCCAAAACGCACCGCACTGATCGAACCGGCCAGGGTCGGGCACCAGGAAGAACGGGTGGTACATCCGCTTCGCCTCGGCAACGACGTGCTCGAACGGCATGTCCGCGGAGAGCTTGTCACCGATCACGCGTGCGACCCAGGACGCCTTGAGGTCGGAATAGCAGGGCTCGTCGCCGGTGAGGAACAGGTAGCCCTTCTTCCCGCGCTTGTCGAACCCGTCCATCCGTGTGTGATGCGCCGCGAAGAAGAGGGCCAAGTCATAGGACTCGTAGGGGCTGGCGCCGCCGCCCATGATCCAGCACCAGGTGAGCCACTGGTCCATCAACTCCGCGGTGGTCTCGAACTGGCCGACCTGCAGAGCCGCCTCGCGGCCGGCAGCGTCCTGAACGGCCATGAACAACACCTGCGGGTCCGTGACGCCGCAATCGAGGAGGGTCTTCATGAACCCCGGCAGCTCCTTGCGAGCGATCTGCTCCGGGATGGTGCCCATGGAGCCGCTGACGTCGAGGGCAAACGCGATGCTGATGGTGTTCGGGTGGTCTGGGCTGTCACAGGACTCGCGAAGCTTCACCCCCTTGGGGTCCATCAGGGGATGGCACGAACGCTGGCTGAACACCTGCTGCGCTGGCAGCGCGCTGCGTGCGGTCGTGATCTGCTGGTGCGCCTCGTAGCTGTAGCTTCCGTATCCCATGGTGGTTCCCCTTGCTCGTCGGTCACGCCCATCCTGGCATTTCGAACGGAATGAACTTCGGAGGTCCGAAGACCTGCTGCGCGACGGCGTCGACCTGGTCTCGAACGTGCCACGCGTCGGAGCCTTCCCCCTGTGCATGCTGTTCAAGAAGCTGGGCGAGCGGCGCGGCAACGGACGGAGGGGCGCGGAGCGGGTTGCGTCCCAAGGTGTGGAGCACAGCCCGTGCGCTCATCGCGATGTCCGTGGCCTCGGTCGCTGGCGCGCCGTTCCAGATGTCATCTGGGTAGCACGCACGCAGCGTGCTCGAGAAGGCGGGAAGTGGCCGGCCCGAGGGGACTGCCCGCGACAGCCCGACGAGCACCACACCGTGGTCGCGAGCGTGCACGAGGATGTGGGGCGGAAGCACGGCACCGTGGATCCATCCGCTGCGGTGCATCCAGCCGAGGACCTCGAGGGTCCGTTTCCAGATCCACACGGACGCAGCCGGATCGATCCCGCCGGGGTGAGCATGGACGACGTCGTCGAAGGTGTGAACGAACCCGCTGCGCCACCTGTGAACGGCGACCTTTCGGTCTCCTCCCTTTCCGCGCATGCCGAGGCGCGCGGTGCCCTGTCCCACCCGCTGAGGGATCAGACGGGAGAAGTGAGACGACCCCTGGACCTTGCTCTTCTCGAGCCCGGCAAGGACCTCGTGCTCGCGCACCAGCAGATCGACGTCGTCCTGAGAGCGCAACACCTTCACGACAACGAGGTCCGACAGTCTCCCGTCGCGGCGCGCGAGAAACACGTCGCTCCCCTCTCCCCGCGCGAGCCGCCCGAGAATGGCGTAGCGACACCCTTCGAACCAGAAGCGTTCACGCTCGGGGTCTCGCAGGTCCTCATCGTGCGAAGGGGGCGCGGAGGGATGCCATGTGCCGGCCTTCGCCGTGAGCGACACCGCACAGAAGCCACAGCGGACCACGCCGGCTCCCACGTGGGTGGGGTCGATCGGCGCGCCGCAGTTGGGGCAGAGATGTTGGACGTAGGTCAACGCCGAAGATCGGTACCAACAACAGGAACGGCCGGCAAGCACCGCGCACGACTGTCCCCCTGCGTCGCCCTCAACGTGCGGCTTCTTTGCGACGAACCGCGGGAGCGCCGGTTCCAGCTCTCATGGAGACGTGGCTCACGAAGGCACCGAGGGCCACGAGCGCGCACGCCACCCACACGGTCCAGGCGACCGTGACGCGCAGGTAGAGTGCGCTGGCTAAGGTCGAGAGCACCGGAATGGCATAGGAACAGGCAACGACGAGGGTCACGTGGCCCTTGCGCATGGCGCGGTCCCACATGCTGTAGGCCAGCAGCGTGGGGAGCAGGGCCATATAGGTGAGTTCGAGCACGACGGGCAGAGTCCACCGAAAGGGTTCCGGAAAGAAGGGTCGCAAGGCGAGCAAGGCGCACCCGGCCCCCAGGGAGAAGAGGGGCACGGCGCCTGTGCTGGCCTGCGCGGCCCAGCGCCGGCTGAGTGTGGAGTACAGAGCCCAGAGCAAGGCGGCGAGGACGGCGAGTCCGTAGGGCCAGGGGTTCGAGCGCAAGGTCTGCGCGAAGTCTGCTGGGCTCCAAGCGCCCGGACGGAGCGGCGCCAGAATGGCGGCGGCCACCGCGAGAGCAAGACCGAGAACGAACGTGGGGCGGGCACGCTGGCCGAGCAGCGGGATCGCCAGAAGGAGGGTCAAGGCGGGCCAGAGGTAATTGAGAATGGCCACCTCCAACGTTTGCTGCCGGTGCGACGACAGCCCAATGGCCAGCGCCAGGAACACCGTGTAGGCAGCGAACAGACCTCCGCGAGCGAGGAGAAGTAGGCGTGGTCCCTGCTGAGACAAGTTCGGAGGCGCAGCGACCCAACCGACGATCCCCGCCATGAGGAACATCAGAGCCGTCGACGTCAACGCGCCGATGCTCTCCGCAAGGCTCCTGGACACGCCGATGTGGGTGCTCCACAGGACGATGGCCGCGAGACCCATGATCGTGCTCTTGTGGTCGGGAGCGGATGTCGTGGTCCCCATCGCAAGTTTGCCCGTGAGGGTATCACTCGACGAGGCCGGTGGTTACTCGCGTGACCCTGGGCGCCTCGACCGCGCAGACGCCACGTTCGACTTGCGCCTGGTCCTTGCGGCACTTATTCCCTCATCCATGCGAAAGGATTCGTCGTGCCGCTGTCCGTGATTCTCCTGCTCGTCATCGTCGGTGTTGCCCTGGTCCTGTTCGTCGGCGGATGGCTGCGGGTGGACCTCGTGGGATTGCTCGTGTTGTCGGCGCTGGCGCTCACGGGCCTCGTCACGCCGCAGGAGGCGCTGGCGGGCTTCAGCAGCCCTGCGGTGGTGACCGTGTGGGCGATGTTCATCCTGTCCGCGGGCTTGACCCGGACGGGCATCGCGCACCGCCTCGGGCAACCTCTGTTGCACTTCGCCAAGCGAAGCGAAGTCGTGCTCATCGTGGCCCTGATGGTCGTGTCGAGCGTTCTCTCGGCGTTGATCAACACGGTAACGGTCGCGGCGATCCTGTTGCCCGCCACGATGGAGCTAGCGCGACGCAGCGGTCGACCTCCGTCTCGTCTGCTAATGCCGCTGGCCCTTGGGTGTCTGCTCGGCGGTCCGTTCACGGGCATCTCGACACCTCCGAACATCCTGGTGACGGAATCGCTCGAAAGCGCAGGCCTTGCCCCGTTCGAACTGTTCGACTTCACACCCATCACCGGCGCGATCGTCGCCGTCGGCATTGCGTTCATGGTGCTGTACGGGCGTCGCCTGTTGCCGGACCGGTCTCCGACCCGGGCAAACGCGCAAGATTCTTTAGGAATTTCCTATGATTTGGCCGCCCACATCTTCACGACGCGCATCCCGGTGGGCTCGTTGCTGGCGGGACGAACGCTCGCCGAGAGCCGGCTGGCTTCCGCTCTTCACCTGACGGCCTTGGCGATCCAGCGCCAGGGGCAGCTGGTGTTGGCCCCCCGTCCCACCGAGGTGCTCCGGGCGCGGGACACGTTGATCGTACACGGCCGGCCCGACCACCTCCGAAGGTTCCACGGAAGCCAGCACTTGCACGTCGAGTCCCTGGACGTTCTCGAGGGCCTGGTGCCCCGATGCGGGGTCGTAGCGGAAGGGCTCGTGGAGGAAGGCTCGACGCTCGTGGGCCGGACGCTCGGCGAGAGTGGATTGCGGCGGGAGCACCGAGTGCATGTCCTGTCGCTGGTGGGTCCCGAGGGGCGTGTGGAGGACCTGCGACGACGCCGGCTGGCGGCAGGGGATCGGCTGATCTTGCAGGCCGAGGGCAAGGTGCTGGAAGAGGTCGCGCGTCTGGGCCTCGTCACGGGTCTTCGAAAGCTCGAGGCGGAGGAGGTTCAGCAAGCGGCGGGGGGACGTGCCCAGCTCTTGCCGGTGCGAGTCCCCGAGGGGTCGGTGCTTGCGGGCCGGAACCTGGTGGAGAGCCGCCTGGGCAACGCGTTCGGGTTGACGGTGGTGGGGATTGTTCGCGATGCAGCCTTTCACTGCATGCCTTCACCGACGGAGCAAGTGCAGGCGGGGGATCTGCTCGTCCTTCAAGGGTCGCCACGAGACCTCGAGGTGCTCGAGGGACTGCAGGCCCTCGAGATCGAGGAGCAGGCCGCGAGCCAGGTGGCGGAGCTCGAGTCCCAGCAGGTGGGCGTCACGGAGGTGCTTCTTTCGCCGCGTACGTCGTTGGCGGGACGGACGCTCGGGGACCTTCTGTTTCGCGACCACTACGGGCTCAGCGTGCTGGCGATCTGGCGGGAGGGACGGGCATACCGGACCGGGCTGCAGGAGATGGCCCTGCAGTTTGGCGATGCGCTGCTGGTGTACGGCCAGCGGAGCAATCTGGAGGCCGTATCGCGGGACCCTGATTTCCTCGTCCTGGACGAAGCGGCTGCACAGGCGCCGCGCCTGGAGAAGGCAGGCATCGCTGCAGCCATCATGCTCGCGGTCGTGGCAAGCGCGATCCTGGGCCTCGTCCCCATCTCGATCGCCGCGCTGACGGGTGCCGCGCTGATGGTTCTGGTCGGGTGCGTGAGCATGGAGGAGGCCTACCGCGCGATCGAGTGGAAGGTCGTTTTTTTAATCGCGAGCATGCTGCCGCTCGGGGTGGCCATTGAGTCGTCCGGAGCGGCAGAGATGGGGGCCCAGGCGCTGATCGCGAGTGTGGGGGATCTCGGGCCACGATGGGTGGTTGCCGCGCTCTTCACGGTCACGGTGATAGGCACCCAGGTCATCCCGACGGCCGCCCTGGTGGTGCTGATGGCCCCGGTTGCCCTCAGTACGGCGAGCACTCTGGGGATCTCACCCCACTTGTTGATGATGACGGTGGCCATGTCGGCGTCGGCGAGCTTCGCGAGCCCGCTGTCGCATCCGGCCCACTTGCTCGTGATGAGTCCGGGCGGCTACCGTTTCATGGACTACGTGAAGGTAGGGGTCCCGGTGACGCTTCTCGCGCTTGCGGTCTCGGTGGTGCTTCTGCCGGTGATGTGGCCGCCGTAGCGCCTGTTTTCTAGGGCATGTCCTCTGGGAAGAGGCTTTTGCACGCCGGCCGGCGTGGTAGGCTCAGCCAGCCACGTATGCAAGACTCGAGCATCCAACGTCTCGTCCTGGCGGGCGCCATTCTGCTCGGCGTGATCGGGGCGGGCAGTCTTGGCTACACCCTCCTCGGAGGAGACACGTGGACGCTAGGAGAGTCGCTCTACTTCGCGCTGATCACCGTGTCGACGGTGGGCTATGGGGAGTTGCATGACGTGGGGACCGTTCCGGGCGCCCGGGTCCTCACGGGCGTTCTCATTCTTCTCGGTTCCGGCGCCCTCGTGTACTTCCAGTCGAACATCACGGCCACCCTGGTGGAAGGGCGCCTCGGCAAAGCCTTTCGGAGGCGACGAATGCAACGCGAGATCCAATCCCTGAAGGGTCACTTCGTCGTCACGGGCGTCGGCGCCACGGGACGCCATGTCATCGAGGAGCTGGTGGCGGTCAATCAGAAGTTCGTCGCCGTCGACATCGACCTCGCGCGCCTGGAGAGGTTGAGTGCGGAGCTCGTGGGAGGCAACATGCTCTTCGTCCATGGCGATGCCACGCAGGACGTGACGCTCGTTGATGCGGGCGTCGACCGGGCCTCCGGTGTGGTCGCGGCCCTCTCCACGGACCATGAGAACCTCTACGTGACGCTCTCGGCACGCAACCTGAGTCCCACCACGCGGATCGTCACCAAGGTCATCGAACCCGAGGCGAAGAAGAAGATGATCATCGCCGGAGCGAATGCGACGGTAAGCCCTACGATCATCGGCGGGCTCAGGATGGCATCCGAGATCCTCCGGCCAGACGTCGTCCAGTTCCTGGACCAGATGATGAGGGAGAAGGATCAGACGCTTCGGTTCGAGGAAATCGTGGTCGAGCAAGCCTCCCCTTTCGCTGGGCAGACCCTTCGGAGGGTGCCGCTCCGGGGCGTGGCCAACGTGCTTGTGATCGCCGCTCGCGACGCGAAGAAGGGGTTCGTCTACAACCCCGGGCCCGACTTTCAGCTCGAGGTAGGCTCGGTGCTCATCGTGATCGCGAAGCCGTCGGATGTGGCGAGAGCGCGTCGATTGTTGCTCGGGGACAAGTCACGCGGGGGGTGAACGTGGCACGGAGGACATCTCCGTGGCAAAGTCGGCGGCCATGCCCGCCACGTCCTTCGCTGCCCAAGCCGAGCGTTGCTACATGCGTTTCGCGGCGGCCTACGTGCGGGGTCGTCGGCCGGACCTCGACGGCGGTTCCGACGAAGAGGCCGTGACCCGCGGTGTCGAGGCCGGCCTGCGTTTGCACCGCTTCAAGCGGACGCGCGTTCTTCCTCGCATCAGCCGCGTGCTCGGCACCCTTCGTGGCATCGATCCCTCCTCGCTGCTCGATGTCGGCACGGGGCGTGGCGTCTTCCTCTGGCCGTTGCTGGAAGCATTCCCATCGATGCCCGTGACGTGCGTGGACGTCGACCCCGAGCGGCTGCGGCAGCTTGGATGCGTGGCGGCCGGCGGCATTCCGAACCTGTGTGTGCATGCCTTCGACGTCGCGGCCTTGCCTTTCGACCTGGGCGTCGAATGATCTGCCCGGAGCTGTTCCCGCGCGGCCCGGAGTGGACCGTCGACTTCGAAGGATGGGAGCGGTTGTTCCCCGCGCTCTCCGCGCTGAAGGGCTGCGTCGGGGATCCCGTGCATCACCAGGAAGGGGATGTCGAGGTCCACACGCGCATGGTGCTCGAGGCGATGGCGTCCTTGCCAGCGTATCGTGGCCTCCATGAGGACGAACGACGGGTCGTGACGATGGCATGTTTGTTCCACGACGTGGCGAAGCCCGCCACGGTGCAGCTGGTGGAGGACGGACGGGTGCGGCACGTGGGCCATGCGCGCAGGGGCACGCGGATGGCTCGGCGGATGCTGTGGGAGGCCGGGGTCCCTTTCTCGGAGCGCGAGCAGGTGTGCGGGTTGATCCGTCATCACGAAGTCCCGCTCTTCGCGATCGAGCGTGACGCGCCCATGGAGGTGGTCGTCAGGGCGAGCATGACGGCACGGTGTGATCTGCTCTCGGTCGTGGCCCATGCGGACGCGCTGGGACGCAAGTGCGAGGACAAGGCGCGACTGCTGGACAACGTGGCTCTGTTCCGGGAGCTCTGCGAGGAGGCGGAGTGTCTCGACACGCCCTATCCCTTTCTGGACGATCACACGCGGGTGGCGTACTTCCAGCTCGGACACCGTCCGGCGAACGTCCGACGGTTTGACGACACCGTGTGCGAGGTGGTCGTGATGTCGGGGCTTCCGGGCGCGGGAAAGAGCACGTGGATCGGGCAGCGAATGCGGGGGGCGGAGGTCGTGTCCCTCGATGCGATTCGTAGGGAGCTCGGGGTGTTGCCTTCGGGAGATCAGAGCCGAGTGGTGGAGAAGGCGCGCGAGACCGCAAGGGGACTCTTGCGGGCTGGGAGAGGCTACGTGTGGAACGCGACGAACGTGAGCCGCGAGTTGAGAGAGGTGGCGGTGGGTCTGGCGTTGCGGTACGGGGCACGCGTGCGGGTGGTGTACGTGGAGGCGCCTTGCACGCGGCTCCGGGAGCAGAACCGCGGTCGAGAGGCGGTGGTACCCGACGCGGTGATGGAGCGGCTCATGTCGCGCTGGGACGTGCCGGATCCGACGGAAGCGCACGTGGTGGAGCTCGCGGTGGGGGAGTAGGACAGCGACGGTGCGTGCCGTCCGCTGCGATGCGATCGAGCCATTTCCGAGCGCATGGCAACATGGCGGCGGCCCTGAAACAGTTTGTTAGAAGTTGAGCTTCTTGCTATCGAATTGAGCATGAGAACGCTCCACCTCGCTCGTGTCGCCGCCCTCGCATCCTCCTTCACGCTCCCCATAGGCTGCAGCGCCAACGAGGGGGACACTGGCTACGGACAGGGCGCTTCCGGAAACGGCGGTGCCTCGACCTCGCCGAGTTCCACCACGACGCCGCCCGATCAGCCACCCCAAGACGCAGGGTTGATGTTCGACGGACCCGCCCCGTCGAACGAGGGAGGACCGTTGCCCGAGAGCGAGACCTGCTACGCGGACACGCAGCAAGCCGAACGTGCGCCGCTGGCGATGTACATCATGATGGACAAGTCGGGCTCGATGACCGACGTGCCGCAGCCGTTCCTCGCGCCGCTGACGACCAAGTGGATCGCGGTCAAGAATGCGCTGGGCGGCTTCCTCAACGATCCGGCGTCTGCGGGCATCTCGGTGGCGATCCAGTTCTTTCCGTTGCCTGCCGCCCCTTACACGGGGCTCGCCTCGTGCACCGCGGCAGCAGACTGTGGTGATCAGGCGGTGTGCGTGAGCTCATCGATGTCCGAGAATCACTGCTACCCGCGATGCACATCGTCTGCGGCGTGTGGGAAGGCCGAGTGTCTGCCGTTGAACACGGGCGACAAGGTCTGCGGCAACGACACGTGTGAGGCCTCGACCTACGCGACCCCGGAGGTCGACTTCGCCGCGTTGCCTGCGGCGCACGGGCCCATCATGGCGGCTCTCAACGGTCATCAGCCCACCACAGCCACCCCGACGTTGCCCGCCATCACGGGAGCCGTCGAGCACGCAAAGGCTTGGGCTGCAGATCACCCTGACCACAAGGTCGTCGTGGTGCTCGCAACCGACGGCTTGCCCACAGTCTGCCCGGTCGATGCCGCGCAAGGTGACGTGGTACAGATGGTCGCGGACGTCGCCGGCGCAGGCGTGGCAGGGAGTCCATCGATTCGCACCTTCGTGATCGGCATTGCGGGTCCGATGGATGGGTCTGCCCCCAACCTGGAGACGATCGCGCAGGCGGGTGGGACGGCGCCCGCGGTCATCGTTCAGGCCAACGCGGATGTGGCGCAGCAGTTTGCGGCGGCGCTCGAGACCATCCGCGGGGCGGCGCTCGCGTGCGAGTTCCAGATCCCGTCGTCGGGGGCGGGCCCGCTCGATTACGACCGCGTCAACGTGTTGTACTCGAACGGGTCCGTGCAGGACCAAACGGTGTACTACGTGGGAGATGCAGCGTCCTGCGATCCCCAGCACGGCGGGTGGCACTATGACGTCGCGCCCGAGGACGGCACGCCGACGCGCATCGTGCTCTGTCCCGTTTCCTGCGACGCGGTGCAGGGGGACAAGGTCGCGAGTGTCGCGATCTCCATCGGGTGCGAGACGCAGATGATTCCGAAGTAGGCCTCTTGCCTCTCCGTCCAACGGCCCTGCCTGGGCAGGAACGGGCCGTACGGGCGGACGAAGCCCGCTCCGCCGGGGGGATCCCATGAATGCCTCGGATGGGCTTGCTGCCGCGCGCCCGCTGCGCAAGGTATACTCATCGGGCCGAGGCACCCATGCGAGAACCACCGCGATGACCATTCCTCCCGAGGCAGCGTCTCTGTATCCCGCCCCCGGCGAGGTCATCGACGGCAAGTATCGTTGCGAGCGCATGATCGGGGTGGGCGGCATGGGCGCGGTCGCACTCGCCACGCATCTGCTGCGCAGGGCGCCGGTCGCGCTGAAGTTCATGCACCCCGCCGTCTCCGTGCGGGAGGGGTTCGTCGAACGGTTCATCAACGAGGCCGTGGCGGCGTCGCGCATCGACAGCGAGCACGTCGTCAAGGTGTTCGACGTGGGTCAGCTGGAGGAAGGCACGCCTTACCTGGTGATGGAGTACCTCGAGGGCACGGACCTGGCGGGGGTGCTCGAGCGCGACGGGCAGCCGGGGATTCGGAGCATTCCCCGCTGTCTGCACTTCGCCGTGCAGATCTTGCGCGGGCTTCAGATCGCGCATGATGCGAGCATCGTGCACCGCGACATGAAGCCGTCGAATTGCTTCGTGATCGAGAAGGACGGGGATCCGGACTTCGTCAAGCTCCTCGACTTCGGGATCAGCAAGCTGCAGCAACCGGACGATGTCAAGCTGACGCAGACGAACTCGTTGCTGGGAACGCCCCTGTACATGTCGCCGGAGCAAGCGCGGAGCGCGAAGCTCGCGGATCATCGGACGGACCTGTACGCGGTGGGGGTGATTCTGTACGAGCTGCTGACGGGCAGGCCGCCGTTCGACTCGGACTCGACCTTCACCGAGTTGCTCATCAAGATTGCGACCGAAGAGCCCACGCCCCTGGTCGAAATCCGCCCCGACGTTCCCCCCGCGCTGGCAGCGGTCGTACGGCGTGCGTTCGCGCGGGACCCCAAGCAGCGCTACGGCTCCGCCTTCGAGCTGAGCGAGGCGATCTCGCCCTGGTGCGACGAGCGGAGCCGGTCCGTGATCGAGGCGACGCGTCGTCGTGCTGCGCGGGTAACGGGTCTTCCTGGCACGATGCTCTCGGCCGGGACGACGCAGGCCTCTGCGGAGTCGGAGGCTTCGGCGGCACCCATGGCACCTGCGGCCACGGCGCCTTCGGGTTCCCAATGGCCTGCCAAGACCGAAGTATTGGCACCCGCCCCGATGCAAACGTCGCACGGAGGGGTGGCGGCCACGGCCGCCCAGCCGGCACCTCGTTCGTCGTCCCGTACTGCATACGCATTGATCGGGGTGGGCGTGGTGGCCGCGGCCGCAGCGGCCGTCGGGTTCTTCGCGTTTCGAGATGCGGGGGAAGTGCATCCCGCATCGCTGGCGGTCTCGGTCGTGGACCGATCGGACCCGGCGCCACCGGTGGCGGCAACGACGGCATCGAGCATGCCGCTCGTGGTCGTGGAGCCTGAGGAGCCACCCGCGACGGCGGGATCCGCCTCGACAAAGCCTGAGAAGGCAGCGGTCCGGCCGACGCAGCCGCCCAAGGGACCTGATCCACCCCCCAAGACGACGGGGGCGAGTACGAAGTCACGGCTCGGGGACATCACCATTCAGCAATGAGGTCGACGATGCGCATGGGAGCACACGGTCTTGTTGCTAGCGGGAAAGGGAACGGATGATGAGGGGCAAGGTATCGATGGCGCTTGTGCTGGCGTTGGTCTTGCCGTCGGTGGGGGTGCACGCGCAACCGGCGCCTGCGAAGCCTGCCAAGACGCAAACCCGGGCGTCGATCCGCACGGAGCTGCCGGAAGACGCGAGGCGCTCGTGGGATTCGGCGATCGAGCTGTTCGAAGCGCGGGACTACCAGGGCGCGCGGGTCGAGTTCATGCGAGCCTGGGAGTTGTCGCGCAACCCGCGGGTGCTCTTCAACGTGGGCGTCTGCGACAAGAACCTTCGTCGGTACGCACGCGCGGCGGCCGTGTGGCGGCAGCAGCTCGATGCGGGCGGGACCCAGCTGGCGGAGGAAGACGTGAGCGCCACCCAGGCTGCCATCGCAGCCGTGGAGCCGTTTGTGAGCTCGCTGACGGTCCGGGTGAACGTGGAAGGGGCAACGCTGCTCATCGACGGCGAGGAGGCTGGGCGTTCGCCCTTCCTTGGGCCGATCGCGATCGACGTGGGGCGTCACGAGCTTCGGGTTCGCAAGCCTGACTATCGCGAGCACATCGAGGAGGTAGAGATCGCGAGTGGCAAGGTGGGATCGGTCGACGTCAAGCTCGAGCCGGTGGTCAAAACGGCGCTGGTGGAGGTGGCGGTTCGCTCGCCCGCGGGTGCGACGGTCTTCATCAACGGGGTGGACATGGGACCTGCGCCGTTCAAGGGCGAGCTGCCGGTGGGACGCCACACGGTCGAGGCGCGAGCGACCGGATACCTCACGGCGCGCCAGACGAGCGACGTTCGGTGGCAACAGCCGGTGCAGCTGATGCTTTCGCTGTCGCGTGAGCGGCACGATGGCAAGGTGCGCGTCAGCGCGAGCGAAGCGGACGCCGTGATCCTCATCGACGGCAAGGTGGTGGGAAAGGGATCCTGGGAAGGGATTCTGCCCTCGGGGGGGCATCAGCTCATGGTCCGCAAGGACGGATTCGAGACGTACACGAGCGACATTGCGTTGAGTGACGATCAAGTTCGAACGGTGACGGTTCCGCTCGTGCGCGAGGCGCAGGGAGCTGCCTGGGTGTGGTGGACGGTGGGGTCGGTGGCAGTGCTGGCAGGCGGGGCCGTGGCCACCTATTACATCGCGAAGCCCACGGAGCAGGCGCCTGTAACGGGCACCTGGTCGCCGGGAAACGTACCGGCCGGATGGCGCTGAGAAGCGAGAGGGAGAGTCTCATGCTGGCAAGCTTGCGAAGCAGGTTCTGGACGAGTCGGTTGTCTCCTCGGTGGGTTCGGTGGGGCGCGGGTGTGGCAGCGCTCGGGTTGCTCGGGGGGTGCTCGCCGGACGAGCCGACCCAACTCGTCGCGGGCATGACCACCCAGATGCGCGTGCCCGACGAGATCAAGAGCGTGGGCATCGTGGTCCAATCCGGCGGGCGTCTTGTGTTCTGTGATGCGTACCCGGTGGCCGATGGGTCCGTGACCCTCCCGAGCACCCTCGCGACGTCGGCGGAGAACGGTGCGAGCACGCCCGTCACGGTGACGGTCCTCGGCTTCGGACAGACCCAGAACAGCTTTTCTGCCGACTGCGTCGTGCGGCAGCCGGACGTGGGGGAGGACGGCGTCACCGTGATGCGGAGGCGCCGCTCCACCTACCTGGAGAACAGGGCACTGTACCTACCGATGCCCATCAAGCACGCCTGCACCGACGTCTCGTGCCCCCAGGGTGACACGTGCATCGGCGGCCTTTGCCAGAAGATGGACATCAACCCTTCGACCCTGGTGGACTACGACGACCGCTTGGTGTTCGGAAGGACGAACACGTGCTTCAGCGTCGACCGTTGCTTGCCTTCGAGCGCTTCGATCCCAGCACAGCTCATCGACGCCGAGACGTGCGAGTTCGAGATCGAGATGCCCGAAGGCGTTCCGGTCCCCTCCAACGCGGCCTTGAACGTGCGGATCCTGCACGAGAACTACACGCCCGAAGTGCTCGACGTGGACGAGACGGAAGGCTTCGTGCCGTCCGGCGACGCCGACGGGATGCGTTTCCGGCTCGCGTCGAACCTGTGCACCTCGCGTTACAAGACCGGAAAGATTCTCGGGGTATGGGGCACGAAGGCGTGCCCGTCGAAGACTCCGTTGCAGCCGATCTGCGAAGAGGACCAGGAGCAGATCACATCCGGGGAAGTGAGCCTTCACGGGCCGACGGCGTGCGTCACGGGCGATCGCCTGGTTCCCACGGAGAGTGCGCTCTACGTGGTGATGGATCGGTCCAGCAGCATGGAAGCCTACTTGGGCCCCGACGGGCTGCAGCAGCTTCTATCCCTGTCGCTCGAGGACCCGGTGTTCGAGCGCACGCGCGTGGCGTTCTCCTTCTTGCCCGCACAAGACTCGGAATGCTCGACCTCTCCGAACCGGTTCGCGAGCCCTTCCCCACCCGATGGGGTTCCCTTCTCGCTCGCGAAGAACGCCAGGGCGGCTGTCGCCCCTCTCATCGCGGACATCGGCAACGTCCTTCCCAACGACCCGCCTGTGCTGCTCGACGTCGCGTTGTCTGCGGACGGGGCCTACGCGGCCTTGCGTGACTTGGAGCCTTCGCCGCCAACGAAGGACTTCAACCGACGCGCGCTGCTGATCATCGGCAACCGTGACTTCGTCTCTCATTGCGCGGGTGGAATGGACGCCGCGTACCTGGCCTCTTCCGCCCTCGCCGAGGGGCTTCACACGTACGTGGTGGTGCTGTCGGCGCCCGGGTCGACCGATCAGGGTGGACGTGACCCACTGGCGGATGCGTCGCTGATCGCGACGGCCGGAGGCACCGAGGTGTTCAACGCCACGCAGGATCCCAACGCAGGGGCACTCGCGCTGCAGACGGTCGTGGCGGATCTGGGGAGCTGTCTGTACGACGCGCCCGACGGGGTGGACCTGGGCAAGAACCCGGGCTTGCGAACGGTCATCTATCTCAATCCGCTGACGAACGTGAAGGAGAGCATTTCGCACAACGCGCAGTGCTCGGAGCAGGCCACGGGGGAGACGGGGTGGAACACGGACAGCCTCGGGCGCGTCCGTATTTGCGGCTTCGCGTGCGAAACCCTGCGCGACACGGCGAAGATGCTCTCGGCGGTGGCCGCTCAATCGGGACATCCCGCGCCGGTACTCCCGGTGCACATGGCGGAGGCTTGCGTGCCCTAGGGAGTTTGCAGCCCCCTTGTGCTCAGCGACAGCGGTGCTGCGTGCCCGAAGTCCCTACCTACCGGGTTGAGGCGGAGCGCCGACCATGGACGGATGACAGACGTCAACTAGGAGCTGAGAGCAAGAGCGCGATCCGGAGTGGACGGAGGCCAGCTCTGCTAGCTCTGCTGGCTGGAGTCCACGGAGGACGACGAAGCCGAAGGCGCAGTCAACTGAGAACCAGGAATGGGCGGCCACGCCGAATGCAAGGCTCGCACAGACATAGATCGCACGACCTACCTCCGCGCCACCTCCTGTGCCTTCTGCGTTCTCTGTGGTTCTCTGGACTGCGATCCCGGTACTCACTTCGGGACACGGCACTACGTCAGGGGCCGAACTGCATGCCCACGTAGGGCCCCACGAAGATCTGGTCTCCGTTGGCGAGGTCGTAGGACGGCGTGGCGATGGGCCGGGGCAGCACCTGGTCCTTGTCCGACGTGATCACGCGGTTGGACTCGCCTTCCGTTCGCGCCCCATCCCCCGCGGTCTCCGCCCAGAACCAGACCCCCACCGTGAGCGCCGTCGTCTCCCCAATCATCAAGTGCGCCCCCACGTCGAGCGTCACGCCGGGGGACCAGTAGCTCACGGCCTCAGACGCGAACTCATTGGTCCCATCGGTGCCGTCCGTCGTCGTGACGGTGCGGAGCATGCCCATCTTCTTCCAGGCGAAGCCCGCCCCCAGAGCGCCGGAGAGGCGAACGGGGGCAATGTCGAAGCTGCCACGCACGCGCACGGCGGCCAGGGCGCCCCCGCGGTAGATCTGGAACTCCTCTTCGCGGGGCGGCTGGGCCACGAGGGGGTTGATGGTCGACCCGTGGACGCCGTCGAAGTGCGCTTGGGGGCTCGCCTTGTCACCGATCAGCCCGAACAGCAACTCGAACCCGAGGGGTTCGAGGGCATAGCCCAGGTAGCCGTGAACCCCTAGCCCCCATGGGCTCGACGGGTCACAGGAGCTGGCGCCGACCGTGTCGCACCCGGTGTCGAGCGTGTTGTCCGAGCCAGCCGGCATCAAGGCCATTCCGAGCTGAAACCCGCCGTAGAGCCCGTCTCTCACGCGATGGCTTGGCCCCTCGGCGCTCACCGCTTCCGCTCTTCGATCGAGCGTCACCGACTCCACGACGACCTGGCCCTGACCAAGGCGCAGGGACTTCTCCCAGGGTTCGAAGCCGTCCCGCTCCACGCGCAGGACGCGCTCCCCGACGGGCAACTCGCCCTCGAACACGCCTTCCCCAGAAGGACGGCCGTCGATGAGGATCTTTCCTTGTCCGTCGCTGGTCCGGATCTCGACGCGAGCCATGGCCGGAACGGCTTCGAGCACGATCTCGGAGGGCTGGTCTTCACGCAGTGAGATCGGCTGGACGGCGGCCACGAGTGTGGAGGCGATACCGCTCACTTCATAGGATCGCACGGGCAGATCGATGGTGAGGGGTGCGGCGCCACGGTCGACCCCGTCGATGAGAACGCGGATGGCGAGCCCCTGTTTTTCTCGCACGACCAGGCGTCCTGTCTTCGCAGGGGCGTCCTGCGAGGCGCTCGATGCGGGGGCGGGGGCCGGGGCCGCAGGGTCTGATGGCTGCGCGAAGGCAGGTAGCGCGACGGCGCCGAGCGCCATGGTGCAGCAAACCCTCACAAGCGCGCGTCGCCCAGATCGGTGGTGCGTGATGGTCGTGGAACGCAAGCTGGACCTCTCTTGCAATCGGCAAGGTCCGACCGGACCCCCTCGGCGACCCTGAGACTCCGACGTTCGCGCGTCAAGCGCGTTGCTTCGGGAGGCAAAAAGCGCTTTCCCCCTTCGTCCTCCTCCGGAGAACGCTGTCCGACCGCCCTCCGGACGCCATTTCGCTCACAAGAATGCCGTCCGACCACCCTCGGGACGCCATTTCGCTCGCAAGAATGCCGTCCGACCACCCTCGGGACGCCATTTCGCTCACAAGAATGCCGTCCGACCACCCTCGGGACGCCATTTCGCTCAACAGAATGCCGTCTGACCACCCTCCGGACGCCATTTCGCTCAACAGAATGCCGTCCGACCACCCTCCGGGATGCAATTTCGCGCAGCAGAACACCATCCAACATCGGCCGCTCGCGATTCAGGGTGCGGACGCGCGCCTGGGCAACCGAAGTATCCGCATCGGGTTCACGGCGGGGGCACAGGGTCGGGTCCACACCCTATCGCAAGGTCGGGGCGAGGACGTATCCTGGCGGCCATGAGGAAGCAGCTTCTCACCTTGGTCATCGGGTTGCTGGGTGCGGGGTGTGGATCGGTTCCCGCCGCGCCATCACGAACCGCTCCCGAAACCGCCCCAACCGAATTGCCATCGGAACCTACCACGACGCAAGCCCCTGCACCGTCGGCTCCGAACGAAGAAGACGAAGCACCGCCTGCGACAGCGGTCGTCCCCGAGCCCGTACACGAACCGGCGCCCGAGCCCGTCGATGCCACACCGAAAGCTCCGCCGCCGCCGAGCGATGTTCCCGGTGCAAACATGCACGTGCAGAGGGTCTCGACCAATGGAGTGACCGTAGAAGACGTCGAGTGCCGCACGGAAGGGGCTGGGCTCGGGGGACTGTTCGGCGCCGTGGTCATCGGCAAGCCGTTCGCGGACCACAAGGCCCAGCTCGATCGCTGCGTGTCTGGGCCTCATCGTACGCGGGTTCGGTGGAAGGGCGTGGGCGGAAAGATGACGGAGGTGAAGGTCATGTCCGCTGCTGGTCAGGCCAACGCGTGCATCGAGCGCACGCTGACGGGGGCATTCTCGCCGGTGGAGGGCGTCTGCGCGGCGTCCGTGGAGTTGGGGAAGTAGACGCTCGCCCTGGCTCTCGATCGAACCGACTGCTACCTCTCTCACATGTCGAACGCCGCGAGAAGACTCATCGATGAGGCGATGGGGCCGACGGATGATGAACGTCTCGAGGTCGCGGCCGAGCTTCTCGCCAGCGTGGATGGTCCGCCTGACGACGATTGGCAAGGAGCGTGGCTACAGGAGATCGAGCGCCGCCGGAGCACTTCTGAAGCTGCAGGACAGCCGGCCTCGGCGTGGCAAGAGGCCCGAGACCGTATCCTGCGGCGGCTCGGACGAGAATGAACCGCTGCGTTCGAGACCTGGGGAAGTAGACGCGAGGTCAATTCACGGCGAAGGCCACCAAGCCCCGTAGATCGCAGGGACCGTGTCCCGCGTGTCCTCCCACACCAGCCAGTACCCTCCACCCACGAGACCACTCACGGCGGGATGCGACTTCCCACTGGAGACCGTCGACAAGTCCGAGGTCACCGGCGTAGCGCTCGCCGAAAATGGCATCGCAGCCACATGCGACGTCAGGTCCATGCCGTTCACAGGTCCCTTGGCGAAGAAGAGGGCCGCCCCCTGCGAGGTCGCGCGCACGTCCGCGGCGAGGGCCCCGTCCACCATGTCCGCCGCAACCACCTCGAGCCCTACGTCCTCCCAAAGCTTGGTTCCCTGGGCATCATAAGCCTGAACGTGGAGCCCCGAGGTGCTCTGGTTCGCGTCGGTTCGCTTCCACGCGACCACCACCTGGTCTGCACCGGGCACGTACTCCATCGCGCTGGGCAGTTGCATCATCGAGGGCTCCGAGGACACGTGCAGTCCCTCTGCGTCCCATGCGGCGTTCCCATCGGCATCGAAGTGCTGGATACGGCCCCGAAAAGAAGCCATCCCTTGCAAAGCAGACCAGGCGGCGAAGAACCCTCCTTGCCCGTCCGATGCGAGGATCGGCCGCATGGGGTAGGCGAGCTGGTCGGTGCCGTTGATCTTCTTTTTCGCCCCCCAAAGGGCGTGACCTTGCGCGTCGATGAGCTGAGCATAGGCATCTCCTGGGTGGTTCACGCCTCCGTTCTCGACCCAGCTCACGATCACGCCGCCGTCCTCCCCTGCCAGGATCTGGGAGAACATCGGGGAGAGGTTGCCCGCTGGGCCCACGTCATAGGGCGTCGGCCAGGTGGCAGCCCCCGTCGCGTCCACGCGCTGGACGACGACGTGCTGGGTGGTCTGCGGGCCTTGGCTTCGCTCCTCGTTCCAAGCCACCGCCATCGCACCGTCGGAGCAAAGGACCACGTGGGGGGTGAAGCCCTGGGCGATCGGAGTGGTCAGCACGGTCCCCTGCCCCCAGGCGGTCGCACCATTTTCATCCACACGCTGGACGCGAACCGCAAAGTCCGTCGTGTTGGAGTAGGCGAGCACGGCATGACCTTGTGCATCGGTCGCGAGGTCGTAGTCCATCACCCAGCTGGTCGAGCTGACCGCGCTTACCTCGACGCCGTCGTCGGCCCAAACCTTCTCGCCGGTCGATTCGAGCCGTTGCATGCGAACCGCGTATTGATCGCCGGCCAGGGCGTACCAGGAGAGAAACGTGGTTCCGTCGGAGCGGGCTGCGAGGTGCGGGACGATCCGGTCTTGCGTTCCTTTTTGCAGGAGAAGCTCGCCGGTGGGAGGGCCTGCGTCGCCCCCATCGGGTTCGACAGTGTCAGCGAGCACGTCCTCGGGAACATCGGGGAGGACGTCGGGCTGGGCGTCGGCCTCAGCGTCGGCCTCAGCGTCGGCCTCAGCATCGAGAGCGACCTGGTCCACGGCAGCATCCGAGGGCGGCCCCGGGTCGGGGTTGGACTCGGCCGAGCCGCAGGCAACGAGAACCAGCGAAGACGCGAAGCAAAGACTCCAAGCGCGCATGAAGGCCTCCTTGCCGGGAGCAAGCGCCGATCCGGCTCGGACGTCAATGCACGCGGGCGCCGCGGTCCGTCCGCTTCTCGCGCTGTTGCCCGGCTATTCCGCCCCGAGATTTCTTGTGCCGAAGGAGGGAGTCGAACCCTCACACCCTTGCGGATAGTGGATTTTGAGTCCACCGCGTCTGCCATTCCGCCACTTCGGCTCGCCGCTCTTGCGACGCCTCCTTGTTTACAACAAGCCGGACCAATTGCAAGAGGACGGCGCAGGGACAGGCGTCAAGGCCTTTGCCAGAGCAGGGCGACGTCGTTGACGATGGGCCGAACGGCCGGGTCGGAGGTGGTGAGGCGCAGGTTGACCTCGAAGTTCCACCCGACGAGGGGACCGCCGAGGGACTGAAGGTCGAAGGTGTGGGAGGCCTGGCCCGACGGGTACTCGAAGAACACTGGGGAGCCGCTGCTTTCGGGCGGAAGCCAGTCGCTGATCGGCACGTTGCTGGTGTCCAGAATGCGGATGCGCACCCCCACGGACGTCTCCGAGGGAGCGAAGGCGTCGACCTTGATCCCGTCGATCTGTGCCTCCTCGAACTGGGACGAGAAGATGTACGACCAGAAGCCGCGCGGCGCGGTGAAGGAGAGGGCCGTCGACCCGGTGAAGTCCGAGTAGGTGTAGTGCGATCCGACACCGATGGACATGCCCGTCGCGAGGGCGCCAGCCACGGGGCGCTTGTTGGTCAGCGGGTCGATCTTGAAGACCCGGTCGCTGTTGAGACCGAGGGTCCAGGCGCCGCCGTGCACGTCGAAGCCGATGCCACGCAGGTCGGTGTTGGAGATGCCTGGGAGCAAGGTGCCCGCATCGTCCCGCAGGGTGCCGATGAACGTAACCTGGCTGTCCGCGTAGTTCGCCTCGTTGACGCGCAAACGCATCGTGTAGCCGTTCTGCCAGTGCGATGCCCACACGTCGCCGGTCGCCGGCTCGACCGCAACCCCGGTGACCTGGTAAACGGAGCTGCCGGTCTGCTGGGCCTTGCAATCGCCCTGCACGAGCGTCACGCCCGTGGTGCCCAGCGGGGTCGCGGTGACGCCGGTGGGGATGGCGAAGGCGTACAGCTTGCGGTTGGCGGGGTCGTACATGTTGACCCCGGAGCAACCAGTGTAGCTGCCGAACCAGATCCGCCCCTTGCCGTCGAGCGCGATGCCATAGGAGCCACACAAGCCGTAGAACCTGCCGACCCATTGCTCCGTGTTGGTATCGAAGACGGAGAAGGAGGTTCGGTCGTCCGCGGGGGAGATGTAGAGGAACCCTTGGGCATCGACGACCATGCCGTATACCGTGTTGGCAGCCCCCGTTTCGCCGGTGAGCTGATGGACTCCGTTGGCGTCGGGCCGATAGACGGGCACGCCGCTGGTTCCCGGGTGGAAGGTCCCCACCGCCAGGTTGGCGGTGTCGATGGAGACGATGCCGCCGTCGGAGAACCCGATCCACATCTTGCCGTCGGGCGCCGCGGCGAGTCCTCGCGCGTGGTAGCGCGCGGGCACCGGCCTGTCGCTGTAGTTCACGCACTCGTCAGCGAACGGGGTCGCGGCGCTGTTGACCAGGGTCGCGGGGCCACCGGTGGACGTCTCGATGCCGCCGCTGCCGTTGCGGTCCGGACAGGACGCGCTGTCCCATAGCACCTGGGTCACCCGCCCGTCGTCACGCCCGCCGACCCACATGTTGCCGTTGAGGTCGACGGCGGTACGGCTGGGGTTGGCGCCGACCCAGAAGATGCCCTGCTCCTGCTCCAGGTCGGTGTTGTACTTCGTCACCGTGTTGTGTGTGTGATTCGCAGCCCAGAGATAGGGCGGGATGAAGGCCCCCTTGTCGAGGCTGATGCCGTCCTTGCCCGTGGGGTTGTCCGGGTCGGTCGCGCCGATGACGGAGATCCCCTGGTCCGACGTTCCCACGTCGGTCGGGTCCATCGGAAGCTCGTAGCAAGACAGACCGCAGGTGCCGCACGCGTTGAGCAGGCCTTCGTCCTTCAGGCCGTCGCAGTTGTTGTCCAGGCCATCGCAGACCTCAGTCTCGGGCCCGACACCCCCCACGCACTCCGTCCAAGCGCCGTTCTCGCATGTGCGCGTGCCGTACTCGCAGATGCCCGCAGCGTCGCCGCAGAACTGCGTCTGTCCCTCCACGCACACGCAGCCGTTGTCCACGATGCCGTCGCAGTCTTCGTCGATGCCGTTGCCGAGGCCGTCGGTCCCGCACAGCTCCGGCGACGGGAGGATCGCGCCTTCGCACTGACCCCAGAACTCACCGGCGCACGATCGGATACCGTACTCGCACGCGCCCACGCCTGCCTTCTCGGGCGCTCCGGGGAAGCACTCGGCCTTGCACACCGGACACCCCTCGTCGATCGAGCCGTTGCAGTCGTTGTCCAAGCCGTCGTCGCACACTTCGGCGTCCGCCACGGGACCGCAGCTCCCGCATCCGTTGAGCACACCGTTGTCGATGACGCCATCGCAGTCGTTGTCGATGCCGTCGCAGGTCTCGTCCACCGGGATGGTGCACCAAGGGCACGCCTCGTCGACGAAGCCATCGCAGTCGTTGTCCAGCCCATCGCCGCACACCTCGGTGGCAGGAAGGATCTGGCCCGTGCACGCGCCCCAGGTCCCGGTGGCCTGGCAGTCGCGCGTGCCTCCCTCGCAAATCCCTACCCCAAGCGTCCCGATCGGCCCGGAGTAGCAAGGCTGGCCCGTGCGCGGCAGCTCGGGGTCGTAGTCCGGAACCAGGCACGAGCAGGTCTCGTCGACTTGGCCGTCACCGTTGTCGTCGATGCCGTTGCCCTCGCCGGTCGGGCCACAGTCTTCTTCGGGGATCGCCCCGAAGCACTTGCCCAGACTGTTGAGGAGTC
Source organism: uncultured Polyangiaceae bacterium (assembly GCA_964488865.1). Classification (GTDB taxonomy): domain Bacteria; phylum Myxococcota_A; class Polyangia; order Polyangiales; family Polyangiaceae; genus MWCO01. The sequence goes on along the minus strand of CAZAWR010000037.1, from coordinate 7,894 downwards.
CCTCGTCTGTCTCGCCATCGCAATCGTCGTCGACCCCGTTGCACGTCTCTTCGCCAGGGCCGACTTCGCCCTCGCATACCGTGGCCCACAAGCCGTTCACGCACCCCTGTCGACCGGGCCGACAGCGCATCTCGTAAGTCAGCGACAGCGGGTCCCCGGTGCTCGAGCAGAGCCGCTCGGTACCGGGCGTGCACGTGCAAGACTCGTCCGTTTGCCCGTTGCAGTCGTTGTCGATCGCGTCGCCGCAGATCTCCTCCTCGCCCGGGTTGACCTGCGCATTGAAGTCGTTGCAGTCGTCGCCGAGCGCGCAACCCGTGCCGTACCCGTCTTCGTCTTGGTCCTGGCACCCCTCGGGGGTCACGTCGCTGGATACGTCAGCACCTGCGTCGGATCCGGGCTTGGTGTCGCTCGATGATTCGGAGCTGCTGCCGCAGCCGAACATGACGGTGCTGGCGGACAAGGCAGCGATCAACGCCAAGTTCTTGGTGCGAAGGGGAAGGGTCATGCGAATGGCTCCTCGACGATCGAAAGGGCGCGCGGGGGTAGGCGCGAAGAACACTACGACCGTGGGAGAATACCATCGTTCTGGGCGACTGGCCGCAGGGATGCAGAAGGCAAGAATGGCCAGGTCGGTGCATGTGGGCGTGAGAGGAGAGGATCCAAGGGGAGTGTGCGAGGGGGATCGCGCCAACCGATCAGGAGTGCTATGCCAGGCTTGCGGAGGTTGGATAACGTGAAACACCAGCATTTTGCCTTGTTGTCGTTGTTGCTGTCCGCGAGCCTGATCGGTTGTGGCGGCAGGACGTTGGAGTCGGACGCGAACGGAGGCGCGGGAGGCGCGGCGGGCGCGGGAGGCGCCGACGCCGGACTTGGCGGGAGTGGCGGGGGCGTCACGGGCGGGAGCGGCGGGGGGCCCCAAGGCGGAAGCGGCGGGGGTGTTCCGGGCGGCAGTGGAGGCGGACCGGTGGGCGGTTCGGGCGGAAGCGAAGTGGATGGCGGCCCGGCAGGCTCTGGGGGAACGGGTCCCGCTCCGTGCGCGTTCACGACCGGAAATCCCGCATGCGACACGTGCATGAAGGGCTCGTGCTCCACGCAGTGCTACGCGTGCGAGGCGAACCCGGAGTGCGAGAGCTTCGTCACCTGCGCGCTCGGTTGTACGACGGGCGACGCGGGCTGCATGCAGGAGTGCGTGAGCAAGCACCCCGATGGCGTGGAAGACGGCTTGCCGCTGGTCGGTCCCGACGGGTGCCTTCGGGAGAGTTGCCTTGGTGAGTGCATCGCGAGCGGCGTCTCGTGCGGGCTCACGACAGGCAACCCCGTCTGCGATCAATGCGTCGCGGGGTACTGCATTGCGGAGTGCACCACGTGCGCGGACAACCCCGCGTGCACGGCGTTGGTCGCCTGTGCCCTGGCGTGCCCTCCGGACGATCAAGGCTGCCTGCTGCAGTGCGCGACCGAGAATCCGAGCGGGATTACGAGCGCGAACGCCTTCGTCGGGCAGGGCGGCTGCGTCCCCGAGCACTGCGGGGTGGAGTGTTTCGACGCCCCGGCCGCGTGTGCGATCAGCCTGGGCGACGACAGTTGCGACGCGTGCGTGTCTTCACAGTGCCTCGCCCCGTGCAACGAGTGCGCGGACAACCCGTCGTGCGTGGCCCTCGTGGAGTGCGTGATGGCGTGTCCCCCGAACGACCAAGGGTGCCGTACGCAATGCGGGATGGAGAACCCGAGCGGGATCGCGGCGGCCACGGCGTTTGCAGGGGACAACGGGTGCGTGCCCCAGAAGTGCCCGGCGGAGTGTGGGATGGGGCCGAGCGCGTGTGAGGTCCAGTCCGGCAATGCTGCCTGCGACGCCTGCATCCAATCGGAGTGCGTCGGTGCGTGCGCGGGCTGCACCGAGAACCCCGATTGTCTTGCGCTGGCCGAGTGCTACTTCGCGTGTCCGTCAGACGACTTCCAATGCCAGATCGGATGCGCGAGCAGCCACACCGGCGGCGCCATGGCGGCGGGGCCGCTCCTTGGACCGACGGGATGCGTGGCCGCGGACTGCAGCTTCTGGTGTCCGTGATCCCTACAAGCTGAAACACCCTTCCATCGGCCAGCAGATCGGGTCCGCGAACGGCAGGCACCCATCGCCAGGAGGACAGGGTTTGTTGCACGCCACCGTCGCCGGAGATTGGTTCGGCTCCGCACCGCAGTACTCCTGCCAGTCGTCCCATCGACCGTCGCTGTTGTCCGACCCGCAGTTGCCGCAGTTGCTGCAGTCGCACCGAGGCACGCAGGCCCCCAGCGGTTGACAGTGGGCCTCCGGCACGCAGGCGGCGTCCGCACCACAGTCGACCGTGTCACAGGGGTTGGGGTCCACGACACACCCGGTCCCATCGTGGGAGAATCCGTCGGGGCACGTGCAGATCGCCTTTCCCGCGATCACCTCGCACTCTCCGCATCGTCCGCAGTCCACACCCGTGCAACTCTCGTCCTTCACACACGCAAGCCCGCTCGGGTGATACCCGGGGTCGCACGCGCAAGCAGGCTCACCAGCGTCCACCATCTCGCAAACACCAAACCCTGAGCACGTCACCCCGTCGCAAGGATTCGCCGGGGCGTCGCTCGAGGCATCGGGATTGGAGGCGTTGCCTGTACCACCCGTGGCGTCGGCGCCGGCTTCTGCCGTTGCTCCCGCCGCGCCTCCCATCGCATCCGACGAAGCATCGCCTGACACTTCCGCCGACGCATCCTTGGGGTCGAACCCTACCTCCTCGTAGTCGAGCAAGGACGAGCACCCGAGCAGGCAGACGCTCCATACCAAGACGTGTCGCATGTTCCCATTGTCCCCCGGTTGGGGCGGATGGCAAAGGTCCTACCGCACCAACACCATCCCCTTCTTCTGTGCCTTCTGCGTCCTCTGTGGTTTTCCGGGCTCGGGCTGACTCGGGCTCGGGCTCGTTCAATGCGCGCGGCCGGACTTCCGTCCGACCGTGCTCTTGGACCTACGTGGACTCCGGCCAGCAAAGCTAGCCTCCGTCCACTTCGGTTCAAGGACAGACGTGCAAGCCCGCGGCGTGGGGACAGTGCGTGTCCGCGTCGGACTGGGCGAAGGTGCAATGCAGCGATCGGCACCGGATCTGGTCGAGCCTGAGAGAAGGACACGAAGCGAGGCACGCTGCCTTGTCATCGATGAGGTCGGAACACGTCTGGGCCATGCAATCACAGTAGGGATCACAGAGATTGCCGAGCGGGTAGTCGTTACAGGCCGTCGCGCAAGGTCCGAGGAACACGCACTGGGAGAGGGTGAGGAACTTCCCGCTCAGGGCGGCGCTGAGCTCGGCGCACGTGCTGCCGTCCGTGGGAGGCGAAGCGAGACAGTCGTTGTACTTCGCGACTGCCGAGGCGCACGCCTGGTCCCCAACGCATGCGGCGTAGGCCCCGCAACACGACGAGGCGGTGCAATCCCAACAACCTTCGCCGGAGGGAGCACAGACCTCACTCCCGCCTGCTCCGGTTCCGCCCGTCCCGCCAAAGGACGACGTGCCTCCACTGCCGGAGGAACCCGACGTGCCTCCACTGCCCGAGGAACCCGACGTGCCTCCGCCCCCCGCGTCGGGCTCGACCAACTCGGCTTCGTCGATGCCCAACGCAAGGTTGCATCCCGCCAAGGCTAGCGAAAGACAGCCCAGAAGAATCAGCCGGTTCACCGCGCTCACCACGTCCCTCTCATCATCCATGCCGCACCGTCGCCGGCCACAGCCGGACCTGTCTCGATTCTGGCGGCCTCGTCCGGATGGTCTGGCGACGAGAGCACGAGTACGATCCCCCCGACGAGCGCGGCTCCGCCGAGCCCGAGCGCCACGGTAGCGACGTTGCCTCTCCCCCGCGCATCGTCCCGGAGCGACACGCCCGTGGCGCTGCATCGATTCGGGTCGGAGTCGTCGCAGAAAGCGAGGGAGTCGTCGTACTTGGACCGAGCGCTCAGGGCGAAGGCCGTTCCGACCCCGACGCCCACGAAGCCCGCGCCCCCGAGAATCCAGCCCCACGTCGAGAGGTCGGGTTCGGGAGACTCGCGTGTCACAGGAACGATCGGCTCGGCCTTCGGCTCAGGCGCCGGGACCGCGGCTTCGAGAGGTTCGATGCGAAGCACCTGCGTCGTTCCGTCGCCCGTCAGCGCCACGGACCACTGCCGACGCATCTTGCCAGGCGCGTCCGCGACGACGATGTGCACGCCGGGATCGGTGGGGACATCCACCCCCCACTGTGCCTGCCCCACGTCCGCACCGTTTCGACGAATGGTCAGCCCGGCCGCACGCGCTTCTTGCGGGACATCGACCCGCAAGCGGATCAAGCGCTGTTCCAAGGCGGTCGCCCTGGCTCGTGCCGCGCCCTCTCTCTCTGCCTGCCCAGCGTTACGAGCCATGTCGGCCGCCCCGTGGAAAGCCGCCCACGCGCTGGCGGTTTGTCCCGTGGCCTCCAGACATTCCCCGAGGTTGTAGAGGGTGCCGATACCCGGGTCCATCGCCTGGCTCTCTCGAAACTTCGGGCAGGCTTCCTCGTGACGACCGCTCTCCACAAGGCGTCGCCCCTCCTCGAAGAGCGCCTGCGCGATTGGATCGGCCTGGGCCGTCGCCGTCAAGCAAAGGACGGCGAGGAGCGAGGGACTCGCCACGCGCGGGAGGAGGGCAGGTCGAACACGATCAGAACATTGCTCACTTGCGCGTTTCAAACAAGCCTCCTGGCGGGTCGGTCGCGGGTGCTGTGGGGGCGACGGGCTTTGGCTCGGTGTCGGGAGGATTCGTCTTCGCTTCCTTCGTCTCGGCAGCCCCAGACCGCTTGGAAGCGTCGCTCCTCGAAGAGGGGGCGGCCCTTCTGGCGGTCTCCACAGTCGCGGGCTCCGCGAGCACGTCGGTTTCGGAGGGCACGACGGCAGCCACGGTGGGCGCCCCGGCGGAGGCGGTCGGCTCCGGCTCGAGGACGGTCGCGGACGCTGGCGGGTTGGCTAGCACGTCGAGTTGAGCGGAAGCAGGAGGTTGTCGCGGGGCGAGCAGGTACCATCCGATGGCGAGCACGCCCAAGGTTCCCACCACAGCCAGCCCGATGCGCGGTCCCGTTGTTCGCTTCTTGTTCGTAGAGCCCCACGCACCACGGGTGCCTTCGAGTGGCGGGGCCACGGCCGGACCGCATAGCGGCGAACCATTCTCGGAAATGTCGAAGGTCGGGGCGTGCGCGAAAGCAACCTCGAGCGGAGGCTCGACCCCTGGCGAAAGCATGGGCTGCGTGCGTCGCGCTCCTGACATCTCGGGGGGCGTTTGTGCGTGCACCGGCTGGGTCCGACTGGCGGGGTGGGTCCCCGCTCGGTCTTGCGAGCGGGCCCGCGTCACGATGCCACCGACACGTTCGACGTAAGGGACACCGCGACGGGAGGCAAAGGGCTCGAGGGCCTTTGCGAAAGCCGCGAGATCGGGGAACCGCGCGTCGGGGTCCTTGGCGAGACATCGCAAGGTTGCAGTCTCCAGCCCCGCGGGGATCGACGGGTTGACCTCACGTAGGGACCGGGGCTGCTCGTGCAGGATCTTGAACTGCAGGTGGCGAAGCGTCTGCGCGTGGAAGGGTGGCGCGCTGGCCAGAATCTCGAACAGGATCGTTCCCAGCCCCCACTGGTCCGCTCGCTCGTCCGCGTCCCGGGCCGACGCGATCTGCTCCGGAGCCATGTACAGTGGAGAACCGAGGAGCGCACGCGTGTGGGTGAGGGACATCGATTCCACGGCGTCGCCGCCAGCGAACTTCGAGATGCCGAAGTCGAGAACCTTGACCGAGGGCGTCCCGTCCGCGCGATGGGTGAGGAACAAGTTGGACGGCTTGAGGTCGCGATGGACGATGCCGCGCGAGTGCGCCTCGGCGATGGCCTCGCAGGCCTGAAGCATGATGTCGACCGCGTCGGTAGGCGCGAAGGCACCGTGAGCGTCCACGACCTCCGAAAGGTCAGAGCCCTCGAGCAACTCCATCACCATGTAGGGCTCGCCCCCCGGCAACTGCCCGACGTCCATCACGCGCGCGACGTGCTCGCTCTTGAGGCGGCTCATCGCCTTGGCTTCGCGGGAGAAGCGTTCCACGACGCCGTCCATGTGAGCCACCTCGGGGCGGAGCACCTTGATGGCCGCTCGTTCGCCGAGCTGCAGGTGCATCACCTCGAAGACGCGGGCCATGCCCCCGGAGCCGAGCTCACGCTCGATCCGGTACTTCTCGGCGAGGATGGTTCCGGGTGTGATCGGCGCTTCCATGGGCCAAGCCGGTCCATGGGTACGGACATGACGAAACGGAACCCTCTACCCGCTCATTCCACCGAAGACGGTTCGGTATGCGGTTCGGACCCGTCCCCGAGGGAGGCGCAGCACCGAAACCCCGTGCTGTAGTCCCAATGCTTCGGCCCGTGGGCGACGGTGGCGTACCGGCAGCCCTCGCCGTTTCCCGTCGCATCCACGAAGAATCCCCCGAGAAAGGTGCCCTTGGGGTCGTCCACCCACTCGTGCAGGTTGCCGACGAGGTCATGCACCCCTTCGGGCGTGCGGCACGCGTGCGCCTGGCCGGTCCGGAACAGGGCCTGCGGGAGCTGGTTGATGCACGAATGGCCCATTTCCTTCCAGATCCACGGGTCCTTGGAGTCGAAATACTCCACAAGGGGATGGTGTGCCCTGCGGTCGTTGCACGCGCCGTCGACCCGACTATCCCCGTAGGGATAGAGACGCTTGCTGCGACCTCGGCAAGCGCGTGTCCACTGCCATCGGGTGCAGAGGCGCTTGCCCGCGGCGAGGCACGCGCGCGCGGCCTGGAAGCCGTCGACGTAGCCCTGGGGCACGGCGCCTGGGGCGCTTCGCGCACGAACCCGTCGCGGCCCGGGGTTGAAGAAGGGCGACCAAAGCTGCGTGGCCCCGTCGCCCGCTTCCAGCACGAGATGCGCTTCCCATCGGTCGATGCAGACACGCGTCCCCGCGATGCGTGCCATTCCCGACGGGCACCCGTCCAGACCGGGGGGTTCCTCCACGCCCAGGTTGGGCTGGGATACCTCGTCGCCCATGCAGGATTCGGCGGTCTCGAGCGGAACGCACACGGGCTCGGATAGCTGGGAGGGGAAGCTGCGACTCATGCGACACATCGCCGCGGCGCCACAGCCGGAGGACGGGAAGCGCTCCCAGTCGCAGCGGACGAGGCAGACGCCGAAGCGGTCGTGTTCCGGATGCTCCGCACAGAAGCCCCTCGCGTCAGGACAGCCATCGGTGCAGGGCAGCGCGCAGACGCCTTTTCCGCTTGTAGAGCGAAGGCACGAAGCGCCCGGCTCACATGCCGTTCGGGTATCGCACGGGGAGCCGACGCGGACCGTCGTCGAAGGGGGGGTAGCTTCCGAAGATGGGCCGGAGGAAATGTTGGCCTGAGCCAAGGCCTCCAGCGGGGTCGAGGCCTTGTCCGCGGGGTGCTCCTGCGGGTCGCCTGAGCAGCCCGCCAGCGCTTGCAGCAGCACGAGCGCCGTCAGAGACATCGTGGAGGACCCGGGTCGCGGCATCGTGGCCTGGATGATAGGCCGTCCTTGGTGGCATGGCCCAGTGTGCGGCGACGGTTGGTTCGCGTCCGTGTCGAAGCGAGGACAGCCGAAGGTCCCTGTGGCCGGGACTCGCCAGTCCCACTATCATGCACCGCATGAAGCTTCGCTCACGCTCTGCTCTCTGGCTCGCTCCCTGGCTCGCTCCCTGCGTGGTACTCGGCTTCGGCTGCCAGCAACCCGGAGACGTGCCCAACGAACCCGTAGCGTTCGTGCAGTCCGCGCTCGGCCCCTGCACCACCGACGTGCAAGGGATTGGCGAGCCGTACATGGGCTGGGTGGCGCTCAAGACCGACGGCTCCGTGTGGATGA
>CAZAWR010000036.1:0-87772 GCA_964488865.1 uncultured Polyangiaceae bacterium | reverse complement strand
CGGTTCCCCCGGTCCCTCCGGTGCCGCCCTCATTCGTGCCTCCGGTTCCCCCCTCGCCCGAGGCTCCCCCGGTTCCTCCCTTGCCGCTCGTGCCCCCGGTCCCCGGGTTACCGCACGTCCGCGTGTCTTCACACGTCGGGTCGTCCGAGCCGCACCCAACCGCGATCATTCCCGTCACCAAGAGGCCCGCGGCCCCGCCCAAGATCCAAGTGGTTTGCTTCACGGAAGTCTCCCTTGCCAAGAAATCATCGCCGCATCCGGCAGTAGCACGGGCGCCAGCGTCCACTGGCCCCCTTGTCGTTTTCCCTGTTCGCGCGCCGAACCGGCGTCCGGCCACGCGAAGTACGTCACCGCCGTCGCCGACAAGAGCACGCCTGCCACCACCCACGACACCGTGGCGCGCGTGCTTGCAGCGCTCTCGTCGTCGAACCGCGACCGCAAGTCGCTGCACAGCGCACTCGAGGAACCCGCACACCCGTCGGGCCCAAGGTCCCGATCGATCTTGCCCTGCAAGCTCGAGATGTCGTCGGAGGCGGACGCCTTCTTCCCCGAGTACGCGACCCCGAACCCCACGGCCACCGCAGTGAGCCCAAGCCCGGTGCCCAGGACAACGTACTTCGTGTTCGACGGCGAGTCCTCTCGCACGGGTCTGGGCTCTTCCGGTGTCGGCTGGGCGGGCGTGGGCGCCTCGAGCCGCAAGCGCACCGGGTGCGTGGCCCCCGCGACAGCCTCCACGGACACGACCGACGCCTCCCGGTCGGACAGCCGCGCCTCGACCGTGCGTCGCCCCGGTTCGACGAAGGCGGGGCCTGGCAGCGGGGATATCCCGATACGGATATCATCCACGAACAGCGCGGCGCCCTCGCGGTCCACGTCGACGGTCAGGGTGGCCACGTGCGTGCGGACCTCGGCCATGGCCTTCTCGGCCAGGGGGCGGCTGGCGTGGGCGGGGGGCATGCCGCGCAAGGCGAAGTCGAGGTGCTCGGCGGCGTCGCGGTACCGCCCCATCTTCAAGAAGCAGTCCCCGAGCGCCAGGGCGATGCTCCAGTGCGGCTCGAGGGACCAGGCGGCGAGAAAAGAGGCCCGCGCCTGCGCATACTGCTCGTTGCGAAACCGCGCCATGCCCTTACGGTAGAGCTCGCGCGCCTCCTCCCGCAGCACCGCGATGTCCTCCTCCGTGGGCTGCGCGTGCGCGAACGGCACGTCGCCGAGCGTGGCGCCCATCGTGATCAGGAGGGCAGCGAGCAGACCGCGGGTTCTTGTTGTTGCAGCACGCATGGTTTCAGAACGGAGGCTCGACCGGAGCCAACGGGTGAGGGCCAGGGGAAGGACGGTCTGGATCGGGCGGGGTCTCCGCCGAAGCCGTGGTCGGCGCGACGACACGGGTCGTGGCGACGGGTACGGGCGGAGCGGCCTCGACCGCAGCCGAAACGGTTGCGCTCGCGACGGGCGCCGAGGGGAGACTCGCAGGAAGGGAAACAGAAGCGACCGCCGGATCGGTTGCGGACGCCGCGGCGGAGGACAGGGCACTCGGCCGGTCCCGTTCAGCCACATGGACCCGCATCATGGCTGCCACCACGACCGCCGCCGCGACCGTCAATGCGAGGGCCACGATCAGATCGCGCCGTCGAACCTTCGCTCGCAGCAGCGAACCGACGACCACGGGCGACGGGGGGTTCGATTCCTCGACTGGCCTTTGTCCGAGGGCGGCGAGGTCCGGGGGCGTGAAGGACTGGAAGCGACGACCGGCCGGTCGCGCGTTCTTGTCGACGGCATCGGCCTCGGACGCGCGACAGTCCTCGTCACCAGGGGGCTGGGAAGGAGGGTCGTGGATTCGCATCGTGTCGGACATGACGTCTCCCGGCTACAGCCCAGACGAGGGCATCTTGCGCGGAGGCTCGCTTGCGGGAGCGGCGGTTCGGGTGGAAGGTGGCAGGACGGAGAGCACCGGGTCCGGGTGCAACCGGCCGTTGTCTGTATCCGGGACAGGATCGCTCCGGTCCTGAGCCGCGGCGGAGGCGGGCGGCGTGTAGGTCGTTCGTGATGGCGTTGCGACAGGCACCGCTCCGGCCGCGGGGTCGCCTTCCGGTTCTCCCGGGGGTTCATCCTCGGCGGGCGCTGCGGGCAAGGGGGCGACTGGGGGGCTCGCGCTCACGGAGGCAGCGACCTCCGCACTGGTCCGCGTCACCACCGCGGCTTCCGTCGGTGACCCAGGCTGGCGCTCGCTTGCGAGCCAGATGACCGTTCCCCCTCCGACGATCCCCAGCGCCACCCCGACGAGCAAGGCGGAACCGAGCCAGGCGGGTCGACGGCTTCCCTGCCCGACGGCCCGGGGCGGGGCCTCGAGGTCTATCCCCTTTCGGATACTCCAGCTCGCGTCAGGCGTCGGGCCAGGGACTCTTGGTGGTGGGTTGCGGGGGAGAAACGGAGGCGCCTCGCCCTGCGCGTCAACGTTGGGCAGCCGCACGGTGCCGCGGGGACCGAGCGGCCCCACCTTCTCGACGACCGGACCGCGCGTTGCCGGCGAGGCAACCTCTCTGACCGGAGGCACGCTCGGCGTGACATGACGCACCGGCGCAGGCATCCCCGCGGCGTCGCGAAGCTCCGCCAAAAACTCGGGCATGCTTTGCTGCCGGCCGGCCACGTCCTTCGACAGCGCGCGCAGCACCACCCGGGACACCCCCTCGGGGACTCCCCGCACCACCTCCGTCAACGGCCGCGGCGTCCCGTACAGCTGCAGGCGCGCGATCTCCTGGTAGTCGTCCAGGTCGGCCATGTGAGCGAAAGGGTGCCCAGCCAGCATCTCGTACAGCAGCAAGCCCACGGCGTAGACGTCCGTCCGCTCGTCGACCCCCACACAACGGATATGCTCCGGCGCCATGTACGCTGGCGTTCCGATCACTCGCCCGCGGTCCGTGGTCTTGAGCTTGCCCCAGCCGTGAATCTTCGCCGTGCCCAGGTCCAGAACCTTGGTCACGCCCCGCTCGGTCAGGAACACGTTCTCGGGCTTGATGTCGCGATGGATGATCTGCTGCTCGTGCGCCGCACCCACGCCCTCGGCCACGTCGATTGCGCAGGACACGGCCTCGGCCAACGGCAGCCTCCAGCGCTCCTGCAGCACTTCGCGCATCGTGTGCCCCACGAGCAGCTCCATCGCGATCCACACGACGCCGTCGTCCGTGGACCCGGCATCGTAGACCGTGACCACGTTGGGGTGATTGATCCGGCCGAGCGCCCGGCTCTCCATCTCCATCCGGGCCTTGAGGTCCGCGCGCGCCACGTGCCGGAGTTGCAAGCACTTGAGCGCCACAGTGCGGCCCATGCTGCGCTGGACGGCGCGATACACCTCACCGCTGCCACCGACCGCGAGCAGCGAGACGATCTCGTACTGCGCGCACAGATCGCCGACACGGAAGGCCTGGGACTTCACGACCACGCCCTCCAAGCAAGAAGCATCAGCAGCGAAACCAGCACCCCCATGCCCAGGGACACGAGGACGAAGGGGAGCATCCCGCGGTTCGGCAAGCAGGCGCTCGTCGCTGCGGGAAGAGACTCGCTGCCCTCGCGCTGCTCGACAACAGCTCGCGCTGGCGAAGGCGGCAAGGGCTCCCTCGAGTCGAGCTTCGAAGCCATCGAGGCATCGAACACGTGCGTCCGGAGCCAACCCGTCGGGGCGCGAAGACGCGCGGCGATCTCCTCGAGCGCCTCGGCAAACTGCTCGGCCGACGCGAACCGGCCCTCCCGTCGTTTCGCCAAGGCAGCCATGACGAGCTCGTCGAGCTCAGCCGGGATGGGGGACTTCGCCCGCTTCGAGGGCGGGTCCGGCATGCGCCCCGTCTGCATCCGAAGAAGCGCGGTCGTGCCCCGCTCTCGGCCGAACGGCGACCGACCCGTGAGCATGTTGTACAGGACGTGGCCGACAGCATACAGGTCGGCGCGCCGATCGACCGCATCGCCCACGGCCTGCTCCGGGGACGCGTACAGGGCCGTACCGACGAACGCCCCTTCGCGCGTGAGCACCGTGCGCGGCGTCAGGCCCCGGGGGTCTTCCGGGTGCTGCGCGAGCGGCAAGACCTTCGCGATGCCGAAGTCGATCAGCTTGACCGTGAACGCGCGGTCGTCGCCGCACAAGAAGATGTTGCCCGGCTTGATGTCGCGATGGACGATGCCCGCGGCGTGCACGGCACCGAGCGCATCGAGCAGCTGGCGGGCGATCTCGATCGCTTCCGGCACGGGAAGCGTTCCCGCACGATGCAGGCGGTCGACGAGCGATTCCCCCGTGAGCAACTCCATGACGTAGTAGGGACGCTCGACGGCCGGGGGCATGCCCATTTCGAGAACCCGCACCACGTTCGCGTGGTCCAGAAGCCTCGCAACTTCCGCTTCCGTGCGGAAACGCTCCAGGCTATCGAGGTCGGCTTGGAGGTGGTCGTGCAGCACCTTGACGGCGACCTGCTGGCCGGTGCGAACACACTCGGCACGCCACACGGAGCCCATGCCGCCCTGTCCCAACGAAGCCAGCGCACGGAACGGCGTTCTGCGCAGGGGCTCCGTCTTGGGCGGGGTGGCGGCTTCCATGGCTAACGGAGATTCGGCCAGCGGGCGAAACGGTTGCGTGAAAAGTGGACCAAGAATAGCTTTCAGGTGGGATAAGGCAATAGGTGTGCGCGAGGGTGGGAAGAACTCTGCGGGAACGGCAAGTCACTCTGCGATCTGCATGACAACGAGATTTCTCGAGTGGATCCTGTCCGCGGGCTCAGAGCCCACGGCAAAACTGGGGAAGCCCGCCGTGGCGGGCTTCGCACGGTAGGCCTTGCCGAACCGTTTCATCGCGTCCTCCTGGTCCCATCTGGCCAGTTGCAGTTGGGATGACGAACCGCCTTCCACCTCCCCAACTGTGCTCACGTCGTGGCCGCGCAAAGCCCGCCCTTGCGGCGGGCTTCTCCCGCAGTTGCCGTGGGCTCTGAGCCCGCGGATAGGGAGAACGAAGGTCCGTCTTGCTGTCGTGTCAGTCAGCTACTATGTCCGCATCCGGATATCACGGCACCACCACCTTAAGCGAAGAAGCACCCTCCGCCCCATCCGGTGCCTTCACGCCTCCCGCCGCCTGGCCCCCGATCCCCTTCGCTCCCCCCGACCCCGGAACCAGACCTGGATCTGATCGTTCACGAGCGCCGCGCTGAGCACGATAGGCCTCCACCACAGAATCATTCCTGGTTCCGTGTTCGCATTCCTGTTCTCCGCTCCTAAGTTGATGTCGATCCATCCGCCCCCAGCCCCCAACCCACCGAGCACGAGCACCCCCGGCCTCACTACCTCTTGACTCCACCGGCTTCTCACCGCTTGATCCGCCCCGATGCACCCCTCATTCCTCCGCCTGTGCACCGTCGTGCTCCTGTGCCTCACCCCATGGTCCGCCATCGCGGCCGAGGCGTCCGCCTCCGTCAGCCTCGGCGATGCTCCCGTCCGAGGCGCACCGCCCACCATGAAGGCGCCCTTCGAAGGCCACCCCGTCCGCTTCTTCAGCATCCCAGGCGGCGATGTCTACGCACAAATGCCCAACGGCACCATCCGCTCCCTGCGCTCGGGTCGGACCGTCCTGACCGCCAAGGACCTCGCCACCGACGACTACGGTGTGGCGGGCATGATCTGCTCTTCCGCCGCCGGCCCGCGCTTCGCCTGCCTCGTGCGCCTCGCCAAGACCGAGTCTTCCGGCAACCGCAGCGTCACCTACCAGAGGCTCCTCTTGCTCGAGAGCGACGCCGACCGCTCGGAAACCCTGGGGAGCGGCTCCGGCGACGGCTACCACATCGCGGGTCTGGGCATCCACATCGGCAGCGACGGCAAGCTCACCTATGCGTGGGCCGAGACCGTCCCTGTGGGGAACAACCAGACCAAGACGACACAGTACTTGTTCGTGGACGGCGACCGGCAGGAGATGGAGATCGGGCTCGGCGGGATCGTGGCCGATCTTGCCAACATCGGCGCGGGAGACCGCGGCGATCCGCCGATCCAGTTCGTCGAGTTCCGCCACATCCTCTGGATGGTCCACCGCGACGGGACCGAGCTGGTGGTCCACCCCGTGGGGATCGCTCCTGTCGTCGTGGCCGCCTCCTCGCTGCACGACATCCGCCCGCTGGTCACCCCCGACGGGTGGTTCTACGTGCTGTACCATGACCCGCGCGACAGCACGACCCATGTAGCGATGAGCAAGGACGGGCAGAAGTGGAAGGACGTGCAACTCGACGGCAAGGAGAGTGGTTGGCAGATGGAGGCGGTCACGCACGGGGACCGCGTACACGCCGTCTTCTACTACTTCCGAAATTCGTACAACAAGGGGCTGCGTGTGGCGACCTTGCGCGGGGGCAGGCAGGAAGGCTCGACGTTCACCCTCGTTCGCGAACGCGAGTTCAACACGGGGTGGCACCCCAACCTCGCCGTGGCAACCGACGGTAGCGTGTGGTTGAGCTACCTGCGGCACGTCGAGAACGAAGAGCGTGTGTGGAGCAAGTTCAATGACCCGTCGGAGCTGCGTAGCCACACGATCGCGGACGGGTCGAGCTGGGAAGACGAGTACAAGGACTACTACCTACAGACCGGCGTGGGCGGGTGGCTCACGTGGTGGAGCATCGCCAATGGGGTGCCGGACGCGGAGGACGTCGGGGGACTGGAGCTCGGCAAGACGAGCTACGACGTGGGGCGCGCGATCATGGCGACGGCCAACCTCGAGGCCCGCTACGGCTCGATCGACATAGGGATGAGTTACGCGCAGGAGATCGTGGACGACGCAGCCAAGAAGGTAGAAGACAGCACGGGGATCGCGACGGGGTCCGTGAAGATCGACCAGATCTTTCCAGGCCACGACATGAAACTCGCGTTCATGTGGGGTCGTTACCGTGGGGTGGCGACGCGCGGTCAGAACGTGATCGGGGAGCCCGAGCTTCCCCTCGAAACCGACTACGTCGACGCGCAGCTCTTGTTGCTCAACAAGTGGCGCGTGAAGTACGGCGTGGCGTACACGCAATACCGGATCCCCGCGGCCGTCCACGTCTACAGCGCGGCGGAAGGGAGCCAATCCTACACCTACCAGGCGAGCCACTTCCGCGACGTCGGCTTCCGGGACATCGACATCATCCTCGGCTACTCGAAGATCGACTACACCGCGAAGTACGAGAACTACTACAACGACTTGTTCCTCGACGGCTCCTTCGCCGTAGGCGCGACGTTGCTCGACTTCGATGCGATCGACACGGCCGACGGCAAGGTCGACGACGGCGTGACCTTCAACATCAAGCTCCTCGGCAGGCTCGGGTGGCTCTTCTTTCAGCGCTTCGAGTCCACGGGCGGCTTCGGCATCTACGTGCGCCCGGCCTACACGGCGGAGTTCTCCACGCTCGGGTCGTCCGGCAAGCCCGAGGACCGCGACGCCGAAAAGGCCGAGGACAGCAGCATCTCCGCGCAAACTTCGATCACGTCGTTGCGCCACGGTCCGTGGCTCGACCTTGGCGCCGTCTGGTAGCGAGGAGGATTCGCATGGAACTCGGTCTCGAAGGCAAGCTCGCCCTCGTAGCGGGCGGGAGCAAGGGTCTCGGCAAGGCCGCCGCACGGGAGTTGCTGCGCGAAGGGTGCTCCGTCGGTATCTGCGGTCGCAGCCAGGAGGCGCTCGACGCGGCCGTCGAGGAATTGTCGGAGGAAGGCGACGTGTGGGCTCATCGTTGCGACCTCGTGGACACGGGGCAAGCGAAGGGGTTCGTGCACGCAGGACTTGATCGACACGGATCGATCGACGTGCTCTTGACCAACGCGGGGGGACCACCGCCAGGGCTGTTTCTCGACTTCGACGAGGCGGCGTGGCTCGACGCCTTTCGCCTCAACACGCTCTCGGCCATCACGCTGATCCGCGAGGCGCTTCCGTCCATGGTCGCGAACGGGTGGGGGCGGATCATCACCGTCACCTCCGTGTCCGTGAAGCAACCAATCGACGGCCTCATCCTGTCCAACGGGGTGCGCATGGGGGTGGTGGGGTTCGGCAAGACGCTATCGCGCGAGGTCGCCCGACACGGCATCACGGTGAACAACGTTTGTCCGGGGTACACAGAGACGGAGCGCGTGCGTCACCTAGCGGAAAAGCTCGCGCAGGATCGCGGCGTCACCCCGGATCGGGTGCGCGCGGCGTGGGAGGCGGACATCCCCGTCGGACGCATCGGGCGCGTGGAGGAGTTCGCGGCGGTCGTGGCGTTCCTGGCGTCGGAGCGGGCGAGCTACGTCACGGGAGCAAGCATCGCGGTCGACGGCGGGTTCGTGCGCGGGGTCGGGTAGACCTCCTGTCAGGGGATCATGCCTTCGATGCTGTGACGCGGGTCGGGAGCGGGGGTCGGGTCCGGCTCGGGCTCCACCGTGATGACCACGCGCTCGTAGGAGCGGGACGAGATGTCTCCGAGCTCGATGGTGGAGTTGCCGGCCTGGTCCGCGCCCGTATTGAATCTTCCGGTGGAAATCGGGTCTTCTCCGCCCCCTGCGAGCCACCCCTCGTAGACTTCGTTCTCGAGCGGGGGAAGCCCTGCCACCTCGATCTCGACGGTCCCGGTCTTGGTGTCGAGATACGCCACCCCCGTCGCGTCCTTGGGCCCCCAATTCGACCCGGTTCCGTAGGCCAACGGAACGCTGGCCTGCTTTTCGCCCAACTCTTCCTCGCCGCCACACGCGAAAATCCCAACCGCCGCCGCGACGGCGGCCCAAGCATACTTTCTTGTCATGTCTTGACTCCTCTTTGGGAGCAATACGCGCCCGCTCGCTCTTGGTATCGCGGGTGCGGTCCGTTTTCTTTGGGGGCAGGCCTCCCGTCGCTCCCTGGTCTGTAGCGAAGCGCCTCGCACAACCCGTCGCCACGCAGCTACCCACCTCCGCACAAGCAACGAAACCATCTGCGGTTCTCTGCGGAATCTGCGGCCAACTCCGATGGCTCCGGATTTGGGTCGCCCCCCCTGCTCGCGTCCCGCACGGACCTGTGGCATGCCCGACGCTGAGGGTGAACCTTGACGACCTCTCCAGCATTGCTGCGTTGCACCACCTGCGGCTACGGCGTCGAGCCTTCGCTCGCGCACTGCCCGGAGTGCGGCGCGCGCACCAGTTCGGGTCCCCGCGACTGGCGCGACAAGGTCTTCGGCGAGTCCGCCCCTCCCGTTACGTGCCACCGCACCCTCGAAAACAAGACCCGCGACCTCCTCGAGCAGGTCCACGACGACCTCGCCCGCTTCCGTAGCCAGCAAGCTCTCCTCGAGGCTCGCCTGCGCCAAGCCCGGACCGCCGGCCGCCCCAGCCCCGCCCTCGACAAGGCCCTCGCTCTGGTCACCGAGGCCGTTGCCTCGCGACAACGCGTCGAAGCCCAATGCCACGTCGCGCTCGCCGACCTCGCCATCGACCGCCTCGACAACGAACTGACTCTCTGGTCCCTACCCATGCCTGACTCGCCGGTCGTGCAAGGGGAAGCGGACACCGACTGGCGACGCGTGGTTCACAGAGATTCCCTCGACACGGCTGGGATACCCGCCACCGCCTTCGCCGTGCACCCCGACGGCAGCCTCGTGGCCGCGTCGACCCGAGAGGGGGTGACTTGCGTGTGGGATCTCGCGCGCAGCGCGGAAGCCCCGATCCACACGGAGAGAGCGCAGCCATGGACCGCAATGACCTTTACCCCCGAAGGGAAGTGGCTGATCGCGGGCGCGGCGGGGGGTGAGATTCGCGCGTGGGACAGCGCGGACTGGTCCACGAGGCTCGACGTGGGGCGCCACGAAGGCGGCGTGCGCGCGTTGGTCGTGACCCCGGACGGGTCGTGGGTGGCGACCGGGGGCAAGGACGGGGTCATCCGCTTCTGGGACCGGGCGCGGGGTGGAGAGCGCTTCTGTCTCGAAGGTCACAAGGAGGCTATTGCCAGCCTGGCCGTGACGCCCAACGGTGCCTGGTTGGCCTCCGGGTCATGGGGGGGCGTGCTCAAGCTATGGAGTATCCGGCGGCGTGCGGAGCAGGGGTCCGTCACTGCGCACGAGGGAGCCATTCTTGCGCTCGCGTTCCACCCCGACGGCGTGCGGCTCGCGTCGGGCGGATGGGACAAGACGGTACGCCTCTGGAGCTTCCACAAGGACCGGGCCGCGCGGGTCATCGGATCCCACGACCTCGGGGTTCACTCGCTCGCTTTCAGCCGCCACGGGGAGTGGCTCGCCTCGGCCGGAGGCGACGGTGCGATCCACGTTCGTTCGACCCAGGACTTCGAGGCGACGGCCACGCTTCGCCATGGGGCGGAGCCGGTGCTTGGCGTGGCGTTCTCCCCCGCACGGCCCGAGCTCTACGCCTGCGGCGGGGCGGGCATCGGGGTCTGGTCCTCCCTTGTGCCGCCGCTCTCGGTGTTTCGGAGGATTGCCGACGCTGCCCGGCTCGCCGCACCCAGGCAGGGCGTCACGGGCGCCGAGGCCCCCGCGGTCGCGCTGCGAGCCCATCGACTCATGTCTCGCGCAGTCCACTTGACGATCACTCGCCTCATGGGGATTGCACAGGACCGCGGTCTCGCTGCCGGGGACGACCCGCCAAGGACGCAGGACCTCGACGACTGCCTCGCAAGATGGGTGGATGATCTGCGCCAGGTGGATACCGACGTGGCCCTGCAGGAACCCCTCGCACACGAAATCGACCGCATGCAGTCCGCTCGCGCGGACCTCGCCGGTCACGCCATGCTCGCTGCCACGACCCAGCTCGTCCGCCGGATCGAAGAGCAGATCGCGGGCCTCGAGACAGCCGACGACGACTCTTGCCAGCAGCGTTTCGCAGAGCTGCAAGCGTGCGAGAAGAGGGCAACCCGCTGGCATGCCACCCTCTGCCCCACGGCAGCCTCCACGACTACGATCCAGCACGCCGCGGGCAGCCTTCAGGAGATCGTCGATCAGCTCCCGGGCGTGGTCGATCTCGTGCTTGCGCGGCAGGCGATGGCGATGGTCGCACGGGTGTCCCCGATCGCCGACCAGGAGCCCGCCGTCGTGTTGCGGCGGCTCCATGCGTCCTTGCGACGGGAGACCCACCGCCCGCAGGCTTGGGACGACGCAGCGGGGGGCGGAACGGAGCCAGCGAGCCTCGGGGACGCGAGCGCGGACGGTATTCTCAAGGACCTCGAGCGTCGGTATCGGGACATCTCGAGCGAGCTTGCGGCTTTGCGCGAGGTGGATGAGATTTTGCGATAAGGCAACGCACGACTCGCCCGTTCTCCCCTCGAGTCGCGGGATCCGACGAAACTTCTCTCGCCACTTGCAGCATCCCGTCGCCAACACCAAGTCCCGATTGCTCGCCGCGGTCGCTTGACCCGGCATCGCAAGAAGGGGGACCCACTCAATGCGCTACCAGACCCTTGTTCGGAAGGCCGCTCTCGTGCTCGCCGTATCCATCCTGGGCGCCTGCGGAAACGATGACACAGAGCAGCCATCAGCAGAAGGCTGGACTCCGCCGGCCATCCCCGCCAACCCCAACATCACGCAAGCCACCAAGCCCGTTCCGGTCGACCTGAGGTTCGACAGACTGCTCTATGCCTCTGGCTCGTCGGCTCGCGTCACGCTCTCGCTCCCCGAGGGCGCCACCACGGAGGCCACGATGTCCGTCGCGGTCGCCTCCCCCGACTCGAAGGACGCGGAGGTGCTCACCCTCGAGCGCACCGCGGACGGGACCTACGCCACGGCGAAGGGTCTTCCGATCGACGAAAACGCGCCGCTCGAGCCCCAGGACGGTACCCTGCGCGTCGCTCCGGGTGAGCTGATCTACGCGATGTTCGTGGTCGATCCCACCATGCCGGGTCTCGAAGACGCCGGCGCGGGTCTGGTCGCCGACTTCGCGATCATCCAGAGCGCACCGCTCACGATATCGGACCTGCTGCTGCCTGAGCTTGCGCTGACGGACGACGAGAATTTATCTCTTCCCGGAGCACGCCCCGTGGGCACGCTGTTGCGCGAGGGCACGCTTCCCGTGCAGGTGGCAACCTCCGAAGTCATTTTGCACACCAAGAGCCAGGCCGATCTCGATCGGTTCCTGGAGGTGTCGGCAGGGGAGTTGATCGACACGTTGCCCGGCGACGACGACGTCTACACGACGCACCTCGTCGAGGTCGACCCGTCGCAAGCGAAGCCGGAGAGCCTCGGACAGCTTAGGGCGCTGTTCGGGGAGAACGACGAGCTGCTCGCTTCCAACGAGCAAGCGCTGCAGATCCTGGCGCTTGTGATGGAGTACCGGCTCGACGGCCACCTGGTCAGCCTCAACCCGCGGCTTCAGATGGCCGGAGCGCCGTCCATCTCGACCACGGAGACAACCGCGGCAACCCACACCATGAAGATGGTCGGGGCGCGCACGTTCACAGGGCCCTGCATTCCCGGGGATCCGGCCCGGCTCTGCGTGGAGAACGTCCCCGCGGCCTGGGCGTTCAACGCCCTGTGGGACGGGGACGACGAGCGCATCAACGTGGCCGTGCTGGACATGGGATTCGCGGCCAACGACGACTTCCGTCGGCCCGCATCCGGTACGTTCGTGGAGTGTGACATGACCACGATCTACCCCGCCTACCGCTGCGAGACAGGGGCGGCGCAGGGGCCTCCCACCGTCGGTAACAGCTTCTTCGGCGGCCGGTCATGGCACGGCACCGGGGTGATCACCACCATCGGCGGTGTGGTGAACAACGGTTTTGGCGCCGCGGGCGTGGGAGGCCAGGTCGCGGTTCCCATGATGTACAAGTACGACACGCTCGCCTACGCGTTCGACATCGGGCGGGGCGTGAGAAAGGCCGTGGACGACGGCGCTTCGTGCATCAACGTCAGCGGGGGATACCCCTGCAACGTCCTGACGGTGGGTCCTGACTTCAACATATGCACGATGGGCGGTAGGCTCGAACTGTGCGGGGTGATCCACGCGGGCCTCGCGGTCGCCGCGGGCGTCACCTGCCTCGCCGTCGGGTGGATTCCCTTCGTGGGCCAGGCGATCTGCGGCGCGGCCGTCGCCGGAGCCGTCGCGGCCACCACCGCTTGCGTCTCCACGCTCGCCTTCGGCGACCTGCGCGGCCCCATGGAGACGGGCGTCAAGTACGCTGCAGCCCGAGGCGTTCCGGTCGTCACCATCGCTGGCAACACGCTGACCGCGAGCTCCATGCCGCCCATCCTCCGGGACTTGGTCGACCTCAGCGAACGCCGGACCGAGGCTTGGGGAATCATGCCCGCGATGATCCCAGAGGCGATCGTCGCCGGCGCCGCCAACGGAGACCTCGATAACGCTCACTTCTACGGGGACCGCGTCGATGTGTGGGCCCCCATCCCCACCAAGTACTTCGCGCCCTCCGACGTCAACAACATGGCCTCGTCCCTCGCCCCCAGCGAAATCGGCGGCACCAGCGCGGCTGCCCCCTTCGTCACCGGCGTCATCTCCGTCCTGATGGCGGTCAACCCCGACCTCAACCCCAAGAACCCGCTGCTCAATAACTCCCAGCGGGGCGTCATCGTCTCGAGGATCCGCACGATCCTCACCTCGGACGACGCCACCTTCAGCAACGGCGACCTCGTCGCCGCCGGGTTCTCCAACCAGCCCGTCGAACGACGCAAGCTCATCGACCCGCTCGCCGCGGTACGCCTCGCCGCGGCAGGAAAGATCCCCGACACGGCGGCCCTCGGCTACGACCTGTCGCTGGGCTTCTCCGAAGTGCTCGGCGCGGACGACACCGAGGCGACGGCCACCGTCATCCCGATCGGCACCACACGCACGGGCACCATCCTGACCATCCCCGAGGCGAGCGGCACCTCCAGCAACGTAGACGTGGACTTCTACCGCTTCACGATGCCGGTGAGCCCGAACCGCCCTCACGAGGCGACGATCACCCTCACCTACCCGAAGAACTTCGGGGAGCTGTACGTGCAGGCCCCGAACATGATGGCCTGGAGCACGGGATCGAGCGGCGACGAGAGCACGCGCCAGTTCCGCGTGATGGCCGAGGCGGGCGCTACCGTCGCATTCTCCGTGCGTGCGGCGTCCGGGGACGACAACGTCTACAAGGTCTCCGTCGCGACGCCCCAGCCCGCCGTCGCCCAGGTCATGATCCTCGAGCCGACCGACGGCGTCCAGGTATGCGCCCTCGAGTCCGTGCCCGCCAGGGCGGTGGCCAGCTTCCCAGGTTTTTCAACCATGACCGTGCCCGACTCCGCCTTCGCGTGGTTCGACGGCGCGTCCTCGCTGGGCACAGGCGCGCAGCAAACCCTCTCGCTGTCCGCGGGGTCCCACACGATCAAGGCGACCGCCTACGACGCCTTCGACGAGGTCACCGTTCTGTCGCAGCCGTGCACAAACGACCCTCCCGTGGCGTTCATCGACTCCCCCGCAGGCGATCTGGTGCAAGGGGACGCGCTCTTCTACACAGGCTACGACGATGCGAAGATGATGTGGTTCACGGACGTGGAGCTGGCTGGCCACGCCACGGACACCGAGGACGGGGCCATCCCCGGCTCGCAGCTCGTCTGGAGGACGAACCTGACGACGGTGCAAGACTCGCTTCTCGGCACCGGGAGCACCCTCACGGCTCGCCTGTACTCGAACGTCTGCGAGGGCGTGTTGCACACGATTTCGCTGCAGGCCACGGACTCCTCGGGGAACCCTTCCCCCACCATCACCCGCCGGATCGTCATCTACACCATTTGTTAGCTAGCTAGTTCCGCACCTCACGGCAAACACCCCTCCAGCAATCGATACCCCGCCACATGCGTCTTGTCCGCCGTCGTCCGGGACACCGTGTTGTACTGCCGGTCCCAGTAGCGACGGTACAGGACGTCGTACCCTCCCTCCAGGGCCTTGCCTCCGTAGTAGTTGGGCGTGAGCACGTAGGCCCCGCCGCTGTAGCTGTAGCGGTATCCCCCGACGTGGTGGGCGGCCCCGGTGTCGCGCGCCAGAAGGTAGATGTCGGCGCCGTCGTAGTCCGTGTTCGTGGCGGGCAAGGGCTGGCCCGCCAACGTGATGGTCCCCGCGATCACGACCACGGGAATGTCCAGGTTCAAGCTCTGCGCCCCCGGAGAGAGCGTCACGTTCGACGCCAGCAGGCGGTACCCGGCCACGTGGGTCTTGTCCACCGTGGTGCGCGAGACGGTGTCGTACTCCCGGTCCCAGTAGCGACGGTACAGGACGTCGTAGACGCCCGAGAGCACCTTCCCGCCGTAGTAGTTCTGCGTGAGCACGTACGAGCCACCGCTGTAGCTGTAACGGTATCCGCCGACATGGTGAGCGGCCCCGGTGTCCTTCGCCACGAGGTAGATGTCCGCACCGTCGTAGTCCGTGTTCGTGGGCGGCAGCGATTGCCCTGCCAGGGTGATCGAGCCGGACACCGTCGTCACCGGGATGTCCAGGTCCAACGTGGCGGCGCCCGCCGTCAGCGTCACTCCCTCGCGCAGTAGACGATACCCCGCCACGTGCGTCTTGTCCGACGTCGTGCGGGACACCGTGTCGTACTGGCGGTCCCAGTACCGACGGTAAAGCACGTCGTAGGTCCCCGCCAGGACCTTTCCACCGTAGTAGTTCTGCGTCAGCACGTAGGACCCGCCGCTGTAGGAGTATCGATACCCGCCGATGTGGTGAGCAGCCCCGGTGTCCCTCGCCACAAGGTAGATGTCCGCCCCATCGTAGTCGCTATTTGTCGCCGGCAAGGGCTGGCCTGCCAGCGTGATCGTCCCCGTCACCGTCGTCACCGGGATGTCCAGGTCGAGCGTTTGGCTGCCGCTCGACACCACCACGTCCCGCGCCAGCATCCGGTAGCCCGCCACGTGCGTCTTGTCCGAGGTCGTCCGCGAGACGGTGTCGTACTGGCGATCCCAGTACCTGCGGTACAGCACGTCGTAGGTCCCCGCCAGGACCTTTCCGCCGTAGTAGTTCTGCGTGAGCACGTAGGACCCGCCGCTGTAGGAGTAACGGTAGCCGCCGATGTGGTGCGAGGCCCCGGTGTCCTTCGCCACGAGGTAGATGTCCGCCCCGTCGTAGTCGGAGTTCGTTGCCGGCAGAGGCTGCCCGCCGAGCGTGAGGGCCCCGGAGATTGTGGCCACGGGGATGTCCAGGTTGAGCGTCTGATTGCCGCTCGAAATCGCGACGTCCCGAGCCAGCATACGATAGCCCGCCACGTGTGTCTTGTCCGAGGTGGTGCGAGACACCGTGTCGTACTGACGATCCCAATATCTGCGGTACAGCACGTCGTAGGTCCCCGCCAGGACCTTTCCGCCATAATAGTTCTGCGTCAGCACGTACGAGCCGCCGCTGTAGGAATACCGATACCCGCCGATGTGGTGCGCCGCCCCCGTGTCCTTCGCCACGAGGTAGATGTCCGCCCCGTCGTAGTCCGTGTTCGTGGGCGGCAACGGTTGCCCCGCCAGCGTGATCGAGCCGGACACCGTCGCCACCGGGATGTCCAGATCCAGCACCGTCAGCCCTGCGCCCACCACCTCGTCACGCTTCAAGTACCGATACCCAGCCACGTGCGTCTTGTCCGACGTCGTCCGCGAAACCGTGTCGTACTCCCGGTCCCAGTACCGACGGTACAATACGTCGTAGATCCCCGCCAGGACCTTTCCACCGTAGTAGTTCGGCGTCAACACGTAGGAGCCGCCGCTGTAGGAGTAGCGATACCCGCCGACGTGGTGGGCCGCCCCCGTGTCCTTCGCCACGAGGTAGATGTCCGCCCCGTCGTAGTCCGTGTTCGTCCCGGGCAACGCACCGCCGCCGAGCGTGATCCCACCGGCCACCGTCGCCACCGGGATGTCCAGATCCCCACCGAATGGCGTCTGCGGGCTGCACCCACCGTAACACGACGCCGTGATCGTGCCCGCGCACGCTCCCGCCGCGGTGCACTTGTCCGACACCGTACAGGCAATGCCGTCCTCGCACGCGGTCCCCACGGGCGCCAACACCACGGGAAAGCTCTTCGTCGCTTCGTCGCACGGCCCGAACCCCTGGCAGGTGCCCGTGGAAGCCGGCGGCGAAGGCACGTTGACGTGTCGGCAACCCGAAGCATCCGCCTCCGCGTGCCCCGGATCGCACGTCTCCACTCCCGAGCAGAAGGCCCCGTCGTCACACACCGCGTCGCTCGGCTGATGCGTGGCAACGCCCCCCGAACACACGTCCTGCGTACACGCGACTCCGTCGTCCGGAATCAACCCATCATCCGCGGTGGACTGACACCCTACCGTCTCGCTGCAACTGTCCACGGTGCAGGGGTTGCCGTCGTTGCAGACGAGCGTGGCCCCTCCCTGGCACGCTCCCGCGTGGCAGGTCTCCCCCGTGCGGCACAGCGACGTTTGGCACGCAGTGCCGTTCTGCTCTGCCGTGTTCTGGCACACGCCTCCCACGAGGGAGTCGACGGTACAGGGGTTTTGGTCGTCGCAATCGGGCGTGTAACACTCCGCCACCCCGCCCACGACGCGGCACGCCTTGTTCTGCACGAGGCAGAAGTTCGGAACGCACGGGTCCGTGGTGCAACCACCGCTGCCGTCGTCGTGATAGCCCGGGTCGCAAGAGCAGGTGAAGCCCGCGCCCGCGCTCTCGCACACGCTCTTTCCCGGCGCCGTGCACGGGTTCGGAACGCACGAGTCCGTGGTACAACCGCCTTGCCCGTCGGGGTGGTATCCGGCGGCAGTGTCGCAACTCGCGCAGGCTGGCCCTGCCCATCCTGTGTGGCAATCGCAGGCCACGTGCCCCGCAACCACGGAGCACGTGCCGTGTCCCGAGCAGGTGTTCGGCCCGCAGATCTCGTCCGCCACGCACGCCCCCACCTCGCCATGGTAGCCGGGGTCGCAAGAACACTGCACCACACCGCCCGGGGCCGTGCATACGGACGCATTGTCTTCCTGGCAAGGGTTGGGCACACACGGGTCCGCCGTGCAGCCTCCGCTGCCGTCGGGGTGATACCCGTTCACCGCATCGCAGGTGTCACAGGCCTTTCCCGCCCACCCGGGGTCACAGGCGCAAACCACCGAGCCCCCCGTGTCGGAGCACGACCCGTGGCCGTCGCACGAGTTCGGTCCGCACGTGGTGTCCTCGACGCACACGCCGCCTTCGTCGTGCGTCCCGGCCTTGCACACACACGCGTAGCTGGCACCATCGGGCGAGCATACGTGCCCTGGGTCGAGGCACGGGTTCGGAAGACACGGGTCGGTGGTGCACCCCCCAAGACCATCTTCGTGGTACCCCGCCGCGGCGTCACACTGCGCGCAGTCCGGGGGAGCCCAGCCCTCGTCGCACGCACACGCGGGACCGGTCGGCGTGTCCGTGCACGTCCCGTGGTGGTTGCACGTGCCCGACTGGCACTGAGAGACGGGTACGTCAGGGGCATCCGCGGCGTCCCCGGCATCCGGGTCACCTGCGTCGGGATCGCTACCATCGGGCAAGTCCACATCCGCAGAGGTGTCCGGGGCGGCGTCTTGGCCGACGTCGGGCGCTGCATCCACGGCCGACTCCGCGCCCGCATCCTGCGCACCGTTACCGCCGGGCTCGGACCCCTCCGATCCGCCACAACCGAGAACGCCTGCCAAGACGGCGGCGACCGCGAGCATCAGCGACGACCCGCGCGCAGCCGGTCGAGAGGTTTCGTCGAGCCGAGGGGATGCGAAGGGTGGGGACAGGTGCATGGGGAGAGCCTCCGAGGGCGCGGACGGGTTGGCAAGGCGTGGTACGCGCGCGGGAAAGAAGAACTTCCTCGATCAGACCGACCCGCAAACACAACCCAAAACCATCTGCGGCTGTCTGCGGAATCTGCGGCCAACAGCTGCGCCCAGCCCCTCGATCTCCAGACGAGAAGCGGATACGCTCCGCCCATGCCATTTCCCCCCGAGAAGCAGGTGACGTCCAGCGTGCCGCTCACAGGCAAGACCGTGGCCGTGACCGGCAAGCTCCCGAAAGCCACCCACGCGACCGTCCACGCCTCCCTCGAGCGACTCGGCGCCAACGTCACCAAGAAGCCCTCCTTGAAGACAGACCTGCTCGTCCTCGCCGGTCCCCCGGGCTTCGAGGCCATCGACGCGCTGGACAGCGGCATCCCGTTCTTGCTTCCCGATGACCTGGCCGATCTCGATCGCGGCGCGCCCCTCGCAAGATACGTAGGCAGACGCGACCTCACCGAGCGAGACCCCGCCTCCTTCGCGTCCCGAAGGATTGCCGAGTTGCATGCCTCGCTCGTGGCGATCGACACAGGCGGCGAGGTCTGGCACGACGAGCTCACCGTCACGATCCACCCCAGCGGGCGGCTCTCCGCGCGACTCCGTGAGCTCGGAGGGACACCCACCGAGGATCACGTGCGGCGCACCCTGCAGCGCGAGGACTGGCCCCACGTGACGACGCCGTGCACCGTGATCCATCTCATCACCTTCGGACCGATCGCCCTCTAGGAAAGTACGACCATGCCGCGGGACGAATGCACTTGCGTTTCCTTTCCGGACAAACACGTTCTGTCTCACGCCGACAAGAACGCGATCGAACGAGCCTTCGGGCGGCACATCAACGACGGCCAGGTTCGTTACTTAAAGGCCGGGCACCTCGACGTGCTCGAGTCGCGACGTGCCGGCATACGCTTCGTCGACCCTGCAACAGGACGCGTCATGGTCGACGCCTTCACCTCCGCAGGGTGCTTCAACGTGGGCCGCAACAACCCGATGGTCGTCGCCGCCCTCGAGGAAGCGCTCGAGACGCTCGACTTGGGAACGGCAAGCTTCGCGTCGGTCCACCGGGTGGCGCTGGCGGAAAAGCTCGTGGAGATCGCGCCAGGGGATCTCTCGCGGGTGATCTTCGCCGCGGGCGGCGGAGACGCGGTCGACGCGGCCGTCAAGCTCGCTCGCGGGGCGACCGGTCGTCCCGAGGTCGTATCCACGGTCAAGGCGTACCACGGACACACGGGGTTCGCGCTGTCGGCCAACGGAAAGCCGCACTATCGTCGACACTTCGAGCCTTTGATGCCAGGGTTCCGGATCGTTCCCTTCGGCGACATCGACGCCATGCGCGCAGCCGTCACGAATCGGACGGCGGCCATCCTTCTCGAACCGGTACAGGGTGAAGCCGGGATTTTCCCAGCGAGTCGAGCCTACCTCGAGGAGGCCCGCGCGCTGTGTGACCGGCACGGAGCCCTGCTGCTCTTCGACGAAGTGCAGACCGGGTTCGGCAGAACCGGCAAGATGTTCGCCTGCGAGCACGCGGGGGTGTCGCCGGACGTGATGATGGTGGCCAAGGCGCTTGGCGGGGGTCTGTTCCCGAACGCGGCGGTCCTGCATTCAGACCGCGAGCCAATCCGCTCCTTCGTAGAGGCGCACCCTGACTTCCATGACAGCGTCGTGGGAGGATCGGACCTCGGGTGCTTCGTCTCGCTGCGCGTGATTGAGACGATTCAGCAGCAAGACCTCTGCGGCAACGCCCAGCGCATGGGCGACAGGCTCCGCGATGCACTGCAAACGATCCGCCAGGAGAACCCCTCGATCATCCGCGAGGTCCGCGGGGTCGGCCTGATGGTGGGCCTCGAGTACATCCACGAGTTCCTCGGACCCATGATGTGCGACGCACTCGCGAAGCGCGGACTGTTCGCCGTGTACTCCGGCAACGCGCCCCAAGTCATGCGCTTCATGCTCCCCATCACCATCACCGCCGACGATCTCGACCAGGTGATCGACGCGGTACGTGCCGCCGTGCAGGATATGCGTCGCTTGCTTCCCGCCGCGCTCCTCGCGGCGAAGCTGCCCTTCGGACTGCGACTGCTCGACAGCGAACGCGTCCAAACCGCATTGTTCGGGGCCTTCCGCAAGCTCGAGGATCTCGCCGGCACCAAGGAGCGATGACCCGTGAACACCCACGAACGTGAGCGCTTCTGGGACCGATTCCGACAGCACTTCGGGGCCTCCCGTCACACACAGCTGCAGTCCCTCGGGCACGCCCGTGTCGAGTGCGCTCGCGAGGGCTCCTGGATCTTCGACGATCGAGGACAGCGCCTTCTCGACTGCTACAGCTCCGGCGGGATCTGCAACCTTGGAAGACGCCCGGCGCCCCTCGTCGACGCCGCCCGCCGCGCACTGCGCCAGACCGACCAGGGCAACTTCCCCATGATGTCCTGGGAGAAAGCCGAGCTGGCGAGGAGACTCGCCGGGTTCACCCCTCCAGGACTCGAGTGTTGTGTGTTCAGCGTCATGCGCGGCGAAGCCCTCGACTTCGCCTGCAAACTCGCGCGCGGCAGCACCGGACGCACCCAACTGCTGACCGTCGACGGCGGCTGGTACGGCGAGACGGGATTCGCGCTCACGCTCTCGGACCGGAGCGACCGAGAACGCTTCGGGCCGCTCATCCCCGACGTCGGCACCATCCCGTTTCTCGACACCGACGCCGCTTGCCGGGCCATCACCAAACGCACCGCAGCCGTCGTCCTCGAGCCCGTGCAGGCAGAAAACCACGCACGCAAGCTCCCGGACGGGATGTTGCAAGCACTCCGTCACAGGTGTACCCGCGTGGGGGCCTTGCTCGTCGTCGACGAGACCCAAACGGGCTTCGGAAGAACCGGAAGCCGATTTGCCTGCGACGCAGCCCGCGTGGAGCCCGACGTTCTCGTGCTCGGAGAAGCGCTCGGCGGAGGACTTTTCCCCATCGCAGCGACAGTCTTCACGCAAAGAGCCAATGCGTTCCTCAACCGCCACCCGCTCATTCACTTGTCCACGTTCGGCGGGTCCGACTTCGGGTGCAGGATTGCCGTGGCGGCTCTCGATCTGTACGAATCCCAGAAGCCCTGGCTCAACGCAGACCAGGTTGGCTTGGAGCTTCAACGTCGCCTGACGAGGATCGTGGCGCAACATCCCACCCCGGTCTCGGTGCGCGGCAGCGGACTGCTGCTCTCGCTTGACCTTGGCTCCTCGGACCGAGCGACGAAGTTCTGCCGAAAACTGGCCGACGAGGGGATCCTCGCACGCCCCGGACGAGTAGCCCCAAGGAGCGTCGTCCTGCGGCCCAGCTTGCTCATCGGCACAGAGGAGGTCGCGTGGATCGAGCGGGCTGTCGAAGCCGCGCTGCACGATCTTCGCTAGCTCGAACCATGACGCACGAACACCTCACGCTCCAGAGCCTCCTGTCCGATGCTTCCGCGCAGCACCACGGGGGGGTCACGTGCGTCGACACCTCCGCGTCTGATACGGAGTTCACCTACGCAAACCTGCACCTCGCCGCCCGTCGTGCGCTCACAGGATTGCGCGAGGCAGGCTTTCGGCAAGGCGATCCCGTCCCCCTCCTCGTGGCCCGCGGAGCCGCGTTCCTACCCGCGTTCTGGGGCTGCGCACTCGGCGGCCTCGTTCCCGTGCCCCTCGCGCCCCCCTCGAGCCGCGGCGACTCCGACGAGGTCCGAAAACTCACCGCGGTCTGGGCTCGCCTCGACAAGCCCCGCGTGGTCTGCGAACCGATGCTCACCCCCGTCCTCGAGCACCTGATCGGACCCGACATCGCAGTCCCTGTCGACCGCGTCATCCAAAGCCCCCCAGCCGGCGCTCTGGCCACCGTGCGCCCGGACGACCTCGGCCTGATCCAGTTCTCCTCCGGAAGCACAGGCGACCCCAAGGGCGTGATGCTCTCCCATCGTTCGCTCGTGACCAACGCTCGACAGATCGCAGCCCGCGTCCCCGTCACCCGAGACCAGGTCGAGGTCGGCTGGATGCCGCTCTATCACGACATGGGGCTCATCGCCTGCCACCTCGCGCCCATGTTCGCGCAGGCCAGCCAGGTCCGCATCGACACCCTCGCTTTCCTCAAGAGGCCCGCCCTCTGGTTCGAGACGGCCACCCGCCATCGCGCCACCATCCTCTCCGGTACCAACACCGCCCTGCGCCTCGCACTCCGACGCATTCCCTCTCCCGAGCCCTCCTGGGACCTGTCCGCCGTCCGCGCCGTCATCATCGGCGCCGAGCCCGTCTCGCCCGCCGTGTTTCGCGACTTCCTCGACCGCTTCGCCTCCGTCGGTCTCCAGCCCAACACCGCCCGCGTCGCCTACGGCCTCGCCGAAGCCTCTGTCGGTGTCGCCATCACCGAACCCACCCCCTCCCTCGAGGTTCACACCCTGCGACGCACTCACCTCTCCGTCGGCTCGAGCATTCAACCGTTGCAGCCCGATCACCCTGACGCACTCGCCGTCGTGGGCGTCGGCCCTGCCCTCGACGACACCACCCTCCGCATCGTGGACGACCAAGACAACCCCTTACCCGAAGGCGTCGTCGGGCACGTGCACGCCACCGGCCCCCAACTCTTCCAAGGCTATTTCAAGGACGAAAATGCTACGCAAGAGGCCCGCTGCGAGGCCTGGCTTCGCACCGGAGACCTCGGGTTCCTCCACCACGGCCGCCTCGTGCTCTGCGGCCGCGTCAAAGACCTGATTTTTGCTGGAGGGCGGAACGTCTACGCCCACGACGTCGAGCTCGCTGCCATGCAAGCCCCCGACGTGCATGCCGCCATCGTGTGTGCGATCCCCGCGCCCGACGGCACCCACGAGCAGACTCTGCTCTTCGTGGTCGTGAGTGATTCTGCCGCAGCCCGCACGTCCGAGGTGCTGGAGGGAGCGCGCCTTGGCGTCTTGCGCAACGTGCGAATCCCGATCGACTGGGTCATCCCGATCGACCACCGCGCCATCCCGCGGACCTCCAGCGGGAAAGTTCGACGCTACCGGCTTGGCGAGCGCTTCGTCGCCGGAGCCTTTTCGGGGGTCGCGCTTCGCGCCGCGCCCGCGATCGCACACGCTCCCGAACCCGCCACTGCCCCGCACGAGATGGAGGTCACCGTTCGTACGGCATGGTCCTCCGCGCTCGGCATTGCTGTCGATGGCATCGGCCTGGATGTCCCCTTCTCCGACCTCGGCGGTGGGTCGGTGGAGGCGCAAGATGTCCTCGGGCACCTCGAAGATGCCTTGCACCGACCCCTCGGCCAGGACCTTCTATTGCAGTGTTCCACCGCCCGAGAGATGGCGAGCTTCCTCCGCGCCCGCGGGACCCCGAAGCCCAGGTCCGTCGCACGCGCCCATCCTGTCGAAACAGGCGAGATCGCGGTCGTGTCCATGGCCTGCCGATTCCCTTCCTCCCCGTCGCCGGAGGCTTTCTGGAAGAATCTGGTGCTGGGGTTCGACGCCGTCCGGGAGATCCCACGGGACCGATTTTCAGTTCCCGATTCCCTGCGCTGCCGGTGGGGCGCCTTTCTTGACGATCCCTATCGCTTCGACCCTGGATTCTTCCACATCGACCCCGCCGAGGCGCGTGTCATGGACCCGCAGCAACGCTTGCTGCTCGCGATCGCGGTGGAGTGTTTCGATCGAGCGGGACTCGGCGGGACGCGCAGGGACGCCGCCACCGTGGGTGTCTTCGTCGGCGCATCCCAGCTTCCCCACCAAGAAGAAGTCTCGACAGCCACCCATCAGCGAGCCGCGTTCGACCAACTCGTACGCACGGACGCTTTCCTACGCCTCACCCCCGACGCCCAGGCCGGCCTCGAGCAGGCCTTCGTCTCGATCCTTGGCGACGAGGGCCTCCATCCCAGCGCCCTGGTGGGCAACCTCCTCAACATGCTGGCCGCGCGCGTGGCCCACGAACTGGACCTGCGCGGCCCCGCCGTTGCGATGGATTCCGCCTGCTCGTCGTCTCTCGTGGCCATTCACGAAGCTTGCGAGAGCTTGCGCCGCGGGGAGTGTGACCTGGCCCTGGCCGGAGGGGTCAGTCTGAACCTGACTCCCTCGCTCTATCGCTTCTTCGAGGCAGCCGGTGCGCTGAGCCCCACCGGACGTTGCCGTGCCTTCTCCTCCTCCGGCGACGGGTTCGTGCCGGGTGAAGGCGCGGGATTCGTGCTCCTGCGGCCTCTCGCCGCTGCCCTGGCGCACGGGGACCCCATCCACGCCGTGGTGCGGGCCTCCGCGGTCAACAACGACGGACGCTCCATCGGCGTGATGGCGCCCAACCCCGAGGGACAACTGGCCGTGCTCGAAGCGGCTTATCACCATGGCAACGTAGAGCCCGCCACGGTGGGCCTCGTCGAGTGCCACGGGACCGGCACCGCCATCGGCGACCCGATCGAGCTCAGGGCTCTCGACTCCTTCTTTCGGTCTCGCGGGGCGCGGGCCGTCTCCGTCGGATCCGTGAAGACGAATGTCGGTCACCTGCTCGGCGCCGCCGGCATCGCGGGGTTCATCAAGGCGGTCCTGGCCGTGGAGCACGGATTGATCCCGCCGAGCCTTCACGCGAACCCCGTTCACCCACGCCTCGCCAGCCATCCTGTCTTGCGACTTCAGAGCGACCTCGCACCCTGGCCGGAGGTTTCGGTCCGCCGCGCCGGAATCAGCTCCTTCGGGTTCGGCGGCACCAACTGCCACGTCGTCATCGAGCAGGCTCCACCGTCCCCGCCACCCGCAGAGCCGACTACCCCCTTCTCTGGGGACACGCTTCTCGCACTCAGCGCGCCCACGAAACGCCATCTTCAGGCATTTTCTGTTGCTCTCTCGCGCCACCCCAGCCTCGCAAGTCCGAGCCCCCAACACCTGGCAGAGCTGGCCCGGGAGCTTCGCGACGGAAGAACCAACCACGCCTTTCGCGCAGTGCGCGTGGTCGCGAAGGGCGACGACCCGCGGCTGGCGCTCGAAGCCTTCGCTTCCGGAACGGACAGCCACTGGATCACTGGACCTTCCGCTGGCGTCCGCCGCCCCCTCCGACTTGCGTGGTTGTTCCCGGGGCAAGGGGCGCAGTCCGTGGCGCAGTCTCTCGGGCTGCTCGTGGCTTGGCCTGCCTTCCGACGGCGGCTGCAAGAACTCTGCAACATGACCGCGCACGGGTCGAAGTTGCTCGACGCGTGCTACGGCCCCCACGCCGACGACACCACACTCCGTCGTACGGACCTCGCGCAACCTTTGATTGTCGCCTTCCAGATCGCGATGTCGGAAACCCTGAGTGACATGGGCATCACGCCTTCGGCGGTGATCGGCCACAGCGTGGGTGAGCTTTCCGCGGCTTGCGCGGCCGGCGCCCTCGCCCCCGAAACCGCCATGCGCTGGGCAGAACAACGCGGCAAGCTCATGCAAGAGCAGCCGGCCACCGGCGGCATGCTCGCCGTCCTCACCCACGAAGCCGAGGTCGAACGCCTGGTCGCCCCCTTTTCGTCCCGCGTCCACGTCGCTGCCTACAATGCCCCAGACCAGGTGGTCCTTGCCGCCGACACCGCACTTCTCCCCGACCTGCGCCTCCACTTCGAAGCCGCTGGCGTCACCGTCTTGCCCGTTCCGGTGGCCCACGCGTTTCACACCCCCCACATGGAAGGCGCCGCGCGTTCCCTCGCCGCCGTCCTGCAAGGCAATCCGGAACGGCCCCTCAGGGTGCCGATGATCAGCACCGTCACGGCGGAGGAAGTCTCCTCCGAAGCCCTCGGCGTGGCCTACTGGCAAGACCAGATTCGCAAGCCCGTTCGGTTCGCACATGCGTTTCTTACGCTCTCCCGCCTGCCCGTCGACGCCTTCCTCGAGGTCGGCCCCGGCGCCACCCTCTCGACCCTTGGACCTCGGATTCTTTCCAAGGACGATCCGAGACCTGTCTTGTCGCTCTGTCGCAAGCCCGGGGACACCGACGAGTCGGCCGACCGCGTCCACGCGCTCCGGACCCTCGGGTCCCTCTGGTCCGCGGGAATGCCTCTCACCAGCGTCCAGGGGGAACCACCGCCCCCGGTCCCCAGGCCCCTGCTCCCCACCATCCCGTTTCTCGAGGAATCCCTCCGGCACCGCCCCGTGACAACGACCTCTTCCTCAGCGCCCCACGTGCAGTGGACGTGGAAGCCCGTGGACAGGCTTCTGAGCACAAGCGTGACTCCAGGCTCCACGATCGTCGTCCTGGCAGGTGCCTTTCTCCATGTGGGCGGCCTCGAGCAGCGCCTTCGTGTTGTCGGCATGAATCCCATTCTCGTACTCCACGGCGAGACCTTCTCCCGGACGGGACAAGCCGAGTTCCGGCTCGACCGCAGCCGCGCCGACCACTGCCACTGGCTCCTCCAGGCCTTTGGCCAACAACCGCTGACGACCTTGTTCCTCGCATGGGACGACGACCCGTCACCTGCCTCACAACGGTGCATGACTGCCCTCGGTCACCTCGCCACCTGGACGAAAGCAGTGCGTGACGAAGGGATGACCGCCCGCACCCATGTCGTCACCTGTGACGGCCAGCCTGCCGGCACCGGTCCGGTCCGCCCGGACCAAGCCGCGGTGGCTGCGTTCTCCTTGGCTGCGTTTCTCGAGGTCCCCGCCCTGGCCGGGTCTGTTCTCGACGTGGCCTCTCCGCTTGAATCCCACTGGGATGAGGTGGTCGCCTGGCTCGGCCGCGCGCCGGAACCCCTGGTCGCCCTCCGCGGCGGACACGGCTATGGTCGGCGACTCGCCCCCGTGTCAATGCCTGAAGGGTGGTGGCAGGACGACGGCACCTACTTGCTCATTGGCGGCGCGGGGGGCGTAGGACTCCACCTGGCCCAGGCCATCGCGGCGCGGTACAAGCGAACGAAGGGCACGCGGCCGCGCATCGTGCTCGCAGGTCGCCGCTCCGAGGCAGCCATCCAAGACGCGCTCTCCTCGCTCCGGTCGACGGGCGCCGAAGTGTCCTACCGGCAGGCGGACGTCCTCGCCCCCGACGAGGTCGAGGCGTTGGTGAAAACCTCGCACGACATCCAGGGACGACTCGACGGTGTGTTCCTGCTCGCCGGCGCTGCCGCGGCGGGGTCTGTCGCTGGGCGTGACGACACAACGTCTAACGCTATCCTTTCCTCCAAGCTGGTCGGGGCCGAGAATCTCTCGCAAGCCCTCGAGACGGTGCCGTGTGGCTTCGTGGTGGTGATGTCCTCGGTGGCTGGCTCGGTGCCCTCGCTCGGCAAGGGACTCTCGGACTACGCGGCAGCCAACGCCTTCTTGGACGCCTACGCCGTGCAAGCGCGCCGGCAAGGAAAGCCCTGGACCTCCATCGGCACGTCCCTCTGGGAAGGCACGGGTCTGGCCCGCATGGGGTCCCTGCTTGGCACCCCGGCGCTGGACCCATCGACGGCTGCAGAGCAGGTGCTGAACGCGGCGCGAGGGCCATCCCCTCATGTCCTGGTCCTGACCGAGCGCGACGCCGCGCTTGCCACCCACCAGTCCGGCGATAACGTTTCCGCAACATATCATGCGATCCCGTTGCCTTCACCAGCCCCAAGCCACGGACAGGCTCCCTCTCCCTCGCGCGAGGAACCGGAAGGACTCGAGGCCTTCCTCCGAACGCGGATAGGTCAGGCGATCGGCGTGGACGCCCCGAGCCTCGACCCGGACGCGCCCTTCCAGACGCTCGGCCTCTCGTCCCTCGCCGCCGTCGACCTCATGAAGGATATCGAGGAGCGCGTGGGCACGAAGCTGTCGACCACCCTTCTGTTCGAGCACAACACGCTCTCCAAGCTCCTCGCCCACCTGCCCATCGACCCCGCAGCCGCCTCCGTCTCGCAAGCAGCAAACGTTGTTCCTACGCTAGACGATCCGCTCCCGTTGCTGCCCGCCCAGCAAACCTTCTACGCCAACCAGGCATTCTATCCCGACACCCCGTGCTACGTGTTCATGAGGCTCAACCTCGACGGGCCCCTCGACCCGGACCTGATCGACGAGGCCATTGGCATTCTCCACCGAAGACACGCTATGTTGCGTGTACTTTTCAGCTGGGACCACGACCACCTGGTGCAAAAGCCAGGGTTCTTCCAGCCTCCCCGCGTCGAGCGCTTCGACCTGCGAGGCGACCCCGCCTCAGCCCATCGCCTCGACAGCCTCGAAGACGAGATCCGAAACCAGGTCTTCGACCTGTCCCGCGGCCCTCTCTTCCGCGTCGTCGCCTGCCACACCGCGGAGACGGCATGGTCGCTGATGTTCAACATCCACCACATCGTGGCTGACGCGTGGAGTGCCCAGATCCTCGTCACCGAGCTTCTCACGCTTCATGCGGACCTTCGGGCCAAGCACCCCCCGTCGCTCCCCCCGATCCGAAGCGACTTCGCCCGGTGCGCCACCGAGATCGAGAGCGCGGGGCGTGGAAGCGACGGCGCCGCGAGCGCTGCCTACTGGACCGAAACGTTGCGTCATGCGCCCGAGTCCCTGCACCTCCCCTTCGACGGAGACCCCTCGCTCCCGACGTCGGGTGGCTGCCGGATCCTTCAAGACGTGCTGGATGCGGAGGTGACCGCGGGCCTGGAGCACCTCGCGCGACGCAGCGGCGCGTCCTCCTTCCAGCTCGTTCTCACGGCCTACGCGTGGTGTCTCCGGCAGTGGACCGGCCAGGACGATCTCATCATCCGCGTGGCCAACGCCCGGCGGGAAGCCCGGGTCCCGGACATCGAACGCGTCGTGGGCAGCTTTGCCGACTCCCTACCGGTCCGCTTGCGCCTCCCCCGCGATGCAGGACTTCCTGCCTGGCTGTCCGCGGTAAGCGAAGCCGCCGTCGGCGCCCAGGCGCACCCGTTCACGTCATCCATGCAGGTCGCGGGCATGCACGGGGGCCGCAAGCACACGGGCCCCAAAGGCGTCAGCCCCGCGGGCCTCAGCTTCCCCAGCTTCGACGCGCCAACCCGCTACGGTGACCTCCGCGTGCTCGCCATGCGCGGCGGCTCCGCCTCGGGATTCACCCAATTCGGCCTCATCGCCTGGAAGTTCGACGGCCGACTGCACCTTTCGTGGAACTACACCCGGCCTCTCTTCCGCGACGAGACCCTCCGGCGGCTCGCCTCCGAATGCGCCCACGCGCTCAACGAGCTTGCTCACACCGGGCAACTGCCACGCAGTACAGCACCCGCCCAACCGCGCAGCCCTCTTCCCCCGGGGGAGGTGCTTCACGACCGAATCCTGCGTACGGCCGAGCGTGCACCGGATCGGACCGCCGTCGACGGCCCCGGCGGGACAATCACCTACGGACGGCTCGCCACGCGATCGCTGCAGATCGCGGCCTTGCTCTCGGACCTCGGCGCCAGGGTCCGCGTGGGCATTCTCGCCCACCCAGGGCCCGACGCGATCGCAGGAGTCCTCGGCATCCTCGCCTGCGGCGCGGCCTACGTGCCCGTCAGCCCCGACTACCCCGACGCACGCATCGCCGACATTCTCACTCATGCAGCGGTCGACGTGCTCGTGCTCACGCGCGACCAGACCGAACGGCTCGGTTCCCTGAAGGCAGGCATCACCCGAGCCCTGGTGCTGGACTCCCACGTCAAGGACTGCGGCGGAATTCCACCCGCCCTTCACGTCCTTGGCTCCGAGGCCATCGACACCGCTCCCCCGCTCGAGAGGCCGCGGGTCACGGGCGCGGACTTGGCCTACGTCATGTACACCTCCGGAACCACAGGTCGCCCCAAGGGCGTCATGGTTCGCCACGCTGCCGTCTCCCTCTTCCACGATTGGGTGCACCAGGCCTTCGACGTCACCCACGCCGACCGCTTCATCCAGACGTCGTCCCTGTCCTTCGGCGGGTCGATACGACAGATGTTCTCCCCCCTACTCGCAGGTGCGACGGTGTTCCCCGCCCCGCGCAACGCGCTGAAGGACCCGTTCCAGCTCGTGGAGTTCCTCGATCGCCACCAGATCACCCTCTGGAACTCCGTCCCTACCCTGTGGATGCGATTGCTCGACTGCGTGCTCGACCTGGACCGCGAGGGCCG
This sequence comes from uncultured Polyangiaceae bacterium, assembly GCA_964488865.1. Classification (GTDB taxonomy): domain Bacteria; phylum Myxococcota_A; class Polyangia; order Polyangiales; family Polyangiaceae; genus MWCO01. Next base: position 57,067 of record CAZAWR010000036.1, on the reverse strand, counting down.
CTCCCCTGCCCTCTCCGCCCTACGCTGGATCCTCATCGGGGGCGAGCACGTCCCCGCCAGCCACGTTCGACGCTGGATGGACCGGTTCGGCCTCCGGCACCGAATTGCCAACCTGTACGGGTCCACCGAGACGGTCGTCAATGCCACCTGGTACGAGGTTCCCGCCCGTCCCCACGACGACGCCGTTCACACGCCCATCGGCACCGCTCGCACCGGCTCCGAGGTGCTGCTGCTGGACGAAGCCGGTATCCCTTGCCCCCCCGGGCAGGTCGGGTCCCTGTTCGTCGGCGGACCGAGCTTGTCCGATGGCTACCTCCACGCGCCCTCCGAGACCGATCAAGCCTTTGTTCGCTTGCCGGACCGGACCGGGCTCTACTACCGCACAGGGGACCTCGCCCGGGCGGACGCCGACAGCACCCTCACCTACCTCGGACGATCCGACACCCAGGTCAAGGTGCGAGGCAATCGCGTGGAGCTCGGAGAAGTGGAGGGCGTGCTCGGGTCCCACCCGTCCGTGGCCGCCGCAGCGGTCATCGAGCACACCCGAGAGGACCGGCAATGGCTCGTCGCGTTCCTGCAGCCCGTCCAGCCCTCGGAGCGGCCTGGGTCCACCGCGCTCCGCGACCATGTGGCTCACCGTCTGCCCGACTACATGATTCCCCACCGTTTCGAGTGGGTCGACCCACTCCCCCTCACGGCCGCCGGCAAGATCGACCGCCGCGCCCTGCGCTTCCTCGCCGACTCCGACACAGCCAGCCCGCCCGCGCCAGACTGGACCGCTACCGAGCGGACCCTCGCCACCGTATGGTCCTCCTTGCTCGAGATCCCGTCGGTCGAGCGCGACAGTGACTTCTTCGACCTCGGGGGGGACTCCATTCTTGCCCTCGAGATGTTCCAGCGGCTCCGCGGCAAGGTGCCCGTGCTTCCCAGACCGATCACGCTCTATGGCGCGCGAACCGTGGCCCGGCTCGCCAGAGCCATCGACCAGACTGCCACGCTCGAGTCACCCCCCAAGCTCTCCCCGTCCCAGGGCCTGGAGACCTCCGAGAGCTTCCCCTTGTCTCCGTCCCAGGAGAGCTTCGTCCTTGCCGAGCGCCTTCGCGGCGGCGACTCGGTCCTCTGGTGCGCACGCATTCCCGTGCACGGCGCCCTCGACCCCCGCACCCTCGAGGCGGCAGTGACGATTGCCACGCAACGCCACCCCATGCTTCGCGCGGAGGTCACCCGCCACGGCGGAGCCACCCGCCAGCGCTGCGTCGACCTCGAGCGCGCCCCCCTCGTCTTCGAAGACCTCCGTGGACTCGACGCTACCGCCCTCGAAACCGCCCTTCAAGAGCGCCTCGAGCAGGAGCAACGGACTCCCTTCTCCCTCGACACAGCCCCCTTGTGGCGCATGCGCGTGTGTCTGACCGGCCCTCACACCTCCACATGGTTGATGTCCGTCCACCACGTCATCGCCGACGGGTGGAGCATGCAGGTCCTGGGAGCCGAAATCCTCGCCGCTTACGAAGCACTCTCCCACGGTCGACAGCCGGCCTTTCCCCCTTTGCGCTCCACGTTCCGGGACGTCGTCGCACACCAGACCGAGAAGCGCATGGCAGTTCGGCCGGACGATGCACGATACTGGGGCACGGTGTTCGAGAAGGTCTGGCAACGCCTCGTCGTCCCCCAAGGCGACGACGGAATCACGCTTTCCGCTGCCCTCTCCGACGATCAAGCGGCTCGCCTGCACCGCCTCGCGCGCGCGACCGGGGTGAGCCTGCACACCTTGGTTCTCACTGCCTGGTATCGTGGCGTCGCCTCGCTTTGCGAAACGGGCGACCTCGTGATGGGCACCGCAACGAGCGGTCGAGACCTCCCCATCGATGACATCGAGCGCCTCGTCGGTTGCTTCGCCACCGGCCTACCCGTGCGCGCCACCGTGCAGGGCGGCCCCTTCCTCGACGACTTGCACGCTGTGGACGCTGCTTACGCGGACGCGTGCGCGCACGCGGACATGCCGATCGAGGACATTCTCCGGTCCGCTCCTGGGGCAGATGACGCGTCGACCTTGCCGGGCGGCGACACCTTCTTCTCCTTCATGGACTTTCACGCGCTACCACCGATCCCGGGCGCCATGCTCGACCTTCGGTGGGAGGAAGGGAAATACCACTTTGCAGCCCAGGTCACGTCTACGACACTGATGCTTGGGGCGATGGCAGGGGTCGGCCTCCAGCTCCACGTTCATGGCCTCGCCTCGCAGGAAACCAAGCAGCGCGTGCTCGACACGGTCATCGCAGAGTTGCAGGGCCTCGAAGACGCCGCGACGGCCGAACCGGTGGACAGTCCCCACATCGATTCAGCCATCATCGCTTATTTGCCCTCGGACGAGACGCTGTCGCACGTGCTCGCCCACCTCGGGGGCGGCGAAAAGGGGCAGTGGGTGGAGATGTTGCTCCAGGGGCAGCGATCCCGACTGGTGGAAACCACGCGCTCGAGCCTGGGCGTCTCGGGCCTCGTGCTGCTGGGACGGTCCGCAAGCGAACTCCCCCGCATGGCGCCTCAACGCCTCGCCGAAGAGTTGGCCGACGCGGTGCGCCTGGCCGGCTCGCACGGCGCCCGGTTCGTGTCCCTCGCCGGATTGCTTCCTTCCTGGACCCGCTACGGTCACGCCGTGCTCGACCAACTCGGGACCGATTCGCGCGTCTCCTTGTCCACCGGACACGGTGCGACCGTCGTGGCCATGGTTCACGCGGTCCGCTCACTGCTTCACGATCTCGACACGTCGTGGTCCGACCTGCAGGTCGCTGTGGTGGGCTATGGATCCATCGGGCAGGCGACCGTCGAGCTCCTGTGCGACGTCCAAGGGCCCCCTCGCCGCGTCGTCGTCTGCGACACCGCCGAGCGGCTTCCCCTGCTCGGGCCATCGATGGACAACCTCGCAGCGCGTGCCGGATGCGAGGTCAAGCCGGCCGCGTCAGGAGCTACCCTCCCTCGCGACGTCTACGAGAGCGACTTGATTCTCGGCGCGTCGAGCGAAGGCGGCCTGGTCGACACCGATCGATTGGCTCCAGGGTCCATCGTGGTGGACGACTCGTTCCCCCCCATCGTGGACGCGGCGACTGCCATGCGAAGGATGGATCGCGAGGGCGACGTCGTCGTCATCAGCGGTGGCCGGCTCGACGTGGGTGCGTGCGAACGCACGCTACGGGTGCCCCTCCCGCCGTCGATCGCCGAGCTCATCGTGGAACTGTTCGACGCCGGGGGCGTGCCAGGATGCCGCGCGGAATCGATCTTGCTGGCGACCGGGCTCCAGCTTCCGGTCATCCACGGGTTGGTGGGGCGGGAGGAGGCGAGACGGTACTGGGACGAGTCCGGCAAAGTGGGAGTCCATGCCCCCGCGCCGAGGCTCATGGGTCAACCCGTCCCAGAACGTGCTCTTCTCGGCGTGCGTGCTCTGCGTGCTCATCATGCTTTGCGTTCGAGAGGTTGACGGACCGTCTCCAACCGTTCCTTGGAATGAAGCGTCAAGGGCTCCCCGCCGCCGAATAGGTCAGCCGGACCGCGATACTACGAGCCCTCGCGGGGGGGACCATGCGAAGCTCGACTTTCTCCCCGCCAGGCCAATGCCACGTGGCGCCCAGCGCGGCTTCGCCCTTCTCCAGACAGTCATCGAGAGCTTGTCCTTGGCAGCGCGTCGGCAACTTGTGCTGCTTCTGCCAAGGCTCCCCATGCTGTTGTTCGAGCGACTTCAAAACGCTGTCATACAACGCCAGCCATCCCGGCTCGTCCGCATCCTCCGGGTCCAGCGCGACACGCAGCAGGCAGACCTTTGCACCACAAGTCTGCACGAAGACGGTGCCCTGCATGCCGGGAGCGTCGGGGAGCCCGTCGCAGTGAAAGGTGTGATCATCGAGCCTTTTCCAGGCGTGCCCGGAGCGCGTACAAGCACCTTCCGCATCCTTGGGGGCGGACCCGAACGTGAAGCCCACCGCCCCTTCGGGATTCCCGGGCAAGTCCGCGACACGCACGCGCTCCTCGCCCGGTGCGCTGTCTGAACTCTCGCTGGCAACCGGCTCCGTACCCGCCTGGCCGGCCAGGAGATTCGTGCGAGATTTTGGTTCCTCCACCACGCGCGAGGCTGCCGGACCGCCACAAGCCGCCAACCCCAGCGCCAAGACGACGCTCGCCACTTCGACGTTCCGCTTCATGGGAGAGAATCTGCCGCGATGAATCCTCGAACGCAAGCAACTACAGCGCATTTCATTCTGGCCGCTGCACAGCTTCGTTTACTGGGCAGGTTCTCGCTCACCCGTTGTCACGCGGGGCCTGCCTCCCGCCAGCGAACCACTCCCAGCCAACTCTGCCCACCCACCCCATGCTACTTCGGTCCCGGGGGGCACGAGGCCGTCGTAGGGCCGGCTGTGTTGTTGTCCTCGTCGCACTCTCGCACCGCACCAAAGCCCGTGCCGTCGTCCGGATCCACCTCCGCCCACAACTCGTAGCCATCCAACGTCCCCGGTTCGAGCGGCAGCGAAGCCGACACCAACTCGCTCTCCCCCGGCAAGAGCATGTGTGTGGTGACCGCTTCCACCGTGGCTACCATCGCACCGTCCAGCATCAGAGTGAACCGGACCCAAACCGGCGGCAGCACGCCGCGCGCGCCTCGGTTGAATACCCGCGCAAAAGCCGTAAGCGACTGCGGGCAGGCCCCCGTCGCAGCCACGAGGTCGCCTATTTCGAGATCCGGAACGTCGAACGTGCCGAGCCCCTGAACGTTAGCGCGATAGCTGTTGACCCGCGGCGCAAGCCAACTCGCCGTCTCCGACGCCGGGATCGAACCATCTTCGCCCACGTTCGTGACGTGATAGGCATGCTGGTTCCACACACGCCGCGACGCCACCCAGTTTCGGTCCATGTCTCGGAACGCCTTGATTGAAGGTAGCTGCTGGCCTATCGCGACCACTTCGGTGTGCCCGTCCGCGTCGATGTCCGCAACAACCGGGTTCTCGAGACCCGTTCCGCTCTGGTGATCCAGGGTGAACACCGAGGTCCCGTCGTCGCCCTTGAAGACGTGCACGAGCGCCTCGTCCGTGTACACGACTTCCGAACGACCGTCGCCGTCGAAGTCGAACACGCTCGAGGACGTCATCCCGCTCTGGTCTGCTACGGAACGCGACCACTTCACGGTGCAATCCGATTCGTAAACGACATAGGTTCCCGTGTAGACGACACCAATCTCCGGCGTGTTGTCGCCGTCGAAGTCGGCGATGACCGGCGGTCCGCCGCCGATGCTGGCGCCAGCGGGGCCCGGAGCGTGACAGCTGCGCTCACCCGTCTCACCCCGCAGGATGCTCATGCCGTTCCCACCGCCATGCACCACGACCACCTCCGGCACCCCGTCCGCGTCGAAGTCGGCAACCGCAGGGAATCCGTCGGGCACGAGCACGCCCGCTTGCATCCCGCGCCAGACCACGTTGCCCGCTGCGCCGTAGGCGGTCGCGCCGATGATGACCTCATGCGTCCCTCCGCCAATGATGTCCGCCGCGATGCTCGCCGCTGCCGCCTGCAAACATCCATCGATGCCAGGGCCGTGGCTTGCAACCCAAAGCAAGTTGCCGGCGTTGTCGAACACCGAATCGCCAACGATGACCTCGACCCCGCCATCACCGTCAAGGTCGACGAGGGCCGGAGCGGCAGCCCCCGCGTTCACGGTTGCGTCCGATACCCAGAGCCGATGGCCACCCGCGTCGAACGCCGCGAGGCGAGCACCTTGATGCCACCCGACGTACCCGCAATAGGATGCAGTGCCTTCCAGCAACCCCACGATTTCGACGGTGCCATCGCCCTCGAGATCGCCAGCGGCGATCTGCGATTGCCCGACGAATACGTCCGCTAGGTTGTGAAAGAGGTCTTCGCCGGTGTCGCCTCGGACAGCACGCAGGCGAGCATTCTGGATGCTCTGACCTGCGAGAAAGATGACGGCGGGCACCACCGGCACGTCACGGGCAGGTGCCTTTTCGAGCGCGATGACGAGCGGCGTGGCGATGATCTGGTAGTAGGACGGCTCCGGCGTCGAGGGCTGCGGCCATGACCAGAACACCTCAGGAGAAAACACGCCGGGGGGCGGCTTGTATTCGCAACTCTCCAGCCCAGCGCTGGGCAAACATCGCTGGATCGTCGACTCGCAGTACTGCTCCGTTTCGCAGTCCTCGCTGTGAACGCACGGCTCCCCAGGGGTGGTGCACTGCTCGAGGTAACAGACATCGTCACCCGTGCAGCAAGCAGAAGCACAGGGTCTGCCCTCGCAAACACACGTGCCGTCGACACAGTCTTCCCCCAGCCGGCACTGGGTGCCGTCACAATCCGCTGGCGCGTCGGTATCGATTCCATCGGGTACGGCGTCCGCCTGCGCGTCCACCTGCGCGTCCGTGCCAGCGTCGACGGAGGGTACACATTGTCCGTCGACACAGCGGGACCCGGGGCCGCAGGCCGGCGAACAGGCGGATGAACCGGGATCGTGGCCATCACTTCCACAGCCGAACAGAGTGAGAGCCAAGAGCGCGAGCATTGAGCGGATGCGAGTCTTCATGGGCAGCACTCCACGGTAGGCAACACGTCACCGTACCATGACCAGCCCCAAAGCGCTGGAGAACGTCGCGGCCCAGCCCTGACCTCGTGCGCGAAGATCACCCCGAAGCCCTGGCATCCGAAAACTCCCCCAACGGGCGATAGCAGAACACGAACCGGCCGCCCCCGATCTGTACCTGAAGCTCACCTCCCCTGCTGCGCGCGTATTCGATGTAGCCGGGCTCGTCGCACGCCTCATGACACTCACTCGCATGAGCCGGAGACTCGAACCCCCGATCCCGGTCGAACCAAGAAAGCAGAACCGGGTCGAAAAGCTCTCTTGCCGCGGTCTCGTCCGCGATCCCTCGCGCCTCCGACCACGACATGATGTCCTCCGGAGCCAGGCTAACTATCCTCATCCCCCTTTCGATGCCGCCAAGCCGAGGACGATCGCAAAGGCCTGTCCAGGAAAAGCTCGCGACCGTATCGCAACGCTTCTCCCTGCAGAGGCGTGGCGCCTCACTCGGGGGAGCGCAGAATGATCTCCGCGGTTCGGGCATACAGACGGTAGTCCGGCAGAGCGGCGACCGCTCCTATCATGGCCCTCGCCTTCGGCGACCGCGTCATCGCGAGCAGCACGATCGCCGGACCTCGAACGGAAACAGGTAGCATCGGGTCCCCCGCCGCTCTCGACATCGGCGCCCAGCACGCAGCCCCCAGGATCGAAAGCGCCCAGAAGGCGTGCTTCACGGTCTCCTCCGACGCCCCCGGCGCAGCCTCGAGAACCGTCTGACACGCTCCGTCGGGCTTGCGCCTCGACAATAGGAAAACCGCCTTCTCACGCGTCGGACCTTCCTTGTCCAGCAGCGCAATCGTCCAGCGGGCGTCGTCGGCAGCCGACCCACGTACCAACTCTTCGAGCACGCGCGTCCTCCACGTCGTAGGCACCCCCACCGTGAAGTCGAGCCGCGCTTGCCGGGTAGACGTTCTCATCCCCAGCTGCAGCCTTCGCACCGCACGAACGTCCGCATCGCGCAACCCCAACCGCAGGGCCCAGTAGCTCGCTACCCACCCACCGTCCGTCTCGTCCTTTGCATCCTCAATCATCGCAAACAGCAAGTCTCGTGCGACGGACGAGCCGAGCCCCGCCATCGCGGCCAAGTGCATCGCCCGGTGCGTGGGATAGTAGTCGTTGCGCGAACGGTCCCCCAGCGCAGGCTCCTTCAACCCCTTCGTCAGCCCTTCGAGCAACCTCGACGCACCACGCTCCCAGTCCGCACCCGCCCGCCCGGACATCGCACGCCGGGCTTGAACATGCTGCACGAACCGCAACATCGGCTCGTACGCCCGCCGAAGCAGCATCGCATCCACATCCGCTGGGTCGTCTCCGACCGTCGCAGGGAGCCAGTGAGAGTAGCAGTTGACGGCAAGATTATCCGTGAGACTCGTGGAAATTTGCTCGCGCGCAAGCGGCATCAGCTCGGCGTCGCCCAGCCTCAAGCGCGCCGCCGTCAACACGCAACGGGAGGTCGAACCATCGAAGTCGACCTTCGAGTCCGACGCGGTCAGCCGACGCAGCAGGGGCAAGGCGCTCGCCCCCGAACGCGTCGTGATCGTTGCCACGGGCCGCAACAGGTCGGCGTTGACCCTGCCGCCCAGCTCACCATCCGCTGCACGCCGGAGCATGCCCAACGCGTACCCCTCGGCCTCGTCACCGTCGAGACGCTCCAGCGCGTGCCACACGCTGCGATACTGGAAGCCCAGTGTCCTGGACTCGAGCGCCTGGGTCCACGCCACAAGCGCCGGCACGGACTCCCTATCCCCAAGCTCCGCCAGAGCAACCGCCGCCGAGGTCCGAAGCTCCGTCCTCTCGAAGCTCGCCATGTCCCCCACGGGTTTCTTCAGAACGGCACGCAATGCCCCCTTCGCCTCGACGAGGTCGAACAGAGAGGCCGCCACCATGTTGTCGATTCGCCATCCGGCTTCGTGGGGATGACCGTAGAAGCGCGTGCCGGGAGGCGCCGCGATCGTCCGTACGATTCCAGCCCTGCCACGCACCAGCCCCAAGCAGCGGAAGTCGTTCGCACTCTCCACCACGACCGCGCCCCCAACATCGTCCGGCACCGCCTCGCGTACGCTACCACGCCCCGACGGCACGGGTTCGACCATCGTCACCTCGTCCGCCAAGTCCTCACCGAGCACAATGGGAGCGGGCGGACGCCGCCGGACCGGAACCGGCACTAGCACCTCCGCCTCGGCCGTCCGCGCCCGCACGTCGGGCGCTAGTTCGCGCACACGCTCCTCACGACAACTCATGTACCCCGACGGGAACACGCCCGTGCTGCGCGATCCCGTATCGTAGGCGCCGACAGGTGCCGTGCTACCCAGGATCGCCGCCACCGCGATCCCATGGACTAGAGCCGTCCGTCGCTTCATCGGCCCCCCTGCACGGCAACCAGCGCGTCCTCGATCGGCTCCCGTGCGTCGCAGTACAGCGGAGCGTCCCACGGCCGGTTGTGATAGAGCGCGCCACCTCGCACCTCCACCTTCTCGCCTCGCTCACGCGTAACCCGCGCAGCAAACGCAACCGCCACCCAAACGTCATCGGGCGCAAACGCCCGAACGCCAGTCACGCGCATCGCCCCCTCCCGGAAGCGCTCCACGAACGGCGGTGGCGGCAAGGGGACATCCTCCCACCGCCCAGTCACGTCCCTTCGCCACAAGCCTCTTCCCGCACCGACCCACAAGGTTCCATCCTCCGACCCCGAGACAGACGTGAGGCCCGTGGTCATCGGAGGGTGCTCAATGCCCCAATCCACCCCGTCGAAGTGCGCAAGAAAGGGAACTCGACGATCCAGCGCCACAAAGGGCTCGTACGCAATCAGGTACACGTCGTCGGGCGTGCGAGCATACAAGCCCAGGTTGACGATCGCATCGAGCTGAGCAGAAGCAGGTACGTCGCGCACGACCCATTGCCTCGCACCAGGCGCCCCGTGAGCGACCATGATCCGTGTGGGGCGGTAGTTGACGTGGTTGTCGTTCTGGCATCTTCCGGCAACCCACACGTGCCCCGTCGAGCGCAGGACCCCAGACGTCACCCGGACGAATCGCAACGCGGGGTCATGGCGCTCGCATAGCTCCTCTTCGGGGAGATCGGGGAGGCTCCGAGCAGGGAGAGGAAGCCCAACGAAGTCACCCGAAGCGTGCCGAACCCATGCGCGCCCATCCCACGCGTACGGGTCGAGCTCATGCGTGAAGAGACTGCCCCTGCCCCGGGGCGCATACCGCGAGGTCGTCCGCAACAGCCAAGCATCTTCCATCGTGGCCCCGCCCATCGACAGGTCCCCCGGCACCCAGCCACCCGCGTTCGACGGCAGCCCCTGAAGAAGGGTCAGGTTGCGCAGCACGCTCGACCGACGCACCTCGGCAAAGGACTGCGCAGCCACCAACGCATCCCCGGGATGCCAGTCTCCCAGCTGGTACCCCGTCTCCCCGTAAACAAGGAACGTGCGATCACCCACCCGCGCCACGTCGAGTTTGGGGCAGAGCCCGGAAATCACGCCGTGAAACGCGCTCGTCGGGGGCGCCGAGACCCGGGTAGCTCGGGCTGTCGCGCACCCCTGACCAACCATTGCCAACAACAGGAGGAAGAAGGGAAGCAACTTCATGCCCAGCGAGCCCCCAGAAAGCCTCACGTCTACAGCACGTTGATACGGCCGCAGTCAGGACACTCCCACGTCACCTTGTTGCACGACATGCCCCACTCGTTCTCCGTCATGCATGCGAGACAAATCTCAAAGGGGCAGTCCACGCACCCGAAGCAGAATGGCATCGGCTTCTCGCAGATCGTGCACCGATACTCCGTGCGCTTGCGCCGTCCCTTGCCTGTCATTGCGCGCACGATAGCATCGCGAAGGGCCCTTGCGTACCGGTCAGCAGCCGCGGGACCAAGAATCCATCACGGACCCTACGCCTCTCTCTTCTTCGATCGCGTCGACGACAGGACTTTCGCCAGGGTCTCGGCCGCCATGTGCAGATCGTAGGGTTTGGGAATGGCAGCACGGAATCCGTAGGAGGCGAACTCCGCCAGCACCGGGTCCGTGGAATACCCGCTCGACACGATGGCTGGCAGGTCCGGGAACCGTTCTGCGAGCTGGCCCACGGTTTCCTGTCCGCCCACTCCCCCGCGAACGGTGAGATCCAGAATGACGGCGTCGTAGGGCTTTCCCAGCGCTGCCTCCCGCTCGACCATCTGGAGCGCTTCACGCCCCTCTCGCGCCGTGTCCACCTCGTACCCCAACGACGTGAGCATGTTCTCAGCCAGGTCCCGGATCATCTCCTCGTCGTCCATCACGAGAATGCGACCGGCCCCCCGGGGCGGACTCGACGCATTCGCTCCGGCCTCGGCCGGCAAACCCACAGCCACAGGCAAGTAGAAGCGGAACTCCGTTCCCACCCCAGGCTCCGAGTCGACGTCGATGTGCCCCCCGTGCCGCTGCAGGATCGAGAGGCAGACAGCAAGCCCGAGACCGCTTCCGTGAGACTTCGTCGAGTAGAAGGGCTCGAAGACACCGGAGAGGTGCTGGTGCGGGATGCCGACACCTTGGTCGCGCACGGTCACGCGCACGTAAGCGCCCGGACGCAAGGGCAGCGCAGTGTCCGGCTCGACGGTGAAGTTCGACACACGGATCCAGAGCGTCCCGCCCCGGGGCATGGCCTGGTCGGCATTGATCACGAGGTTTTGCACGACCTGGGCAATTTGCCCTCGGTCCGCCAGCACGGGCTGAAGGTCGTCGCCGAAGTCGGTCTCGAGGCTCACGTTGGACCCTCGAAGCGCGAACGCCGCGGCCTCCGTCACCAACCGCTGCATGTCCACCGAACCTCGAACCGGCGCCCCGCCGCTCGAAAACGTCAGAAGTTGCTGCGTCAAGCTGCGCGCCCTGTCCGTCGCCTTCTCCGCGTCCCCCAGCCGGTCTCGCGCTCGGTCCGAAAGCATGGGGTCCCTTTTCGACAAGGAGAGGTTGCCCAGAATGGCCGTCAGCAGGTTGTTGAAGTCATGCGCGATGCCCGCGGCCAAGAGCTTCACGGACTCGAGCTTTTGCGAGCGAATCATCTCCTCCTCCAGACGCTTTCGCACGCTCACGTCCCGGAAAACGATGACCACCCCCACGTCCACCCCGTCCCGGTCCCGAATCGGCGCCCCGCTGTCCGCAATCAGACGCTCCGTCCCGTCCCGACCCAACAGCCTAACCTCGAACGAACGGTCCACCTGCCCCGTCCGCATCGTTCGAACCGTCACGTCACAGGGCTGCCCGGCCTCATCCCGCACGTCGAATACATCGCTGAGCAGCCGCCCCTCCGCCTCCGCCTGCGTCCACCCCGTCAGCTCCTCCGCTCTCCGGTTGAGAACGCTCACACGCCCCTCCCTGTCCGCCGTGATCACACCATCACCGATGCTCCGCAGCGTCACGGCGAGCAACTCCTTCTCCCTCGACAAGGACTTCTCCACCTGCACGCGCTCGCCAAGCTGCCGCGCAAGCTCCTGGTTCGCAGCCTCCAACTTGGCGTTGATCCGTGTGATCTCTTCTGCCTTCGCAACCGTCTCGTTCCTCGCTGCCCGCAGCGCCCCCAGCATCTCGTGGAACTTCGCATACAAGTGCCCGATCTCGTCCCGGCGAGGCTTCGGGTCCGGCGGCATGCTCAGGTTGTCCCATCGTACAGCCTCCACACGTCGTGTGAGGTGGTTCAAGGGCCTCACCGCGAAGTAGTGAAGCGCAAACCCAACCGCCACGCTGATGAGCAGCACCACGGACGACGTCATCACGTATCGAACCACCGTGGTGTGCGTGCCCTGCTTGAACGCGGTGCGAACCTCGTCCGCCCGGCTCGCCACCACGCGCTCGGGGACCACGATGGCCAAGGTCCATCCCGTCGTCCGGACCGGTGCAAACGCCACGAGCTTGTTCGAGCCCGACAGCGTGATCTCGCGAATCCCACTCTGCCCGCCGCGCATCGCCAGGACGAGGTCCCGCAGATTCGGGTTCGGCGCCTGGTCGAGCGTGTGCTTGCCCAGGGACGCGAGCATCTCGTCGCTCCAGCGACGCTCCCTGTCACTCACAAAGGCCTGCTTCAGAGCCTGCCGGTGGGCGGGATCCCACGCGATGTCCTCGATGCCCTGCTCCGAGATGGCCAAGACCTTGCCGCCCCGGGACATCAGAAAGGCGTAGCCCTCGGCCTCCCGAATGACACCGTTGAACCGTTCGGCAATGACGGACAGCAGAATGTCCATTCCTACACTGCCTTGAAATTGGTCTCCACGGTAGAGTGGAGCCACGCAGCTGGTCATCCACACCCGCTTGAAAGGATCGAAGTAGGGCTCGATCCACCGTATCGTTCGCTCCGGGTCGTGCTTCGGACTCACCATGCGCACGTAGTCCTCCTGCGTCTCGTCCATGTCGAGAATCGAAGGGTTGCGCGCGATGATCTGGGTGTAGTCGTACTCGGGACGGGCGTTGGTGACCCGGTCGCTCAGCACGACCCACGCGAGGTCCACGGTGCCGTGGTACTGCCGCGCAGCAAGGTCGAGGTGCACGTCGAACAGCATGACCCGTTGAAGCGACGCCTCGATGGACCGGCGCAACGCTGGGTCCTTCCTCACCGACGCGATCACTGGGCGCGGAACCCACGGCCCGCCGGGCCCCTTCGCCTCGAAGTCCGCGTACGCCCCGTGCACTGGGTGCACGTACCCGTAGCCGGGAAGCCCCGCCGTGTCAGCCCCATGGTAGCGCGCCGGAATCGCGGCGAGGTCGTATCGCCCCAGGTCCTTGGCCAAAACCTCGTAGTGCGACCGCAGATGGGTCACCCCCACCTCGTACGCCGAGCAGAGGTTTTCGAGCTCCAGCGCCTCCGCGCTCGCTCGCTTGACCAAGTGAGACTTCTCCGACCGAAGCAGCACTTCCGTAGTCGTCTCCACGGTGCGGTCCCCTATCTCACGTACCGACAAGAAGCCCGTCACCCCGAGCAACACGAGCGGGATGAGGAACGCGACGAGAAGAATCGCTGAAATCTTGTAGAAGATCTTCATGCCACGTGCCGAACCGCGCACTCGCGCAGTCCCTCGAGCTACCTACCGCACACTCGAACTCCCAAGCCACCCGCTGAAAGCATGCTCCAACCCTCCCGGTTGCACGGCGCCCTGTCAGACCGCCGGATCGAGAATGCCACGGAGCACGTCCGCCCGGTCCACGACCCCCATCAACCTCCCTTCGTCGTCCACGATCGCGACCAGCTTCTGACCTCCCTCGATCATGGCCGCAACCACACCGTAGACCGGGTCGTCCGGCCCCGCCTGCAGCACCTCCGTGGTCATCAGGTCCGCCGCCGTGCGCGCCACAGCGTGACGCTCCACCTCTCGCTCCTCCTCACTCGAACGCACGAAGGGGAGACGGTGCATCAACGATCGCAGCAACGAGGGTTGCAGCGCGGGCGTCACGCGCTCGAGGACAGCCCTGTCCGTCACCAAGCCCAGCACCCTGCGCTCCGCGTCCACCACCAACGCCCGATTCAGACGCGTCGAGACCACCGCCTGCACCACGTCATGCAGCGGCGCGTCAGAATACACCGTCGGAACGTCTTGCCGCATCACCGCGGACAGAGGACCGTCGCCTTGAAGTCCCTCCGCCCCCGCGCGCTCGTGCTTCCGCTGCCCAAAGTCCGCGACCGTCCGAAGCAAGTCGAGCCTGCTCACGATGCCCACAATCTCTCCCCGCCCGTCCACCACCGGCAACCGCTTGAGCCTCCGAAGCACCATCGTCTCCGCCGCCTCTCCCAAAGACGCGTCGGACGAGATGGTCACGGGCGGCGCCGTCATGATCTGCTCGGCTACCCGGTCCGGCAGCGAATCGATGCGCTGTTGCTGCTCAGCCGGATCGAGACCCGGAAGCAAGGTGATGCGTATTCCGAGCTCCCCCCGAGCCACCACGTCCGAATGCGTGATCATACCCACCACACGCCCCTGATCGACCACAGGAACGGCCCGCACGGACCGGTCCCGCATGCGCACAATGATCTCTCGAACAGGCGTGTTTCTTCGCACCGTCACCACGTCGTGCGTCATGACCGAGTCCACGCACACGCCGTCGGACATGGGGCGTACCTGGCGGCGCGCAGCAAGCGCTACCGTCGTGGACTCGACCGTCACCAGGCCCGGCGGCACCATGGCGAGAACTTTCGGCAAGAGCTGCTGGACGCGCTCCACCGTGTCGACCCACTCGATGACCAAGGGCAGGTCCCACGGGACCTCCGCCAGCCGCGACGAATGGATGCGCCCCGACGCGCCGAACCCCTCCAAGCCCCGAAGCACTGTCACGCCCGACGCGTTGTTGCGACGCAAGAAGTCGAGGATGGCGTGGCGTGCCGGCATGCGGCCCACGCAGTCCTCCTCGCTCACATAGATGCGAACGCGACGTCCCTCGCCCTCGGCCCTTTCGAAGTCCGTGCTCATGGTCCCCTCCCTGGGGACCAGAGTAGCTCCATCGAGGTCCTGCGTCTTACGAGAATTCGCCCGGGAGAGGGCGCGAACGCGTCAGGGGAATACGACCCTGACCGGGTACCCCTGACTCGTGTTGGTCCCATCCCCGAGCTGCCCTTTTTCGTTCAAGCCCCAACACACGATCTCCTTGCCGTCGGAGACCAGTGCGCAGGCGTGTTCCCATCCCACGGCAACCCTCGACGCCTGAAGCGGAGATCCCGGTCCCGCCATCACGAGCACGGGAACGTTGCTCGACCCACTCAAGGTGCCCTGACCGAGCGTACCGTGGTTGTTCGACCCGAAGCAGTAGACCACGTCTTCGTCCGCGTTGTCGCGTCCGTGAACGCACCCATGGCGGAACCCCCCGTCGACACGGAGGATTTGGTCCACGGAAACAGGAAGCAATACCTTCGTGGGCACGGAGGCGTCGCCCAGTTGCCCAGCGCCAAGCTGTCCGTGGCTGTTACCGCCCCACGCGTACACTTCGCCCGCCGTGGTGAACGCGTAGGACGAGGCGTCCCCCGAGCCGACGCCAGCCCACGGCACCTGGAGGGAAACGCTCACCGGCGTGCCCGAAGACTGCGGAGGCTCGCCATTGCCCAACTGGCCGCTGCCGCCATTCCCCCAGCACTTGAGACCAGCCTCGCTGCCCGCACAGGCAAACCCGGTGCCGACCGCCAGGTGCGGCCCCGACGCCCCCGGCACCTCCGTGGGGTTGACTCCGGGTTGGAACGACCCCATCGGCCCCCCAAAGCACCGAACCTTGTCCTCGCCCAACACACATGCGGTGTTCCACGTCCCCGCATCGACACGGTCAATACTCGTGAGCGTGGGGCCAGAGTGAGGGGCGAGCAACGCGATGTTGCTACCCGTCCCCAGCTGCCCTGCGTCGTTGTCTCCCCAGCATCGCAACTCCTTCGCCGGATTGACCACGCACGTCGAGGACATCGCCAAGGAGACCTGTTCCGCTGTGCTCAAGCCCTGCACGAGCTTGGGACTTGTCGAGCTCGGTGGGTTTGTAGTCCCGATCCCCAGCTGCCCCTTCCCGTTGTCTCCCCAGCACCACACTTCGTCGTTCGAAAGAACCGCACAGGTGTGCGCTCCCCCCGCCGCAAGGTCGACTACCTGCAAGCAGCTGCCACTCTCGCAATCGATCCCGCACTCCTCTTCCGTCCACTGTCCTCCCACGGCGCACGTCTCAGCGACCTTCCCGTTGCATCGGGCGGCAGGTCCCAGCGTCAGGTCCTCCTCGCACCCGTTCTCCGGCTCCCCGTCACAGTCCCCCCATTCCGCTGCACAATCGGCCACCGCACACGCAGTCACGTTGCACTCGGCCGTCGCGTGGTCCAGCGCACATGGCTCGCAGCCCTGGGGCGTGCACCCGAAGGCGGGGTCGTTCACCGCTACGCACCCCGAACCGCACGACTTCTCCGAGGCCTTGCATCCCGCGTCCCCGCCATCCTCGCTCCCACCGTCTTCCCCGCCTGTCCCTCCCGAGCCCCCCGATTGCCCCGCACCTCCCGCCACGCCAGACGCACCTGCGTCCCCCGCGTTGCCGGACGAACCTGCGTCCCCCGCGCTGCCCGCGACTCCTCCTCCCCCCGCCGACGCGTCGCTCTCCAGCCACGGTTCCGGTGGCTCGAGGCCCAGAATCCGGCTGCACCCTCCCAGCGCCCACGCGAAGCACAAGACCACTCTCACGCCTTTGCCGAGCATCAGAACGTACCTCCCGCGGACCATCCCACCGTCCCTACCCCGACGATCGGCACCGCGTGCACCGATGCCTGCTCCATCGAGGGGTCGCCGGAGACCACGTACATCACCACCGCTCCCGCGAGCAGCACTCCCCCCGCACCGATCCCGATCGTCGACCACGCCGCGGCATCGATCGCGTCGTTGCGCAACGACTCCCCCTGCGGCTTGCAGCGGTTACCCTCGCAGTACGCATCCGAGTCGCTCTTCTTGCTCATGGCCTGAAGCCCGAAGTACGAACCCACCCCCAGCGCAACCAGCCCCACCCCACCGACCACGTACGACGCCGTCCGGTAGGGGTCGCTCGCATCCGCTCCGGTGTCCGCGACACGGTCGCGTTCCGGCGGCGCCCCCGGAGTCGGTGCCACCGGGGTCGGTGCCAACACCTCCACGTCTACCAACGCCGGCACCACAACCGCCTGCAAGTCCCCCTCCTTGCCCACCGTCACCGTCTTCGACCAGGGTTGCTTGCCTCGCGCGACCACGTGAATCTCGTGCGCTCCCGGGTCGACGGGCAACGGCATTCCCCACGCCGCACGATCGACAAGCTGCTCGCCGCGCCGCACCTCCAACCCCGCGAGCGTCGCGATCTCCTGCGGCACATCCACTCGAATGCGAGACAGCCGCCCCTCGAGCGCCGCGGCCCGCGCCACCGCTGCCTCGTACCGGTCCATTCGCCCCTCCGCCTTCGCTCGCCCCGCTGCTTCGCGATACGCCACCCACGCTGACGCCGTGAGCCCCCGTTGCTCCTGGCAGTACGCCAGCGCAAGCAACGTCCCCGTCGCCGGGTCCAAGCGCTGGCTCGCTTCCAGCTTGGGACAAGCCTCGTCGTAGCGCTCCGCGTCCAGCAACCCCTTGCCCTCCGTGAACAACACCTCGGCCTGCGCCGACGCGCCCGACTGACCAAGCGCAGGCGCGACCCACCCCTGCGCCACGCCAAGCACGAGCACAACGACAGCCGCACGGCGAAAACCTCGTCCCATCACCCTGGCTCCACCGTCAGCGTCGCTCGTCGATGAGTCCATCCAGTCCTCCCTTGGAACCACTCTTGGGCGTCGATGCCGGCACCGGGTCTGCCACTGGCTTCGCACCGCCCGTACCGCTCTTCGGTCCGGACTCCCCAGGAATCGCGCGAACGCGCACCGGTGCCGTCACACTCGCAGCCGGCGCCGAAGCGTCAAGACCCACGGTGGTCCCTGTCGATACCGCATCCACCGCAGCAGGCGTCCCCGAAACCTGCGGCGGGACTTCCGGCGCAGGGAGTGAGGAGACCGCAACCGACGACACCATGTCCGAAACCACCACCTCACCCCCCGGCGCCCGCGCCAAGGCCACGCCCAACCCCAGCATCAACGCCAACACTACCGCCGCGACGCCCCCGTACAACCGGCCCCGTCCAGGCGGCCTCACCTCTCCATCCCCCGTTGCAAGCGTCTTCGCAACCGACAGCTCGTCGAGCGACTGGGGCCCGCCTGCCGACGGACGAGCCAGGGATCGCACCTCAGGGTCGGTCCCGTAATAGCGCTGAGTGCGAGCCGCCACAGCCTTCCCACCGTCGGACGCGAACCAGACGATGCTATCGACGAACTGGGCGACGGTGGCGGGGCGCTTGCTCGGGTCTCTCTCGATGCATCGATGAATGGCTTGCGACAGCTGGGCGGGCAGGTCAGGTCGATGTGTCTCCACGGGAACCGGAGGCTTCTCGAGGATGGCGGCGAAGAGCTCACCCACACTCTCCCCGGGGAACGGAGAGTTGGCCGTGAGCAGGTGATACAGAATCACGCCGAGCGCCCAGATGTCAGTCCGAGCGTCGACGTTTCGCGTGCTTCGGATCTGTTCCGGGGACATGAACGCCGGGGAACCCATCACCCCCCCGGTCTTCGTCAGCACACGCTGATCAGCAGTATCCGGGGTCGACACCTGCTTCGAGATCCCGAAGTCCAGCACCTTGATGTGGGATGACCCGTCGGGACGAATCGTCCGAAAAAGATTCGAAGGCTTCAGGTCCCGGTGCACGATGCCCGACGCGTGCGCCTCCGCGATGGCGTCACAAGCCTGCACGATGCAGTCGACCGCCTCTTGCACGGACAGCGGCCCCTGGCGCGCGACCAGGTTCTCGAGATCCTCCCCCTCGAGGTACTCCATCACCATGTAGGGCACCCCGTCTTCGAGCGTCCCCACGTCCATCACCCGCGCGACATGCTCGCTCTTGATCCGAACGGCCGCACGCGCTTCACGCAAGAAGCGCTGTGCGAACTCCTCGCTCTGCGCGATCTCGGGCAGCAGCAGCTTGACCGCCACACGCTCGTCGAGATGCTCGTGCCGCGCGGCAACGACCACCCCCATTCCGCCCTTGCCCAAGACGCGCTCCACCGTGAGCTTGCCGGCAATGACGTCTCCAACTGCAACAGGCGTCGTGCTCATGGGGTTCTGGGTGTCTCATCGTAGTACAGGCCCATGCGCGAGGGTATCGTCCCGTGGTTCGCACGTCGCAAACGTCAGGAAACAACGGGAACAAAGCCTACCGGGCCGGGACCTCGGGCCACGTCGACACCGCCGCGCGGTCCGTCGTACCCTGCCCTTCCCCCACGACCGTTACCGGATGACACACACCCCATGGGCCACGCGTTCGCCACCCATCCCCTCCTGCTCGACGGCGCCACCGGCACCGAGCTCGAGCGACGCGGTCTGCAAACCCACCTGCCCCTCTGGACGGCCACGGCGGCTCGCGACGCTCCCGGTCTGCTCCTCGCCATCCACCAGGACTACGTCACTGCCGGCGCCGACGTCCTCACCGCCTGCACCTTCCGAACCACCCACTACACACTATCCCGATCGGGACTATCTGCCGAGGCAGCGTGGCTCACGCGCGAGGCCGTGGAGCTCGCCCGGAGCGCCGCCTCTTCCGCCCACCGCAGCGTGCTCGTCGCTGGATCCATCGGCCCCCTCGAAGACTGCTACGCCCCCGACCTCACTCCCGATGCTGCCACGCTCGAGCGCGAACACGAAAGCCACGCGACCCACCTCGCAGAGGCAAACGCCGACGTCTTGCTTGTAGAAGCCATGCCCACCGCGCGCGAGGCCGCCATCGCCACCCGGGCCGCCACCCGCACCGGCTTGCCCGTGATCACCTCCCTTCTCGCCCGCCCTGGCGCCCAGCTGTACGACCGTTCTTCTCTCAGGATGGCCCTGGCGACGCTGGCCGCCCTCCCCGTCCGCCTCGTCGCCGTCAACTGTTGCTCCCTCGACGCGTGCAGCGATGCCATTCGAGTTCTATCCGAATACGGTTTACCATTCGGCGCCTACCCGAACGCGGGAGACCCCGACGGCTCCTTCGGGGGCACCCCCGAACCCCTCGCCCCCGACGCACTCGAGGAAGCTGCACGACGATGGCTCGAGCAGGGCGCTTCCCTCGTCGGGGGATGCTGCGGCACGCAACCGAAGCACATCGCCCGGCTTCGCGTCGTCCTGCACGACATGTTCCCTTTCGAGAAAGGTCCCCTCCATCTGCCGTGACACGTGTGCCGGCTTCTGCCAGGCTCCCGCCGCCGAGCAACGAGCGAGCCCGAGACCCACGTGACACGAATCCCTCCCCATGAGCGACCCGAGGTCGCAAGGCCCGATGACGTCGACGACGACGCCGTGCTCTCCGTCTTCCGCGTGCCCAAGGAGATGTCCGGTATGCGCGCCGACGTGTTCCTGTCCACCCAGCTCAAGAACACGAGCCGCACCCGCGCCAAGGTCATCGTCCTCGCCGCCGCCCGCTACCTCGATGGCTCCCGCGTGAAGCCCAACACGCGCCTCCCCCCCGAACAGTACATCGCGCTCTGGCGCCCCCCGTGGGACGAGACCGAGGTCCCCCGCGACATCCCCATCCTGTTTCAGGACGACCACCTGCTCATCGTCGACAAGCCCCCAGGCCTACCCGTCCACCCGTCGGCCAGGTACTACCGCAACACAGTCGTCAAGATGCTCGCCGAGCGCTTCCCCTCCGAACACCTCGTGCTCGGCCACCGCCTCGATCGCGACACCAGCGGCGTCCTCGTCCTCGCTCGCACCTTCGAGGCGGACCGCCGCGTCAAGAAGCAGTTCAGCAACAAGGTCGACGTCCACAAAGCCTACCAAGCGATCACCTGGGGCTGGCCCACCCCCGACCAGCAACGCGTCGATCATCCCCTCGAACGAGACCCCGACTCCCGCCTGCGATGCTCCATGCGCGTCGCCGCGCCGGGCACCGGTCTCCACGCCGCCACACGAGTCTCGGTTCTCACGAAGTACCGTCGCGACGGCCAACCCTATGCCCTCGTTCGCTGCGACCTCGAGACCGGAAGGCAGCACCAGATCCGGGTGCACCTCGCGTCCCTGGGCTGCCCCGTCGTGGGAGACAAGCTCTACGGTCCGGACGAACAGCTGCACGCGAGGGCATCCGATGGAACGCTGACGGCTGAGGATTTCGAGCAGCTGGAGCTTGCGCGCCACGCACTGCACGCCTGGCGCATGGAATTCTCTCACCCGATCACGGGCGTGCGCCTCGAGGTCGTGGCTCCCCTGCCAGCTGACATGCGTGCGTTTCTCGAGGAGCTCGAGCCGGTCCGCGAAACGTGACGACCTCCCGCAGACGACGAAGGCGTTCGACGACCCCTCAGAGGCCGCGCGGCACGGTGTCCAGGTTCACCTGCGACAGCGCATAGCGAATCAAGGCGCTTCGGTTCGCCTTCGTCAAGCCACGCGACTTCAGCTCGTCGACCATCTCGTCCAGCTTGCCAAGGTCCTCCACGTACATCGAGATGCAGATGACCTTGTAGTGCGTCGGCTTCGCCGGCTTGGCCACCGGCTTTGCACGCAGTCTCCGTCCGTCGGGCGGTGGTGTGTAGAAGGCGCCCGAAAGCACGTCCTGCACTTCGTCCCCGTCGAGCAGATTCCTAGCCGCCGATCTGTAGTCACCCTGGTCCTGGCTCATGCCTTCGTCCTCCGTCACGCCGTGGCCGCAGCCGCCGTTGCCGTCGTTGCCGTCGTTGCCGCCGCACCTGCCGTCCCACGCAGCTGCGTCTCCCGCTCCTCGATGAGTCGATCCACCACCGCGCGATAGTCGTCCGCCGCTGTGGACGCGCCCGCGTACTCGAAGATCGTCTGCCCGTGCGCAGGCGCCTCCTTGACCTTGATCGCCGATCGGATGGGCGGGAGGCAACGCTCACCAAAGTGCTTCTGGAGCGTCTCCACCGCCTCTCGGCAGATGTTCGCTCGCGCATCGTAGAACGTCGGAAGCACACCCCAGATCTTCACGGGATGGTGCAGAAGCTGGTTCACGTTGCGCACCGTCTTGATGACCTGGCGCACGCCCACCAAGGACAGGTAATCACACGCCACGGGTACGAGGACGTTGTCCGCGCACACCAGCGCGTTCTGGTTCATCAGCGACAGGCTCGGCGAGCAATCCAGAATCACGAAGTCATAGCCCCGAACCGAAGGAGCTAGCCTGTCCCGAAGAACGCGGTCCCGGTTCTGCCGCCCCGCCAGATACAGCTCCGCCGCCGCCAACGTCTCGTTCGACGCCACCAGGTCCAGGTTCTCTCGCACCGTCTGGATCACGGTCTTGAGGGGAAGCCCCATCACCAATACGTGGTAGAGCGACTTGTCCGCGTTCTTGTCGAGAGAGACTCCCACGTTGCCCTGGGCGTCCGTATCCACGAGCAGCACACGGTGCCCTGCCATCGCCAGCCCCGCGGCGATGCTCACCGACGTCGTGGTCTTGCCGGTTCCACCCTTGTGGTTGAACACCGCAAAGATCGTGGCCGGACGACCGTTCGCGGGCTTCGGCGCGACCGGCTGCGTCCGCGCTTCGATCTTGGGGATCAAGCTGACCGGCTCCGCGGCGCGCGGGGGCTCCTCGCACGCTTCCCGTGACCCATCCTCAGCCTCGGCTCGCGCGGCAGGAGGCTTGCTCGCGAACGACGGTCGAAGCACGGGCGGCATGTCGGTCTCGTCGATCCCGTCCGCGCCTTGCGCGGCGAGCGTGGGGGTCGGTGCCTGCGCGGCGCGCACGTCTTCCTCCCCGAACTCCTCGTCTCTGGCCCGTTCCGCCATGTCCCCGAGCCGCACGCCGCGCGCCTCGTCGAGAACCTGCGTTCGGCACTCTGATGAGCACGCGTACTTGCGGCGGCCCGCCACATACAGGACCTGGGACACAAGCTGTACGCGGAAGTGCTTCCGACACGCATCGCACGTGACCAACCCGTCGCCACCCGCGGTTTGGCTCGTCTCGAGGCATTTCTGCGAGCAATAGAAGGAGAACCCTCCGTCGCGCTCTTCCATCTGGTAGCGGAACTGCACCTCGAACGAGGTGCCGCACACACTGCAAGACTCAGTCATCCTGGCCATGCGATCGTCCTCCGCGGCTGGCATTCGTGCCCATGCCGCCATCCCTTGTCGCTTAAACATGTGCCGATGGAAGTGGCCAACTTTTGACGCGGTAGAAACCGGGGAGGCTTGCGGCAAGCCTTGCCAAAATCGACACGAAAACCAGCCAGAAAGCGCGCCGTTTGCTCAGTGACGGAAGTGCCGCTTGCCCGTGAACACCATTGCGAGCCCCGCCTTGTCGGCGGCCTCGATCACCAGATCGTCCTTCACGCTCCCCCCCGGCTGCACGACAGCCGTCACGCCGTGGGCCGCCGCTAGCTCGATGCCATCGGGGAACGGAAAGAACGCATCCGAGGCAAGAACCGTCCCACGCGCCGCGTCCCCGGCCTTCCGGCAGGCAATCGTGACGCTTTCGACCCGGGACATCTGGCCCGCACCCACCCCCACGGTCACGCTCTCCCGCGCCAGCACGATGGCATTGGACTTCACGTGCTTCACTACCTTCCAGCCGAACACCAGTGCACGCATCTCTTCGTCTGTGGGAGCCCGCTTCGTCACGACTTTCCCATGCTCGACCTCGCCCCGCGCCGTGGCATCGCGCTGCTGCACCACGATGCCTCCACCGATCCGGCGGTACACGTCGGACGCGTGGTCCGGCAGGAGCATCACAGCGCAATCGAGCAAGCGCAGGTTCTTCTTCTTGCGAAGCTTCTCGAGCGCCTCCTGGGTGAACCCCGGGGCGACGATGCCCTCGAGGAACGTCTCCGCGAGAGCGATGGCCGTGGCCAAGTCCACCTTGCGGTTGAGCGCGACGATCCCGCCGAAGGCGCTGACAGCGTCTGCCTCACGCGCCACGCGGTAAGCTTGCTCGAGCGTGTCCGCGGTCGCCACGCCGCAGGGGTTTGTGTGCTTCACGACGACGGCGGCCGGCTGCTCGAACTCGCGAACGGCCTCGAGGGCTGCGTCGAGGTCGACGAAGTTGTTGTAGGACAGCTCCTTGCCCCCCGCGCCGAGGCTCTCGGCCATCGCGATCGTGCCAACGGAAGCGTTTCGGTCACGGAAGAAGGCACCGCGCTGATGCGGGTTCTCGCCGTAGCGGAGGTGATACCCGCGCTCGAACGGCATGGTGAGAAAGCGCGGGAACAGCTCGGGCCCCTCCTCCGTCAGGCCGGTAGACAGATAGCGAGCGATCGCGGCGTCGTAGGCGGCGGTCTGCGCGAACGCCTTGGCCGCCAGCTCCCGCCTCGTCTGTGGCGAGAGGCCGCCTGCCCGAAGCTCATCGATCACCCGGTCGTAGTCGCTCGGGTCACAGACCACGGCGACCCGCTCGTGATTCTTGGAGGCGCTTCGCAGCATCGAGGGCCCCCCGATATCGATGTTCTCGATGACCTCCGCGTCCGTCGCGTCGCCCCGTGCGACGGTCTGCTCGAACGGGTAGAGGTTGACCACGACCATGTCGATGAGCTTTCCCCCCACACGGGCAAGGTCTTCCTCGTCGCGGCCGAGGCGAGCAAGAATCCCCCCGTGAACAGCAGGGTGGAGGGTCTTGACGCGTCCCCCCATGACCTCCGGGCTCCCGGTGTAGGCCTCCACGGGAATGACGGTGATCCCTTCGTCCGACAGGAGCTTCGCGGTCCCGCCTGTGGACAGAAGCTCGAAGCCGAGTTCGGACAAGGCCCGAGCAAAGGGAACGATGTGGTTCTTGTTGCTGACGGACAGAAGAGCGCGACGAGTTGCCATGGGCGGGCGGGTAACCGTCGAGGCCGCTGCCGTCAATCTGTTCCGGGGCCGGCGCGCAGATGCTCGATTCGTCGGGAGTTTCGTGTCCCGCTCGCGGCTGGGCGGGGGAAAGGGTCCGAGGAGGGGGAATTTCCGGCCGGACCTGCGTATCATGGGAGCGTCCGGTCGTATGAGCTGCTGGACCCTTCGCGAAGAGGATGACCAACGATGCGAAAGACTAGCTGGATTGTCATTGGCTTGGCGGCCTTCGCCCTGGCCGTCGGTTGCACGACCAAGAACGACGAGGATACAGGCCCCGCCAACGGTGGATCCTCGGGCGGAGGGTACACGCCGACGCCGAACGGGGTCGGGATGAACGAGCAGGAGGCGTGCGAGACGCTGCGGGACGCATTCGACGAGCATGCGTCCCGCCTCGGGTGCACATACACGCTCCCGGATTGCCCGGCGTACATCCGCGCGAGCCAGGCGCCTGCGTGCTCCAAGTACGACCAGGGGACAGTAAACGGGTGTGCGGACTTCTACGCGGGCTTCACGGCGTGTACCGAGTTCCAGAAGCGTCCCTGCCACATCATGAACATCGACGGCAGCGAGCCGACCGGTTGTCCGGAGGACGCAGGCACAGCGGACTCGGACATCGAGACGGACGCCGAGGTCGAGACGGACGCCGAAGTCGAGACGGACGCGGAAGTCGAGACGGACGCGGAAGTCGAGACGGACGCGGAAGTCGAGGCGGACGCGGAAGTCGAGGCGGACGCCGCGCCGGACGCCGCGCCGGACGCCGCGCCGGACGCCTAGGCGTCGCGCTCACGTCCACGAAGACACCCGACCGGGGTGAGTCTGGTTCTGATCCTGAGATTGAGTCGAAACCGAACGCTCGTCCGGCTGTGGCGGGGTTGCAACCCTACGCGCAGAAGTCGTCGAGGCTGACCGTGTCGGCGTGGTCGAGGGCGTCCTCGCTGTCCTCGTCGTCGTCGGACTCCTCGGGCTTGCCGGAGTCCTCGAAGTCATCGGCGGTGAGCACGGGGAGGCGGCGCTTTCCCTTGGGGCCCTCGTCGATGTAGTCGCGCAGGTCCATCATGTCGTCGACGGCGTTGAGCTTGGCGAGGGCCTTGACCTCGAGCTGCCGGATGCGCTCGCGGGTGAGGTTCATGATGGCGCCTACGTCCTCGAGGGTGGTTCCACCGCGGTCGGCGACGTCGAGGGCGCAGCTTTCGTTCATCTCCCAGACTTCGAGGTCGGGGAAGTTGAGCTTGATGGCGCCGGTCTTGGAGGAGACGTCGATGAACAGGTGGTACTTGCAGGACACGAAGGGGCACGGGCGAGGGCCTTCGGCGCACTCGACGCGGGTACGGGGCTTCCAGTAATCCGTTTCAGGATAGAGGAGGCGGCCGATTTCGAGCTCGCGCTTGGTCATGCGCTTGACGCTGATGGTGCGAGCGCGGACGTCGCGCTTGCGGCGAGAGCGACGCTGTTCGCGCGTCATCTGGAGGGCGAGGGCGCCGTCGACGCCATCGTTGGCCGGCTCCATGGTCAGGGACGAGGTTTCGGTCGTTTCGCTGATATTGTTGGTGTCCATCCGCCGTATCTCCAGGTCGTCCAGGTACTTGTTCGTGTTCTCAGCGCGTACGATCCTGCACTCGGACGGACACCTGGTCCGCACGGGCCGAAACCGCTTCGTTGTGGTCCGGGGGGGAGCAAGACGGAGGGGCAGGTTGTTTTCACGGACACGGTCCGAGAGACAACACGGGGCACCCCACCGGGACGGTCCCGGTCCACGGCAGCGACCCTAGGGTCGCGGGTATCGATGTTCTGGCCGCCGGTGCGTCAGCCCGTGGCGGCCTCCACTTCGAGCCCGACCTTGCGAACGAGGCGGGACTCGGCTTGCGCGAGTCGGTCGACCAGCTGGTCGGCGAGGGCGCGGGCGAGGCTCAGGTCTTGAGCCACGGAATAGCGCAGGGGTTGGGAGTCGACCTTGTCGATGGCCGACTCGAGGGTGACGAAGACCTTGGACAAGGACCTGCGCAATTCTTCCAGGTCACCGCGAACGAAGAGCACATCATGCTGGACCTGTTCGATGGTGAGGCCATCGGACAGCATCTCCTTGATTTGCAGGATCTGTCGGACGATGGTCGTGGGGTACATACCCTGGGACCCGGCGTGCTTGCCTTTTCGACCGACGCGAACACTGCGAGGAAGCAAGCCAAGCTGCACCCACTTGCGGAGGGTGGCCTCGCTGAACTTCACACCCAAGGAAGCAAGGACGTCCAGGATGGATGCGGAGGAGATTCCGCGAGCATATTCTGCTTCGAGGCGCACCAATACGCTCTGGTCGATACCCCCGACACCCACGGCAAAACCTCCTTACCCCTAGATAGGCGAGTGACCCGTCCGAGCTATTTCGCGGACACGTCCTCGCGCCGTTCGGGACGCCATCCAGCGGTTGGCGGGTCGTCCTTTCGGCTCTTCCCCGGGAGCGATGACCCCCGAACTCGATGAAAGGACCCTACACGCTTCAATGTATTCTAATCAACAGCTCGGCCCATCAATTTTTAGGGACGCGATCGAGCGCGCTCCATGCAGTGGAATCCGAGCTCCGGTGAGGACATTTTTTGTCACACACGCAGACGCGGATCGATCACGATCACCCTTCAGACAATGAGTTTTCGCGAGCCGAAACCGGGACAATGGACACACAGGTTCACACTCCATGCCCTCCCATACCACACGCTATTTCGGTAGCCAGATATCCAACCCATTACGGAAGTTCGCTCCGTTTCCCCCGCCCAACCCACACCAACTGCTGCACAAATATTCCCCATTGACACGCCCCTCCAACTCGCGGGTGCCACCCTCCACGCCCCCTCGCCCCCCGTTCCCTGTTCAACATCCCCCCTTCCTTCACTATCCTTCCCTCCCGTGTCCCCCCCACCCATCGCCCGTGACGTCACCGCTCGCGGCATTCGCACCCGCATCCTGCAATCCGGATCTGGTTCCCCCCTCGTCCTCATCCACGGCTTCCTCAGCAACCACCATACCTTCGACGACGTAGCACCTGCCCTCGCTCGGTCCTTCCAACTCGTCACCGTCGACCTACCCGGATCCGGTGAGAGCGAGAAGCCCCCGCCAGGCCGCTTCGACTACACCATCGAGGCCTTCGCCGAAGTCGTCACCGACGTCATCGCCGCTCTCCAGATCGGACGCTGCCACGTCGTCGGCCACGGCCTCGGCGCCGCCATCGCTCTCACCCTCGCGTCCGAACACCCGGAATTCGTCGACCATCTCGCCCTCGTCTCCCCCGAGATCTACCCGGGCCCGCTGCCGCCCCTCACGCGAATCATGCGCCTGCCCCTCGCCGGCAGCGTCCTGTTCAAACAAGTCCTCGGACGCTCTCTCTTTCACTCCCTCTTCCTCAAGCACCTGTACGCCCCAGGACACGTCATCCCCGCCGAACGTATCGACCTGTACTACGACGCGTTCGGTGAGCCCGCCGCGCGAGAGAGCGCTTTCGCCGTGCTGCGCGCGCAGCTAGACATGCGCCCGTCCATCGCCCGGCTGACCCGCATCAAGTCCCCCACCCTCGTGCTCTGGGGCCGCGCCGACCGAAGACTCTCCGCAGAGTTCGCCCCCCGCATGGTCAGGCAACTCCAACTCGCCTATCTCGAGTACATCGACAGCGGCCACTCCCCTCACGAAGAGAAGCCCGACCTGTTCGTCACCTCCCTCGAACGCTTCCTGCACGACCAACGACAATGACCCGGCCCCCCTTCCTCGACCGGTTCCTGCACAACCGCGCGGCCATCGCGGGCTCCCTGCTCGTCGCCTCGCTCCTCCTCTTCGCCATCGTCGGCCCCCTGCTCGTCTCCCACGACCCCAACCTGTCCAACTTCTCCTCCGGTCGCGGACACCTCGGCCTGCCCGCCGCCCCCAGCTCCACGCACCTGCTTGGCACCGACACCCTCTACCGCGACCTGCTCGCTCGCCTCCTCGCCGGCGCTCGCATCTCGCTGCTCATCGCCGCCCTCGCCACCACCCTCGCTATCACCGTCGGCTCCCTCGTCGGACTCACCGCCGGCTTCGCTCACAACTCGCGCCTCTCCGCCCTCGATGCCTTGCTCATGCGCACCGTCGACGCCGGCCTCGCCTTCCCTTACCTCCTGCTCGTCATGGCCCTCGGCGCCGTGCTCGACCGCGCTGACATGTCCACCATCGTCCTCGTGCTCGGACTCACCGGCTGGCTCGGAACCTCCCGCATCGTACGCGCCAAGACCATCCAGATCAGAAACCTCGACTTCGTCGTCGCCGCCCGCGCCCTCGGTCAGAACCCCGTCGCCATCGCCACGCGACACGTCCTGCCCAACATCGCCGGCCCCATCATCGTCACCGCTTCCGCTTCGATCGCTTCCATGATCCTCGCCGAAAGCGTCCTGAGCTACTTGTCCGTCGGTATCCAGCCCCCCACCGCTACCTGGGGTCGCATGCTGCGCGAAGGCCAGACCTTCTTCACCGCCGACCCTCGCCTCGTCGCCGCACCCGGGCTCGCCATCCTCGTCGCCGTCCTCGCGTTCAACCTCCTGGGAGAAGGTCTCCGTGACGCCATCGACCCGCGCACTCGCTAGCTCCGTCGCCTTGCTGGCGTCGCTGCTCGGTTGCTCCGTGCGCCTGAACGCGCCCATAGGAGAGCCCCTCGACGGCC
The DNA here is from genome assembly GCA_964488865.1 of uncultured Polyangiaceae bacterium. Lineage (GTDB taxonomy): Bacteria > Myxococcota_A > Polyangia > Polyangiales > Polyangiaceae > MWCO01. The sequence goes on along the minus strand of CAZAWR010000036.1, from coordinate 27,446 downwards.
CTCCCCAGCGCGGCGGCACCCTGACCCTCTCGACCTTCGTCGGCATTCGATCCATCGACCCCGCCGTCGCCTTCGACGAAGGCTCGGAGCCCATCGTTCGCCTCCTGTTCGCTCGCCTCTTTCGCGTGTCCCGCACCGGCGAGATCGAAGGAGACCTCGTCGAGAACCATCGACTGTCCCCCGACGGGCTCGAGCTCACCATGGAGCTTCGACGCGATGCTCGCTTTCACGACGGGTCCCCCGTGCTCGCCAGCGACGTGAAGCGCTCCTTCGAGCGTGCTTTTCATCCCAAGACTCCGTGCCCCGTCCCCAGCTTCTTCGATCGCATCGCCGGCTTCACCGCCTACCGCAAGGGCGACGTGACCGAGCTGTCCGGAGTGACGGTGCTGTCCGACCACGTGGTACGCATCACCCTGCGCGAGCCCGATGCCACGTTGCTGCCTATCCTCACCCTCGGTACCACCGCCCCCGTCTGCCGCTCCGCCGGGCACGTGTTCGATCCGAAATTCAACCAGACTGCGTGCGGCGCCGGCCCTTTTCGACTGGCCTCGTGGCAAGGTCGCGACGCCGTCGAGCTCCGGCGCCACGACGGCTACCACGGCGCATCGGCCGTCCATCTCGACGGCATCCGCTGGTTGTTCGGCGTTCCTTCCACGTCCCAGCGCTTCCGCTTCGAGCGCGGGGAGCTCGACATCGTGCACGAGTTGACCGCCGCCGACGCCGTGGCCTTCCGCGCGGACCCCCGCTGGAATCCCTTGGGTGCGTGGAGCCGCCCCCGGTCCACACGCGGCATCTTCATGAACACCGAGCTGCCCCCGTTCCACGATGCGAGGGTTCGTCGCGCCGTTGCCCACGCCATCGACCGCGACCAGGTCGCAAGCCTGCGAGCAGGTCACCTCGTGGCCTCCAACAGCATGATCCCCTCCGGCGTCGTCGGGCACGATCCATCCTTCCAAGGGCAGCATCACGACCTGCAGCTCTCCCTCGACCTGATGCGACAGGCCGGGTGGGCCTACGATCCGAGCTCCGACCGCGGAGGCTATCCCGAGCCCATTGACTACTACTGCGCCGCGGACTCCTTCGACGTCGCCGTCGCCGAGCTCTTTCAGCAGCAGCTTCGTCGCATCGGCATTCGCCTGCGCATCAAGGCCGTATCGTGGGCCGCCTACCTTGCCATCACCGGGCGTCGCAAGCAGGCGCGCATGGGCGCTGACGGTTGGTCTGCGGACTTCGACGACGCCAGCGACTTCTTCGACCCGTTGTTCTCCTCGCAAGCCATCCAGGAGGAGGAGTCGCAGAACCGCGCGTTCTATCGAAACCCGGAGATGGACGCGCTGCTGGATCGCGCTCGACGGGAGATGCGTCCGGCCACACGACGTGACCTGTACCGCAGGGCGGACGCCATCGTGCGCGACGACGCTCCCTGGGCCGTGGTGTATGGCTTTCGCTACTACGACGTGCACCAGGGGTACGTGCAGGGGTACGAGCCGCATCCGCACGCCTATCTCGACGTGGCGCCGGTGTGGCTGAGCGCGGGGCGGCGGGACTTGGCCGCCCGGGTCCGTGGTGCGCCCCCCATGAGTGTCAGCGAGCTCGCCATGCGTCTCTCTTCCCCGGGGGAGCGATGATAGGCAAGGCGCTTCGACGGATCGGCGCTTCGCTGGTCGTGGTGTGGGCCGTGCTGACGCTCACGTTCCTGGTCCATCACGCGCTGCCATCGGATCCGGCCCGCGCGATGGCGGGTCCGCAGGCGCGCCCGGCAGACGTGGCCGAGATACGGACCCAACTCGGGCTCGACCGGCCCTTGTGGTCACAGTACGGGCGGTACATGGGACGACTGCTTCGCGGCGACCTGGGGGAGAGCTTCCAGCGGCACGCGCCCGTCACCGAGATTCTCGAGGAACGCGTCTGGAACACCGCCAAGCTCACCGGCGCCGCGATCGTCCTCCAGGTCCTCATCGGCACCCTCGCCGGCCTGGTGGCAGCCTTGCGGCGCGGCACGTGGCTCGACCATGGCACGATCGCCCTCACCCTGGTGGGCATCAGTGCACCGACCTTCTTGACGGGACTGATCCTCCAGTACTGGCTGGCTTACCGACTGCAACTCGTGCCGTTCGATGGGTTCGGAGGGACCTTCGCCGAGCAGATGCGCGCCATGGTTCTGCCCGCTCTCACCCTCGGACTGTTCGGCGCCGCCTTCTACGCTCGCTTCGTCCGAGACGAGATCCTCGGCATCCTGAGCGAAGACTACATGCGCACCGCCAGAGCGAAGGGGCTGCCGCGATGGCGGGTCCTCGTCGTGCACGGCCTTCGCAACGCCCTGGTCCCCCTCGTCACCCTCGTCGGGATGGACCTCGGGGCCATGATGGGCGGCGCCGTGGTCACGGAAAAGCTCTTTCGCTGGCCCGGCATCGGCGCCCTCACCGTCGACGCCGTCCTGTCCCGGGACGGCCCCGTGATCATGGGCATCGTGCTCGTCACGTCGGTGGCCATCGTGGCGGCCAATCTCGTCGTGGACGTGCTGTATGCCGTCCTCGACCCGCGCACGCGACGCCCGGCAGAGGGATCGTAGCGCTCAGCGCCCGCCAAGCGCCGTGCACTCGCCCACGTAGGCCCCCTTGGCCTTCTGCGAGCACAGCCGATACACGTCCCGAGCCTCCGCACGCCTGCCCGCTTGTTCGTACGCAGCCCCCAGGACCAACCAACCGAAAGCATCCGTGGGGTAGGCGCCCGTGTACTTCGTCGCCATCTCGATCGCGTCTGCCACCTTGCCACGCTCGAGCGCCCGCTGCGCCTTGTTCACCAAGGACTTCGGAACTTCCTCGCCCAAGACGTCCCCAGCTGCATCTGCGGCCGGTGCGGCATCCGGACCCACGCCATCGTGCGCCACCACGTCCTGCCCGCCGTCCGTCCCTTCCGCCCGGTCCCCCGGGGCGTCTTGCGCGGCATCGATCAGCCCCTTGGGAACAACCGTCGTGACGACCCCGGACGCGGTGAGCGGCGGCGAAACCTTCACGCTGGGGGTCGCGCTCTTCTCCGGAACCGGCACCGAGGAGTTCCACTCGACATTCCACAACCCGTAGATCGCGATGACGGACAACGCGCCCATCACGACAGCCACGACACGCGCTGCGATGGCCTTTCGACGCGCTGCCTCCGGGTTGACGCGCGGACGATCGTCCTCGTCGTCGTCCTCTTCGTGCAGCTGACCGTCTCGGTCGAAGAACCGCTCGGTCAGTCGAACGCGGGGGTCGGTGTCTTCCGAATGGTCTTCCTCGTCGTCGTCTTCCTCGTCGTCGCCGTCTTCCTCGCCTTCTCCCTCGCCGTCTCCCTCGCCGTCTTCTCCCTCACCGTCTTCTCCCTCACCGTCGTCTTCCTCGCCGTCGTCTTCCTCGCCGTCGTCTTCCTCGCCGTCGTCTTCCTCGCCGTCTTCTTCCTCGCCGCCGTCTCCGGGCTCGTTTGGAGACCCGCCAGGCTCAGGTTCTTGCTCGAGCGGCGAGACGGGCCCCGCTGACGTTCCCTCGGCATGCACAGGCGAGCTCGGTTCCGGGCTGGCCTCCGAAGCATGCATGACATCCTCAGCGTCGGTCGCACGGGAGGCCGCTTCGGTCGCTTCCGCGAGGGCCGAGGCCACTTCGGCCGCAGGCATCCCCGGGTTCGTCTGCGCGAGAGGATCCGTCTTGCGCGACATGGCGAGAACAGGTGGCGCAGCCGTGTGCGCACTGTGCTCGAGGGTGCCCGGCACGGGCAGCGTCTCACGCTTGTCCTGCACCGCCAACGCACGCAATCCGGACTCCGGCGCCGGAGCGATGGGAGGCGGGGAGGATGACATGTTCGCCAGCGCCGAGAACGCATCGTCGAGGTCGTCGTCGATCCGCGGAACCCCGTCGGGGCCGCCAATCACCCCACCCGAAGCGTGCTCCACCTCGCTCGCCGCGGTGGTGACCTGCTGACCGTCTGCAGGAACGAGGATGCCCTCGAAGTAGAGCTTCGACACCGTCCCTAGCGTCGACAGGTCCTCGAACGGAGACTCGTCGATCACGTCCTTGACCGCACGCCCCCCGTCGAAGAGGCGCAAAATCTTGTTCACCTCGTCCGGAATCTCGTGCAGGCGCTCCGTGATCTGGTCCACGTCCACATCGAGCTGCGTGGTCAGAGGGGGCAGTTGCTCGAGCAGCCGCGTCCACTCGTCCACGCGCCGCATCCCCTCCATCAGCAGCCCCTGGGTCGAGATGCCCACGTTGTCCACAACGTCGACCTGGCCGAACTCGATCGCGAAGTCGCCTTCGTTCCAAACGAGCGCTCGATAGACCGCCTCAGCCCCCTGCAACCTGCCAAGCATGGCGTGAACGATCTGTCCGTCGCGGAACGAGATGACCGTCTCGTCGCTGCCGTGGGTGACATGGAGAACGCCGCTCTTGCGAGAGACCTCGAAGGTCTGGAGCAGGTCCACCACGCCCATGTCCAGGATGGATCCGGTGAAGCGCGTGCGTCCGGAAGTGGTTTGCCTGGCCGCGATGCGCTCCTTGGCCCTGCGGTTCAAGAGCATGTTGATGCGGGCGATGAGCTCGCGGACGAAGATCGGCTTGGTGAGGTAGTCCTCGACGCCAAGCTCGAAGCCTCGCACCTTGTCCTCCACGGACTTGCGGCTGGAGAGGAACACCACTGGAATGGCAGCCCACTCCGGCTTCTCCTTCATCCGCTTGACCAGCCCGAAGCCATCGAGCCCCGACAGACGGGTATCGGTGAGCACGAGGTCTGGCGCCGAGACCTCGATCTTCTGCAAAGCATCGAGCCCGTCGTCGGACGTGGTGACCGTGTAGCCCGCCTTCTTCAGGCTGACTTCGAGGACCGTGCGCGAGTTGGGGTCCTGATCGACGAGGAGAAGCTGGAGCTTGGCCACGGATGTTGAAGGGAGAATGGAAGGCACGCGGGCGGCGTGTCAAGGGATGCGTCGATCGGCGATGCGATTGGGGGCGGGGAGCGTCCTAGTTGGCCCAGGGATTGACGATCTCGGAGGAGGTGTGCGCGGGGGCGGTTTTCGTGGGAGGCGGAGCAGGCGGCGGGGGTGTCTCGGTCAGGGTGGAAGCTGGACGCGTTCGGGCGGTCGTCACGCGGGGGGGCTTGGGAGGGGCGGCTTTCGAGCCAGCTTCCACGGGAGCATCGACTCCCGCGTCCTCCGCCTTGGGCGAAGCCGCATCGGGAGCCAGGAGGCTGGGAGTAGGCGGCGCGGGGGAGGCAAGACTCGAGGCAGACTCGGAAGCAGCGCTGGCAACGACGGGCTCAGGCTGGGAGCGATGGACCCACACGAGCGCCACGATGGCCGTGGCGAGGAGCACTCCGGCCACACCGAAGGCAGCGATGGCCCAGCGGTAGCGGACGTCCTGCTCGGAGCGCAGGGCGCGGACGGCCAGGATTTCTTCGGTGGCGGGCAGCTCGAGCTCGTCGGCGAGTCGGAAGTCGGCGGAGGGGCGGGTGATGAAAGCGGCACGGGACGGTCTCACATCGAGGTGGTCACCGGTGCCGAGCTCGACGACCTCTTCGATCTCGGCGATGAGCTCCTCTGCGGAGGCGAAGCGATTTTCGGGCTTCTTTTCGAGGCAGCGGAGGGTGATGTCCTCGAGAGCGCCCAGCTCCCGGCAGGGGCCGACTTTTTCCGTGAAGCGCTCGGGGGCCATGAACATGTGCTTGGTGAGCACGCCCATGAAGGTGTCGGCCTCGAAGGGAACGTGGCCGGTGAACAGCTCGTACATGACGACGCCGAGGGCGTAGATGTCCGCGCGGTGGTCGACGGGCTGTCCGGAGGCCTGCTCGGGGCTCATGTAATGGGGAGAGCCGAAGACCATGCCGGTGCGGGTGAGGCGGGCGGATCCGGCCACTTTGGCCACGCCGAAGTCGAGCAGCTTGACGAGGTCTTCGCCGGAAGCGGACTTGAGAACGAAGACGTTGTCGGGCTTGAGGTCACGGTGGACGACGCCCGCTCTGTGAGCCGCGCCGATCCCCGCGGCGATTTGGGTGAGCAGCCTGACGGCTCGAGCGGCTGGGAGGGGGCCGCCTTTCTGGGCCAGGGCGGAGAGGGGCTGTCCAGTGAGGTATTCCATCACGAAGTACGGCGAGCCATCGGGAAGGTCTCCGAAGTCCGTGATTTGGATCACGTTGGGGTGATTGATGGTCGCCGCGGTACGCGCTTCCTGGATGAACCGAGAACAGAGCTCAGCCTCGCGGGCGAGGTCCCGACGGAGCACCTTGAGGGCGAACGACCGCTGCAGGGCGCGGTGCTCGACCCGGTACACCGTCCCCATGCCGCCCTCCCCGAGGGATTCGATCACCAGATAGCGGCCGTCGATGGTCTTGCCGATGAGCGGGTCGTCCGCGGATCGGAATGCGTCGGGGGCCACCTCGAGCGGCTCGCCGTCGAAGGGGCAGAAGGCCGCGTCGTTGGTGAACCTCTGGCCGCAGAGCTTGCACCGCTTCGCGGTCAACGTGATGGTGTCTCCGGAACCCACGCAGGCAGTCTAGATCAAAACGTTGCCGGGATCGTGCTTTGGCGAGCACGTCGCAGGAGAGAAGAGTGGGGGGGTCAGGCGGCTGGGGTGCCGCAGTTGGCGCAGAAGCGGGCGGCGGCAGCCAACTCGGTCCCGCAGCCGGAGCAGAACTTCTTGGCGGGCGCTGCGAGTGTGGCACCACACTCTGCGCAGAACCGCCCCACGGCGACGTTGGCGGCGCACTTGGGGCACGTGGTGGTTCCGCCCGCGGGGGTGGGCGCCGCGGCCTGGGGATGGGGAGGAGGCTGGCCGTACTGTCCCTGGGGAGGCGCCATGTTGGGCTGGGGGTACTGGGGCCCCTGGGGCTGGGCCATCTGACCGGCCATCATGCCCGCCATGCCGACGCCCATGGCCATTTGCGCGCCGACGGCAGCCATGCCGGTATCCGCGCCGCCCTTGGCCATGCCTTCGCCGGCGCCCATCATGGCCTTGCCACCCGCGTAGTTCTGCCAGTTGCCTGCGACCTGCTGCACGTAGCGAGAGTCCTGCTGGAAGTCCTGGTCGAGCTTGTGCTGGCGCGCTTCCGCTTCGGCCTTGGCGATGCGGACACCGCGCTGCGCCTTGGCAACTTCCGCCTGCGCTTCGATGAGGCGTTTCTTCTCCTCGGGGTCGAAGTTGATGTTGAAGTTGCCCATCTGCAGCACCTTCACCCCGATGTCCTCGAGGCTTGGTGCACGGTCTACGAAGCGCTGCGCGAGGACCTGGGTGAGAGCGACGGCTTGCACGATGCTCTTGCCCTCGGCTTCGCAAAGCTCGCCGATGACGGTCTTGACGCCGAGGAAGAACAGGCCCTTCACCCACTCGAAGGTCTGGTCGTTGTCGCCCGCGGCGGCCTGGCCCGTGTAGGCCACGATGAATCGAGCCGGGTCGACGACCACGAGGGAGAACTTCCCGAACATGCGCGGCGTGCACATCTCCTGCGTGAGCGGGTCGATCATCATCCCGATCGGCCCGCCGAAGGGGATGTCACGCACCGGCTGGGTCTTCACGAAGAAGATCTCCGCGATGAACAGGTTGCCCCCCGTGTACTGGTTCACGAGGTTGTTCAGGAACGGGATGTTCTGGGTCTGCAGCGTGTGCCGCCCGGGAGGCAGGACGCCAACGACCCGGCCGTCCTTGAAAAACACCGCCGCTTCGTCGGAGTCCACGGTGATCTGCGACCAGAAGGGGATGTTTTGGTCCGGGTGCTTGTAGACGACCAGTTGTTTCAGCTCGTCCGGACGAGCGAGCATCATCTCTTTGACGCCGCCCTTTACGAAATCCATGATCCCCATGCGTTGCCTCCAGGTAGGTGGGCGCTCAGGTTGCGCTTGCCTCTTGTATGGGCGCTCAAGATAATGCCTGCGAGTCGCCTCGGCAATGCCCAGGCAAGCAGAACCGCGTCGAATGAAGTGGATCTCCCCCCCTTCGGCACCGACGGCCTGGCGCACGACGGAATCGGGGGGGGCCCGCCCCCCCGTCTCGTGGCACGATCCTCTGGGAAACAAGACCATGGCTACACCGATCGACATGTCACGCCTTCACCCGATGGCACGGAAAGCGCTGGACACCGGCGCTCCCGAGAAACTGAGGGCCGGCGCCGCCCGCGGTTTGCTGCCAGGCCTCCCGGCCGCCGACGTCGTCACGGTCGTCGCCCTGCTTTGCCAAGACGCTGACCGCTCGATCGCAGACACGGCCAGCAACACCCTTACCAAGCTCCCTCCGACGGTGCTCGACGGGGCGCTCGGTTCCGAGTTGCCGGGCCCAGTGCTCGACGCGCTTGCCCGCCACAACCGTGGCCAGGATTCCCTCCTTGCCCGCCTGCTCGACAACCCAGGCATCGAAGCGGAAACCGTGGCCTTCCTCGCGGAGACCGGGACGGAAGCGCTGTGCGAGCGCATCGCCGTCAACGAGCAGCGCCTTCTGAAGCACCCCATCATCGCGGAAAAGCTGTACATGAACGAGAGGGCGCGGATGTCCACCGCGGACCGCGTTCTCGAGCTCGCCGTGCGCAACGGCATCGAGCTCAACATCCCCGCCTTCAAGGAAGCCGCCGCCGCCATCCAGGACGAGCTCATCGCCGAACCAAGCGAGGAGCCCTCCCCCGACGACATCCTCTTCCAGCACGTGGGCGTCCTCGCCGAGCAGGCCGGCATCGACCCGGAAACGGAAGACGTCGTCGAAGTCGACGACGAAGGCAACGAGGTCCTCAAGGCGGCAGTCGAGCCCATCTGGGTGCAAATCGGCAACATGACCGTGAGCCAGAAGATCCGCCGGGCTCTGCTCGGGTCGGGCACCGAACGCATGCTGCTCGTCCGGGACACCAACCGTCTGGTGGCGGCCGCCGCCATCCGCAGCCCCAAGATCAAGGAGAACGAGGTCGCCCAGATCAGCGCCAGCCGAGCCGTGTCCGACGAGGTCCTGCGCATCATCGCGACCAACCGCGAATGGACCCACAGTCACCAGATCAAGTACAACCTTGTCTGCAACCCGCGCACCCCCTTCACCTTCGCCGCCCAGCTCGTGTTGCACTTGCGCGATCACGAGCTCAAGGCTCTCGCGAGGAGCAAGAACGTCACGGGTTCCGTCGCCCAGGCCGCCCGCCAGCACCTCCTGAAGAAGCAGAAGCGAACCTAGCAGCGCGCTGCGAATGATGGGTCAGGCACCAGCGGGGCGAACGGCATTCACCCACCGACTCGAGCCATCCCATGTGCGCCCTGCCCACCGTCGAAGACTACCTGAACGTCACCGCCCGCCCGGTTTGCATCGAGGAATCCGGCCCCGGCGCGCCCTGTGCTCTAACCCGCCGACTCGAGGCGGCCGCCCCCTGGATTCACACCGAGCCGAGCGAAGGCCCGGCCCCTCGTACCCTCACCTTGCGCGGCCCCTCCCCCCATGGCGCGATCCGCTTCGTGGGTGACCTCGAGAATCGCATGGTTGAACCGCTGGTCCTCACGCTCAGGGCCCTGGGCACGGGCCAGGTCGACCTGGATACGCCCGCAACCCCAGTGTTTCTCCGCGATCTGCAGCACCCCGTCCGCCTGCAGCTCGTCGTCTCCGTCTCCTGTCCCTTCTGCCCCGCCTCCGCCGCCGTCACCCTCCGCCTGGCGTGCGTCTCCGAAAATGTGCACGTCGATGTCGTTCGCGCCGACGTGCCGGGTGCGCCCCGGGTCCACGCCGTCCCGACGCTGCTGCAAGGGACCCGGATCGTGGCGTCGGGACCGATGCACGAGATGGCTTTGGTCGAAGCGCTGCTTTGGCCCTAGGTTTCGTCCCCCACATGCAGGCGTGGATGACCAAGGGCTGTCCCGTGATCTGGTCCCCCCATCAGTGCGAGCCGGCGTGCGTGAGCGGGCGGTGCGTGGCCGTCCGGTAGCAGGAATCCGCTGCACGAGCAGCCCCCAGGGTGCTATGAGCGGGCCATGCGCTTCCCTCGAATGCTCGCGTTGTCAATCCCCTTGCTCCTCGCGGCTTGCGGCTCCGATGGCGACGACGCCTCCCCTGCCGGGCTGGACGCGGCCACAGACTCGTCCCCCACCGAAGGCGGGCAGGACGCCTCACCCGACCTGGGTCAGCCCGACACCGAACCTGCGGACACGGGGTTTCCGGACGCGGGACCGGACTCGGGCGAAGATGGTTCCCTGCCAGAAGCGCAGCCGGACATGGGCCCGGACGCGACAGCCGAGGAACAGGCCCTGCAGAGCTATGCGGAGGCGTTCTGCGACCTGATGGGCCGCTGCGCGCCCTTCATGGTCAGCTATCTGTACGGCGACGAGGCGACGTGCGTCGCGCGCTACGTGGCGGGGGGACGCACGGCGGTGCTCCCGGCGGCAAGCGGGGTGAACAAGACCGCGGCCGACCTGGTCTCGTGCGCGACAGCGATGACGTCGATGACGTGCGCGGACCTATATGCTGGCGGGCGCACGACAGCGTGTCCTGCCATCCCCGGAGCGCTTTCGGAGGGAGAAGACTGCTTTACGGATCTGCAGTGCGCGAGCAGCTTTTGCGACCGAGTGGGCGACTGCGGCACGTGCGCACCGAGCATCGGTGTCGGCGGAGCTTGTGAGTTCGCGAACGACGGGTGCGCTCCGGGGCTGATCTGCCACGCGGCGACGATGGCGGACCCCACCACCTGCAAGGCGAGCGCGGAAGAGGGGGAGCCCTGCGGGGCAACCGTGACTTGTCAGGGCAACCTGGCGTGCCTCGACGGGGTCTGCGAGCAACCGGGCGGGCTCGGCGATTCCTGCGACAGTTCGACCGGCTCCTGCAACGGCTTGCTCGGACTGCGGTGCACCAGTGGGACCTGCGTGGCCGGCACCACGACCGCGGAGGCCGGAGAAACCTGCGGCCTGCAGGGAAATACGTACGTGGCCTGCAGGGGCACGAGCTACTGCGACATCGCAACCAGCAAGTGCATTGCGAAGCTCGACGACGGTTCGCCGTGCGAGCCGGGAAGCACGAACACTTGCCTGTACTTCGCGAGCTGCGAGAACGACGTCTGCACGGTGGACTCGGAACCGACCTGTCCGTGATCGGATAGCCTGGTCCCAATCAAGCACTGTTCGAAGAACGTGCTTGGGATTGGGGCGATCCGAGCCGAAGGCGAGGCGTTTTGGGGTGAGCCGCGGTGAGCGCGGCGAGGGGGCTTTGCGAAAGCCCCCTTAGAAACTAGTCCTCCTCGGTGTCCAGCCGGGATGGCTGCACCTTGACCCGAGAGAACTTGCGTATCTCCACCTGACCCCTTGGCGCGCCGCGCGGCTTGCTGACGTCGGACGCCTGGCAGACGTGCACCTCGACCCGAGGAGCGCCGCGCGCCTTTGAGTACCAGGCGGCAAGCTGGGCGGCTTTCTCGACGACTTCCCTCGGGATATCGGCCCCGTCCGGGTTGCGGATGACGACGTGGCTACCGGGGGTTCCGCCCGCCACGTGCAGCCATCGGTCGCGCTTTTCTGCGACGTGGAACGTCAGGTGGTCGTTGTCTTCATCGCCGCGGCCGACGAGCACTTCCCAGCCATCGATGTCCACGGTGCGAAAGGGGCGACCCTTGCTGCTCATGGGCGCTTGGTAGGCGAACGGAGGGGGGAAGGGAAAGGGCAAAAGCGGGTGGTGCTGTGTGATAGATTACCCGTGTTCATGAAGAGACCTTTCGCCCTCGCTGTGCTGGGACTTGGGGTTGCTCAGGTCGCTGCTTGTTCTCTGGACCGGGAGGGGACGGGCGTGGCGCCGTCGGCCGACGCGGGCGTAGAGGCAGCAGGGGGTGTGGGCCCTGGGGGCAAGGGGGGAGAAGGCGGGTTAGGCGGGAGCGCGGGAAGCGCTGGGGCACCGACGGGAGGGACGGGGGGAGCGGCGGGCCAGGGCGGGGTCGCTGGGATAGGCGGCATGGGAGGGCACGCAGGGGAAGCTGGCGCTGCTGGGGCCGCTGCATCGTCGGGGGCAGCGGGCATGGCGGGAGAGGCAGGCGCTGCGGGTTCGGCTGGGACGGCAGGCACGGCCGGCGCTTCGGGCACCGGCGGCACGGGTGGCAGCACCAACGGCTTCGCTGCCTTCCGGTATAGAAGGAAGCTGACCATCACGGCCCAGACCGCTGTCCCCCACGAGTACTCCGTTCCCTTCACCCTCGACCACGCCGCCCTGTGCGCCGCCGGCAAGTCCTTGCCCTCCGGCCGCGATGTTCACGTCGCACGGTGGACAGGGACAACCTGGATCGCACGGGACCGTGTCCTCGGCCTCGAGTTCACGTGGAACGAGCAAGCCACGTCGGTGTGGTTCCGACCCGCCCTCCCTGTACCGGTCGGGCAGGACGAGTCCAACTACGTCTACTACGGCGACCCGGCAGCGTCCGTGCCGGCAGAGGATCCCACGCGCGTCTTCATGTTCGTCGAGGACTTCGAGTCCGGAACGCTCGACCGGTGGACGCCAGACGGGTCCGGCTACTGGAGCGTCGCCACGGACCAAGCTCGCAGCGGCCAGCATGCGCTCAAGGCGGGGCCGAGCACCGGGGTCGGGCGCATGATTGTCGCCACGGAGGTGGACCTTGCCGACATGGCGGTCGACGCGTACTGGCGCATGTCGCAGGTCGCCGAGATGGATCTGGCGCAGGCCCTTCGCGTGGTGACGTCGACGGACAGCCACTACGAGACGAACCTCGAGGGCACGCCCGGCTGGGACATCGCCAAGATCATCAACGGTGGCTGGACCGAGATCGTCAACCAGCCCTCCGGACAGAACCCCCAAGGCAACGTGTGGACGAGGGTCACGACGGCCATCGCGGGGTCGACGATGACCGTGTTCCGCAACGGGTCGCAGATCGTGCCGTCGACGGGGACCACGGAAATGGGGGGCGAGATCCCGGGCGGTGCGGTGGGCTTCCGCGTGTGGCGGATACCGGACGGGCAGGCGTGGTGGATTGACGACGTGCGCGTGCGCAAGCACGTCCGTCCGGAGCCCGAGGTGACGGTGGGCCCCGAAGAAGAAGCCCCGTTCGCTTCGTTGTAGTCCGGCCCGTCGGTCACGTCGGCCCAAGCAGCAGCCAGACCAGCCCCAACGCGACCACCGCAGACGCGAGCATGACGGCCACGACCCGTAGAAGGAAGGCTGTGGACATGGCCTCGCGGGGCCTTCGCGCCCGGGGGGAGAGCGACAACGACCGGGGCTCTTGGTCGACCGCGGGCGCGACCGTATCATCCAGCGTGGCAGTCCGCAGCGGCGGAGCCCCGCGTTCGGACCGGGTCCCAGGCTCGCGGAAACGGGCGTCCACCAACGTCACGGCGTAGCGCTCCAGACTATCGACTCTCGTGCGAGGGTGCTCGTTCGGGTCGTCCACAACGGTGTCTTCGGGCTCGAAGCTGGGGCGAGGCTCCACGACTTGATCCACAACGGCCTTGGGTGCAGCTCCGCCGGGGAAAGCAGCTTCCCTCCGGCATTCCTCGAGCTCCATGCGCAAGGTCGTCATCGATTGCCATCGCTGGTCGGGGTGTCGCGCCAGGCATCTTCGCACCGCCTCTTCGGTCCGCTCGGATACACGCGCAGCGGCGTTGACGTCACGAAAGCGGGGTGTGGGCATGCTGAGACGATTGATGAAGATCTCCTCCAGCGAACCGGATGGAAACGGGGCACGGCCCGTGAGCATCACGAACAGCAGGCTTCCTAGCGAATAGATGTCCGACCGTGCGTCGAGCTTTCTGCCGGCGACCTGCTCGGGCGAGCCATGCATGTACGAGCCCACGAAGTGGCCGGGTTTCGTGAGGTTGGATTCGCTAGCCGAAGCGAGTCGCTTGCCCACACCGAAGTCGACGATCTTGACGGCAAGACTTCCGCCCGCGGTATCGACGATGACGTTGGCCTCCTTGATGTCTCGATGCACGATCCCGTGTGTGTGCGCTTGCTCGAGCCCAGCGCACACTTGCACGGCCACATCGAGGGTACGCAGCTCGCCGAGCACGCCTGACTGCCGGAGCATGGTCTTCAGGGTAGGGCCTGCCGCGTATTCCATGACGAGGTATGCCAAGCCGTTCTGCCCGACACCGTGGTCCACACACCGGACGATGTTCGGGTGGTGAAGCGATCGGAGGATTTTCGCCTCGCGAGAGAAGCGCTTGGCGACCGTGGCATCGATGCCGGGAAGATCGGCGTGCATCACCTTGATGGCAACACGTGCGCCAGAGCGGAGACAGCGCCCTTCGTACACATGTCCCATGCCGCCGCGGCCGATCGGCCCCATCACCTCGTAGCGCTCCGCAAGCATCTCGAGATGCGCGGGGACAGGTAGATCGGGTCTCGTCCGTGTCATGGGCGCGTCAGCCTCGGTTCGACCGGTCGCGAGCCATCCCACCGTAGAGCGAACCACATCGCGATGACAAGCCGCCCCTGACCGACCGCGGAGTCGGTCACTCGTCCGAACCCGTTGGGTGACATCGACTGCGACCTGTCGATGCGTCCACGTTGCCGCCCAATGACTCGCGAAATGCCCGTCAGCGGTGCGGATGCTCGTGCGGATGCGAATGCTCGTGAGCCAAGGCCCGCGTGGCCACCGCGGGCACGATCCTGCCCACCAGCACGCCACGCGTTCTCACGAGCTCGTCGGCCATCTTCTCCAGCTCGCGCGCGGGCCCCTGGGCCACGATGATCTCGAGGCATTGGCTGTGGTCCAGGTGCACGTGCATCGTCGAGATCACCTGTCCCCCGCTGTCGTGCTGGATGGAGACGAGCTTCTCGGTCAGTCCGGGGATGTGGTGGTCGTAGACCACGGTGATGGCCGCCACCACGTGCTCGCCCCTGTCCCAGGCCTCGGTGGCCAGCTCGGCGCGCACGAGGTCCCGCAGCGCCTCGGAGCGGTTGGTGTACCCGCGTCGCTTCACGAACAAGTCGAAGCGCTCGAGCAGGTCGCCGGGCATGGCCACCCCGAACCGGACGGCCGTATCACGTGGAGCTTTGTCAGAGGAACGAGGCACGAGCCGTCCCCTCACTGCCCGCGTACGGCGGTCTTCTTGGGAGGCTCGACGAGGAACGCCACGATGTGCTCTCGCTGCTCGAACTCCTTGCGGTAGCGCATGGCGTCCCAGCGGTTCTTGAAGGGACCGATGCGCACGCGGTGCCAGGTCCCCTTGCCGGGCACGAGGGCGGATTCGACGTAGGCGTGGTGGCCGCTGCGCCGGAGGCGTTCGGCGAACTCGTTGGCGCGCTTGTCCGTGCGGAACGAGCTGACCTGCAGCTGGAAGCCACCCGGCTGTCCCAAGGCCACGGCCACGCCAGTGGGGTTCGATGCGGTCGCCGCGAGCGCGGTGAGCGAATCCCGGGGCTCTGCGACCATAGGGCTCGGGGAGACGTAGGCCTGCGCAGGCATTGGCACCACGGGGAGGGTATCCCCGGCGGGGGGCGGCACCGTCGGCACCCCAGGCGGCAGGGCAAAGGGCAGGCCCGACGAGGCCGATCCGGTCGGGCGGAGCGATGCCATCGCCGTCGTCGGGTTGGGCTCGTCCGACAGCATGGTCGGGAAATGCACATGATGTCCGTCGAGGTTCGACGGTGTCTTGGTGTCGCCGGCCTTCTCGACCAGCGCGGCCAGCGGGTCGACCTCTGCATCTGCCCCCAGGTGCGGACGCTTGACCAGCGCGAAGACGGCAAACACCAAGCACGCACCAGCTACGGACGCCAGCACCAGCGTACCGACGCGCGACCCGCCGCGCCTCGAGTCGCTCTCCTGAATCTGGTCAAGGTTACGAAGACTGCCATGCTCCATAGGGGCCACTCCTCACGTCGGCCGTTCAGGCGCCGAAAAGTCCGGTGCATCGTCGCGATCCTGGGTATCGAGCCGCTTGTTGGTTCGCTTCGCAGGAAACGGCGCGGCCGACAGGTCGGCCGGCAGCGCGCCGCACGCGGACAACCCGCGGACGGCATCGGAGGCGGCAAGACGATTTCGTTCTTCGACACCCATGGGCTCGCTTCTTGGCTACCTGTTCTGCTCGGGAACGGGCAAGTTTGCGGTACGTCGCAAGGGTCGCGACGGGTGAGAACCCCATTCGACAACGCGGCGGAGCGCTGCTACGCCCTCGTTGTGTCCCGGTATGCCCTGCCCTTTCTTTTCCTGGCTGGTTCCTTCCTCGGTTGCGCGGAGGAGGAGCCCGTCGCTGTTGCGCTCGTACTAACCCCTGGGCAGGAGACGGACGCGTTCACGCGGTCGCCTGCCCCAGAACGGCTGGTCTTGCATGCCAACTCGGTCGAAGGCGCGAGCACTCAGATCCTCGACGCTCGCTGGCCGTCCGGCGCGTTCACCCTCGGCGCCCTGGACACGAACCAAATGGCTGCCTTCGAGGCGGAGGGCCGCGATGCGGCGGGAGCCACCGTGTTACGAGGGGCCACGATCTTTCACGTGCTCTGGGCGCTCGACGGGACGCCGCTTCCCGTGTTCATGGGACGCGTGGGAGAGACCTCCCGTCCGCCGGGGGTCCTTCCCTTCACCCATGTCGGCGGGCTGACGACCGTGGTGGACGCTCGATTCATCGTGTCCGCCGGGGGGACGGAAGCGCTGCGCGAGGACGGCACCGCGTCGGACCCCGCCACCTTCTCGGTCTACGATCTGGGTCAATGGAAGGCATCGAGCGCCACCGGGACCTTCTCGCGCAACCCACGCTCCATGGTGACGATCCAAGGGAGATGGGCCCTGGTGATCGATGACGGCGGGGCAAGCTGGTTCGACTTCGCGACGTTCGTGTCGACCGACGTGACCGCTCCTGAGGGCATGACCTTCGCGGAAGTGGCGGGGGGCCGGGTGCTGTACGGCGAAGAAGGGGAAGCGTACCTCGTGGGTCCTGCGCGGGAGGGGTCTGCTTCGTCCGCGGTGCTTCGTGTGGACTGGGAGGGGACCTTGACAGTCGTGCGCACGGGTTCGGAGCGCTCCGGGGTCGCGGCGACGTACGTGAAAGGTCGTGGTTTGCTCGTCGCAGGAGGTCACGACACCGAGCCGGGACTCCTCCTACTGGCGCCGGGATCCAGCACGTTTTCGCCTCTCGCCTACCCTGCGGACCCGGTCGAGGGCGCGACGGCGGCTGCGCTCCCCGACGAACGTGTCGTGCTCGCTGGAGGCGTCGTCGGCGACGCGCCTGCCGCCACGCGCATCGTGGACCTACGCTGCACGGCCCAGTGCGTGACCACCGATCTCGGCCCGACCGTTGGCCCCCTCGGGGTCAACCATGGCTGGGCGCGGGCCACCCGAACGGACGAAGTGCTCGTCGTGGGGGCGGCCCCGACGGACGCGAGCACGACGCTCACACGGATTGGTGGTCTTCTCACAACGCCGTTCGCCGAGCCGGTGCCGCTGCGGGAGCCGCGATCCGGGGCCGCTCCCCTCGCTCTGTTCGGGCGAGCTGTCGCGATTGTGGGCGGGCGCAAGCTCGAGGGCACGGGCGTCCCGTCCGTGGAGGTCTACATTCCGGAGTAGGTGTTCGTGACCCCGCCGCGGCGTCTGCGTGAACCTCCTGAAGGATCGCCACGGTGCCTCCGCACTCCACCCGAGCATCTTTGCATCGCGATGGGCCTGTAGAACGACTCGATCCTGGGGTATTGTGGTGCGGTTCCAACGGACCAGATCCCAGCAAGATAGCGAACGGGGGTGGCGACATGACATCGGATGGAGGCGTGCGCAGGGGGTTCTCTACGAAGACGGGGGCTTCGGACGCGGTCGACGAGATCTGGGAGCAGACGTCCCAGCCGGACGCAAAGCTGACCGTGTTCTTCTGCTCGCCAAGCTACGACATCGAGTCGGTGGCATCGCGGGTGCGCGAGCGGTTCGGCGATACCAACGTGATCGGCTGCACGACGGCGGGGGAGCTCGGGTCGGGAGGGTATCTCGATCGGTCCTTGAGCGCTTTCAGCCTCGGGGGGCCGAGCTTCGAGGTCACGACGGGACGCATGGACCGTCTTCGGCAGTTCGACATCCCCGACGGGCACAAGCTCGCGCACCAGATGCTCCACGAGCTACGCGCCAAGGGAGTGGACCCCGCCCCGAGAAACACATTCGGGTTCTTGCTCGTCGACGGCCTCTCGATCCGGGAGGAGAACGTCACCAGCTCCCTGTACGGCGCGATGCACGACATCCCGCTGTTCGGCGGGTCCGCGGGAGATGCTCTCCGCTTCCAGAAGACGCTGCTCTACCACGGGGGTGAGTTCCGTTCGGATTGCGCCCTGCTCACTCTCGTCACGACCACCCGGCCCTTCGAGGTGTTCAAGACACAGCACTTCGTGGAGTCCAGTGACAAGCTCGTCATCACGGAGGCGGACCCCGCCAGACGCGTCGTGATGGAGATCAACGGCGAGGTGGCCTCCCAGGAGTACGCCGACACGATCGGTGTGGGCCTCGAGGACCTGGGCCCCGCGGTGTTCGCCGCACACCCCCTCGTGCTCAGCATCTCTGGCAACTCGTTCGTCCGGTCCATCCAGAAGGTCAACGACGACGGGAGCCTGTCGTTCTACTGCGCGATCGACGAGGGGATCGTTCTGACGGTCGCCAAGGGCAAGGACATCGTCAACAACCTGCGCGGGGCGCTCGAGAACGTGCAAGCGAAGGTGGGCAAGCCGGACCTGATCATCGGTTGCGATTGCGTGCTACGGAACCTGGAGCTCGGCCAGAAGGGGTACAAGGACACGGTTGGCGATTTGTTGCGAGCGTACAACATCGTGGGCTTCAGCACCTACGGCGAGCAGTTCAATGCCATGCACGTCAACCAGACGTTCACGGGCGTGGCCATCGGAGCCTAGCGGCGCACGGACGCCGAAGGGAGCATGGGATGGGCGACGGATCGCATGAGGCTCGGATTGCGGAGCTGTCCGCGCAGGTCGACACGCTGCAGCGCAAGCTGGACAAGCAGAAGAAGATCAACAGTGTGTTGATGAGCCGCGTGGAGCGGAGCATGGACGCGCAAGGCGACGCCTTCTCTCTGTTCCAGACGGCGATTTCGCTGGAGGCCAAGCTCAAGGAGCGGACGGCGAGCTTGCACCAGGCGATGCAGGACCTCGAGCAGACCAACCGGGAGCTGGAGCGGGCGCGCGACGGCGCAGAGTCTGCCAACCGCGCGAAGTCCGAGTTTCTCGCCAACATGAGCCACGAGCTGCGGACCCCGCTGAACGCCATCATCGGCTACAGCGAGATGCTGATCGAGGAGGCGGAGGAGTCCGCGCTCGCGAACTTCGTCCCCGACCTGCAGAAGGTTCGCTCGGCGGGCAAGCACTTGCTGGGGCTCATCTCGGACATCCTCGACCTGTCGAAGATCGAGGCCGGCAAGATGGACGTGTTCCTTGAGGAATTCGACGTGTCGGCCATGCTGTCCGACGTGCAGTCCGTGGTCGAGCCGCTGGTCGCCAAGAATGCCAACCGGTTCGTGCTCACGCGCGCCGACGACCTCGGCGCCATGCACTCGGACATCATCAAGGTGCGCCAAACCCTGTTCAACCTGCTGAGCAACGCCTGCAAGTTCACGGAGAACGGCGAGGTGGAGCTCGACGTGCGCAGGGAGCCGTCACCGGCGGGAGACGCCATTGTCTTCGGCGTGCGAGACACCGGCATCGGCATGACGGAGCAGCAAGCCGCCAAGCTCTTTCGCCCCTTTTCGCAAGCGGATGCTTCGAGCACCCGGAAGTATGGGGGGACCGGCCTGGGCCTGGCCATCACGCGCCACTTCGCGCGCATGCTCGGGGGTGAGGTTGCTGTCGAGAGCGCGCCGGGGCGCGGGAGCGTGTTTACTCTGCGTCTCGCCGCAAGCGCACCCTCCCGCGGAAAGCAGCCTTCCATCATGCCTCCGGCCAAGGTCCAGCCGCGTGGGCCGACATGCAAGCCGCGCGTGCTCGTCATCGACGACGACCAGCGCCTGCACGGTCTCTTCGACGAAAACCTCGAGCCAGAGGGGTTCGAAGTGCTGCACGCGTTCGGCGGAAACCGCGGGCTCGAAATGGCCGCAGAGTTCGTGCCCGACCTGATCACCCTCGACATCGTCATGCCCGACAGGGACGGCTGGTCCGTGCTCGTCGAGCTCAAGAAGAACCCCAAGCTCCGCCACATCCCCGTCATCCTCGTCACCATGCTGGGAGATCGAGACCTCGGGCTCGCCCTCGGCGCCGCGGACTACGTCTCCAAGCCCTTCGACTCCAAGGAGCTCCTCAACACGCTCCGGCGACATCGTCGCAAGGACCGGCCGGCTCACGTGCTCGTGGTGGACGACGACGAGCCCACGCGGGAGATGCTGCGGCGGATTCTGGAGAAGGAAGGGTGGCAGGTTTCGGAGGCGGGCAACGGCCGGGCGGCGCTCGAGTCGCTGGAGAGCTGGACGCCAGGGTTGATGCTGCTCGACCTGATGATGCCGGAGGTCGACGGGTTCGCCGTGGTGGAGGCGCTGCAGGGGCGGGAGGACTGGCGCGCCATCCCCGTGGTCATCGTGACCGCGCTCGATCTGTCGAAGGCCGACCTCGACCGGCTGAGCGGTCGCGCCTCCAAGGTGTTGCAGAAAGGGAAGTACGACCGCGCCGACCTCTTGACCCTCGTTCGGCAGCGGATGGGCACGGCGTAGCCACACGGGGCGTGCTCATCCGCCAGTAGGGACCGTCCCCGGCGGCCATTCGGACCGAGCACGGGGCGCACACCCGTCGGAGAACCCAGCCAGATCGCGAAACACGATCAACAACGTCTGGCGCATCCCCTCCACTTCCTCCTCTGTCGCTTCGAAACGAACCTCGTACTCGGCCACGCCGTCTAGCTCCGTCGCGTCCGACGGCTGCAGATGGACGACCAATTTCGTTCGGTGAAGCGTGACAGCAATCGCCCTCGTCCGAAGGTGGATCTGATCGATCACGAGCACATCGACGCAGCCGTCGTCTTGCTCACCGACAAACCTCGAGAGCCCGAAGCAGTAGTCCTGGGTCGCGTCCCGGAACCAGACGGACGCAAGGTTGCCGTCGTCACACGGGCGAGCGGAGAACTCGGTGGCTAGCAGGCGCATGCACTCCCCCTGAGGCTTGATCCCTGTCCCGCATGGAACCACAGGAGTGTGATGGGCGGAAGTCCTCCAGGCAACTGCAAGACCGCGACCCGGAACGAGGTCGTCTGTCCCTCGGAAGACGTCACTTCTCCCGAACGAGCTCGCCACCCAGCGTCGACGCGATGCATGACAGCCTGCCGAACAGGTGCGACTTCTCTGCCAAGACCTCCTCCGGCACCAGGTCGCCGAAGGCGAGGTACGGACAGGCTTGCGCATCCGTGCCGGGACAGTCCTTGCCAAGGGCGTTGTGGGCCTGCTGGATCCAGGACAGCGGGACCCGGTAGGACGCGCCGCAGACGCCGCACGGAAGGACCAGCGCCCACCGGCTCAGCTTCACGAGCTCACCCCCGTCCTTCGTCCGGCCCTCCGGAGGTGTACCGCGTCATGAGCACGTGGTTCTCGATGTGCACATGCTCGAGCGTGTCCGTCTCCAACGCATCGAGCTCTTCCATCAGCGCACGATAGCTCCTGCATCCCCAGGGCGGCGTGGAGAACCCGTCGGACAGGGTTCGCAACCTGCCCAGCGTCCGGCCGACCTCCACGTGCTCTTCGAACATCGATCGCAATCCCGCACGAACGGCCTCGAGGTCCGGCGGCTCCTTGAGCAGAGCAGGGAACAGGTTTCTCTCTTCCTCCTCCAGGTGCGCCGCGATGTCCTTCGCGAACGCCGACACCACCTCCGCCAGCTCGACGAGCTTGGCGTTCTTGGCCCCGTGCACGCTCGCCACCTTCGAGGCGAGAAACGCGAGCTGCGGCACCGATTCGTTCAGATACGCGTGGTGCTTGCTGATGATGTGATGGATGACCTCCGGCGTCGACCGCGTCTGCAGGCTGAGGGGCGTCGCGCTCCCGCGCCGCTCGACCACGCGCTGAAGCTCACGCCGCACGCTGTCCTCGTCGAGCCCGCGCTCCGCGCACGCGTCCTCGAGCAACACATCGCCATGACAACAAAAGTCGATTCCGAACCGCTGAAAGACGACCGCCAACGAGGCGTCTTCGGCCACCATCTGCGCTACGGTCTGCGAAGCATTCAAGTTCGACATGCTCATCTCCCGGGTGATTGGGTTTGGGTCATGGGTGACTCACGCGAAGCCCACCATGGGGCTATCGGCGAATTCGTTCGGGCTTTGGGCTCGCTCGGACATCGTCGAGCCTTTCACGCCACGGATCGCTGCGGCTGGGTCCCCGTCAGACGTTCCGCGAGGTCGTCGATCCGCTCGCCTCGATCCGTGGCCTGGAGCTCGAATCGATCGAAGGACGCGACCATCTCCCCCAGCACGTCCGCGGGAAGGAGGCGTAGCGCCATCGGGTAAAGGACGTTGTCCTCCTTGGCGATGTGGTTGCCGAGGAGCGGAACGAACGCGCGCGCCGCGTCCACGAACGCAGTGCGTTCCTCTTCCGAAAGGGGTCCGCTCCCTTGCGCGATGCGCGTGAAGACGCGGACGTGACGTCGGCCTTCCTCGTGCTCGGCAAGCATGACGCCCAAGGGGCCGCGTCCCGTGGACATGCCGTGTCGCGCCATGGCAGCGAACAGCAGGTCTTCCTCCTTGCCGTGGTGATGGCGATCGGCAAAGCGCGTGAAGAATTCTGAAAAATTCTGCACCGTGTCCCGGTCGGAGGGACCGCCGGCCGCAATCGATCGGGCGTACGCCGAGAGCACCGACAGCACGGACTCGATGACACGATGCTCTCGCATGAGGGTGGCGATGACTGGATGCATGAGAGGACTCCTTTGCGGCGATCGGCGCACTGGGGCTGGCCCGTTCGACGGCGGTGTACAGCCGACTCCTTCAGCAAGTCCGGTGCCACGCAAGAACCAGCTGATTGCAAGAGAAGTCTGCTTTCACGTTGTTCATTCGACAACAACGGCAGGTTGCGATCGGAACAACAGATATGTAGAAATCACAACATGGCCCCTTCGGATGTCCTCCTGTCCATCGCCGTCGACCTCACCACGGCCCTGAGCGCTGAAGACCGGTACCGACGCTTGCTCGAGGCGGTGTGCCGGGCCGTGCCGTGTGACGCTGCATGTCTGCTTCGCAAAGAAGGCGACGTGCTGGTTCCGGTGGCCGCGCGCGGGCTGGTGCCGGACACACTGGGCCGTCGATTTGCTCTGTCCGAGCACCCTCGCCTGAACATCCTCGCCCATGCCCCGGAGCCCGTGCTCTTCCCGCGGGAGAGCGAGTTGCCCGACCCGTTCGACGGGCTTGTCGCGATGGACCCCACGGCGTTGCACCGGGTACATGCGTGTCTCGGATGTCCGCTCGACGTGGAAGGGCAACGCATCGGCGTGTTGACGGCCGATGCCCTGCGCCCGGATGCGTTCGACCACCTGGACATGGGGTTTCTCAGCGTGCTGGGCGCGCTGGCAGGGGCGGCGATGCACACGACCCAGCTGATCGAAGCGCTCGAGCAGGCGGCTTCGCGGCAAGGTCTGATCGCGCGCGAAATGATGCGCGACCTGCGAGAGCGCCAGGGAGGTGACATCCTGGGCACGTCCCTCGCGATCTCCCGCCTGCGAGACGAAGTCGCGCTCATCGCTCCGTCCACGTTCACCGTGCTGATCACCGGGGAGACCGGCGTGGGAAAGGAAGTCGTCGCCCACGCCATTCACGCCGCGTCGCCGCGTCGTGACCACCCGCTGACGTACGTCAACTGCGCCGCGCTCCCGGCGTCGCTGGCCGAAAGCGAGCTGTTCGGTCACGTCCGCGGGGCATTCACCGGAGCCGCCACGGACCGCCACGGCAAGTTCGACGTGGCCGACGGCGGGACGCTCCTGCTCGACGAGATCGGGGAGTTGCCTCTGGAACTGCAGCCCAAGCTCCTGCGGGTGCTGCAGTCAGGTGAGATCCAGCGCGTCGGCCTGGACCGAGCGATGCGGGTCGACGTGCGACTGCTCGCGGCGACGAACCGGGACCTGGACTTCGAAGTTCGGGAGGGACGCTTCCGGGCGGATCTGTATCACCGCCTCCACGTCTATCCGCTCCGCGTTCCCCCCTTGCGCGAGCGGCCGCAGGACATCCCCCTGCTGGCAGGGCACTTCCTCGAAAGGAACCGTCGCCGACTCGGCCTTACCGCAGTGCGTCTCGCCCCCGATGCGTCGGACGCCCTGCTGGCCTACGCGTGGCCCGGCAACGTGAGAGAGCTGGAGAACGTCCTGTCGCGCGCGGTGCTGCGAGCCTCGGCAGGCGTTCGTCGCGACGGCCCCGTGCTGTTGACGTCGGGCTGTCTCCAGCTCGAGCGACGGCCCGAGTCGGAGGAACTGACATTCAAGCCCAGCACGCGGCCCTCGAACGTCAAGCCCATGCGGCAGGCAGTCGACGACTTCCGGAGGGAGTCGATCGCGAGCGCGGTGCGAGCATGCGGCGGCAACTGGTCGGCTGCAGCCAGGGCGCTCGGCATGGACCGCGGCAACTTGCACCACCTGGCGCGCCGCCTCGGCCTCGACCCGACCACAAGGGGCTGACCCTCACCGCCGCAAGGTGAGCCCCGTCGAGCCGGGCCCGATTGCAGCGCGCACGACTCACCGGGTACGGTGGGCCATGGCCTCCCGATCGGTCGTTCTGCTCCTAACCCTCGTGTCCGCCCCGTGCGGGCTCGGATGCGACAGCGTGTCATCCACGCGCGTCGACGCCATCGTGGGCGCGGACGCGCTCTGGGGCGGTGGCGGCTTCTGCGCCCGGACCCCGAAGGGACTCATGTGCTGGGACACCGGCGAGGGCCAGGTCGTGAGCACAGGGCCCACCGTCGTGCAGGGGCTCGAAGGCGTCCAGGGCGTGGCGCTGCGCATCGGGGAAGGGTGCGCACTGCATGCCAAAGGGGTGTCGTGCTTCCGGCCGGGCGAGGCCGAATCGCGACCACTCGCGTTCGATCGCCCCACGCAGATCGTGGCAACCGGTGGCTATCCCGGCCTCGTGTGTGTGTTGGATGCCACCGGCGTTTCGTGCTGGGGCGGTGAGGTGCGCTCCCCCACGCTGCAGCCTGCCCTAGGAAAACCCAACGTCCTCTTCGTCAGCACGAACGGAGGCGCGCTGTGTGGCATTCACGAAGACGGTCCCCGCTGTTTCGAGATCAACTTCCAGGGACAGATCGGCGCGGGAATCCGGCTCGCGGGCGTGAAGGACTTGAAAGGGCTGATGGTCAGCACCACGGGCGGGCACGCTTACGTCATGGATGGGGCCACGGCCTCCTATGGCAACTTCGAGGGGACCCTGCGCGTGGGGAACCCGTTCGCTGCCAGTAACCCAATCGACGTGGACGTGACCGTGCAACCCTTCCATGGCGCGACGGTGACTCCGAAGCCCATCTCCGGGGTCGGAGCGGTCCGCGCCATGGCGAACTGGTCCATCTGGCCAGTGGTGCTCGACGACCAAGGCATCGCAAGGATCGATGCGCACGCGGGGAAGTTCGACATCGAGCGGTGGCCGGCGAAGAGTAGCGTGAGCAACCTGTGGAGCGGATACCACGACGTGTTCTACGCGCGTGAGGGGGACACGCTGCACGAGCGAGGGCGGGAGGACGGCAAGTTCTTCGACCGCGTGGTGAAGGGGATCTCGAAGCCAGTACAGGTGGCCGCGGACACGTACTACACATGCGTTCTCGAGGAGGGGGGAGGCGTGGGCTGTTTGCGTAGCCCGCGGGATTGAACCTGGTCTAGATTCCGTCCGTTGAACCGCACCGACGCCACCGCGAAGACAAAGCGAGCCGTTTCCGAGGTCCTGAAGCGGCAGGGATACGTGTCCGCCGTCGACGTACTGTTGCATACGGGCATGCTCGAAAGGACCGACTACGACAACTGGCGAAAAGGTCGCGTGCCGTACCTGGAGAAGGTGGTGCATGGCAGCCTCGGGAAGGTGAGCACGGTCGTCCGTGCCATGCGAGCCGCCTGTCGAGAATGCGGTCTCAAGGAGAGCTGGACCGACTACCGGAAGTGGGGCAAAGGGCCCAAGCTCCCGCTTCGCTTCAGCAAGTCCGGCGCCGCGGAGATCGAACGCGCCTATGCCACACACTTCGTGTCCAAACGCCTTGCGAAGGAGAAGGCCGCGCCTAACGAGCAAGGCGCGGAACCGAAAGCCCGTCCGCAGCCCGCGACACCGGCCATCGAGACGGACCCGGAGCGCCTTCGATCCCTGGCCGAGCGAAAGCTGCAGGCTAACCTGCGCCTTCGGCAGAGCCTGAAGTTCAGCCCTCTCCCCGAGAAGGTCGTCGACGCCATGTTTCACCGCGCATTCGACGAGGTGAGCGCTGCGGTCGACTGCACCCAGTGCGCGCGCTGTTGCGAGACGCTCGGCCCTCTACTCGAAGACGACGACGTCGCGAAGCTGGCGAGACGACTCGACCTGACCCCCGAACAAGTTCGCGAGCGCTACCTTCGCCCCGAGCCCGGGGGTCTTGTCTTCACGACCCTGCCCTGTCCCTTCCTGGTGGAACGGCGGTGTTCAGTTTACGAGGATCGACCGGAGGACTGTCGGGCGTACCCGCACTTGCACAAGCCCGAAATGGTGTCGCGGCTCCTCGGCGTGATCGACGCCTCGGGAACCTGTCCGATCGTATACGAAGTGCTCGAGCGCGTGCGGCGGGAGAGCAAACGCAGAGGAGCCTCCAAACTGTGAACCCTCGTATCCCCGCCCTTAGCCTCTCCCTGGTGGCTTTGGCCTGCACGCCCGCAGCGGCTCCGGTTGAGACGCCCGTCACCGTGCAAGCCCAACAGCCAGGCGACTCCGTAGGAGAAACCGCGTCGGAAGCTCCGGCCGCACCCATGCCGCCCCTCACGCGATTCTCCGCCACGCCCGACGACACCGGCCCGTTCGGCTATCGCGAGCCCGGTGGCCGGGTCGTCATCGAGCCCCGCTACGACCTTGCCGATGAGTTCACCCCGGAAGGCATCGCCGCCGTGGCAGACGACCAGGGGTTCGCGTACATCGACCGGACCGGGCGCGTGTTGATCCGGCCCTTCAACTACGACAACGGTCCCGATCCCTTCGAGGATGGGCTCGCTCGCTTCGTCGAGAACGGCAAGTTCGGGTTCTTCAACACCCGGGCTCACGTGGTCATCCCCGCAAGGTTCGACTTCGCCTGCGGGTTCAGCGAGGGCCTCGCGTGCTTCTGCGTGGGGTGCACCATCGACAAGTCCGACGAGCACGGGCTCATCCGCGGGGGACGCTGGGGCTACATCGACAAGACCGGAGCCGTGGTGATCCCGTTGGCGTTCGAAGGTCCTGCGTACTTCATGGACGGCAAGGCATCCGTCAAACGCGGCGGTGTGCAGGTCACCATCGACCGCACGGGCAAAGTCGTGGACCGATAGGGGCCCGAAATCGCTACTGGGTTGAGGTGCGACGCAGCCCTAGCCCTACTTTCGCATGAAGGCCAACATCGAATCATTCCAGAAGCTCCTCGC
>CAZAWR010000035.1:51664-89173 GCA_964488865.1 uncultured Polyangiaceae bacterium | reverse complement strand
CCGTCCCGCCCGTCCCGCCCGTCCCGCCCGTCCCGCCCGTCCCGCCCGTCCCGCCTCCGCTTCCCCCCGTTGCCGCAGTACACGTGCCGCCTGTGCAAGTCCCGTCACAGGGCCTGTCGCACCCGCCGCAATGCAGTGGGTCGGAGCCGATGTCCACGCAACTCTGGCCGCACTGGATCAGTCCCGCGTCGCATTGGCTCGCGCAGGCGCCCTTCGAGCAGACCTCGCTGGAGGTGCAGGCGTTGGAGCAAGCTCCGCAGTGGGCACTGTTGCTCTGCAGCGACACGCATTCGATACCGCATTGGGCCAGGTGGCTCGGACACGACTGGGGCGCGCCCTCGTCACCGTCGGTTTCGCCACCCGAGCACGCGAGCAATGCAGCAGCACAGACGAGTCCTGCGATGCGGACAGCGAAAACATTGGATGCCATGACCCCTCGCCTTGTTGTTGTGAATGGTGATTCGGTGTCAGCACCCTGGGCACGCAAGGAGCGAGCCATCGCGACCGACGCGCATTCCCGCCGGGAAATGGCGCTTTTGGCCTTCCGTGTCTCGCTAGGTGTGACCGAGCAGGTCTCAGGTGAGACCCTGTTGCTCCAAGTGGCTGGGGTCACAGCGCGAGTTTGCCGAGGGTGGTTCTCGACTCGAAGGCGCGATGGGCCTCAGCGACGCGGTCGCTGGCGACCCAGCCCAGGAGCCGGTCCATCGCCTCACCCAGGATGTCGTCGCGGTGGAACAGGTAGGACAGGTTGAAGGCCAGAACGCTCTTGTTGTCGTTGACGTGAGCGGACGCCAACGCCTCGAGCAAGCCGCAGTAGACACCGCCGCTCACGCGGCGTACCACCACCCTCGCATGCGCTCTTCCGCTCGAACGTCAGCTCTCGTGTGCGCGGCGATCTTCGCCGTCACGTCCCCCTCGTACGCTGATGCCCCCAGTGCCGTGAACCATGCGGAAGAGACCTTTCCCACCGTCGTCCACCGGATCGAAATACGCGGTCTCGATAGCACCGACGAAGACGTCGTGGTGCGCGAGATCGACTGGAACGACGGCGAAACGATCTCCCGCGCGCAATGGGACCTGGCCGTCACGCGTCTTTGGAACACCCACTTGTTCGATCACGTCCAAGCTACGCTGGAACGACGTGACGACGAGAACGTGGCGGTCTTCTCCCTGGCCGAGAAGTTCACTATCAACCCCCTCTTCCGCTTCGCCTCGGACGGCGACGTCTTGTGGCTGCAAGTGGGCGCGAGCGACGTCAACGTCGCGGGTCGCTTTCAAGAAGTCGCCGTGCTGTACGAGCGGTTCGGCAGCTTCCAGGGAGGACAACTGTGGTGGCGGGATCCTCGCGCCTTCGGCGAGCGGATCGATCTGCTCGTCCAGGCCGACCGCCTCGTGCGACCTCGGCCGGGCTTCGTGCTGGCGCGTAACCGATCCCGCGTCGAGGTCAGCCAGATCGCCTGGGACGACCGCCTTCGCTACGGCCTGCGCGTCGATGGCTTCGTCGACCGGTTCATCGAGCCCACCCAGACCGAGCCCGCCCTTCCCGACGACTTGACCGGTGTGTACGTCGATCCGGGCCTGCGCCTCGGCCGGGTCGACACCGTTCGCTTGCGCATGACCGGGGCGTCCGTGGAAGTCCGCCCGGGCGTGGGCCTCACGACCCGTGAGCCCCGCGGACACTACCAGCAGGTCAACACCGAAGCCCTCGCGTTCCTCATGCTGGGCGAGCGCTGGAACTTCGCCTTGCGAGCCACGGCCGGCACGTCCACCGACGTCCCCCCTCAGCTTCGCTACTTCCTGGGCGGCCTGGACGTCATTCGTGGCTACCCGGACAACCACCTACGAACCCACGCCTACGCCGCAGCGAACGCCGAAGTCCGCTTCGTCGCCTTCGACTCCAAGTACGTGGCATTCATGCCCGTCGTGTTCTCAGACGCAGCCGTGGCGGAGGCCGAGGCTTCCACGGGGGTCGAAGACGCGGTATCTGCCGGGTTCGGCCTTCGCATCCTGATTCCGTACTTCGTCAAGACGGGTGTCCGTGCGGACATGGCCTTCCCGCTTCGCGGGGAGGAAGCCCCCCGTCCCGCGCTCGGTGTGTATCAGTTCTTCTGATCTCACATCCGAGCGGCAAGGATGCTCGCCGTTCTCGACGCCAGCGCCATGATCGTCAGCATGGGATTGACCGCGGGGCTCGAGGGGATGACCCCGGAGTCTGCCACGTACAGGTTGTCCGTACCGTGGCACCGCCCGTCCACGTCCACCACGCTGGACTTCGGATCGCTTCCCATGCGCGTCGTGCCGAACACATGATTGCCAGCGATGACGGGGTCCGTGGGCTTCATCTTGTACCTGCGAAGCCGGTCGAGGTCCTGCGGCGAACGGACCACGGGGTCGGTGCCGTGAAGCCCGGGGAGCACCTCGGTCGCTCCGGCGGCGAACGAGATCTCCAGCAACTTGCACAGCCCTTCATGCAGCTTCTTCACATCTCTTGGGCCGATGTCAAACCGGATGTCCGGGTCCATGCCGAACGGCCGAGGGGACACAGACCCTTCCGAGTCGGAACCGTCGACGATGACGTCGAAGGGGGCAGCCCGTTCGAAGGTGGCGAGTTGGTCCTTGAAGGCGGCGCCCATCCCAGGGAAGCGCGTGGCGATGATGGGAGGCGGGGACCAGAGTACCTCGTACTTCAGACCGTCCCGCAGGTCGTGCATGGAATGGTATCCCTGCGTGGCCCCCTCCCACGGGTTGATCTTGTGCGGGAACACAGCCAGCACCGCGATCCCCGGATGCGCTCGCAGATGCTTGCCCGCATGACCGTGCTCGTTCCCGATCCCCGAGCGCTGAAGAATCACCGGCGTGGCCATGCACCCCGCGGACAGCACGACCAAGCGCGCCTCCACCTGCAGGTCGTACACCTCCTTCTTCGAAACGGGATCGACAATCTTGCCGCGTACGCCTCGGGCAAGCCGGCCTTCGGCGGTCACCGTATCCACGCGGGCGCTCGTGTAGACGCGCGCCCCCGCACGGATGGCAGCCGGCACGTAGGACACGTCGGTCGATCCCTTTCCCCGGTTGCGGCAGCCCGTGAAACACTCCGCGGACCCCTTGCACCCCGGCGCATTGCGGGGGCACGGCTCACTCGTCATGCCGAGCGCGTCGCACCCTCGTCGAAAGGCGAGATTGCGTTCTCCGAGCACGGCGTCGGGCGTGGGCTCGATCCCCAAGAAGGTCTCCACCCGACCGAAGTGCGCGTCCAGGGACGAGGCCGTGAGAAGCTCCGTCCCGTGGTCCCTCGCCCATCGCTCGAACACCCACGCAGGGGGGCGCACCGAGATCGCCGAGTTGACCACCGAGCCTCCCCCCAGCGCGATCGCTTGCATGGTAGGCATGAACACGTTCCCACGGGTGGCGCGCATTCCCCCCTCCCGCAGCATCCCCACCATCGCGGCCCCTGCGTCCGGCTTGAAGTCAGGCTCGTCCCAGGGCCGCCCCTCCTCCAGAAGCACGACGTCCATTCCCGCTTCCGCAAGCTCCTTGGCGACGACCGCCCCTCCCGGCCCCGAGCCCACCACGACCACGTCGCAGCGGTCTCGCACCGATCCGTGGTAGTCCGCAAAGACCTTCACACCCGCGTGGGGACGGGAGGACACCTCGTAACGAGCCAGCTTGATCATGCGCTCACCCCTGTCCTCGCAAAGGGATCCAGGTTCGGGGTCGCCCCCACGGATCGAACGACGTCTTCGTTGCCGAAGTAGGCGATCGTCAGCACGG
The DNA here is from genome assembly GCA_964488865.1 of uncultured Polyangiaceae bacterium. Classification (GTDB taxonomy): domain Bacteria; phylum Myxococcota_A; class Polyangia; order Polyangiales; family Polyangiaceae; genus MWCO01. The sequence continues at coordinate 85,402 of CAZAWR010000035.1, read as the reverse complement.
TGCGCAGCCCAAGAAACGCCGTACGCAAGAGGTAGGACCGGCTGTTCATCAGCCGGGAGAGCACCTTCCGACGGTCCTCGACGCCCAAGCGAGTCACAGGACGCTTCAGAGGACCGTAGAGGGTCGGGCTGTGTTCCACCAACTGCAACAAACCCCGCAGAAGAATCCGGGTCATCGGTGGGACCTTCGCGACCATGTCGTCGAAGTAGTCGACGACGCCCGCTTCGACGCCGGACATCGGGATGGCGCCCCCGTCGGGGAGCAACACCTCCGCACAGGCGATCACGATCTTCCTCTCTCGTTGGCGAAGGACGGCTCTCGACCCCTTGGAGAAGGTCGAAGCGGGGGGTGAGTGTTCTTCGTGACGCATGGCAATCCTCGTGGATGGAGTGGTTCAGGACCGCTGCGCGAACAGCATCGCAAGCACGTCTTCGATTTGGCGGTCCACGCGCGCAAAGTGCTGTCGCAGGTGGGCCACGGCCTCCTCGGGCCGTCGCTGCTCGATGAGGTCCATCAGGACGTTCATGGTCTCGAGCCAGTCGGGCTGGACGGCCGCGAGGGGATCGGCCACGAGGCGGTGCACCTCACGCATCGGCGCGGTGAAGGCGTTGGCGAGCCAGGCAGCGGGCCAGATCGCGGACGCGTGCGTCATCGCCCGGAACACTTCGAGCTCGCGCAGGGCGTGCTCCTGCGGGTTGTCCCGGGCGGCGTGGGCCAGCTCGATCTTCTTTCGCACGGCGAGGAGAGTGTCCGGTCGGGCGTACATGGCAGCGAGCCGCGCGGCCTCGCACGCGAGCATCGTTCTCATGCGCAACATTTCGCCGACGATGACCGGGAGCGGATGGTCGAAGCGGCCATGCCGGAAGTAGGGAGCCATGAGCTCCAGCACGCCTTCCCGACGGTAGTCCAGGACGGCGGCGCCGGAGCCGCGGCGACTCTGGACGAGGTTGAGGCCGGCGAGGTGTCTAAGGGCCTCCCGGATGGTGCTTCGGCCGCACGAGAACTCGAGGGCGAGGTCGACCTCAGAGGGCAAACGCAGTCCCGGGGAGTACTCCTCGGAGACGATCCGCTGCAGGAGCACGTCGGCGACGCGCAGGACGGCACCGGTGGGCTTGGGCATGCGCGTATATTAGTCTGACAACTTGGTCTGTCAAGTTTGAGCGTGACCCCGGCCCCATTTCGTGGTCTGAACGGTGTCATGTTGCGGATCGATCACCACGAGACCCACAACGGCGATGGCTGGATGCTGTCACTTCGGCGCACCCTGCACGCGAAGAAGCTCGCGAGCGGGCTGCATCCTCTGCTCATCATCCCCGGCTACGGGATGAACTCGTTCATCTTCGGCTTCCACCCGAGGGGCACGTCGATCGAGGCCGTCCTCGCGGAGCGAGGCTTCGAGGTGTGGTCTGTGGATCTGCGAGCCCAGGGGCGAAGTCGGTCGGTCGGGGGCGGACTGCGCTACCACCTCGAAGACCTCGTCCTGCACGACGTGGCGTCCGCCGTCCGCTTCGTGGCAGAGCATACGGAGACGGGAGCCGACGTGGTGGATCTGATCGGATGCAGCCTCGGGGCGACCCTGATGTTCGCGCACGTGGTGTGCCAGAAGGATCACCGAGCCGGCCGGCTCGTGAACATGGGCGGCCCGGTGCGATGGCTAAACGTCCACCCCCTGCTTCGCGCCGCGTTCGCGTCGCCTCGGGTGTTGGGCGCGATCCCGTTTCGCGGATCCCGGCACCTCGCGCGCGTCGCACTCCCCGCACTCCGCCGTGTGCCTTGGTTGCTCTCCCTGTACCTGCACCCCGGCGTGGTCGACATGTCGCAAGCAGCCGAGCTCACGCGCACGGTCGAGAACCCCAACCGTCACGTCAACGCCGACATCGCTCGGTGGATGAAGCTCGGAGACCCTGTGATCGGTGGCCGCAACATCGCGGAAGGGATCAAGAGCATCCACCTCCCGCTGCTGACCGTCGTCGCCAACGCGGACGGTATCGTTCCTCGAGAGACCACGCTGTGGCCTCACGAGAACATCGCGTCGAAGTGCAAGCACGTGCTGGAGGTCGGCACCCGATCGGTTCCGATCGCCCACGCCGACATGTTCGTGAGCGATCCAGCCCCAGACCTGGTGTTCAAACCGCTGGGGGACTGGCTTGCGGCTGCGGAAAACCAGGGCGTCCCGACAACCGCGCAGGCAACGTGACCGACCCTTGCGCCTGCTGGCTCGCGACCAAGGCGGAACGACTGCGGAACGCGACGTCTCCTCGTCAGCAATTCTGTTTAGGTTGCTGAAGAGTGTTCCGCTCGAAGCCGTGTCACCCGAATCACCCGCAAGGCGGCTGTTTCAGTGGATGAAGTCGCAGCTGACCTTGGAGGAAGCTACCGATTGACCCGCTCACACGTCGCGGTGGTTGCCCTGTCCCGCCTTCCCATCTACGGTTGATTCTGGAGGACCGCTATGCCCCATTCGAACCCAGCCCCCAGGCTCCCTGTCCTGGTTCTCGCTTCCCTCGTGTCCACGACAGCCTGCGGCTCCGGGGAAGACGGTGACCCGTACGCGCCCCCTCCTTCCCACGACGCGTCGGAGGACGGCCAACCAGACGGCGCCATCGATGCCATGACGGACGGGAGCCCCGATAGCTCGTGGCCTGACTCGAACCCTGCGGACGGCGGTGCGGGCAGTGGCCCAGACGCCCAGCCCACGGACGGCAGTGTCGGACAGGACGTCAGCTGCCCGCCCACTTGCGACGATGGCAACCCGTGCAACGGGGTGGAGACCTGCGACCCGGCCACGGGGACGTGCCAGGCCGGCCAGCCCATCGCGTGCGACGACGGGGACCCGTGCAACGGGGTGGAGACGTGCGACCCGGCCACGGGCAGCTGCGTCGGGGAGGTGTTCCCAGCCTGTCCCGCGGCGCCTCCGGAATGCAACCAGACGGGGGGATCGGGTCCAACCGCCGGGAAGGTCACGGCTGCGGAAGCGGGTGGGTTTCGACTGTACGATGAAGACCGTTGGTCCGCATCGGAGGGAATCATCGGGCAGATCGCCTCGCACGCCAGCGCGAAGCTCGTGACGCTGGGCGAGGTATTGGCGAACCTCAACCGCACGGCGACGAAGGTCAGCAACGTGTCCGGCACGGAGTGCTTCCACACGGGCTTTGCGTGGAACGGGGGAGACAACGACGTGACCTACTGGTATCCCCAGGGGATCACGGGCACGGGGGACGCCTACGCGAGCGGGGACTACCAGGGACGCAAAGTCGGGATCGTGAGTTGGTACCACAAGCCCGAGAACGACTCGAGCACGAGCGAGAACAAGGGGGTGCGGGTCGCGATCTACGACGTGACGGACATGAACAGCATCCAGTACCGTCTTGCCCTGCTGGTGACGCCTGTGATGGACGGGGCGACTCCCACGTTCGAGGCGGTGCCCCTGCACGCCGGCGGTCTCGTCTGGTACGGGAACTACCTGTACGTGGCAGATACGTCGCGTGGGTTTCGCGTGTTCGATCTCACCAGAATCCTCGAGGTGAATACCGGCAACGCCAACTGGCTTGGCAAGATCTCCGAGGCGGACGGCTATCATGCCTACAACTACCGGTACGCGATCCCGGAGGTTGGGCAGTATCGCAAGTGCACGTCATCGTGCTGTGCCCGATTCTCCTTCGTGAGCCTGGATCGATCCACCAGCCCGCATTCGCTGCTCGCGGGCGAGTACTCCGCTTCGAACGTGACGGGCAGGATGCACCGCTGGCCGCTCGACGAAACGACCGGCAGGCTGCTCGTGGTGGGAGGTCGGGTGCAGGCTTCGGACGCTGTGTTCCCAGGGGTCGGGAACATCCAGGGCGGCTTCTCGTGGAACGGCACGTACTTCGCCTCGTGCAGCGGAAGCTATCTGGGACTGCACGTCGGCGCCGTGGGCCAGAGCACCGCGAAGCGCGGTTGGCCGTACGGACCTGAGGATCTGCATTACGCCCCGGCGTCGGACAACCTGTGGTCGCTCACGGAGCACCCGGGAAGCCGATATGTCTTCGCGGTCAAGAGGGCGAGCATCCAGAGCGGGTGCAACTGACCCGGGGGCGACACCTGAGGTCTTTGGCTGATCTGCAGAGAAAGTGCGCAGGCAACACGTACACTGTCTCGTTCCGCTTTGTCCGAGCCGGGCGGGGTAGCGACCCACGGGAGCGTAGGGGCGACAGCCCCTGCACTGGCGCCCGGCCCTGCCGGGTTAGGAAACGACGGGGAGGTGCTTGTTCTTGCCACCGGAGCGGTCGATGGAGACCACGGTGCCACTGCGCTCCGCGTGATAGGAGGCCACACGGATGGCCAGGGCTTCGGCCGCGTCGCGCAAGGCCAACCCGGAGGGGCTCTCGGGCGAAGCCATGACGACGGGGGTTCCTGCGTCCCCCGCCTCCCGGCACGCACCGTCCATCGGGATCTGGCCGAGCATGGGGGCGTCCGCCATCTCCGCCACCTTCTTGCCACCCCCCTTGCCGAAGATCTCGTGTCGCTTGTTGCACCCGTCGCAAACGAAGTAGCTCTGGTTCTCGACGACGCCGAGGATGGGGATGTTCACCTTCTGGCACATGGACACGGACTTGTAGACGTCCTGCAGGGCCACGTCCTGGGGCGTGGTGACGATGACCGCACCGGTGACCTGAAGCTTCTGAGAGAGGGTGAGGGGGATGTCCCCGGTCCCTGGGGGCAGGTCGAGGAAGAGGTAGTCGAGCTTTCCCCAGTTCACATCCCGGAGGAACTGCATCAGTGCGCCGTGCAGCATGGGACCGCGCCACACGATCGCTTCGCGCGGGTCCTCGAGCAAGAAGCCGATAGACATCATCTTGAGGCCGAATCGCTCGACAGGCTCGAGGCTGTTGCCGTCCACCGACGTCGGACGGGCCATGGTTCCCATCATCACCGGGACGCTCGGTCCGTACATGTCGGCGTCGAGAAGGCCCACGCTCGCGCCGGCGCGTACCAACGAGAGCGCCATGTTCGCGGCCACGGTGCTCTTGCCCACGCCGCCCTTGCCACTCATCACCACGATGACGTTGGCCACCTGGGGCACCGGATCATCGGCGCTCAGGTCGCGCCCTGTCACGCGCGTAGACCACTTGATCTCGACCTGCTTCGCTCCCGCGGAGGTCACGGCCTCCACCACGGGCGCACGAAGCTTCTCCTGCGTCCCGACCCCGTGGACGGGAAGCTCGAGAGACAAACGGACCTCGTCGCCCGCGACGGCGACTTCCTGAACCATCGAAAGCGCGGTGATCGGCTTGCCAGTGTTGGGCTCCTGGACGCCTTCGAGCGCCTTCAGGACCTGCTCACGAGTGATGGACATGGTGGGAATCTCCACGACGCGTGGGAGTTCTCGCGCGCCTTACCTTGGGGGGCCCAGCCTGCCTTGAAGCAGGCTGTTCAATGCACGACTCTGGGGAACCTTTGGCTCCGCAAAGTCTGAGCGTTCCTTAGGTCGCCACCGCTCCTTCGTCAACGGCAGATGCAGCTGAACCGCATCGCACGCCGTCGTGCTGGCGCAACGTTCAGGCGTCCGTGAGGCCGTACTCCTTAATCTTGTACAGCAAGGCTCGGTGGCTGATCTCGAGGATTCCGGCCGCACGCGTCCGGTTGCCCTTGGTCTTCTGCAACGCCCGCCGGATGAGGACCTCTTCGATGATGCGCGTGGTCTTCTTGATCGACAGCTCCCCACTCGCGAGCTGCATCTTGATGGGGTCCCGAGACTCCCGGATCCGCTCCGGTAGGTCGTTGGCCGAGATGACCTCCCCCTCCGCCAGCACCATCGCACGCTCGATCGAGTTCTCGAGCTCTCGCACGTTGCCAGGCCACCCGTACTCCAGCAGCAAACGGCGCGCCTCGGGGTCCACCCCGCGAATCGCCGTCCCCAACCTCGCGTTGTTCCGACTCAAGAAGTGGTCCAGCAAAAGCGGGATGTCGTCGCGACGGTCCCGCAGGGGCGGAACCTTGATCGGCAACACGTTGAGCCGGTAGTACAGGTCCTCACGAAATCGGTTCGCCTTCGTCTCCGCCACCAGGTCCCGATGCGTGGCCGCCAGGATGCGCACGTCGACCCGAATGTCTCGGTTGTCCCCCAGACGCCGAATCATCTCGTCTTGCAGCACCCGCAGGAGCTTGACCTGCAACGCCAGGGGAAGCTCCCCTACCTCGTCGAGAAACAGCGTTCCCTCGTCCGCCTCCTCGAACAGACCACGACGGTCCGCCGAAGCATCGGTGAACGCCCCCTTGCGGTGACCGAACAGCTCGCTCTCGAGCAGCGTCTCCGGGATGGCCCCACAGTTCACGGCCACGAACCGCCCCTTGGCCCGCGAAGAACGGTTGTGAATCGCACGAGCCACCAACTCCTTGCCCACACCGCTCTCCCCAGAGATGAGCACCGTGGTCTTGAAGTCCGCCACCTTCGCCACCGTCCGGAAGATATCCTGCATCGACGTGCTCTTCGCCAGCAGGTCGTCGAACCGGTACTCCTTGCGAATCTCCTCGCGCAAGGCCCGGTTCTCCCGCCGCAACGCCTCCCGCTCCTCCGCCTTGCGAAGCGCCAACACGATCTCGTCGTTCTTGAACGGCTTCTGCACGTAGTCGTACGCCCCAGCCTTGATGGCCTCCAACGCCATGTCCACGTTCCCGTACGCGCTCATCACGATGACCGTCGCGTCACTCTGCTTCGCCCGCAACGTCGACAGCAGGTCCAACCCCCCCATCTTCGGCATGCGCGCGTCCGTCAGCACGAAGTCCGGCCCGAAGCTCTCCACCAGCTTCAGCGCCTCCTCCCCGTTCGACGCCGTCTCCACCTCGTACCCACTCCGACGTAGCAACGTCCGGAGCACGAGACGAATGTTCTCCTCATCATCGACTACCAGGACTCGTCGCATGGTCTGCAACTTTTTTAGCATCCAAGCTACCAATATGCAATGTTTGCATGATCATGCAGGTAGGACTCGACCGTTTGCCCTCCCTTTCGGCCCTGATTCGTTCGCTGCGGCGTGGCCGCGTGGGACTCCTCGCGCACCCCGCAAGCGTCGACAAGAACCTCGTGCACGTGAGCGGTGTGCTCTCACAACTCGACATACACCCGCGACGCATCTTCGGTCCCGAGCACGGCTACGGGGGAGAAGCCCAGGACATGATCGGTGTCGCGCACGCCGCGGACCCGACCTCGGGTGCGCCCATCGTCTCGCTTTATGGCCAAGCGTTCGAAGACCTGTCCCCGCGTCGCGAGCACCTCGCGGACCTGGACATCCTGCTGGTGGACCTGAGCGACGTGGGCAGCCGGTACTACACGTTCGTGTGGACCGCAGTGCTTGCGGTGCGGGCGGCACACTTGGCAGGCGTGAGCGTGGTGCTTTTGGACCGGCCCAACCCGATCGGCGGGCGACAGCTCGAGGGCAAGCCGCAGCGTGCCGGGTACTTGTCGTTTGTGGGGTTGGAGCCGATCCCGGTCCGACATGGTCTGACACCCGGGGAAGTGGTGGCTGAGATGGCGAGCCGCGACGGGATTGCCGTGGGCCCAGGTGAAGCGCTGGACGTGGTCGCCGTGCGGGGTTGGGACAGGGCCGACGGAACCCGATGGGACCGCCCGTTCGTGATGCCGTCGCCGAACATGCCCACCGTGGACACGGCCCTTGTCTACCCCGGCGGGTGCCTGCTGGAGGGGACCAATCTGTCGGAAGGCCGTGGCACGACGCGACCGTTCGAGGTGTGCGGTGCACCCTGGCTCGATGGGGTTCGTCTCGCAGAGGCGCTTCGTTCACTGCCTCTCGGAGGGTTCGTCGCTCGCCCGCTGACGTTCCAGCCCACCTTCCACAAGCATGCGGGCCAGGTGTGCGGCGGAGTGCAGGTTCACGTGACGGACCGTGAAGACTTCCGACCCATGGCAACGTACGCGGCGCTCATTGCGCTCTCCGCTTATCAAGCTCCAGACGCGTTTCGTTTCCGGACCGAGCGCTACGAATTCGTGGACGACATCCCGGCCGTGGACTTGCTTGCCGGCTCGGCGGACTTTCGCGAGGGCGTTCGGGACGGGCAGGAGCCGATGGCGCTCATCGAAACCGTGTGTGCGGTGAATGAAGCGGACGAGGCAGCACACCGACGCGCCGTGGAGCGCGTCGTGGAAGCAGAGGCGCGGCGAGGCTGAACGGTCCAACCCGATCAAGACACGTGGTTGAATCCAGGCACGGCGGTGCCCAACCCGATCATGACACGTGGTGGGATCCAGGCACGGCGGTGCCCAACCCGATCACGACACGCGGTTGGATCCAGGCACGGCAAGGCCGTGCCCATACCCAACCCGATCACGACATGTGGTTGAATCCAGGCAAGGCCGTGCCCATACCCAACCCGTTGTCGTGCTCCAACCTAGGCACGGAACCCGGGACAGACCTCACGGTGCCGGCTGCGGGGGCGCTTCCATCTTCCAGCGGCACCAGCCGTCCTCTCCGCATACGCGGGTGAACTTCGCGGTCTTTCCACAACCGGTCGCCCCCTTGCGGTCGGGCGTGCCCGTGTAGTGGTGCACCGTGACTTGCCCGGAAGCACACGAAAGGTCCCGCGACGCCGCATCCCGAATCCATTCCTGGTTCGTCTTGACCACGCATCCCGCGCCGAGCGCAGACGCTGCGAACAGGACCACTCCCAAACCGACAGTCAGCCAGCGCATGGGGAAAGAATAACCCAGAGCTCAAGCCCCGTGCAGTTCCTTCGTGAGACGGACCTCGTTGCCCCGCTCGTTGTAGGTCAGCTCGTCCACCGCCACCTGCGCAAGCAGAACCCCGCGCCCATGATCAGCCAGCAAGTACGACGGATCGGTCGGGTCAGGCAAACCCTTCCAGTCAAACCCCTTGCCCTCGTCGGAGATACGAACCGAAAGCGTAGTGCCCCGACGCATGACGCCAACGGTGGTCCTGCGGCGAGCCATTTCCGGCCGGCGTCGTCGCTCCTCGATGACGCGAGCCAACCCGCCCACCTCGAGGGCATGGGACTTCTCCTCGTACGTCAGCTCAAGATTCCCGTGCTCGATGGCGTTGATGAGAAGCTCGCGCAAGGCGAGGCTCAGCTCCCCGGCCGTGCGGGGGTGACCCAAGGCGTCCGCCTTGCGCAGCAACACATCGACGAATAGCGGAATGGCGGCGAGGTCGTTGTCGAGCTGGTAGACCCAGGTTTGCTCCTGGACGGCGACGGAAGCAGGCAGATCCGCCCCCTGCGCCCTGGCCAGACGCAGCGCTGCTTCCATTCTCTCCAAGGCGTTCGTCAGGTCTTCGAGCCGAACGGGCTTCTTGATGAAGTCCGTGACGCCGGCACGCAAGGCTTGGAGCACCATTGCCTCGTTGCCATGCCCCGTGATCACCGTGATCGGCATCGTCGGGGCCTCCTGGCGGATGGTCATCGCCACCGACAACCCGTCGCGCCGTGGCATGCGCACGTCCGTGATGACCATGTCCGGCGCCTCGGCCCGGAAGCTCGCCAGGCCGGCTTCCCCATCCGACGCGGTCGTGAGCTCGTAGCCCTCGTCGGTCAGCAGGCCACCCAGCTCGTCCCGCACGAGGGCCTCGTCATCGATGAGCAGGACTTTGCGTGAGGGGTTCATGGGTCGAGTTCTCGCGGCTGACTCTCGGGGGGAGCCACCGTCTTGAGCAAGATGGTGAAGGTAGTTCCTTCCCCCAGCCGCGACCGAAACGCAAGGGTCCCGCCGAACCCACGAACCAGGCCGTAGCTGATCGACAGCCCCAGCCCGGTCCCCTTACCCACTTCCTTGGTCGAGAAGAACGGCTCGAACACGCGACGGCACACCTCGTCGGACATGCCCGGCCCGTTGTCCTCCACGTGCAGGCAAATCCTGAGCTCCCCGTCCCCGGGGAGGATCTCGGCCTCCGCCTTGAGGCGTATGCGCGGGGATTCGGACGAAGCCCCCTGCTCGCTAAGCACATCCCGCGCGTTGTTCAGCAGGTTGATGAGGACTTGCTCGAGCTGGGGCTCGTCCGCCTGGACGTTGGGCAGCCCGTCCGGGATCTCGACGACAACCTCGATCCCCCGGCCCGCAAGCTGCTGCCCCAGCAGGTCGAGGACCGACTCCACGGGCTGACGGATGGGGAAGTCCGTGACCTGCAGCACCGTGGGGCGGCCGAAGGTCCTGAGCTGGTCGATGATCTTGCTGGCTCGCTGGACCTGCCCCTGGATCTTCTGCAGCTTCTCGATCTCGAAGTCGAACTGACTCTCATCCCCACTCTTGGCCAGCCGGCGCGTCACCCGGGAGGCGAGCAGCCCGATGTTGTTGAGCGGCTGGTTCAGCTCGTGCGCCACGCCCGTCGCCATCTCCCCCAAGCCCGCCAGCTTGGCCGACTGCACCAGCTGCATCTCGTTGATCTGCAGCTCCACCTCGAGACGCTTTCGCTCGGTCACGTCGATGAACACCATCAGCCGCCCCTTGACCTTGCCCTCCACGTCCTCGATGTCGCTGTAGTTCACAGAGACCAGGTGCTCCGTGCCGCTCCGGTCCGACACGAACATCTCCCCATCCTGCAGCTTCATGAGGGAACGCAAGGGGACTTCGTGCAGCGAGCGGCGGCGGGTCCGGTCCAGCAGGTCCGCCAGGGTCATCTTGCCGATGGTTTCGGCCTCGGAAAAGCCAAGGATGGTCTCTGCCGCACGGTTGAGCAACTGGATGCGGCCGTCCACGTCCAGCGCCACAATCCCGACTTGGTCGGAGGCATTGATCAGGTTGTCGAGGAACGCCAGATGCGCTTCCGCGTCCAGGCGGGCTTGCACCGCAACCTGTTCCGCCACGCGCCGACGGTCCACGTCCCGCTTCAGCGCGCTGGTGAGGGCGCGCACGAGCCGGTCGAGGGGGCGGCGCAGCATCCAGTTGGCGGTTCCGAGCATCACGAGCACGCTCGCGGCCAGACCGAGCCCCAGCACGCCCGCGCTGATCGTGAAGTACATCATCCTGCCCTCGGACTCGGGCAGGTGGGGAACGATGATCAGGAGGTCGTAGTGCTCGGAAAACGGCCGCACGAACCAGCCACCGCTCACCTTGCCCAGCTCTCCGCGAATGGCGAACCGCCGCGACGGGACGATGGGCTCCCCGAGGAACACGATCTGCGCGGCATCGTACATCGCCGGCTCGGTGGCGAAGGAGAGCCCGCCGCCCTTGGTCACCAGCCCCATCGGAAAGCCGGTGATGCGCGATGCTTGACGAAGGACGTCCACCTCGGTGGCGTCGGGAGCCTCGACCCGCAAGGATTGCACCACTTGCGCCCCCACCGTCCCCAGGGAATCGAGCTTCTCGTGCATCGAGGCCGTGGTGTCCAGGATGTCGTAGGTCAGGACCGCGACCCCCACGATCATCTCGAACACCACCAGGACGAACACAAAGCGCCGGAAGATGCCCTTCGCACCGATCGCCGTGGACTGCTGGAGCTCGACGCTCTCGTCGGGCTCGACTTCGCTGGCTGAGTTTCGGTCCATCATGACGGCGTCCGAACAAGTCTCCGTGCTGCGGCAAGGGTCATCGCGACGTCCCATCATACAGGATGGCGCGGCTTGCACGGGAATCCGGGTCGCTGGGGGAGCGTTGTGTGCCCGCGATGAGCCCGGACGTGGCTATCGCACGCCGGCACCTTTGAGAACTGGCTCCGTATTGGTTAGGCTACCCTCCCACCGTGACCTCCAAACGCGCATTCCGGTCGACCATCACGCAGGCCCTGGCGGACACCGTCATCGACGAATCTCGATCCGACGATGGCTCGTGCCCGCGGCCCACGCTGGACGTGTCGAAGCTGCCGCAGGTGGGGGATCTGGTGGGCAGCATGTACCGGCTCATCCGACTGCTGGGCAAAGGCACCTTCGGCAAGGTGTACGTGGCGGAACGGGTCGACGTGCCGGAGCACCAGGTCGCGCTGAAAATCACGTTGCGGGAGGCCTATTCGGGCCGCGACGTGGAACGAGAACTGGTGATGCTCGCGGCAGCAGGGCACCCGCACATGGTTCAGCTCAAGGACCACGGAACGACCCCGGACTTCGTGTGGTTCACCATGCCCGTGTACGAGGGGGAGACGCTGGCGAAGCGGCTGCAGCAGGGGTCGCTGTCGCTGAAGGAAGCCAACGAGATCTTCGTCCCCATCGCACGTAGCCTCGACGCGCTGCACCGGGCGGGCTTGCGTCACCAGGACCTGAAGCCAGACAACATCTTCCTGGCCCAGTTCGGCGGGCGAATCCACCCGATCATCCTGGACCTGGGGGTGGCCGCCGAGCGATCGTCCAAGTTCGTGGCGGGTACCATCCTGTTCGCCGCTCCCGAGCAAACCATCGCGCTCACAGGGAGCGAAGAAGACGTGCCCCTGGACGAGAAGATGGACACCTACGGGCTCGCAGCCACCCTGCTGCTGTCGCTCGTCGGCATGGAATACTTCCCCGGCGCGAACGCGGGCACCCACCAAGAAATGGCCGCGGCACAGCAGAAGCGGGCCGAAGAGCCCCTTGACCCGGACGCCCTGCCCGAGCTGACCGGTCACCCACGCCAACTGCTCACCGAGGCCTTCCGGTCCTGGTTCGCCATCGACGCGACCATCCGCCCGTCGATGACCGAAATGGCCGACGGACTCAGCGTGCTGCTCGAGAAAGAGCGCGAGGAACTGCTGGCCGAGGACCGTGCACGCGCCCAGCAGAAGGCCAAGCTCACGCGCACCCGCCTCGCGGTCGTCGCCCTGATGCTCATCGCCCTGGCGTTCCTCGGAGCCGCGTACACCAAACGAGAAACCCTTCAGCTCGCCAGCGAACTGGAGCAGGCGCGCGAGGAGGAGAAACAGTCCTTCGACAACCTGCAGAGCTGCGAGCTCGCACAGAACAATACGTACAACAGGCTCACCACCTGCGACATCAAGCTCAAGCGCGACCGCGCGAACTACCAGCAATCGCTGGCGCAGCTCGCCAAGTCCGGCGACGAGTCGAGGGACGAGTGCACCAAGCAGCTGATGCTCTGCAACACGAAGCTCAAGACCTGCGAGGAAGACGCCGAAGCCGCGGCGAAGGCTTGCACCGCCGACCGTGAATTGCTCGTCGCAGACCACCAGAAACAGCTGAAGACCCTCAACGACGAGCGGGACGGTCTCCAGCAGCTGGCGAACGACCGCGAGGACCAACTCGACGTGCTCCGCCAAAGCGCCAACCAGTGCGAAGCAGACCTCGCATCGTGCAAGCTGAACCGGACGAGCAAGGACAACCCCTACGTCGACCCGCCCACTCCACCTGTGCAGCCGACGGCCTCGACGACGCCGCCGCCCCTGCCGCCCCCCGCTCCCCCGCCAGACGACCCCGTGAACTGGGATTGAGTCGCGCGAAAGCCCCATGGAAGAACTGACCATCACCTACTTCGCGGAGCCCGGGCCGCAAAACACGGACACCACCCTGTCCCTCGTTTCGCTCCGTGCCCAACGGCTCTCGATCCGGCATGTCGTGATCGCAAGCGACACGGGCAAGACCGCTCGCAGAGCGCTCGATGTCCTCGGCAACCAGGTACAGCTCGTGGTCGTCACCAACCCCGCGAACCTGCGCTTCCCCGTCGCCAAGCTGCACGACTACCTGCCGCGATTCCAGGAGCACAAACAAGCGCTGCTCGAAAAGGGCCTCGCCCACGTGCCCTGCAGCCTCTCGGAAGAGTCCGTGCGCTCCCTGCAACAAGACGGAGCGCTCGTCTCTCGCATCGACTGGAAGCGATTCCAGGCCTTCACCCGGGTCGGGGTCAACGCCATCGACCGCATCGGGGTCGGCGTGCGGGTCGGGCTCACGATCGCCACCTGGGCCCGGATCCACGGGGACGTTCCCGCTGGCTCCGACGTCATCGCCGTGGCCGGAACGGGCTTCGGCGGAGGCGGAGCCGACACCGCCATCGTCGTGCGCACTGCAGAGGCTTGGAAGGACTTCCGGGTCCTGGAAACGCTCGCCCGTCCGCGCGTCAGCCCCCCGAGCGAGGTGTGAAGGGCAAGATCGCGTGCCGCAATCGCGCGATGTACTACTGGGCACACTTGCTGGCCTGCCGTGACCGGTCGGTCCTCGACAAGCTGGTGCCTCGTGCCTTGACCCGGCAACCGGGCGATGACCTGTTCGAGGGCCAACCCGACGAACCCTTGCAGGACTAGGCGAGTCCAAGGGAAGCCAAACGGACCTTCTTCCCTCTCCGCGGGCTGCAGAGCCCACGGCAACTTCGGGGGAAGCCCGCCGCAGGGGCGGGCTTTGCGCGGTCACGACGTGAGCTCCCTTGGGGAGGTGGAAGGCGGTTCGTCTTTCGAACCGCAACGCGCCAGTAGGGATCGGCAGGTCTCGATCACACGGTTCGGCCAGGCGTACCGTGCGAAGCCCGCCACGGCGGGCTTCCCCAATTTTGCCGTGGGCTCTGCAGCCCGCGGAACGGATCCACTCGAGGAATCTCTGTGTCATCCAGCGCCGTGGAGAGTCGGAGACAAGCTCCCCATCCCCTTCTGTGCCTTCTGTGCCTTCTGTGGTTTCTCCCACTGAGAGCCAACCCGTTTGGCCGAGCGTACTCCTCCCCTTGCGGTACAGTCGTGTCTCGTCTCATCAGAGAAGGAGAGGGTCCATGCACGTCGCGCTCGTGGGTGCTGAGTTCGAGGAGAACCTGGCTGTCCGCTACCTGCAGGGCTCACTCGAGCAAGCCGGACACCAGGTCACGTCCATCCTGTTCAACCAACGGGAAGACATCGAGAGAGCAGCGCGGCAAATCGTCGACGCGGCGGCCCCGATCACCGGGCTGTCCATGGTCTTCACCTACCGAGCCCGCGAGTTCGCCGACCTCGCCGTGCACGCCCGCGCGCTCGGCTACACAGGGCACATCGTGGCCGGAGGTCACTTCGCCGCCCTGCACGCCGAACCCCTCCTCGAACAGCTCACAGCCATCGACTCCGTGGCTCTGGGAGAAGGCGAGCCCCTGCTCGACGCCCTCACCCTCCACCTCGACACCTTGCACGAGGTCCCCGGCCTCGTCTGGAGATGCGGCGATCGCATCGTCAGAAACCCGCAGGCCACCAAGCCCCCCGACCTCGACGCCCTCGCATGGCCGCCTCGCAAGTCCCCCTTCGATCACTACCTGGGCATCCCCATCACCAACATCCTGTCCTCGCGCGGCTGCACCCACGCCTGCGCGTTCTGCTCGATCGCCGCCTGGCATCGCTTCTGCGGGGGCGACCGCCTGCGCTTGCGCACCCCCGACCACGTGGCCGCCGAGATGGCTTCCCTCTACCGGCAAGGCATCCGCATCTTCAACTTCCACGACGACAACTTCGTCCTGGACGACCAGGCCGAGATGCGGGCTCGGATGGACGCCTGGGACGCCTCACTGCGACAACACAGCGTTCCACGACACATCGCGTTCGCGATCAAGTGCCGCCCCGACGTGGTGGACCGCGAGCTGATCGCAAAGCTCGTGGGCCTGGGCTTGTTCCGGGTCTTCCTCGGCGTCGAAGCAGGAACCTCGCTGTCCCTTCGACAGCTGGGCCGGGGCCAGACGGTGACGGACAACGACCATGCCCTTCAGGTCCTCAACGACCTCGACGTCCACACGTGCTTCAACCTCTTGGTCTTCAACCCGGACTCGACGCTCGAAGACGCGGCAGCCAACGTGGCCTTCCTCCGCCGCCACCCGCACAACCCGATGAACTTCTGCCGCACCGAGATCTACGCGGGCACCCCCCTCGAACGAAGGCTCCGCAAGCAGGGCAGGTTGCTCGGTGACTTCTGGGGATACGACTACGTGATGGCGGACCCTCGCGCGCAGCACGCCTTCGAGATCATCTACCCAGCCTTCGAGGCGCGCAACTACGGCGACGAAGGGCTGCACCACCTCACCATGCAGATCGACTACGAGCAACAGCTGCTCCGCCGCTTCTTCGGACCGCACGACGCCCTGCGACGCCGGGTCAAGGACCAGATCGTCCGGGTCAACCTCAACACGTGTGACCATCTCGACGCCGTGTTGCGCGCGGTGCCGGGGCTCGCGTCGGACGCGGCGCGAGAACGATACGCCCGCGAGGTGCGGGCGCACGTGGAGGAGGACAACGCAGCGCTGGGGCGAGAGGTGCAGGCCTTGCTGGACGAGATCCGGCATGCAGCCCTTCGGCCCCAGACATCTCGAACGTCGAGTAAGTGGGTGCGCGCGGCCGCGACCGCGGGGTTGGCGGCCTCCGTAGGCTTGGCCGTCGGATGTCGCGAGAAGAGCCACACGACCGAGATGGCAGCGGCGCCGCCCCAAACCACGGCCGGGCCCCCCCCGGATGCGGCGCCAGAAGCGTCCGGTGCCGACGCAGCGACCACTCCACCCGTAGGTCCGGCAGCGCTGGTCAAGCCTCGGGTATCCGAGATCCGTCCGCTGCTGGCTCGAAGGATCGTTCCGGCGGAGCCGGTCGAGCTGGAGCTCTGGGTGGACAGCGAGGGAAAGGTGAACAAGGCGCTGGTGCTGCGGCCCGAGCTGCCAGCCGCGGCAAAGGAAGAGATCGTGGCGGAGCTGCGTGCGATGCGGTTCACCGACCCCGCCGTACTGGGCCAGCGGTTCGTGGTGTACTTCTCGAAGGAGGAAGTGGCGAACGCAGGGCAGAAGCCGCCGGCGCCTACCGCCACGCACGTGAAGGAAAGGATACCGCCTCGCCCGGAGATGGCGCCTCGGCCGCCGCCGCCTCCGCCGCGACCGGAGATGATTCCGTACAAGATCAAGAGGTGATGCTGACGGAAGCTCGGCGGATAGGGCATATGAATTAGGAGCTGAGAACACGGAATTCGAACACGGAATGAAGAATGGCCTGAGCGGTGGGCGTGCCGGGCGTGCCAGGCTGTGAGTCGTAGGCGACCGGTTCAACTCGAGCGTTGCGGACCCGCGGGAGGCTCGAACTACGAGGAGGCGCGGGGCAGAAAGACCTATGGCGCGGCGGTGCCGCGCACACGCTCGACTCGGCAGTGCCGAGTCGCTACCGCGGCGGAAGGGTATCGGCGCGATTCGCTGCCTTGGCGGACGGCTCCTGCGCTCTCCACCCGTACCGGCGACCGAAGATTCGTTCGCGAACAGGCACTTCGTGACGTGTGTGGACGACCGGACGACGGTTGGCAGCGATCCCAACACGGGGAACCGAAGGGTGATCGTGAGATGACGGCTCTACAAATCCGCCAACGGAGCGACTCGACACCGTCGAGTCGAGCGTTGGGCGCGGCACGGCCGCGCGGTAGTCTACGGACCACACCGTGGGTCCGTCGGGCTACTTCTGCACCCCAACCGCGCCCACATTGTCCGGGAACGTCTGGCCCGTCTCGAACAGCCCCGCATCCTCTACCCCTTCCCCACCGTCCGTGAACCGGACCTGGCGAACCCCGTACAGCTCGGCTACCAGCACATGACCCGCAAGCGAGCCGCGCTCGATCATCACTGCCGTGCTCGGAAGGGCCGGCCCCTCCCCCACGTACGTCAGCTTGCCCCGCATCGAGAACGGGTTCGATGCCGCCGTCGGGTCATAGTCGAGGACGTGCAGGTCATCCGGGTACTCGCTCACCACCAGCACCACGTCGTTGTTCGGTGAGGGCACAAGGGCCACGGGCGCGGGCACCGACGTCACCACTTGCTCGAACGCAAGCGAGTTGCCGTCGATCTGGACCACGCCCACCCGCGCGCCTCCGAACATCGAGTCGTCACCGAGCAAGGCGTACTTCCCGTCCGCGGTCACCGCCGTCGACACTACGATGGATTCGTCGTCCCCGAAGGCGTCGGAGCTGGCGACGCGGACGGGCGGCGAAGTCAGGTCGATGAGGTGAGCTTCTTCGGAAGCGGAGGACCCGAGGAACTCGGAGCTGGTGAGGAACGCCCTGTCGCCGCCGAGGAGGATGAGCTCGTAGGGCAGCTTCGCTTCGAGGATCTTGCCCCCCTCCGTGACCGAACCGTCGCATCCGATGTCGAGGCGGTAGATGCCGCCGCCGTTGTTCACCCACTGGCCGTCGAGCACGTAGGCGAAGGCGCCGCTGGGGTGCATGATGATCTTATGGGGATAGAACGTCGGCTCGAACGCGGCGTGGACCACCACGGGGTCGCCGTTCTCGTCGAAACGGAACACGCCGATGGAGCGGTAGGCGGCCTGTCCTTGCAAGGCCAAGCCCACTTGGCCGTCGGGGGTGAAGACGATCTCGCCCTCCCCAGGGCCCATCTCGAAGGTCACGTTGGGCCGCGTGATCTGTCCCGATACGGATAGATCGAGGACCTCGTAGAGGTTGGCCTCCACGCCGCCGGGGCCCTTGTCGTGGGCGACGACGATCTTTCGGGCGAAGTCGTCGGGCCCGGGGGAGCGTGTGCATCCGCCCGCGCCGCCGGTTCCGGCCTGCCCTGCGTTGCCAGCCTCGCCAGCGGCTCCCGAAGCGCCGCCCGATCCCCCGGTCTGTCCGCCGGTGCCGCCTGTCTCGCCTCCACCGCTTCCTCCGGTCGCGCCTCCGGTCCCGCCCGTTTCCGTTCCGCCGGTCCCGCCCGTTTGCGTTCCGCCGGTCCCGCCGGTCCCGCCACCCGAGCCTCCCGTGGCGCCTGTTCCGCCCGTCCCCGACTGCCCGCCTGAGCCACCGCTGGCGGGATCGCTGTCGTCATCGCCGCCGCAGCCCGGAGCGAGGAGCAAGCCTAGGAGGAAGGCCGGGAACAACGGTCGGAGGTTGCCAAGATTCATGGTCGAACCGTACTCATGCGGTTCGGTCCGGTCAACACACCGGCTGGACTGGACGGATGGAGGAGACTCGTGAGGAAGGTCCAGCTACTTCAGCACGCGAATGACGGAGCGGAAGCCGTAGTGCGTCGACAGGGGGATGTCGAAGGGGTCACCCGTGTCTGGATTGGTGACGGTAAGCGCCGTCTCCGTCCAGAATCGTCCGGCCGACTCGGCGGCCGTGACGGGGATGCCGCTCAGGAAGACGAAAGACATCCACGTGTTGGCCCCTGCGGGCTGCGTGCCGGGAGGGGCCAGGATGAGGTTGTCCGTGCACAGCGTGCAGGTGGGGACGTAATTCTGGGGAACTGCCAGCGGAAACGCACTGGAGACCGAGTTGTAGGCAGGTGCGTTGATCGCCTCGAGGACCTTCGTGTCGCCGTCGAAGTACTCGGGACCCGCGTAAAGGGATCCCACGATGACGGCCTTTCGCCCCACGGAAGCCGACTTGTCCTGCACATAGGCAACGAGTTTGTCAGCCTGCAGATACAGTTCCTCGCGCCAGGCATCGGCTCCCGTCATCCCGTTGCCATATTGGCCGGTGTAGGGCCGAGCAATGCCTTCCGCTGGGGTCGTCAACTGCGTGCAGTAGACATCGACGACGGCGCCGTTGGGGAGGCTCACGGGCGCCCGCACGATGTTCACGCGCCACTCAGTGGCCGGCAGCACCCAGGATTCGGCGTTCTGGATCGGGTGCTTGGAGAGCACCACAAGCGCGGAATCTCCGCGATGCGCGTACCGGGCATTGGGGACGGTCGAGCATTGGGTACGGATATAGTCGACGGTCTCCCAGGCGGCCAGGTTGGCGAACATGCACGAGTAGCAGGCCTTGTCCTCGGCGGTGCCGGAAAGAATCGGCAACACCTTTGCGACACATTTCGACGTCATGCAGTCAGACAACTGCCCCGCCGGAATGCCCTGCTCGCTCTCCTTCGGTTCGACACAGTTGTCCCGGATACAGTCCAAGGCTGCGGTGAACAACGCTTCCGACTGCGCACAAGGTGCTTCCGTGAATGCTTCCGGCGTGGCACCCGACCGATCCGTCGGATCGTCCACGGGAGAATCAAGGTTGTAGTCGAACGTGGCCTTGTGCGGGAACTTGGACGCCGCTGCGGCGACGATCCCGTCGCGCACCTGCTTTCCCCAGGCTTCTTGCACACACACCACGTCCGATGGCAGCTGCGCGATCGCAGCCTGAATGACAGGGGTCCGGTCCTTGTCGAACGGCCCGAAGGCGCCCGCGAGCTGAAGGTTGGCCGAATCCACCGTGAGCGTCAGCGGCAAGCCACCGCAACGCCCGAAAATGCCGTCCGCCTTCGACTCGTCGCAGATGAACATCTCGGGCGGGAATTGCTTGTCCCCCACGCGCCCCGCCGCGAACGACGTGTACGCGACACCGCGGTCGTACTTCTCGGCCTTGATGAGGATGGCTTCGAGCTCAGCTGCCTTCGTCACGGCGAACGAGAGGGTTGCTCCGCCAACCTGGAGTTGCAAGTACCCGTTCTCGTCGATCCTCCCTACCGCAGGATTGCCCGCGGCCGAGATCGACGCGAACGCGACGTTGGTGAACGCCTCGGAGGTAATGCTCGCCGGCAGGGAGTCCTTGTCGGCAACCCCGCAGTTGAGGGCGCCTGCCCCGACGAGCGCGTTGACGAACCGCATGGCGGATTCGTTCACTCCCAGGGCCTTCGACCCCTTCCAAGCCCGCAGCGTCGACCCCGCCAGTGTGTCCCCGAAGAGCAGCGCGCTGATGGCCTCACCCTCGTTGATCACGACCTGGTTGACCTGAGCCAAAGCTGTCGCGGTACAAACCGGTCTCGCACCCGACCCGGGGTCCTGTACCGCGATCACGTCGTACACGCCCGCTTGGACCTCGAACAACGCAGACACGCCTCGGTATCCCAGACCCCGCGGACACCCGCCACCCGAACCCGCCAACACCGGCTTCACATCCGCCCAGGCCTGTTCAGCGGACTTGATACAAAAGTCGACACGGTCGAACGACGGGATCAGGTTGCCGATCCGCATCGTCGCGTTGCCGATGGAAGGCAGTTCGCACGACGTGTCGATGACGTCCGGCTCGACGTCGGGTTGCACGTCAGGTTGCACATCCTCGCTGACATCCGTCCCGGCGTCGGTCGCGGAGAGGGTGCGTTCCTCGATCCCGCCGACGAGCTGGCACCCTTGCAGGGCCAGCATGGTAGCGAGGACAACGGGCCCGGAGGCAAAACGAGTGGTCACCATGTTCCCCTCACTCCCGCGCTCGCCTGCGACGGCGCCATGGTGAAGGAGACGTCCACGCCGCTCTGCACCTCGGTGGGTGGAGGACCGGAGCCTCCAGTGAGAATCAGGAGCGCGCCGACGGCTCCGACGAGGGCGCCAGCGCCGATGGTGATGTTGGCGATGTTCGCGTTGCGCATCGCGTCCTTGCTCAGGTCGACGCCACGCTGGTCGTTGCACGTGCTTCCGGAGCAGTACGCGTCGGAGTCGGACTGTTGGTTCAGGGCGCTGTATCCGAAGACGCCACCGACGGCCATGGTGACGACGCCGACCCCCGCGAGCGTGACGCCCGCGATGCGGCTCGTGTTCCAGAACTCCTCTGGAGGCGGAGGGGGCTGCCCTGTCCCGGGCCCAACAGGACCGACCACAGGCTCGGGCTCAGGCTCGGGGGCAGCTTCGAGCAACGGAACCTCGACGGACTTCCTCTCCTTGAGGGCGATCTCGAGGGTCGTCGTCCATGGCTTGTACTTGGGCGCGCGCGCTTCGATGACCACCGCTCCTGGGTCGACCGGAAGCGAAGCGCCCCAGGCGCCGGAGCCGATGGGCGTGCCGTTGCGCAAGATCTCGAGGCCTTGCACGCGGGCGTCGAGAGAGACGGCGATGGAGAGCTTGGGCAGGTCGGGCTCGATCGCGGCGACGCGCTCCATGGCGTAGTCGTAGCGGTCTTGCCGGCCTTCGCGACGGGCCAGTACCATGCCCTCGTTGAACTCGGCCCAGGCGGTGGCGATCTTGCCTTCCTTCTCGTGGCACACGGCCATGTTGAGGAGGGTGCCCAGGGCGGGGTCGAGGCGCTGGCTCTCCTCGAGCTTGCGGCACGCCTCGGGGTAGCGTCCCTCGTCCATGAGGGTCCTACCGTCTCGGAAGAGGGACTCTGCGATGGCCTTGCCTTCGGGCGTGGGCTGCGCGACGGCCGCGGGAGCCCCCGCGACGAGCACACCCAAAACGATCGCAAAGGCCACGGATCTCGGACGCAACCTGTCTCGCATCACTGGCGTTCCTCCAACGGATCGATCTTCCTTGTGGAAGTCCCTGTCGGCGGCGGTGTGGTCGTAGCTGTGGTTCGGGGCGGCGGCGGAGCCCAGCGGCCAGGCGACACGCGCGTGGGCGTGGGTTCCGGTTGAGCATCCGGTTTCGAAGAGCTCTCGCTGGCCGTGGAGGGGGCAAGCGCGGTGGAAGCGGACGCAGGGGTTGTGTCCGCGGGGGGAACGGACACGGCCGGCTTCGGCGCGACAGTAGAGGATGCTCCGGTGAGCGGATCGGCTGCGCTCTCGGACCCCTGAGTGATGAGCGCAACGAGACCCACGACGACCACGGTGAGAGCGAGCGCAACGGCAACGAGCAGGCCCTTCTTGCGTTGAGGCTGCGCGTTGGCACTCAGCACGGCACCCGAGCCGGACGCGTGGGAGTACGAAGACGAGGTCATCGACTCGGCCAGCACACCCTTGCGCTCGCGAGCACGCGGGACGGACCCGGTGGACCCCAGGGCGTGCGACTCGATGGTGCGGCGGATGCGCTGGACACTGACGACGACGGTGGGGGGAACGAGGTCGCGGCTGGCGTCGACCAAGTCCTCGGCGAACTCGGCGACGTTGGGGGTGCGGCGCGTGAGGTCGCGATCGAGGGCCCGGAAGATGGCGGCTTCGAGCTCGGGTGGGACATCGTCCCGCCTGGCACAGAGGGAGGGCGGCGGTTCCGTTCCGAGCACGCGTACACAGGTCGCCGCATGCGTGTCCGCCACGAACGGAGGAACTCCCGCTAGCATCTCGTAGATCACAACGCCCAGGGACCAAACGTCCGAACGTTCGTCGACGTGCGCCGTGTTGGTCAGCTGCTCGGGAGACATGTATTTGGGGGATCCAAGCAGGGCCCCCGCGGCCGTGAGGTCCTCGAGCTCCGCGGAAACGACAAGGTTCGCCTTCGAAATCCCGAAGTCCAGCACCTTGACCAACTCGGTGCCGTCGCGCCGGGTCGTGAGGAACAGGTTCGACGGCTTCAGATCCCGGTGGACGACAGCGAAGGAGTGTGCTTCGGCGAGCCCCTCGCAGGCCTGGATGATGTAATCCACGGCGCGCGGGATCGGCAGGGGCGCCTCCCTCTTGATGACGGTGCGCAGGTCGACGCCGGAGACGTACTCCATGACCATGTAGGGAGCGCCGCTCTCGAGCATGCCGACGTCGGAGACCTTGACGATGTGCTCGTTGCGGAGCTTGGCGGTGACCTGGGCTTCTCGCATGAAGCGGGCGTTGAATTCCTCCGTGCGTCCGGCGCCGGGCCGGAGGAATTTCAGGGCTACCCGTTCTTGCAGTTGCAGGTGCATGGCGGCGATGACCACGCCCATGCCGCCTTGGCCGAGGATGCTCTCGACCTTGTACTTGCCGACGAGCACATCCCCAATCTCGACGGAAACGGCTCCGTGCTCACCTGAGGAAGCAAGCACTCCTGTCGTTGAGGTTCCGTCCTTCAGCGCCATGTCGTCTCACTGTTCAGCCGGCTGCCCCACGGCACACAGAAGCGTTAGACCCACGAAACATATCGTAGGCCCCATGCTCGTGGAGATGAAATTAACCTACCCCAAGCCATGGTTGTTGGCAACGTTCGAACCAGTCCGTCACGGTCGCAATGAGATGGTTGCCCTCATGCCGTAGTGGTCAGAAACTGGCACTTCCAACTCCTCGCCGTTGTTGTCCACGACGAGGCTGCCCTCCACGAACGTTCTCTCCGAAGACAGCACCGATTCCGCAGGGATTCCATGAAGGAAGATGTGGTCCACCCAGGCGGACTCCCACTCCTTCGTCAACCCGGTCAACACGTTCGAGGAGCAGTAGGTGCAAGCCGGCGTGTAGTCCGGCAAGATGGCCTCCACGTAGTGCTGCTCCAGCAACTTCATGGCCTCCTCCCCTTCGGCTCGCGTGATCATCCGGTCGTCGACCCGGTGCTCGTACCCCGCATTGAAGTCTCCCAGGATGATGGCCCTGCGATCGGCGGAGTGCTCGAGCAGGTAGGCGTGCAACTTCTCCACCTGCAGCTTCTGCTCCGCCGCCCACGCCTCCGGCCCCATGAGCCCCTCGCCATAGTCGCCCGTGTACGGGAAAGCCATGTCGAAGAACACCGGCGTCAGATGGTTGCAGTACACGTCCACCTCACCCGCAGGGAGGCGCGCCGTGGCCCGCAAAATGACCCGACGGTTCCACGTCCCCGGAAGAACCCAATCCTCCGCATTCACCAGCGGGTAGCGAGACAGGATCATCACGCTGCTCTGCCCGTCGAACGCCAGCGACGCCTTCGGGTTGGTGGTGCACTTGTTCTCGATCTTCCCCAGCGTGTCCTCGGGCAGGCTCGTCACCGCACACCCGTAACACCGCTTGTCGTCCTCCGTGCCCGAAAGCAGCGGGGCCGCCTCGAGGAAACACTGGTCCTCCGCACACGATGCGCTGTTCACCTTGCCGTCCCGGCTGCCAGGGATCGTCGAGCACTTGTCCACCAGGCACTGCAGGACCGAGTCGAACTTCTCCCGCGTTCCCGCCGCCCCACAGGGTGGCGTCGTGGGCACGGGCGGCACGTTGCCATCCCGATCCGCTGGGTCATCGACCTCCGACTCGAAGTCGTGCTCGAACCGCACCACGTGCGGGAACCGCGCCTTCACCGCCGCCACGAGGTCGTCCTTGTCCTGCTTCCGCCAGGCCTCCTGGATGCACACCACATCCGCATCCAACGAAGCCACCGCCTCCATCACCGGCCCCCGGCGCTCCTTCTCGTACGGCACGAAGGAGCCCGCCAGGGCCACGTTGAAAGTGTCGATGACGTAAGTTGACTTGACAGGACCCGCGTCACTGCCCTCGTCGCTCGAACAGGAAATAAGCGCTGCCGCCAGCAAGATTCCCACAACCGGCGTCTTCATCCGCATCATCCGCGCGAACCGCATCGTGCCTCCACGTTCAAACATGCAGCCGCGTCCGGGTCCAGGTGCTTCGACAGGCTGCCAATTCAAGAAGGAGATGATCGGAAACGTGGCTCCGTTTTGCCAGACGGTCAAGCGGCCCGATCATCCCGTCCCGCAACCAACCAGCCACAAGTGCCCCTACGGCATCCACCACCGCGCAACTCCGCGATGAGTGAATTGCAAGACTGCAATCCCAGACACACGACCTAATGGCAACCCAACGACTTTGCTACTTATGTTAGTGGCGCACCTGTTGCGAGCCCATCGAAGCTTCCATGACGCCTCTCGTGCAGCCAACCCCCATTTCGTCACGACCCGCGGTGGCCCCCCCTCCCCCGCTGACGGAATCGGTCGGCCTGCGCCTCCGTCGCGCCCGCATCCAAAACGGACTGTCCCTCCAAGGCGTCGCCCGCACCACCCGCATCTCCGTCTCCCAAATCGAAAGCCTCGAACAAGACCGCTTCGAAGACCTCCCCGGCGAGGTCTACGCTCGCGGCTTCGTCCGATCCGTCGCCCATGCCGTCGGCCTCGATTCCAACGACGCCATGGCTCACTACTCCTCCGACCGTCGCTCCCGCACCACCACCCTCCACCCAGCCAGGTTGCTTCCGGAAAAGAAGCCCGCTCGCTTGGGCGTCCTCGTCGCCTGCTCCGTCTTCTTGCTCTTGCTCGTCGTCGCGACCCTGGCCGCCACGCACCCTCGCCAGAAGAGCACGAATCGCGTCTTGTCCGCCGCTCCGGCCAGCACATCCAGCGTTGGGTGAGCCAAGGCCCTCTGCTCCCTGCGCCCTCCGCGCTCTGAAAATGTCGAGGCGGACTGCCACCCATCAGGCGGGTGACCCAACAGGACCACGCAGAGCCGAAGCCGTTCAGAATTCCCGGTTCCCGGTCCCCTGCTCACCAGTTTCGCTCCGTCCACGTGATCCTGTTTGGTGTTTGCGGGGGGAAGGCTGGGATGGGATCCCGACGGGTTGACCGTCCAGGGCCTGACGCCTATGTTCCGCGCCCCCACCCCACCATCCACCGCAAGCTCCCGCCCCTTCCGGACGACGAGACGGTTGGCCCACACCCATGACGGAACGATCCGAGCTACAGCGCGAAATCGATAGAAGGCGAACGTTCGCCATCATCTCCCACCCGGACGCGGGCAAGACGACCCTCACCGAAAAGCTGTTGCTCTACGGAGGCGTCGTCCACCTCGCTGGCGCGGTCAAGGCCAAGCGAGGTCGCGCCAACGCCGTCAGCGACTGGATGGAGATGGAACGCGAACGTGGCATCTCCATCACCACCAGCGTCCTGCAGTTCGAGTACGAAGGCCTCCAGCTCAACTTGCTCGACACCCCGGGACACGCCGACTTCAGCGAGGACACCTACCGAACTCTGCACGCCGTCGACGGCGCCGTGATGCTGCTCGATGCCGCCAAGGGCGTGGAGTCCCAAACCCGCAAGCTCTTCCGCGTGTGCCGCCAGCGGTCCATCCCCATCTTCACCTTCGTCAACAAGATGGACCGACCGGGACGGGACCCCTTCGAGCTGGTCGGTGAAGTGGAGAGCGTGCTCGGGATCGGGGTGTACCCCGTCACCTGGCCGATCTTCCGGTCGGGCATCTTCTTGGGCGTGTATCACCGAGCCCTCGGCAAGCTCATGCTCTTCGACGAGTCCAGGGCTGGTTCCAGCGCCGCGCAGGGTTCCATGGTGGTCCCGATGCAGGTCGGCGACCTCGACGACCCCGTCCTTCGCGCGCAGATCGGGCCCGATGGCTGCGAGCAGATCGAGATGGACATCGAGCTTCTCAACGAAGCGGGCGATGCCTTCGATCAGCAGGCCTTCCTGGACGGTCGTCTGTCGCCGATGTTCTTCGGCAGCGCTATCAACAACTTCGGCCTGGAGACGTTCCTCGGGTCCTTCATCCAGATGATGCCAGCCCCGCGGGCGCGCATCTCGAACATAGGTCTCGTCGAGCCTTCGTGGCCCGAGTTCTCGGGCTTCGTCTTCAAGGTGCAGGCGAACATGAACCCGGCCCACCGGGATCGCGTCGCCTTCGTTCGCATCTGCTCGGGACGCTTCCAGCGAAAGACGAAGGTGCTGCACGTGCGGACCGATCGAGAGGTCCGGCTCGCCAACCCCACGCAGTTCGTCGCGCGCGAACGAACCGCCGTGGAGGAGGCCTACGCGGGCGACGTGATCGGTGTCTACGACCCGGGCTTCTTCCAGGTCGGGGACACGCTGACCGGAGGGACCAAGCTCGAGTTCGAGCCCATCCCCTCCTTCGCGCCCGAGTACTTCAAACGCCTCGTGATGGTCGACCCCCTTCGTCGCAAGCAGCTCGTGCGGGGCACGACCCAGCTCGCCCAGGAAGGCACCGTGCAGCTGTACCAGCCGCCGGACATCCGAACGGGCGACATGATCCTCGGCGCGGTCGGCTTGCTTCAGCTCGAGGTCGTCAAGTTCCGCCTCACCTCGGAGTACGGTGTGGAGGTCCGACTCGAGCCCGTGCCCGTTCGCCTCGCTCGCTGGATCACGCGAACCGACGGCCAGACCGTGGACCTGTCCGACGTGCGCCAGAACATCGACGCGATGCTGGTGGTCGACGTACGGGACCGGCCGGTGGTGCTGTTCGAAGCGGAGTGGAACCTGAACTCGGCCGTGAAGTTTCATCCCGAGTACGAGTTCGCGGAGACCGCCCAGGGCGTCATCGTGCGCGATCCCACCCAGGAATGACCTTCCGAACCCGAGCACAGCACGAGCACCACCACGAGCACCGGGCGGTACAAATCCGCAACCGGAGCGACTCGACACCGTCGAGTCGAGCGTTGTGCGCGGCACCGCCGCGCCGTGACCCGCACCGCCGCGCCGTGTCCGGTACCGCCGCGCGGTTCCCTGGTTTCCCCTGCCCTCGGTCCGCGCTAGAGACAGCTCACCCATGAAAGCTTCCCTCGCATGGTTGCGCAGCCTGCTCCCCGAGCTGGTTGCCACCGACGAACGGATCGCGGACGCGCTCACACGCGCGGGCTGGCACGTTCGATCCCTCGAGCGGAGGGCAGACGACGTGGTGCTCGACCTCGTCGACACCGCTCGTGCGGACGTGATGGGGCACGTGGGCCTGGCGCGAGAGGTTGCCGCGCTGTTCCGGGTGGGCTTCGTCCCGCCGGGGGTCGATGCGCCTGTCCGTGTGGCCGAAGGCAACGCCGAAGCCAGCGTGCGCGTCGAGGTTCGCGAGCCGGCGCGTTGCCCACACTACGGGTTGCTCGTCGTGGAGGACGTGACGGTAGGGCCGTCGCCGGACTGGGTGTGCGAGCGGCTGGGAGCGCTCGGCATTGCGCCGAGCAACAACGTGATCGACCTGACGAGGCTCGTCATGCTCGAGTCGGGACATCCGGTGCAGGCGTACGATCTCGACCGGATCGGCAGCGACATCGAGGTCCGTTTCGCCCGTCGCGGGGAGGTGCTGGCCCTCACCGACGAAGACATGCCGCTCGACCCGGAGGACCTGGTGCTCAGTTCGCCGAGAGGTCCTCTGGCGCTCGCGGGCATCCTGGCATCTCGCACGGCGGAGGTGGGAGAGACCACACGCCGCGTCGCCTTCGAGTGCGCGTGCTTCGACCGCGCCTCGACGGCTCGATCGATGCGCCGTCACGGCATCGTCACCGAGTCAGGGCTCCGCCACGAGCGCGGGGCGAGCCGAGAAGACACGGCGGAAGTGCTCGCTCAGGCGGGCGCTCTGGCCACCCGTCTCGCGCACGGCGCGGCGGTGCCCGGATCGATCCACGTCATCTCGGACCCCTGGCAGTCCACCCAATGGGTCCTTCACCCCGCGTCGCTGCGCGGTGTTTCCCTGGACGATGCGGCCCAGATCCTGGACCGCCTCGGGTGCGCGGTCGTCGCCCTGCACGACCCCGGTCACGGAGGCGGCTTGCAGGTCTCGGTGCCGGCGTTCCGAGCGGACCTACGCGGCACGGAGGACCTGGCGAGCGAGGTTCTTCGCGTGGTTGCGGTCTGGACGAGCGGGAGCCCATGATGCCGGACAGCGAGCGAGCGGCCAAGGTGGAGGAGGCGAACGAAGCGGGGCATCGTTTCGGTGCGGTGGTGCACACGTTCAGCACGCTGCAGAAGGGTTCGAAGGCGCCGCGGCGGGCCCTCGAGGCCTCGGGCGTCGGAGGAGCCGTGCTGGTGCCCGTCGGGCTGGCCGCGATCGAGGGGGCGCTCGGCATCGTCGTGGCGGTGGTGGGTGGGCTGATCGCCCTGGCCGCCTACCTCGTGTCGACAAGGAAGCGAGATCGCGGGCTGTCCACGAAGATCGACGTGCACGAGAAGGGCATCGTCTGCACCCAGGGCAAGGCGGCTCGGGAGCTGTTGTGGAACGAGGTGGTCGACATCTCGTCCAAGACCGTGCAGACCCCGGACGGCACCCCGTCGCTCGCGCTGGTGTTCGAGACGGTGAGCCCCCCTCCGCTTCTCATCATGGTCGGTGGCGTGTACGGCGACGAGAGCTCGACGGCGAAGCTGTTGGACAGCTTGCGCGACGTCTGGATGGCAGTGTGGTGCCGACGAGCGCGGGTGCTCGCGCAGCACGACGGGGTTCGCGTCGGTAGGGCGCTGGTGCGCTGCGAGTGTGTCACGCTGGGCAAGCATGAGCTCGCGTGGTCGTCGATCACGGGGGTGACGCTGGTGAACGGCGTGGACTGCTTGCAGACGGTGGCGGGGCACGAGGCGGTAGAGGGGAGTGGGCCGACGAGCCCCTTTCCGTCCGCGGCGCGACGCATCGCAACCCTTGCGGCCGCGCCCCCACAGCGTCCGCTGCTGCCGCCGGCGAAGCGGGGATAGCTGTCGGGCGTTAGCCCTCGGCGTCAGGCTGCTAACAGCGAACAGCCAAGGGCTGACGTGGTATATCACCTCTCGAGACGGATGATTCGACTCGAACCGGGAAGCATAGTCGCGAGCGCGTTCCAGATCGTGCGCCTGATCGGCTCGGGGTCGATGGGCACCGTGTACGAGGCGCGCGTGATGGAGACAGGCGGGCGCGTGGCCCTCAAGTTCCCGCATCCCGTCTTCGGTTCGAGCAAGTCGGCGTTGCAGCGCTTTCACCGGGAGGCCCAGGCCACGCTCGCCATTGACTCCCCTCACGTGGTTCGCACCTACGCCGTGGTCAAGCTCAAGCGCGGGATGCCGGTGCTCGTGATGGAGTACGTGGAGGGGACCGAGCTTGCCGACCTGATCGACAACCACGAGGGGCCGATCCCCTTGCCTCTGGTGATGCTGGTGGTGGACCAGATCGCAATGGGGCTCTCGGCCGCGCACGAAGCGGGCGTGATTCATCGAGACCTGAAGCCCAGCAACGTGCTCGTGCGCAACCTGCAGACCGCCCCCGTGGCGAAGGTCTTCGACTTCGGCCTTTCGGTGATCGTGTCCGACGGCATCAGCCGCCTGACGTTCAGCGGTTCCTCCTTCGGGACCCCGCAGTACATGGCTCCCGAGCAAATTCGCGACACCAAGCACGTGGACGAGCGCGCGGACATCTACGCGCTCGGGGTCATCACCTACGAGCTTCTCACCAAGAGGTGGCCGTACTCAGGCGCTACGGTCCAGGAAATCTGGCACGACGCGCTGAACAACGAGCCGTGGCCGTTGCGTGCCCGCCGGCCCGAGCTTCCGGAAGGGCTCTGCCAGGTCGTGATGCGGGCGATGGCTCGGTCCAAGGACGCCCGGTACGCAACCGCCGACGAGTACCGCGACGCGTTGATGCCCTGGCACTGAGCCCGGCTTGCACTCTTGCCTTCGTTGCGGTTTGCTCCATGACGTCACCAACCTGGGACGAGGGCAGCGAGCATGACCGATCAGCACGGCGCGGAGATGGTGGTAAGCGGCAAAGAGGACGGCGACAAGCAAGCGCGGGCCGCGGTGCAGCGGATCGTGCTGGCGAGCTTGCTCGCGGGACTGTGTCCGGTCATCCCCATCCCGTTCGTGGACGACATGGCGCTGCGGTTCGTGCGCAAACGTGCTCTTCGTGCGGAGCTGGGGCGGGGAGGCCTTCGGCCGGGGCGCGCGCAGCTCGACGTCTACCTGCAGGAGCCGACCAAGGTGCTGGGATGCCTTACGGCAGTGTTGATCTACCCGCTCAAGAAGATCTTCCGGAAGGTGTTCATCGTCTTCGCCATCAAGGACTGCGTGGACGCGGCATCACGCACGTTCCACGAGCTGTGGATGGTGCGGCACGCGGTCGCGTCGGGGCAGATGACGGCGGCGGACCTGACGGTGGAGGTGGACGCGTTGCTCCCGCTGCGTCGTGCGGTGGAGGCGACAGCGCAGCAGGTGGACACGCGGCCGGTCAACCAGATGCTGCGGCGGGCTTTTTCGGGGAGCAAGTCATGGGTCCGGCAAGGCGGGCGTGCTCTCGGCAAAGCGATCCGGCTGGGGGGAGGCACGCGGTCGGATCCGGACGCGGTGGAGCGTGCGGTAGAGGGCGTGGGGTCGTCGGGGATCGGCGAGGTGGACGAGATGGCGGGCAAGCTGGGCGAACAGATGTGGGCCGAGCGCGGGTACCTCGTGTCGGTGGAGAAGGCGTTCGACGCGAGTTGGGTGCGGCGGCATGAGAAGGGATGAATGGACGGATACAGGACATCAACTAGGAGCGGAGAACAAGAATTCGAACACGGAATGATGAATGGCCTGAGTGGTACCGGGATCGCAGGCAAGTGGAGTCGAGTCCAGAAGACCGCGTAGGACACAGTGGGTGCAGCAACGATGAGAAGTTGGGGCAGGCTCTGATCGAGGGTCATCGCATCCTCAAGGACCTGCCCCGCGGATTCGCCTCTCTCAAGGACCAGGGCGTACCGCGAAAAGCCCGCCTTGGCGGGCTTCCCACGAAATTGCCGTGGGCTTCAGCCCGCGGAAAGGGAAACTCCAAGGTCCGTTTCACGAAGGTCCGTCAATCTGGATCCAGCAGGATGAACCGGGCGTTCCCCCGTCGGCCTCGCTGGGTCCGGTAGAAAAGCTTCGGGTACGGACTACCCCAAGTGCGCCCGAATCGCGGCCGCGTCCATCTCCTCCGCAGTCCATTGCACCCGGCCTTCCATGCCGCCGGAAACGGTGATCACCTCGCCCGTCACGTGCCCGCACGCGGGGGAAGCCACCATCGCTACCACGCGCGCCACGTCTTCGGCGCGAGCGATCCTTCGGATCGGAGTGGTGGCAAGGACGTCCTCGATGACGCCAGGCTGATCGAGCGACGCCTTCGACATCGGCGTGGCGGTCCACCCCGGCTCGACGAGGTTCACGCGGCCGAAGGGGTCGATGTGAACGATCTCGTTCTTGAGGGTGCGGATGAGCCCGCGCAGGGCGCCCTTGCTGACGGCGTAGTCGACGTGTCCCGCTTCCCCGAAGCGCCCCGCGGTGGAGCCGATGAACACGATGGAGGCGCCGTGCCCGTCGGGGCGTGGACCGGTGCGTGCGAGACAACGCAGGAACGCGCGAGCGGTCCAGATGCCGCCGATGAGGTTGACCTCGAGGGTGTCACGCAAGCGATCCTCGGGCATGTCGACGAGGGGGACGTCCTCGGCGGGCCAGATTCCCGCGTTGACGATGGCGATGTCGAGTCGGCCCAGGAACTCGGCGGCCTCTTCGACGGCCGCGTCGATCTTGTCCGCGACGCGCACGTCGGCGCGCACGGCTACGGCGCGGTCCGTCCACCCGCGGTCGCGAATCCAGGTGGTGAGCGGATCGAACTGGTTGAACGCGTGCAGGGCGAGGCGGGCCCCCTCCTCGGCGAAGACGCTGGCGAGGGCGCGGCCGATCCCACCGGCGGCGCCCGTGATGAGCACGGACTTGTCCCGCAGCTGAAGGTCCATCGGGCCATGATAAGGGATTTGGGGCGGCAACGACACCCTCTGCTGTCCCGCCGAACCACGGGGAACCACAACGACGCGACCTTTCGTCCTCCTGCGGCATCTATGGTCCCCATGAACCGCAAAGCATCCCTCTCCCTCGCCTCGGTCATGTTCGCGACAGGCCTGCTGGGTTGCACGCCTTCGGGCGGCGCCACCGAATCCTCCGGTGTCTCTTCCGCGCGCGACACGACCGCGCCCGCTACCGTGCAGCCCACGGCCGAGGCGCCGCGCACGATGCCGTCGCCCGCGGCTCCCGTCGACAAGGCGGAAGTCGGCAAGGCGGAGCTCGGCAAGCCCGCTCCTTCGTTCACGCTCCAGGACGAGACCGGCAAGCCCGTGTCGCTCGACACCTTCAAGGGCAAGGTGGTGGTGCTCGAGTGGTTCAACCCGGACTGCCCGTTCGTGAAGGCGTCGCACGAGCGTGGGTCGATGAAGGCGGCGATGAAGAAGGCGGCGGACCAGGGGGCGGTCTGGATAGCGATCAACTCCGCCGCATCGGGCAAGCAGGGACACGGCGCCGCCCGCAACGTCGAGGCCAAGAAGCAGTGGAGCCTCGGACACCCCGTGCTGATGGACGAGTCCGGAACCGTCGGCCGCGCGTACGGGGCCCAGCGCACCCCGCACATGTACGTGATCGATGGGTCGGGCGTGCTCGTGTACGCAGGCGCGATCGACAACTCGCCCGACGGTGAGCGCGGGTCTCCCAAGGACGGCAAGATGGTTTCCCATGTGGAGGAGGCGCTGGACGACGTCGCTGCGAAGCGGGCGATTCGCGTGCAGAGCACGGAAGCCTACGGCTGCTCGGTGAAGTACGGGAGTTGAGACGCTCAGCAAGGCGCTCAGAGCTTGGCAAGCTCCGGGTCGAGCTTGGACCCCCTCGAAA
>CAZAWR010000035.1:0-51564 GCA_964488865.1 uncultured Polyangiaceae bacterium | reverse complement strand
ACCGTCGGCACCCCCTCGAAAACCGTCGGCACCCCCTCGAAAACCGTCGGCACCCCCTCGAAAACCGTCGGCACCCGGTTGACAAGGCGCGGTCTGGCGGAATGCGAGGCGCGGCAAGGGCGTCGAAAACCTCGGCACCCCCCTGCGAGGCGGCGTCACCGGCCTTCCAACGCCGGTCTTTCGAGTGGAGGTGCCGCGGCAAGGGGTTCGAGAAAGCCGGCACCCGCCGGGGAGGCCGGCCTCCGCATGGTGGACTCCGCTCGGGTGCCGCCCAGGGGGCGGAACCGGCGTGGAGAACTACGGGATTCGCACGCGGCTCTGCGCCACAGGCTTGCCAGCGCGACGTGCCCAGGGCTCCCCACGACCGTTGACGTCGCCCTCCCACGTGCTCTACGCACCGCTTGGCCCGACGGATGACCCCACCTCGCACAGAACCGCGCGCCGCGGAACGACCCCTGCCGTCTTCGGAGGCCGGCGTCGTGTTTCTACAACGTCGCGTCGGACTGTTCGGTCTCACCGGCTTTGCCCTCGGCGGAACGTTCCTTGTGTTCCGCGTCGTCGTGTCGCTTGCGACATCGGAGCCGGACTTACTGCTTCACCCCTCCATGATCCTGCACCTCGCGGGCTCGCTCTTGCTTCTGACGAGCTGGGCGCTCTGTCGCACGGGCGCGTGGCCCAGGCGATCCGTCGAGACCCTCGAGAGCACGTCGCTGCTCGCGAGCGCGGCGGCCTATGCGGGCATGGGTTACTTCATTCCCGCCATCGCCCAGCCCGAGATGATCATGTTGCTCGCCATGACCCTCGCCGTCATGGCGCGCGCGGTGCTCGTCCCCTCCGCGCCGAAACGCACTGCCCTGCTCACCGCCCTCGTGGGCGTCCCGATCGCCGCCGTGGGCTACTTCGTCCACGCGTCCTCCAGCCAGGCCTTGCCTTCCCCCCTGCTGGAGGACGGCTACACCCCCGCAGCCGTGGCGACCTCCACCGCGGTCTGGTGGTTGCTCACCACCGCCCTGGCCACGGTCACGTCGCAGATCATCTACGGGTTGCGGCAGGAGATCCGGCAGGCGCGACGCCTGGGCCAGTACTCGCTGGAGAAGAAGCTCGGGGAAGGCGGCATGGGCGTGGTGTACCGCGCGAGCCACGCGATGCTGCGACGCCCCGCCGCGGTCAAGCTGCTGCCCGCGGTTCGGGCGGGTGAGCAGGCCATCGCCCGGTTCGAACGCGAGGTCCAGCTCACGGCTCTCCTCACGCACCCCAACACGGTCACCGTGTTCGACTACGGCCGCACGCCCGACGGCATCTTCTACTACGCCATGGAGCTGCTGGACGGCGCCACGGTCGAGGAGGTCGTGGAACACGATGGCGCACAGCCCGCCGCACGCGTGTTGCACGTGCTCGTGGCCATGGCCGGCGCGCTCGCCGAAGCGCACGACGTCGGCCTCATCCACCGGGACATCAAGCCCGCGAACGTGATGCTCTGCCGCCACGGCGGCGACGTCGACGTGCCCAAGTTGCTCGACTTCGGCCTCGTCAAGGACCTCGAGGCCTCCCATTCCCTCTCCCTGACCAGCACCAACACGATCACGGGAACCCCGCTGTACATGGCCCCGGAATCGATCATCTCCCCACGCGAGGTCGACGCGCGCTCCGATCTGTACGCGCTCGGCGCCGTCGGCTACTTCATGCTCACCGGCACCCACGTATTCGACGGGGACTCGGTGGTGGAGGTTTGTGGCCGCCACTTGCACGAGGCGCCGGAGCCTCCCGGCGAGCGGCTCGGGAAGCCGGCCCCGCAGGACCTATCCGACCTACTGCTCGCTTGCCTCGCGAAACATCCCAAGGACCGCCCGCAGAACGCGAGGGAGCTCAAGCAACGACTGCTCGCGTGCGTTCCCTCTTCCCCATGGGGAAACGAGCAAGCCTGCGCCTGGTGGGAAGCCAACACGCCGTGGTTGAAGGGCAGAGCGGGAGAGGAAACGTCGACGCCCGAGATGACGATCGACGTGGAGCCGAATCGGACAGGGTGCAAGGCGAGCTACAGGTAGTTCCGCAGCGGACTGTTGTCAGGCGCTCGCGACGGTTCCCGTCTGCCTGCGGAAGTCCTCGAGCGCCGCGCTGAGCTGCTCCGGTGCGAAGGCTCGAGGGTGAAGAGCACGGTAGGCTGCCTCGCAGCGCACGAACGCATCGCGAACAGACAGGGCGAACACGGCATCGACGGCCACGACGGGGAAGTGGAGTCCAGACTTCGGCTCCTGGTCCGACCGAGGGGCTAGCCCCACGACAGGCAAGCTGGCGGCATGAAACAGGTAACAAGCCTTGGGGGCCAAGCACCAACGACCTTCGTGCTCCTCGAACCCGGCGACGGTGGCATCGAACCTGTGACCGTCGGCGAACACGACGTTCACACCGAGGATCGGCACGCCACGTGATTCCACGTAGAACGGTTGAGCCGCAGGCGCGGGCTCCGTGGGCAAGGGTTCATCGACCTCGACGAAGAGGACGGGCTGGGGCTGGTATCCCTTTCGGGTCATGAGGACGGTAGCGCCTCGAACGCGCTCGCGAAGGAATTCGGGGACCGCCTGTCCGATCTCGTAGGATGGGTACGAGAATACGGTCTTGCCCGTGGATGCGAGCAGGCACGCCTCGATGTGATCGGGGAAGCGTTGGCGAAGCGACTCGATGCGCTGGTCGGCGGCGGCGCGACGCATGCCGAGCAGGTACGCGGAGGCTTCGAGGTATGCGGGCTCGGGATCATGGGGATGGCGGCGCGCCAGCTCGCCGAACAGCATCGCTGCCTCGCGCACTCCGTCGGACTCCACCTGCAGCACGCCGCGGGGGTGGAACGTGACGTGCCGGTTCATCAGCGCCATCGCGTTGTCCATCAGGGCTTCGTC
The DNA here is from genome assembly GCA_964488865.1 of uncultured Polyangiaceae bacterium. Lineage (GTDB taxonomy): Bacteria > Myxococcota_A > Polyangia > Polyangiales > Polyangiaceae > MWCO01. Next base: position 48,670 of record CAZAWR010000035.1, on the reverse strand, counting down.
GTGGGTGGCGCGAAGCACGGGCGCTGCGCTCGATGGGGGCGGGGCGGGAGGCCCGGAGAAGACGCGGCGGAAGACGCCTCGGCGGATCTTGTCGCAGACTCCGCGGATGGCCTTGTCGGCGGGTCGAAGGTCCCCGGACTCGCTCACGTTGGTGTAGGTGGCGTCCGGTCGAACGTCCTCGGGACGGCACTTGGCCTCCTTGGCGAGCGGGCCGAGATTGGCGCGCAGCGCTCTGCGGTAGACCTGAATGGCACCGACCGGCCCGTTGACGGCCACGAGCGACACGTCGTCCCCATCGAGCCGCTCGACCCGCAGCCTCGGCTCCGAGCACATCTCGATGAGACGTTCCTGCAGGGAGTAGAACGGGGAAGGATCGTTGGTTCGGAAGACGTAGACCACCAACTCGGGAAAGTCGAAGACGTCGATGGGGACCTGGGGGGAGTCCGGGGCGGGCTTGGCCGGCGCGCTGGGCGGGGCCTGCTCGGTCGCGACGGGACCGGGGGGTGGCACAGCCGAGAGTCGCTCCAGCGCCTTGCGACAGGCCTCACCGCAGATCGGGTCGCCCGCGGCATCACGCAACGGAGACGTCCCCACGGGAGCCCCGCAGACGGAGCAGAAGGTCTTCTTGCCAGTCAGGGTCTCGAACAGGCCCATGGTCCCCCCAAGGTTCGGTCACGGGGTAAGTCGTCATCGGCAGCCCAACGGAACGCACGACGCCCATCACGAACTCCCCGTTTCGCTTCGTAGCTTACCTCAGCCCGCGAGCCCGGGCTACCGTGGGGATCAGAACCCATCGCTCGCCGGAAAACGATGGGATACAATGACCTGCCATGCCGGTGGCCCCTTCCAACGCGCGTCAGCTCTTGGGATCGAGGGTCGGATGAGCGATCGTTCGAGCCGTCCGAGCCTGCCGTTCGATCGCTCCAGCCGCCCAAGCCTGCCTGCCGAACGGGACTCCGCCGAACGACGCTTTCAGGCCCTCGTTCTGCTCACGCGTCGCCTCAGCGACTCGCATCTCCTGCAGGACCTCATGCCCGTGGTCGTGCGGGAGGTCCTCGAGGTGCTCGGAATGGACCGTGGCGTCCTGTTGCTCGACGAAGGTGCGGGCGGATACGAGACCGTGGTCACCTGCGGGAGCCAGACGAGTGACGCGTACACGCCCACCGATCAGGACGCGACCCGCGCCCTTTTCGAGGAGGTGAAGTCCACCCGCCGCCCCGTCATGACCTTCTTCCAGGGCCCTGCGTCGGACAGCGACAGCTCGTTCTGGACCATCGGCTCCGTCGTGGGTCTTCCGCTACTCGATCGAAGTCGCTTCCTCGGGGTGTTGTGCGTGGACAGCGCGAGCAAACGCGTGAACTTCGAGGGTGACCACCTCGCTTTCCTCGAGGCCGTGGCCTCCGTGGCGGCGCTCGCTGTGACCAACGCGCGCGCGCACACCCGCATGCTCGAGGCCCAGAAGCTCAGCGAGGACTTCGGAAACCTGCTCGACCTCGAAGGCGTGCTCGATCGCGCGCTGTCCCGCATCGTCCAGCTCACCCGCGCGGAGCAAGGCTTCCTGTTGCTTCGCAACGAGGCCGGCACCCTCGAGCAGCGCGCCGGCAAGGACCGCAAGGGACGCCAGCTCCACGAGTCCGAGGACCGGTTCCTCAGCCAGCAGATCGTGAAGACCGTCGCCGACACCGGCGAGGCCGTCCTCTCCGACAACATCGCCGAGCTGGATGCCTTCGGCGAGCGGGACGGCAGCGTCGTTCGACTCGGCCTGACTTCCATCCTCTGCGTACCGATCCGCGGTCGAACCGCCACCCTGGGCGTCGTGTACCTCGAGAACCGCCTGCTCGTCGGCGTGTTCGACGAGGAGGAGAAGCGCCTGGTACAGCTCGTCGCGGACCGCGCGGGCACCGCCATCGAAGCCGCTAAGCTCTTCCAGCAGCAACGGGAGATCTTGCGGGCGCTCGCGAATGCCGTCGAGGCACGCGACGTGGGCACCAGCTCCCACGTGCAGCGCGTGTCCCACTTCGCCCTCGCGGTGGGCCAGAGCCTCGGGCTCGACAACGAGCAACTCATGCAGCTCGAGCAGAGCGCCCTGCTGCACGACATCGGCAAGATCGGCATCCCCGACCGCGTGCTCCTCAAGCAAGGCCCGCTGTCGGACGAAGAATGGGAGATGATGAAGGAGCATCCGCAGCTCGGGCTCGGGATCGTGGGCCCCGTGGCCCTTCCCAAGGACGTGCGCGACGGCATCCTCTATCACCAAGAAGCGTGGAACGGCCGGGGGTACCCGTTCGGCTTGTCCGGGGAGGACATCCCGCTGTTCGGCCGGATCATCGCAGTGGTGGACGCGTTCGACGCGATGACGACCAACCGGCCTTACCGCAAGGGGCGTTCGGTGAAGGAGGCCGCGGACGAGCTGAACCGTTGTGCGGGCGAGCAGTTCGACCCTGAGGTCGTGTGGGCTTTCCTCTCGGTGCTGAACGAAGAGGACGAGTTGTGACCGGTCACAAAAGGAAAGCGTCTTCGAACGGGTCGTAGACGGGCACGCCGAGACCGCGAAAGTGGCCGATGTTTCTGGTGGCCACGCCCATGCCACACGCTTTTGCGGTTCCGAGGATCAGCAGGTCTCTGTGCTCAACCGTGCGGCGCTGCAGGCGTGCCGTGACCTCCAGGGCAACGCTCGCCAGGGCCGCTTCCCGATCCAAAGACAAGATGGTGCAGTCGGACGCAAGAAGCTCGGCGAGCCAGGCGTCGAGGAACCTTCGACGCTTGCCCGCAGGCAACCGTGCGACGCCACTCGCAAGCTCGTAGAGGACCACGGATGGAAACTGCAGAGAAGGCAGCGTGCGTATCCATGCCATGACGCGAGAATCGGGCGTACGACGCGCGGTCTCGGAGAGAACGTTGGTGTCGAGGAGGAAGGCAGACATGCTTAGGAGCGCTTTCGCGGTTCGTGCACGAAGACCGGTTCCGGTTCGTACGTGACACGGTTCGGCTCCCAGGAATCGACACCACCGCCGGCGCGGCCCTTCAACACCTCGACGCGGTCCAGAAAGGCAGCTCCGCCGCCCTTTGCATCCCGCGAAGTCAGCCGAGCGTATTCCTCCATGTCGACCACGACGGCCAAGTCTCGCCCACGACTGTGAATGATTGTCGGGCCCCGCCCGGCATCACGAAGCAATTCGGACAGGCGGCTCTTGGCTTCGGCCACACCGATCCGTCGCGGCTCGGACGTAGGTTTTCGGATCATCTCTGTCATGACCATAAGAGCCTATCTCATGACCATCTTCGAGGCCAGATCGGTCAGGCGAGCCTTCCACGCAAGCGGCCTTGACGTCTCGCCCGGTCCCGTGTCCCATCTTCGCTGGCCGAGTCGGGGGCGCGGGTGGGCAAGAATGGCCTTGCACGAGTCCAGTGCCCCGAGTGTACTTGAAGCATGGGCCTGCCAATTCCCCACGCCGTCAGCCTCGTCATCGCCGCAACCCTCGCGGCCTTGGCCGTCAGCTGTGGGGGAAGGGTCGCAGTGGACGCAGACGACGGCCCAGTCGATGGCGGAACCACCGGCGCGAAGCCTATCGACGCTTCCTCGGAGCCGCTTGTGGAGTTGGACTGCCAGGCGACCTGCGCGGCGAATCACCCAGACGCTTTCGCGGACTTCGTACAACGTTGGCTCTGGAGGGGTTGCGAGGGAGCCGGATGCGGCAAGGAATGCGCCGCCACGCTCTGCGCCGATCCGCCGGAGTATCCCACCGCGGACTGCACCGACTGCATCCTCAACTCGAGCTTCGTCGTCAGCGAATGCCTCGACAACGACGTGTGCGCTCCGGTTGTAGATTGCTGGCTCCTGTGCCCCAGCGAAGCCCGCTGACGCCGGTCCCCCGTTTTCTTCCGTATCCGACCGTGTCTTGCGAAGTCGTTGTCGATCATCCAGCGTCGGCACTCGCGCCGCTGGCACTTCCTTCGCCTCCCCATCGGGGGTTCCCTCAAGGCGGCCTTGACGTCTCGCCCGGACCCGTGTCCCATCTTCGCTGGCCGAAATGGGAGGGCCCTTCATGAGCGAGCACGACGTCACATTCGAACATGGTGCGGAATTCGAAGCGGGCGAGGTCTCGGGACACGTCCGGCTTGGCAAGTTCGAGTCTTACTACGAAGCGCTCTTCGCCGAGGTGATCGAGGACGGCATCATCACCCAGCAGGAGCGCGCGCGCCTCGACAAGGCCGCCGACACGCTCGGCCTCGACCGGGCACGCCTTCGCAAGCTCGAGGACGCCCTGCAGGCCGCCTACGAAGCCCGTCACAAGGTGCGCATCCAGGAGATCGAGGGCTGGACCCTCGAGCCCGAAGAGCCCCGGGCGAGCCTCGTCCCCCTCGAACCCGCCACCGACCAGCGTACCCTCGCCCTCGAACGCCGGATCAAGACCCTCGAGCTTCGCATCCAGGAGCTCGAGTACGAGCTGGCCGAATCCCGCGCCCACGTCCCGGTCGAGATCGACCTGTCGGACTTCCAAGCAGAGCGAAAGCCGCTCCCCGACGAGGACCCCGCGGAAGTGCAGCGCCGGCTGATGCACGACCCGCGCGACATCGAGAGCCTTCGCGCCCTCGCAAGGCACTCCGCCAAGAAGAACGACCCCGACCGCCAGTGGTGCGCCTGCCAGGTCCTCTCGTTCCTCGGCGAGGCCAACGACGAGGAAGAGAGCGTCTTCCGCAATCACAAGGTCACGGGACTCATTCGCCCCACGGCGGCGCTCACCCGCGACGGGTGGCGACGTTTGCTCTTCCACCCCGAGCAAGAGATCCTGCCCGGCGACATCCTCGCCATGGTCGCCCCCGCCGTGCTGCTCGGCCGCGTGTCCGCGCTGCGACGTGACAAGCTGCTGCCCAGGCTCGAGGACACCCAGAAGCACGACCCCGCCACGACGACCCTGCAGGGCGTCCGCAGCTTCGCGTGGGCCGCGTCGATCCTCGGCATGCGGGCGCCGTCGCTGTACGCCTACCCAAGCTTGCAGACGACGGCAGAAATGATCCCGGGGCTTCCGCCCGTGTCGCGGCTGGGCAAGCTGGCGCTGTCGGGGCGCTCGCCGACGGAGCTGGCGTTCCTGGCGGGCCGGCACCTGGCCTACTACCGCGAGGAGATGTTCGTCCGGGCACTGTTGCCGTCGATCGCGGACCTCGAGGACGTGTTGCTCGCCGCGCTGAGCATCGGTAACCCGGGGCTTCCCTTGAGCGCGCAGATCAAGAGGCGCGTGGAGCCGATCGCCAAGGCCATCGAGCCGATCCTCGAACCCGCGGCCGTCGACACCCTCCGCGGCTACTTCCTCCGCTTCGTGGAAGAGGGCGGACGGACCAACCTGCAACGGTGGGCCAACGCCGTCGACCGCACCGCAGCCCGCACCGGCTTGCTCATCTCCAGCGACCTCAGGGCCGCCCACGAGATGCTCGCCCTCGAGAGCCCCGCCTTCGTCGAGGAGTGGATGGACGACCTGCTGTCGTTCGTCGTCAGCGAGCGCTACGCCAAGCTCCGCAAACAGATCGGCATCGCCGTCGACTAGACCCAAGTCAAGCGCTCCGCGCTGCTTTGGGTCTAGGCTTTTCTAAGGAGGCTTTCGCAAAGCCCCCCCGCCGCGCTCACCGCGGCTCACCCCAAAACGCCTCTCCTTCAGCTCGGATAGCCACAAACCCACGCACGTTCTTCGAACAGTGCCTCGTTTCACTCGAATCGATGGGTGCATCGTGCTCGTGCTCGTGCTCCGCGCGAAGCGCGGCGCTCGTGCTGGTTCCCTCAGTAGTGACAGTAGTTGTGTCCCGTCACGTCCGCGCACGTGCCCCCGCCCGCGCACTGTCCCCCGCACGACGTGCCGCTCGGACACTGGCAGTTGCAGACCATCTGCCCGCTTGCGCTGTAGCAGGTGGCAATGCTACCGAACCCCGCTCCCTGACAAAACGCGTTCGACGCACACGTGCACGAGAACTGGCTCAGCCCCGTGATCTGCACGCAGGACTGCGTGCCGCAGTTGACGCCGCACGACCCGCAGTGGCTCTTGTTGTTGCGCGCCACGCACGTGTTGCTGCAGCAGTAGCCGAGGCTGCACCCCGTGCCGTTGGCCACCGTGCGACTGCACGTCCCCGGCTCGGCACGCTCGGAGTTCGCGCACGTTCCGCTCGCACAGGTGTAGTCGGTGCAGGTTCGGGACCGGGTGCCGCTGTCGGAGCACTCGCCGCCCCAGCTGCACGAAGACCACTCCCCGCACGTCGTCGTCCCGCAGGTCGTCCCGTTGGGCTTCACCGGATACTGACAGGCACCCGACGCAGGGTCACACACGCCCGCTGCTTCGTAGCAGGCCGAGTCCGGAGGGCTGTTGCAAGCGGTCGAAGAGCCCGGCACGCAGCTTCCGTTGCTGCACGCGTCCCCCACCGTGCACGCGTTCCCGTCGTCGCACGAAGTGGAACAAGCCCCGCAGTGAATGGGGTCGCTGTTCAGGTCCGCCTCACACCCGTTCGTCGTCTCGCCATCGCAGTCTCCCCACCCGTCGTCACAGGAGCCGATGGCGCATTCGCCGTGCAGACAGGTCGTCTGGGCGTGGGGCAGCGAGCAGTCGCACCCGCACTGGTTGGCCACACCTCCCCCGCCGCACGTGGTTCCCGTCGGGCAGGTGCCGCACTCGATCAGCGAGCCGCATCCCCCGTCGACCTGGCCGCAGGAGGCGCCGAGCTGCACGCACGTCCGAGGGGCGCAACCGCACTGGTTGGCCTCGCCAGCCCCGCCACAAATCTGAGGCGCTTCGCACGAGCCGCAATCCTCCACGTCGCTGCAGCCATCGGAGACGGTGCCGCACCCCACGGAGAGCTGGCTGCACGTCTTGGGAGCACACGCGCCACTCCCGCATCGGTTGGGGCCAGCACCACCACACGTCTGCCCCGAGGGGCACTTGCCGCACGACACCACACCGCCGCAACCGTCCGGCGCATTGCCACAAGACGCTCCCAGCTGTCCGCAGGTTCTCGGCGAGCAGCCGCACTGGTTGGCCTTGCCACCGCCCCCACACGTCTCGGGAACCGGACAGCCGCCGCAATCGATGGCCTCGCTGCACCCGTCGGACACGTAGCCGCAGGAGGCACCGAGCGCGGGGCAGGTCTTCGGCCGGCAAGACGCCGTGCCACACAGGTTGGGTCCGCCGCCCCCGCACGTCTCTCCGCTGGCGCAGGTGCCGCACGAAACCTTGCTGCCACACCCGTCCGGAACACTCCCGCACTCAGCCCCGGCCTGGTCGCAGGTCTTCGGAGAGCAGGTAGGCTGCACAGCACCGTCCGACCCCGTCTCCCCTGCCCCATCGAAGCTCGCGTCTGGCGGCAGCGCTTCCCCGTCCGGCTCACCACCGCACGCCCACAACGCCACCGCGAGCAGCCCGAGCACACACGTCCACGCAAGGCGCCCAGGGGTCCCCAGGGCACGATTCGGAGCTGCTGCCTTCCTCGATTGCATGTTGCCTCCCGCAAGCCTCGCGCAAGTCGTCGCTCGAACCGCTGGGAATGGACACACCGAGACAGCGAATTGTCACACGCCCATCCGGAGCTGTCCACCTGCCTGCAGGGAAGGACCAGTCAGCCTGACGTGGAAGGGGGTTGAAGAAACAGGCCCCACCGCTCGCGTGAAACGAGGGGGCAAGAAGGTGGGCACATCCGTCGCGAGCGCGACCCGATCGCGGCCCCGGTCAGAACCCGCACTTGTCCATGCGTTCGGCAGACAGGTACCGCTTCGCCCGACGCTGGCTGATCACGTTCGGAAGCCGCTCGGACGGGAGCGGATCGCCGGCGTCGATCACCTCCCGCATCAGCTTCTCGTAGTTCTCCTTGTCATTCTTCCAGCAGTAGTACGTGCGCGCGTACTGGAACTTGGTGACCAGCAGCTTGCCCTGGTTGATCTGTAGCGCGCGCTCGAAGTGCTCCTTCGCCTCGTCGAGCTCCGCCATGGGCATTCGCGCGTGGTAGGCCCCGAGCACCACGTGGGGCAGCCCGTGGTTGTAGGTCTCGTCCAGCTCCGCCACGCGCTCGACCATCGCCACCCCTATGAACAGATCGCCGACCATCTCGGGAATGTCCTTCGACACATTCACGCGTGCGATCCAGGCATACCCCGTCCAGAACAGCGACTCGATGTCGTCTTCGTCGAAGCTGGCAAGCCAGGCTTTCATCGTGTCGTTGTTGCGTCGGGCGCGCTCGAATCCTTGCGCCTTCTGCTCCAGAAGCTCGATCCCGTAGTGCACGGCGCGCGTGTACGCGCCCCTTGCGCGGGTCCGATGGTACTCGGCCAGGTCTTCCTTGCCGGCGTCTTCGGCCTCCTCCCAGTCGTCCTCAATGAAGCTGAACCCGGCCCCTGCCCACGCCTTCGTGAGCAGGAAGAGCCCGTCGGCATTCTCCGGCGCGAGCCGGTGGAGCCCCTCGAGAGTGCCCAGGCTTCCGAACGCCGAGCCGCGGGCAACCTCGAAGTCACCCAGGGTGTTGATCGCGGGCGACGCCTTCCTCGTGGATTCCAGCTGACCGTCGAGCAGCATCTGCTTGATGCACCCCGTGGAACCCAAAGCCGTCAGCCCGCACAGCAACGCCATTCCGATTTTTGCTTGGAGACCCATCCTCTAACCCCTCGCTTGCTGGGTGTGTGGTGCGAGAATCGCACAAGCCGTCACGGAAAGCACCTGCCGTCCGAACGTCACCACCGCGACGATGCCGACAGCAGCGAGCACGCCGTGCCCATCCGCACGCCCGCGTCCGGGTCCGCCAGGAAGAACGCCGCCCGGGCCACGTCCTCCAGCGCCAGGAACGAACGCATCGCGGACTCACGCACCGGCCGCTTCGGACTCTTCGCATCCTGGAGCAGCAACCGCAGGACCCGGCGGTCCCCAACGCGCGCCATCGCTTGCCGCGCCTCGGCCGAGCCAGGCCGATCCGACACGGCGAGGCGCCCCAGCTTCTCTCGGGCCGCCGCGGCCGTCTTGGGGTACGACGCCAGCTTCTCCAGCGCGGCAACTCGCACCGACGGCTCCGCCTCCTCACCCAGCTTCTCCAGCACCTCGACCCACCCGGGTTCCTGGATCGGCGCCATCGCGATGGCAAAGGCGCGGTCCCGTGCCACGCCGTCCTGCACGGCTTTGCGGAGCGCCGCAAGCCCAGCCCCACGTGTCTCTCCGCCCAATCGCAAAAGAATGCCCCCGGCGATGATGGCAGGCGTTCCCGTGTGCGTCTCGGCCACCCACAACACCTGCCGCAGGCCTCCCCGCTCCATGGTCCCCGGGAACGCCCACGCGCTCACCAGGGCCTGCTGCACCGGCGCCGGCGCCAAGGGCCACAGGTCCCGCATGGCTTGCACGTCCTGCTCCGTTGCCACCCACCCCAGGGCCCGGACCGCCGTCACACGCGCCAGATCGTCCGGGTCGTTGCGTGCCACGTCGACGAGCCCCCCCCGATCCGCAGGGTCCATCGCCTTCTCCGCGGCCTGCACGGCAGCACGACGCACCTGCTGGTCGTGGTCCAGCATCGCACGGCGCCGAGGCTCCCCGTGCTCTGAGGTAGTAAGCGTGCGGACGGCCACAGCGCGCCAGTCCGGGTCCACGGAGGTCAGGTGGGATCGCCACGCGTCAGGATCGCCTCGATCCACGAGGAGCAAAGCCATGGCGGCAAGAGGAGCCGCCTTGTCAGCGCCCTCCGAACGCTGCTGCAACACATCTTCCAGCTCGCGCGCACACGCCCGGGCTTGCTGCACGCGCTGCACGGCATCGACACCCTTGGCCTTGCTGATCTCTCGCTCCGCCACGGTCCGGGCCAGGTCGGCAACTGCATCCCCGTCCAGCCGGCCGTAGCGCATGTCCTCGAGCAGGGCGCGTCGCATCTCCTCGTGCGCACCATTGCGCGCGGGACGCGTGGCAGACAGCCCCGTACACCCCATGGCATGGACCGCAAGCAGCACCAACGTGGCGACAGACGACAACCGCATCCCCGGCACGCTACCCGGAAGACGGGGACCTGTCAGCAGCAAGGTGGCGGGTTGGAATTTCCCACGTCCCTGATACAAGGCTCCCATGCGCGCTCACGTCGTCGTCAACACCCGAGCGGCCCGGTTTGCGCGTGACCCTCGGCTGCTCGACGACATGCGCCACGTGGCGGACGGTTGCACGGTCCACCCGACCTCGTCCCTCGAAGACCTCCAATCTGCCTGCGCCCGCATCGCTGAGCAAGACGCGCCTCTGGTCATCTTGTGCGGCGGCGACGGCACCGCCATGGCCGGTACCACGCGCTTGCTCGAAGCATTCGGAGACCGTCCTCTGCCCCCCGTAGCCTTCGCCAGTGGGGGCAACTCCTGCACGGTCGCCCGAAACTGGGGCCGTCTCCACACCGACCCGCGACGTCACCTGACCGAACTCCTCGCCCACGCTCGCACGGACGCGCTACGCATCGTCCGCCGTCCCACCCTGCACGTCCACGCCGACGACGGCACCCGCACGGGCTTCATCTTCGGGACGGGCCTGGTCGCCTCGTTCTTCGAAGCCTTCTACGAGAAAGGGGGCGGCGGTTACGCCGAAGCCTCCCGCATGATTGCCCGAATCGTGGCCGGCTCGTTCGTCGGCGGCTCCCTCGCGCGCCGCGTGCTTTCCCCCATGCCTTGCGCTCTGCGCATCGACGGGCGGCTGCACCCGAGTGACGCTTTCACGCTGATCGTGTCGTCCGTGGTCCGGAATCTCGGATTGCGACTGCACGTGACCCATCGAGCGGCGGAGGACCCCATGCGGCCTCACCTCGTTGCGTCGAGCCTCGGGATCGTCGATTGCGGGCTTCAGTACGGCCGCGTCCTGCGAGGGCGCCCACTCCTTCACCCGCGCACGGTCGATCAGGTCGTGTCACGCTTCGAGGTCGGCTTCCTCCGCATGGGCTCCTACGTGCTCGACGGGGACCTTCTGTCCGCACGGCGTGTGGTCGTCGAGGCCGGTCCGGGGTTGCGTGTGGCCTCGCTGCCGTGAGCCTTGTCATCGGACCGAATCGCGTCCACGTTCGGGTCCCATGGCTCCCTTCCCCCGGCGGATGAAGTCCTCCGCCATCTCCTTTGGCATCGATGGGTTCTATCGAACCCTGTCTGCGATGGGACGGCTAGCGCCCGAGGCAGACCCTTCCCGTCATGGGATCTCGGTGCTTCGGGACATCCCGTACGACCCCGCGGGCCATCCCATGCACCGCCTGGACGTATGGATTCCCAGGAAGCTGCCATCACCCAGGCCCGCGCTGCTGTACCTGCACGGGGGCGGCTTCCGGATCCTGTCGAAGGAGACGCATTGGATCATGGCTCTCGCGTTCGCGCGCCGGGGTTTCGTGGTGTTCAATGCGAACTTCCGGCTGGCTCCACGGGACCCGTTCCCCGCCGCCCTCGAGGATGCTTGTGCTGCCTACCGATGGGTCGTCGACCACGCTCGCCGGCACGGGGCGGACCCGGACCGCTTGGTGGTTGCGGGGGAGTCGGCGGGCGCGAACCTCACAGCAGCGCTATGCGTGGCTGCGTGTTTCGATCGACCGGAACCGTACGCCCGGGACGTGTTTCGGACGGGGGTCGTGCCGAAGGTGGCACTGCCCGCGTGCGGGATCTTGCAGGTGAGCAATCCAGAGCGGTTCCTGGCGAACGAGGCGCTGATGCCGTTCATTGCGGACCGGATCCTGGCCGTCTGCCGCGGCTATCTTCCGGACCCGAACGCACGGGGGGTGGAGCTAGCCGACCCGTTGGTCCTGCTCGAGGGCACGCAAGAACCTGCGCGGACGCTTCCGGCCTTCCAGGCCATCGTCGGCGGCAACGACCCCATCCGGGAGGACACCGTGCGGCTCGGGAGGGCGCTTGAGAGGCGGGGGCTGCGGGGGGAGACGCGAACGTATCCGGGACAAGGACACGCGTTTCACGCCTACGTGTGGAGGCGGGAGGCGAAGCATGCGTGGCGGGACACGTTTGCGTTCCTGGACCGCCACCTGTAAGGGACGCTCCCGCCCGACCGCCGCAACGGGTAAAACCAGGATTGCGCCCACAAAAAGGTCCGAACAGGGTGGACGAACGCCCTTGCATGGATGATATTGTGACGACGCATGCATCGTTTCCCTGAAGTCGACGTCCATCTCGTGCTGAACGCGTCTGGCGGCGCGACATGCGAGTTGGCCTGAGGAGACGAGCCGAACCACGGAGGACCGGGATGCTTAGGAAGTGGATGATGGGCGTGGTTGCGGGGGCGGTAGCTCTCGCGGGGGTAACGACGACCGAGAGCGCGGAGGCTCAGGGCCGGTCGGAGAACGTGCTGAAGATGGGCTCGTTGGCTCCAGAGCAGAGCCCATGGGCGCAGGTGCTCAAGGTCTGGCAGCGAGCGGTGAAGGAGCGGACGGGCGAGCAGCTCGTCATCCGGTTCTACTGGAACGGAACCCAGGGTGACGAAGCCAGCATGGTGGAGAAGGTCAGCTCCGGCCAGCTTCACGGGTTGGTGAGCACGGCGGTGGGGTTGGGCAAGATCCACAAGCCGATCCTGGCGCTGCAGATGCCTGGGGTTTTCGGCAGCTGGGGCAAGCTGGACCAGGCGCGCACCACGCTGATGGACGAGTTTCAGACCGGCGCGAACGCCAAGGGCTTCACGATTCTGGGCTGGGGCGACGTGGGCCGTATGCATTGGTACTCGAGGGGGTACGCGGTGACCAATCCCGCGAGCCTCGCGGGACGCAAGCCCTACGTGTGGAGGGAAGACGACAACCACCGGACCCTGTTCCGGAGCATCCCCGGCGTGACGCCCGTTCCCCTCGGCGTTCCCGAGGTGTTGCCGGCGTTGAACGCGAACCGAGTCGACACGATCCACACGCCGGCGCTGACGTGCGGGCAGTTGCAGTGGGTATCCCGTTTCGATCATGTGGTGACCGACAGCCATGCCTTCATGGTGGGTGCCCTCGTCATGTCCAAGACGGCGGTGGACGCACTGCCGAAGGACCAGCAGATCGTGTTGATTGACACGGGTAAGCTGGCCGCGGGAGAGCTGACCACGCGCATTCGAAACGAAGACAATGCGGCGCTCGAGAGGCAGAAGAAGAAGCTGACCCCGCACAGCCTCACCGACGCCGAGAAGGCGGAGTGGACGCAGCTGTACCAGACCGTGCGTCAGCGTCTCGGCCAGCAGGGTGTCTACTCTCCTGATCTGATCTCGAAGATCGAGCGCCTCGGCAAGTAGCCTTCCTACCGCTTCCGTGAACGAGGCGGGCTTTCCCTCCCCATACTTCGCTTTTCTCTCGCGAACCCCTCGCGTCGTTTCTTCTCACACAAACGAAAACGTGACGACGAGTCCTCCGGCACGGTATCGTCCGTGTCGTCATGGTGGACGAGAAACGGGACGACCAGGGCCAGGAAGACCAAGTTGCACCGCCACCCGCCGGGGATTCAGACGACGGGCGTTCGAACGAGGGGTCGAACGAGGACCCATCGAAGCGGGGGGCGCCGGACGGAAAGACTCCGGGCGGGAAGGCGCCCGCAGCGTGGGGCAACCCCGTTCACAGGTTCTCGGAAGCGTGGACCCGACTCGAGATCCGGCTGTGTGCCGCCGTACTGATCGCAGAAATCGTGGCCTTGTGCGCCTGGGTGTTGCTCAAGGGGTTGGCGGAACCGGCCGGGTCCGACAGTCCCGCTGGCGTCATCGTGCGGGCGACGGTGGGTGCCATCGTGTTGGGCCTTGGCACGTATTGGGTCGTTCGTAAGCGCAACCCGATGCTCATCCGGTACGCCACCGCCGGCGCCATCCTCATCGGCCTGCTCACGGCCAAGGCGTGGGACGGGGTCGGCAGCGTGTACTTCTCGAACCTGCTGAACTGGATGCAGGACGCTTCCTCCCTCACCCTCATCGGGGGGCTTCGCGGCCTCGGCACCCGCCTCACGGTCTGGCTCGCCATGCTGGGCGGTTCCCTCGCCGCCGCCAGCGGCAAACACATCCACATCGACGTCGTTCGAAGGTTCCTTCCCGAGCGCCTGAGGATGCCGACCACAATGCTAGCGTGGTCCGCCGCCGCGGCCGTGTGTTTCACGGTGGCCTGGGGCTTCACGGACCACATCGCCATCGGCAGCTACCACATCGATCGTGATGCGCCTGCCTCGGAGAAGGTCGCTGCGATCGGCCACCACGCGTCCTTGGGTTTCTTCGTGCTGCGCAAGCAGGTAGCCCTCGACGCATCCACCATTCCCGTGGTCGCCGCCGGCAAGCCCTACGATTCCTGGCTCACCAACGAGATGTGGAACGAACGCGTCAAGAACGCTGGCTGGGAGAAGCACTTCACTCAGGCGGAAGTGGACTCCTTGCAGATGCCTCCGGAGACGGCCAGCCAGAAGCGTCTCCCGGTGGTCGTCGTGCCGGGGTCCACCCATACGGGGTTGCTGGTGCACCTGCTCAATCTCGTGTTCCCGTTCGGGTTCATCGTCATCGGGCTTCGCTTCTTGCTGCGCGCGCTTCTGGCCGTGTCGGGTCACGTGAAGGAAGACGAACTGGACCTGCCGGAAGCTCACGCACCGGAGCAGAAGGGAGCAGAAGGATGAGCCTCGTCGTCGTCGTTCTGATCATTCTCCTGGCTCTGGTCGGCATGCCGATGTTCGCGGTGATGGGCGGGCTCGCCATCGCTGCATGGCTGACCCATCCCGACCCGGCGTATCACTTCGTTCGGTTTCTCGCGCCCGACGTTCTCGACGATCGGTTCGCCGGATCGCCGATCCTGGTGACGATCCCGCTGTTCACGTTCATCGGCTACCTGATGGCGGAGTCAAAGACGCCGGACCGGATCGTGCGCGCTTCGCGAGCGTTCTTCGGGTGGATGCCGGGCGGTCTGGCCATGGTGTGCATCTGCGCGAGCGCCGTGTTCACGATGCTTACGGGCGGGAGCGGCGTGACCATCGTGGCCATCGGCGGCCTGTTGTATCCGGCGCTTCGGCAGCAGAGGTACCCGGAGCCTTTCTCGCTGGGCCTGGTGACGACGGGAGGGTCGTTGGGGCTGCTGTTCCCGTCCCTTCCGATCTTGATCTACGCGCTGGTGGCCGGCATCGACTTCACGATGGCCTTCAAGGCGGGGATCTTGCCAGGGGTCGGCATCATGGTGCTGCTTGGCATCTACGCGGCCTGGGTCGGCATTCGTTCGGGTGTCCCGCGGGACCGCCCTCGTCTCGGGGAGATGTTGAGCGCGCTGTGGCTGATCAAGTGGGAGATGCTGGTCCCGGTGATCATCTTCGGTGGGCTGCTGAGCGGGACGGCAGGGCTCGAGGAGAGCGCGGCGGTTGCGGCCTTGTACACGCTGCTCATCGAGGTCTTCATCTACAAGGACCTGTCGTTCAAGAAGGACCTGCCTCGGGTGGCGTTCGTGTCCATGTCTCTGGCGGGCGCGATCATCGTGATCTTGTCCATGGCGAACGCGCTGATCAACTACGTGGTCACGGAGAAGATCCCGGACGTGGTGCTCAACTTCATGGTCAGCCTCGGGATGACGGAGACGTGGCAGTTCCTGATCACGCTGAACATCTTCCTGTTGATCATTGGCATGGTGATGGAAGGCTTCAGCGCAATCCTGGTGGCGGTGCCGCTCGTCCTTCCGTTCGCGGCGCGGTTCAACCTGAGCCCGTTCCACCTCGCGGTGATGTTCCTGCTCAACCTCGAGATCGCCTATTGCATGCCCCCCCTGGGCTTGAACCTGTTCATCTCGAGCTTCCGCTTCAACAAGCCGGTGGTCGCTCTGTATCGTGTCGTCCTACCGTTCGTGGGGGTGCTCGCCATCGGGTTGCTTGCCGTGATGTACATCCCGAAGATCTCGACGGTCTTCGTGGACCCCAAGATCGACCAAGCCCGTGCGGAGGCTGCCCTGACCCACACAGCGCCGCGAGAGGCCTGGCTTCTCGAGTGCGTGCAGCTCGATCGCAACAACCCGCTCCCGTGCACGGACGAAGACCGGGCACTGTGGGGAGAAGACGGCACGAAGCGAGCGGACACACCGCCGGAGCCCACCCCGGGGCCAGAGGCGGACGCGGGGGAAGACGAGGCAGGCGACGACCTGTTCAAGAAGATGATGGGCGCAGAGGCGGACGGCGGTGCGGCCGACGCCGAGGAAGAAGGCGCCGCACCGGAAGGTGACCTGTTCGAGCGAATGATGAACGCCGGCAAGGACGGCGGGGCTTCGGATGCAGAGCCGTCGGGCGCCCCGTCCACCGAGGACGATCTCTTCAAGAAGATGATGAACGCAGGCAAGGATGGTGGGTGAAGGGGTCGTCACGATAGCGTGATGACGTCGTCGGCCAAGGCGAGCACTTGCCCGTCGTGACTTGCCACGACGACGCTCCGCTTGCCCTTGACTTGACGGAGAACGTCGAGCACCGCAGCGCGAGCCTGCGCGTCGAGGCCGACGGTCGGCTCGTCCAGCAGCAGCACGGGTAATCCAGTGGCGAGGGCGCGAGCCAAGCTGACCCACCGTCGTTCTCCGCCGGACAGCGGACGACCGCCCGCGCCAAGCTTGGTTTCGCCGAGGTCGCGGACGAGCCGGGAGGCGCCGAGCGTGGCGAGCTTGCCGTGGGCGAGGTCCGGGTCCGCCCCGCCGATGCGAAGGTTGTCATCGAGGGAGCCTGATACGACCGGTGCGTCCTGGGGCACCCAGGCGAAGGGGCGAAACGACGGGCCAACCTGATCGGGCAGCACCGGCTGTCCGTCGACGGATACCTTTCCGAGAGCGGAGGGCTCGAGGCCGAGCAGGGCGCGGAGCAGCGAGGTTTTGCCGGCCCCGGTGGCGCCGGCCAGAGCGACCATGCGACCCGGGGAGAGGTCGAAGCCGATGGCGGGGCTCCTGTCGGGAACGCATAGGTTCTCGACGTGCACGTGGGCCGGTCCGGGACGCGGACATGGATCCCCGGGGGGTTCGGGCGAGTGCACGGGCGATGGCAGGCTGGCGAGCGTTTGGAGGGCCTCGCGACCACGAAGCCAGGCGGTTCTCGCGTCGCCCAGGTCGCGCAGGGGTCGGTAGGCAAGGAAGAAGATCGCGATGAACGCGATGACGGAAGCGCCATCGACGTCGGCGAGGCCCTGGGAGGCGACGATCAGGACCGCGAGGAGGGCGGCGGCGCCGAGGACTTCGTTCGCAGAGGAGATGGCGACGCCGATGGTTTGGGCTCGAACGTGGGCCGATGCGGCCCGTGAACCGAGGCGATGGAGCAGGTCACGAACGTGGTGGCCGGAGCCGCAGGATCGCCACAGATCGAGGTGTCGGATGAGGTCGTCCATCTCTTCGTGGACGAGGTCGGAGGCACGCATGCTGGACTCGTGGGAGCGGCGCCACCGGCGTCGGGCGAGGGAGAGCGCGAGGGAGAACGGGACGAGGACGACGAGGGCGAGCAGGGTCAGGGTGGGGGAGACGAAGGCGAGTCCGACGGCGATGGGCAGGAGTTGAGCGACGGCACGGGCGACGGAGAACGGGCCTTGCGCGACGGCGGCTTCGGCTTCGCGTAGGCGGGAGGTGAGTCGAGCGATGGTGGTGGGGGAAGGAGCATGGGAGCCGGCGAGCAGCAGGGAGGCGATGGTCTGGTCGCGAAGGGTCTGACCGGCGGCGGTGGACAGGTGGGACTGGGCGAGGGAGGCGAGGACGCCGAATCCCCCCTTGGCGAAGACGGCGGCGAGCCCCATGGACGCGAGGGCCACGGCGGATCCCTGGAAAGGCAGGGACACATCGCCGGCGATCGATCGGCCCAACAGGGCAGCTGACCAAGCGACGGCCCCGTGAAAAAGAGCATGACAGATTCCAGCCACCACCAGCAGCGACGTCCAGGCGGGGCGAAGAACGGCGACCCTTCCGGAGAGGCTCAGGACACTAATGTAGGTGTAGGGAGGGGACCCGGAGCGGGACATGGGGATCAGGGTCTTGAGGGCGAAGTGCGCCCGGGACTGTGGCACAGATGGGCGTGGGGACGGAGTCCAGAAGGAGGGGGGCTTGTCTTTCGGCTTCGTGGGGCGCGGGTGAGGAGAAGCGTCAACGGCTGTTCTTCGCGGAATGGAAATTGCTTTAGGGATCGAAACCCCATCGTGAGCGTCTAACAGCCCACGAAGGAAGCGTTTGATGGTTCAGAGATGAAACGAGCTGTGATCAGGAAGGAAAGGCCTTCACAGCCTGTGAGGAGAGCGAACGCAGCGCGTCACGAGGAGCGAGAGGGAATAACCCGAGGGGACGGCAGGTTAGGTGAAAAGATGAGGTCTTCTACGGCTCGGAATTGGAGCATGGCACGCGGATCGAGCGACCCTCGGCGTCCGAGGGTTGGGTCCAACCGGCCGCAAGGAAGCGAGGAGGCGACGGGACTTGCCGTGGCGCCCTTGTCTTCGCTTGCGGACGAGATGGAGGAGGACACCTCCGTGCGCGTCGCGAGCCACTTTGGGAGGCCGGACGACGTGGTGGGGCTTGTGTCGTTCTCGGAGCCGCCGGCGCCGCCGGGGCCTGCGAGCTCGCGCAGTGCGGAGAAAACGGGTGACTCGATGCTGGCCCGGTACTTCCGGGAGATGGCCAGTCATCACGTCATGGGACCGGACGACGAGGTGCGTGCGGCGGAGCACGTGGAGACGGCGGAGATTGCCTACTGGCGCGCCATCCTGTCCTACCTGCCTGCGGCGGAACACGTGCTCGAGATGCTCGAGTACGAGGTCAAGAACGCCGGGTGTGACGAAGAGGTGGACCTTCGCGCCATCCCGGAGCTGCGCAAGCTCATCAAGCTCTACCAGAAGCAACGTTCCAAGCTCAACGCGGACCAGGAACGGCGCTACCGGCAGCACTGCAACGAACTCGCGGCGTGCGTGCGGTTGCCCGACAGCGACCGGGTGTGGATCAGCCATTGCTGCCAGGCGGTCCACGAGCTGGTGATGCCCGTGGAGAACGCCAACGAAGCCACCAACGAGGCGACCCTCACCGACACGCCCGGGTACCGTCGCTACATGCGTCGCATCCAGGTGGCGCACGACCGGCAGCTGAAGGCCAAGGGTGCATTTGTCAAGGCGAATCTTCGGTTGGTGGTGTCGATTGCGCGACGCTACAACCGTGGACGGCTGCCTCTCATCGACCTCATCCAGGAGGGCAACATTGGGTTGATGAAGGCAGTGGAACGGTTCGACCATCGACGTGGGTATCGGTTCTCGACCTACGCGTCGTGGTGGATCCGGCATGCGATCAGCCGTGCCCTTGCGGACAAGGGGCGCGCGGTACGGATTCCTGTGCACATGCTGGACACCCACAACCGGGTGGCTCGAGCGACACAGGCGGTGATTGCGCGGACGGGGCGCGAGCCGACGCTGGAGGAGCTCGAGCGCGAGACGGGGATTCCGCTGGAGAAGTTGGACAAGGTCAAGGACTTCTACGCCGAAACTCCGTTCTCGTTGGATCGCCCCGTGGGCGACGAGGATGGGAGAAAGTTCATTGACTTCCTGCAGGAGGACGACGCGGCCACGCCGTACGACCACCTGGCGAACAGGAAGTGGGCGGATGAAGTGCAGCGCTTGCTCACGACCCTCACGCCCATCGAATCGCGCATCATCCGGTGGCGATTCGGGCTGGACGACGAGAACGAGCTGACGCTCAAGGAGATCGGGGACAAGTACAACTTGTCACGGGAACGAATCCGTCAGCTGCAAGAGCAAGCACTCGGCAAGATCCGCAAGCAGATGCGCGAGTACTGAGGGGGCTAACCACCACATTGTCGATTCTGCTTCGCGTCACCGTTGACGCGATGCAGGATCAGTCCATCCCGCCCACAACCATGACATCGAGATCACGGTTGCCATCCCCGTTGCGGAGTGCCTGGAGCCTTCTGTCCGAGTGTACTCCATCCTGCGACGTGTGCCAGTCGAGCAGGTGGAGACAGGCCGAATTCTCGACTTTCAGTTCTCGTGACTTTCCCGGGCGATCGTTCGGACACATTGATCGATCGCTTCCCTGGCGCCCGGCACCTTGCCTGCCACGCCGTTGACGACGATCGCGAAACCGACCGGGCCTCCCCTCCCCTCGGACAATACGTATCCGGATAGAGAGGCCACCGACGCCAGCGTCCCCGTCTTGGCCCTCACCCTTCCCTTGCAGGCCTTGTCCCGGAACCTCCAGCGCAGCGTTCCATCCTCGCCACCCACGGAAAGGTGACGCAGGTACTCCGCCTGCGTATCCGGATCCTGGTAGGCCGCCCGCAGAACGACACCGAGAGACCTCGCCGTCACGCGATTGGTGTCGAACAGCCCCGACCCGTTGCGCAGCACCGTGCCGTCGTCGAAGGCGCCGATGGTTTCGAGGTACGCACGCGCGACCTCGGCGCCGGACTCGGCGGTGAGACCTCGACGCTTCGAACCTCCCGCTAGGCTCTTGAAGACCATCTCCGCGTAGAAATTGTCGCTGTCCTTGCCGAGACGCTCGAGCAGGTTGGCAAGGCGGTCGGACCGGTGCATCACGAGCAGCTTGGTCGCCTTCTCCCCTCCGGCACGCACGCGCCCTTCCACCTTGATCCCCTGCTCGGTGAGCAGGGCACGCAGCACGTGGCCTGCATACAGCGTCGGGTCATCGACTCGCTGGGTCACGCGAAGCCGGCTCGAGTCCTCGGGGATCGCACCACCCACCAACGCCCGAAGTCTTCCTTCCGCTGGAGCGAGCGAGAGGGTCACGTTCTGGGTCGATCCCCCCGGACCGGTCGTCACGCGACCTGCAACGTCCACGAACCCCGACGGGGAGAACGTTACCCATGCGGGGTCTCCCGACCTCGTCGGGGCCACGTGCATCGTCACCGTGTTGGCGTCGAGCGCGACTGCACTGACGGGAGCTCGGAAGTAGGCCCATTCGTCGGGCTGTTGCTCGTAGCCAGGCGGCACGAAGGCGTCATCGAAGAAGGACTGGTCGACGAGGATATCGCCTGTGACCCGCTTGATGCCCCAGCGGCCGAGGCCGTTGGCAAGCTCCCACAGGTCTTTGGTAGCGAGGGACGGGTCGCCGTAGCCCCGCAACACGAGGTCGTCGATCGCGGTGCCGTTGCGGCGGCCGTACAGGGCGGTTCGGTAGGTGTGGTGGGCGGACAGCTTCCACAGGGCGGCTGCGGCCGTGACGAGCTTCATGTTCGACGCGGGGTTGAGCGCGACTGTAGGTGCGTGGGAAGCCAGAACCTTGCCCGAAGGGATGTCGACGACGTAGGCGCCGAGGGTGCCTCCGTACCCCTGGATGGTGCCAGCGAGTTTGTCGACGGCACGTTGGAGGCGGGAGTCGGGTTCGGGGGCAGCGCTCGAGGCGGCGGGGGGGGAGCTGGAGGCAACAGGGGATTGGGTGCTGGGCGCGGGTTGGGACTTCGCGGTGGGAGGGCCCATCCAAGCGAAGGAGAAGAGCACACCGCTCAGGAACACGGGAATGGCTGCTCGGGCACGCATGGTTTGTGCCCTAGCATCATCGGAGCAGGGCGCGGTAGCGCCTTCGGACGGCAGCGGCTGGAGGACCAATCGCAGCGGCCGGCCACAAGACGCTTGCTTCGCGGGCCCATCGTTGCCAAACGGGTTGCGTGACTTCTCTCGATCGCGTCAGGTGGGCTGCCTCCCTGGGGGGGCTTGCTCTGTTGATGGCCGCCTCGTCCGCCCAAGCGCAGGCCGAGCCGCCGCCCCAGTTCATCCCGACGGACACCCATCCGCCGCCCTCGGTGCGGTGGAAGCTGGTGGTGGGAGGTCTGGCGACGACGGCAGGGTTTTACGCGGTCGCGCAGCCATTCTCGTACGCCTGGCCCGATGCGCCGGGGAGCAAGGATCTGCGCATTCCGGTGGCGGGGCCCTGGATCGCGATCGCGAACAACGGGTGTGCCGAGAACGATCCGGACTGCAGCCGATTCTGGGTGTGGACGCGCGGCATCCTCACCGCCCTCGACGGGCTTGGCCAAGCGGGAGGACTCCTGATCGCACTCGAGGGCGTGTTCGTGACCACTTCGGATTCGCAAGTCGCTCCTACCACGCAGCCCCCACGCCGAACGGAAGGTGCGCCAGGGGAGGAACCCAAGAGCGAACCGCCTCCGAGGAACTTGTTCATCGCTCCGACGCCCATGGGCGTAGGGGACAGCGGCCTCGGCATCAGCGTCTCGGGCGTGTTCTAGAATCCCGATTCGGATAGTCCATCTATCTAGGGGACCGACAGGGCCAGGGCAGCATAGCCTACCACCCGGTCGCGCCCTTCCGGGCGTGTGTCCCCACTGCTCTTCACGGAGAGCCGGTGCACGACCCCTCCCTCGCCGAACTGTTCGACGTAGGACCACGTCGCGATGATCGGCGCGATTCCGCACGGTCCGCGACGCGCATCGTGCTTGTCGAACACGGTCGTCAGCTCCTTGCGTTCCAGCTCGGAGACGATGGCGTCATCGATGGTGCGTGCCTCGTCGTACTCGTAGAAGTGGGAGAGGTCCGAAGAGGCGACCACGAGGGCGCCTGGGTCGGCTCCGACCGCGTCGTGGAGGCGCTTGCCCAGCAGCACGAGACGTTCCCTGGGCATCATGGGAACGATGAGGGGCACGATCCGCGCGGTGGGGAAGGCGACCTGGACGAACGGCACCTGCACATCGAGCGCGTGCTCGGGGCGGAACAGGGACTCGTCTTCACGGACAAGGTCCCCTGGGGCGAGGAGGGCTTCCACGACGGCGCGTGCGATGGGGACTTGCCCGAGAGGTGTGCGGTACGCGTCGGCGGGCAGAGCACAAACGTGGGGGCGTCGACCATGGTGGCTGGGGGACAGGACGACGACCGTCCGAACGGGTCGCGATCGCGGGGCGGCGAAGGCCACACCGGCGATGGGCCCGGAGTAGACGTACCCGGCATGAGGGGCGACGAGAGCGACGATGCGTCGGCTGGCTTCGATGGGAGGGGTCTTGGCGCCAGCGGAGAGAAAGGACTCGACGGACTCCCGCAGCTCGCGGGGGTCATCGGTGTAGAACCGACCGGCGACGGTGGGACCGAACACGTTGGCTTGGGAGGGAGTGGGCATGGCTGCGTCTGGGGTGGAGCGCTGGGGCGGCGGTTTGCGTGAGCATCCGGTGCAGGAGACGGCGAGCACGGAGAGAAAGCGGCGGCGATGCATGACCTCTGGGGTCTAGGAAAGCGCATGGGCAGGAGCGGCGCAAGGGACGAGGGCCCCCCTCCCAGCCTTCCCCCGCCTTGGCCGCCTTGGGGGAAGGAGCCATCTCTCGCACCACCCACCTCACGGGTGGCAGGCCGCCTCACCATGCGAGAAGCAAGATCCAGAGGTTGCTCTGGCAGCCCGTCGCTTCGCTCCGGATCCAGGGCAACGAGGGCATGGTCTGCTCATCGTTCGCCTTCGACGTTCTCCCCGGTGGTCTCCCGGATCTGGCTGAGGTGCTGCTGGTAGGCGGTGGTGACCTGCTCGCGGTAGATCATGCCGAGGATACGAGTCGGGTCGTCGGGGTCGACCACGGGCAGGGCAGCGTATCCGCTCTCGTTGAGCAAGCGCATGGCGCGATAGGCGGAGTCGTCGGGGGACACCGTGAGCAGGGGGGACATGAGGTCGGCCACGATGAGCAGCGGGTCGACCTCTTGGTCCAGGATGACGGGGCGCACGGCGCTGAGTTCGAGGACGCCTGCGAGGCGACCTTCCTCGTCGCGCACGGGGAACACGTCTTCGGTCGTGTTCGAGAGCAGGTCGCGGATCTCCATCATGCTCGTGTCCTTCTGGAGCACGTGGAGCTCCGAGGACGGCTGGGACAGCTGACGGACGGGAATGGAGCCGAGGAGGTTGAAGACGCGGTCGGCGAGGTGGGCATCGGAATGGAACCGGTCCTTGACCTGCTTTTCGTAGATCGAGATGCGGCGATTGAAGAGCAGGGCGATGGTACTGACGAGCAGGAGGGGGGCGATGAGGCCGTAGCCGCCGGTCATCTCGCAGACCATGAGCAGGACACCGAGGGGGGCGTTGGCAACGCAGGCGAAGAAGGCGGCCATACCGACGAGGACGTAGGCGCCGGGCTGCGTGACGATTTCGGGGAAGAGGTGGTGGCCGATGGCGCCGACGACGCCACCGAGCATACCGCCGATGAAGAGGGTGGGGCCGAAGACTCCGCCGCTGCCGCCGGAGCTGATGGTCAGGGACGTAGCGAGGATCTTGCCGAAGGCCAGGGCGGCCATGGTGCCGAGGGTGAGCTGTCCGAATAGGGCCAACTGGATTTGTCCCCAACCGGAGCCGTAGACTTGGGGGAGCGCCAGGCCGATGAGTCCGACGCCGAGGCCGCCGAGCATGGGCTTGACGTGGTTGGGGATGCGAATGCGCCGAAAGATACGGTCTCGCATGCCGTAGAACACCTTCACATAGAGCATCCCGACGGGGATACAGACGGCACCGAGGGCTGCGTAGAAGAGCAGCTCCTTCGGGTTACGGAAGACGAATTCTTCTGGCAGGGCGAAGACGCGCTCGTAGCCGAAGGCGGCGGAGAACACGGCGTAGGCGGTCACGGACGAGAGGATGGAAGGCAGCAGGGCCTCGGATTCGAAGTCCTCGCTGTAGAGCACCTCGACGGCGGTCAGCGCGCCCCCGAGGGGAGCGCGAAAGATGGCACCCAACCCCCCGGCCGTTCCGGCGAGGAGCAGGATGCGTCGCTCGCGCACGGTCAGGCCCAACCGCTGCGCCACCCAGCTGCCCACGCCGGCGCCGATCTGGGCGATGGGTCCCTCTCGGCCTGCGGAGCCGCCGGTGCCCAGCGTGGCGATGGTGGCCACGGCCTTGAGCAGCGGGACCCGCGCTCGAATGAGGCCTCTTTTTCGGTGAAACGCGTCGATCATGGCATCGGTGCCATGACCTTCGGCTTCGGGCGCCCAGGTGTAGACGATCAGGCCGCCCACCAGGCCACCGATCGCCGGCAGCAAGAAGAAGAGCCACGGGCGCGACGGTCCGAGGTTCGTATTGCCGAAGAGGGCTTCTCCTGCGGGGGCAATCTGCTGGACCCCGGCCGCCTGGACGAACAGCAGGTGGGTAACCCACTCGAGCGCGTAGAAGAAAGCGATCGCACCGGACCCAGACAGCAGGCCCACCAGCACGCTGTAGACGAGGATTCGCCCTGCGTGAGATTGCAGTGGTCGAAGCAGCTGTTGGCGAACGTTCATCGGCGGTCCCCACACCCTGCCGACTTGCACCGGCAAGGGCGGGACCCTACCACGCTGACAGCGAGGATCCAGGGCGCGGGCCCGTGATCAAGCCAGCAGCGATCTCACTTGATCGACGAGCTCCTGGCGATCGAAGAGGTTCTGTACGTAATCGAGCTGGTGGGTGTCGATGACGAGGGTGGGCGAGAGGTCGTAGCGTTCGAACCACTCGGCGTACAGCCGGTCGAGGGCCTTGAGGTATTTCGTGGGGACGTTCTGCTCGAAGGAGCGGCCGCGGTGGTTGATGCGCTTGACGAGCACGCGCACGGGACACTGCAGGTACAGCAGGAGGTCGGGAGGGCGCAGCTCGCTTCGCAGCGTCTGGTACAGCTCGCTGTAGACCTCCCAGTCCCGGTCATCCATGACGCCGCTTCGGTGCAGGTGGGTGGCGAACACCTCCGCGTCCTCGTAGATCGTGCGGTCCTGGACCACGTCGTGGGTTTCGCACTCCATGGCCCGGTGCAGTCGGAAGCGACGGATGAGAAAGAAGACCTGGGACTGGAATGCCCACCTGGGCATGTCCTGGTAGAAGTCAGCGAGGTAGGGGTTGTCGTCGTTGGGCTCGAAGAAGGGCACGACGTCGAAGTGCTGGCGCAGCCATTCGACGATGCTGGACTTGCCGGCGCCGATGTTGCCGGCGACGGCGACGATACGGCCCTTGGAGCGTTTCCGGATTGGTGTTTGGGGCCCTGGTTGGGTCACAGCAGCAACGATACGCCGAGAAGGAAGCTTCCGGAAACCACTTGCGTGGGCATGGGGCCGACGAAGTGGAGGGAGCCGTTGCTATCGACGTAGGGGGTGGAGCCGTGGAGGCCGCCGGAATGGTTGGACAGGTGGGCGATGTCCGCCTCGGCATGAACGGCGAGCCAGCGTGGGACGACCTCGTAGGAGGCTCCGAAGCCCAGGGGAACTTCGACGAAGACGCCGGCGCGATCGGGCACGGTGTAGGACCGATCGCTTTCTTGCACGTGGACCTTGTCGAGGGTCATCCGGCCCCAGCCGACGCCGACGCTCACCCAGGTGCGGAAGGCTTCGGAGACATGGTAGGTGGGTTCGAGACGAGCACCGAGGCTGTAGACCAGGACTTTGTCCATGCTGATGTGCTGGTAGTCCAAGCCGGCGGCCCCGCGCGGCAGGTCGATCTCGTGGGTGGCGCGGCGATAGTAGATCGCCGCGTTGAGCCAGGACCAGACGTAGCCTCGGGCCTGAAAGGACAGTTGAAGGCCTGGGCCATAGCCGATGCCGTCGGGGTTTTCGTCGGTATCGGAGACAGCGGGCCGTGCGGACAAGCCGGCGAGGGCAGAGAGCTCGGCCTGGGGAGCGGCGCCTGCTTCTGCCCCATCGGCCGCGAAGGTATCGACGGCGAGCAGAGAGTTGGCGAGCAACGCGCAGGCCATCAAGGCGGGGCGAGATCGGCGCATGGTGGAAGAGCGACTCACGAGACCGAGGGGACCCTAGTACACGTGGAGCGCTGTGCGTAGCCGGTTTCGTCGCGGCTACTGCGATGACGAGCGCATCTCGATACCGCCGGGGACCATCCAACCGGTGAACTTGCCGAAGCCATAGACTTGCACGCCGAAGGCTTTGTCACTGCGAAGCTCGTAACGCTTGCCGGGCTCGACGCCGACGATCCGGGCCACGCTCAAGCCACTGGCGCCGATCGCGCGGAACTGTTCCGAGGGGATCGGCTCGTCGTTGAGCAGCACGTCCGACCCGGTCGATGCGATGACGTCGATGCGATGTTCGGTGAAGCCAGGCGGCACGGCGATGTGGTAGCGCTTGAGGTAGCGGGAGATAGGAACGGCGACGGTCTGGCTCGGGTCGCCCAGGTCCGCGCCGGGGGCGCTGGGGGCGTAGGGCTCGGCGCGGTTGCCGACCATGTACTGGGTCACGCCGAAGGTCTTGGTGGACGAGACGAGGAAGTCCTGGGCCAGCTCACCGTCTTGGGGCAGGTCGAGGTCGACGGTTTCGCCGCGATGGATGCTGATTGACTTGTGTGCGGTGGGAGGATCGAAGGCGATGACGGTTTCGTCTTCGATGCCGTGGATGCGAACGAGATGGCGGGTTCGACCGCCGGGGCTGGCGAGCGCAGTCACGAGGTAACGGCGCCCCAGCATGCCCCGGGGCAGATTCATTTCCTCGACGTGGTCGCAGGTGAGCACGCCTACGGGGACGTTCACGCAGGGCACGCCCGTGAGGACCTGGATGGGGCGCGTCGAGGTCACTTCGGAGCCGGAGAGCTGAGCCCCCTGGGTCGAAGCGTCAGAAAACAGCTGTAGGACGTCGCCCTGCAGGAGGTTGAAGGTTCGAGTTGCCCCGGCCTCGATTCCTTCCCCGGACTCGAAGGGGAGAACGCGGTTCAAAGGTTTCACCGTGACGGTCGTTCCGTCTTGCACCGCGGTGATGGACACGAAGTCGCCGACACCGCGCGGGTCAGTGGCGCCCGGGTCGAGCTGCCAGGACGTCCACCCCATGAGCTCATGGGTGGTGTCCAGGGACGAGGAAGGCAGCAGAAGGCTTGCGTCGTTGGAGTAGGACAGGCACTCGCCGCTCGAGGTATCCGGGGGACACCCCTCGTCCAGCCCTTGTTCGTTGCTCGCGCGCAAGGTGTTGAACTGGGTGACGACGACCGGCTGGTCGGAGCGAAGACGGAAGGCTCCCCCCCCCTTGCTTGCCTCGGACAGGACGCTTGCGGGTGGGGGCGAAATTTTTCCCAACGGGTCTGCGTCGGGGCCCTTCAGCTCATCGACCCAGGGCAACTCGATCACCTCGACGCCCGCTGCGTCGAGGGAACGCGTCAGGACGGCTTCGGCGCCGCGGGTGACGGTCAAGGTTGCGGGTTGGTCGGTGGTGTTGACGACGAGCACGCCGAAGGGGAACCAGTCGGACCAGGCGCTGTTGGCGGTGACGGTCGGCCAGAAGTCGCACCCGACGTGCGTGCGACCAAGTGCTTGGGGCGTGCACGCGCCGAGGCAGCCTTCGGGTTGACAGCTCAACCCTCGCAGGGGGTCGCATTGGAAGCTCTCCACGCGAGACCCGTCTTCGAGACAGTAGGTACCGATCCCGTCGGAACAGCCAGTGGACCCGGGAACGCAAGCGGCGCACCCGAGACCTGTGACGCAAGCCTTGTCTTCGTTCGCGCAATCCACGGGGTCCACGAGGCTGCCCGTGGCGTCACATCGCCACGCCACGGAGCCTTCGCACAGGATCGCATCCTTCACGCACGCAGCGTCGGTCCCTCCCTCCGGCACAGCACCTCCGCCACCGGCCCCACCGAGGGCTCCGCCCAGGCCGCCTGCACCGGAGGCAGCATCATCGTCGGACGCCCCGCATTGCAGCGCAGCAGCCAGCACGACGGTGAGAGGCAGGAGAGCCCACGTGGGAACGTTTCTGGGGGCGAGGGATGAATTCATGGGATGGGGCCAGGGACCCAAAGCAAAGAACGCTCTAGTTTGCCACGGTTTTCGTCTGGAGACGACGCGTCCGGCGGGAATCGGGGTCGGCGGGGAGCAAGAAAGCGAGAATACCAGAACATCATTCGAGCATCGGCGCCGCTGGTGGGCGGGTTGAGAGGGTCGGGGCTTCACTTTGTGCGCAACCGGATCAGTCATCTGTCCGAACTCTATCCATCGAACCCTAGCTGCGCTACGACGTGGGAGCCCCCGTGACGATCGCCGTTCTTGCTGAAAAACCATCCGTCGCCCGCGACATTGCGGCCGTGCTCGGTGCCAAGCGCGCGCAGGAAGGCCTGCTTGCCGGCAACGGCTACGTGGTGACCTGGGCGATCGGGCACCTGGTGGGGCTCGCCGAGCCGCAGGAGATGGAGCCGGCGTGGAAGACATGGCGGTCAGATCTGTTGCCGATGCTTCCCCGGAACTGGGATCTGGTCGTCCACCCTGGCACGCGGACCCACTTCGCTCGGGTCAAGGCCGTGCTCAACGACCCGTCGGTGGACCACGTGGTGTGCGCGACGGACGCAGGTCGTGAGGGCGAGCTGATCTTCCGCTACATCTACCGCGCAGCACGCTGCCGCAAACCCGTATCCAGGCTGTGGATCTCGTCGCTCACGCCCGACGCGATCCGGAGCGGGTTTCAGCGATTGCGACCTGGGCAAGACTTCGACTCGCTCGCTTCCGCGGCCGAGGCCAGGTCGCGTGCCGACTGGCTCGTCGGGATGAATCTGTCGCGTGCCTACACGCTTCGGTACGACGCGGGCGTGTTGTCCGTGGGGCGAGTGCAGACCCCTACCCTCGCGATGATCGTCGAGCGGGAGTTGGCGATCCGCGACTTCGTTCCCGAGGCGTACTGCGAGGTGGAGGCGACGTTCGGGGCGCACGCAGGGGCCTACGCGGGGACGTGGTTCGATCCGGGCGCGCGGCGGGGGGAGGATGCGCCGCCGCCGGAGCGCTTGCCGGGCGATGGTGTGCAAGCGGAGGCCATCCGGGCGCGGTGTGAGGGCCGGGAGGGCGAGATTCAGTCGGCGAAGGGGGCGGACAAGTCCATGCCGCCGCCCTTGCTCCACGACCTTGCGGAGCTGCAGCGCCAGGCCAATCGTCTCTTCGGCCTTCGCGCGGAGACCACGCTCTCGGTCGCGCAGGCGCTGTACGAGAAGCACAAGCTCATCACCTATCCGAGAACGGATAGCAGGCACCTGTCCCAGGACGTGGCCGCCACGCTGGGGCCGGTGGTGGCCGCCATCGCGCCGGCCTATGGAAACGCGGTTGCACCGGGGTCAGGGACGCGCCCTCTCTCGACACGGTTCGTACAAGACGCGAAGGTCACCGACCACCACGCGATCATCCCCACGGCCCATCCGAGCCGGGACAAGAACCTGTCCCGAGACGAGCAGCGCGTCTACGACCTGGTGTGCCGACGGCTCCTCATGGCCTGGCACGACCCGTACGAGACGCGCGTGACGACCGTGATCACAGCGGTCCGGTCAGCCCAGGCGAACGACCTGTTCCGGTCGTCGGGGACGATGGTGACGAAGATGGGCTGGAAGGTTCTGGACATTTCGTCGAAGGGCAAGGGAGAGGGGCCGGACCTGCCGAGCGGGCTGGCGAGCGGACAGCGGCATCCGGTGCAGACGGTGGAGGTGCTTCGCAAGGAGACCAAGCCGCCGAAGCGATACAACGACGCATCCTTGCTGACGGCGATGGAGACGGCGGGCAAGGCGTTGGACGATCGCGAGTTGGAGCAAGCGATGCGTGACCGCGGGCTGGGGACGCCGGCCACGCGGGCAGCGACCCTCGAGACGCTGCTTTCTCGGGGCTACGTAGAACGCGACGGCAAGGCGCTCGTGGCCACGGAGCGCGGCATTTCGCTGATCAGGGTGGTGGACGAGCGGGTCAAGAGTCCTTCGATGACGGGGGCGTGGGAGCACGCGCTCAAGCGGATGGAGCAGGGGGATGGGAGTCTGAGCGGGTTCATGGGGAGGATCGAGACGTTCGTCCGCGAGGTGGTGGACGGAGTGAAGACGACACCAACGGGACCGAAGACACCTGCGCCCGAGAGCGTCGGAGGGCCGCTCGTGCGTCGACGGGAAGAGCGGGAGCGCGAGGCGACGCCGCTTGCGGCCCCCACGGATCCACCGGAGGACATGGGCTGGGCGGAGGAGCCTCCACCGTGGTTCGTGGAGCAGGAGTGCGTGTACGAAGAGGGGGAACCGGGGGAGGCGAGGGAGGCGCGGCCGGTTCGGGAGGCGCTTGCGAGCAAGCGAACGAGCGCGGGTACGAGTCCGAGCACGAGCACGAGTCCGAGCACGAGCACGAGTCCGAGCACGAGCACGAGCACGAGCACGAGTCCGAGCACGGGGATGGGGATGGGGACGGGGGGAGGGAAAGACTTGGATTCGGTGTTACGCCAGAGGTTCGGCTTCGCCGCGTTCAGGCCGTTCCAGCGTGAGGTGTGCGAGTCGGTGGCGGAGGGGACCGACGGGCTGTTGGTGATGCCGACGGGGAGCGGGAAGTCGCTCTGCTATCAGTTGCCCGGGTTGGCGCGAGGAGGCGTGACGCTGGTGATCAGCCCGCTCATTGCGCTCATGGAGGACCAGACGAGCAAGCTGCGGGCGGTGGGGTTGCGAGCGGAGCAAGTGCATTCGGGGCGGTCGCGCGAGCAATCGCGTCAGGCGTGCCGGGGGTACCTGCAGGGGGAGCTGGACTTCCTGTTCATCGCACCGGAACGACTCTCCGTGCCGGGGTTCCCAGAGATGCTGGCGCGTCGGAAGCCGACGCTCATCGCGGTGGACGAAGCGCATTGCATCTCGCAGTGGGGGCATGACTTTCGTCCGGACTACCGGTTGCTGGGGGACCGGCTGCCCATGCTGCGACCCGCGCCGGTGCTCGCCCTGACGGCGACGGCGACCGTTAGGGTGCAGGACGACATCGTGAAGCAACTGGGCATCCCTGAGGCCAGGCGGTTCATACGAGGCTTCCGACGGGACAACATCGGTATCGAGGTGGTGGAGTGCAGGCCGTCGGACCGGGGGGCACACGTTCGCGCGGCGCTGTCGGATCCCGGTCGATTGCCGGCCATTGTGTACGTGCCCACGCGCAAGGGGGCGGACGAGCTGGCGGCCAAGCTGGGGAAGAAGCTGCGAGCGGGGGCATATCACGCCGGCATGGAGGCGGACGACCGGGCACGCGTGCAGGAAGCCTTCGCGGCGGGGCGTCTGGACGTGGTCGTGGCGACGGTCGCGTTCGGGATGGGGATCGACAAGGCGAACATCCGCACCGTGGTTCACACGTCGATGCCCGGATCGATCGAGGCCTACTATCAGGAGATCGGCAGGGCGGGACGGGACGGCGAGGCGTCGCGAGCGCTGCTGCTGTTCTCCTGGGCGGATCGGCACTTGCTCGAGATGTTCTTGGAGAAGTCCTACCCGTCGGTGGAGTTGCTGCACCGCATGCTGGGGATGCTGCCGGCTGGGGGACAGGCTCGAGAGTTGTGGGCGGAGCGGATGCGCATGGATCCGGCCGTGGTGGAGACTGGCATCAACAAGCTGTGGGTGCATGGTGCGGTCCGCATCGATGCGCATGATCAGGTGACGCGCGGGCGGAAAGACTGGGAGGGGGACTACCTTGCGATCCGGGGGCACAGGGAGGCGCAGCTCGAGTCGATGTTCGACTACACGCGGCCGGGCGCGTGCCGAATGGTGCGGCTCATCCGTCACTTCGGCGATCGGGACGACGATCGCACGTGCGGGCTTTGCGACACGTGCCAGCCGTCAGCCTGCGTGGCGGCGCGCTATCGTGGGCCCACGGGAAACGAAGCCAAGCAGATGGCGAGGATCCTGCTGGAGATCGACGGGTGGAGGGGATTTGCGTCGGGGGCCTTGTATCGACGGCTCTTCGAGGGGTCGGAGGTGGAGCGCAACGAGTTCGAGCGGTGGGTGGATGCGTTGGCGAAAGCGGGGCTGGTGGTGTCGGTGGAGGAGACGTTCGAGAAGGACGGGAAACAGATCCGGTATCGTCGGCTGCTTCGTGGGCAGGAGGGCTCGATCGAGCAGGTGCGATTGCCGGACGGGTTGGGCGAGGGCGGCTCGGAGGTCGGCGCGGGAAGAAAGGCGAAGCGTGTGCCGGTGGGCAAGCGTCCGAAGGGCAAGGGAGGGGAGGTGGTGGGCGCGACGCCGGACGCCGGTGCGGCGGCGGAAGCCATCGCGGATGCGGTGGTCATGGAACGGCTGCGCGCGTGGAGGCTTCAGCAGGCGAAGTCCAAGCGAATACCGGCGTTCCGGGTGATGACGGATCGCACGCTCCAGGCGATCGCGGCGGAGTTACCGTCGACGAACGAGGCGTTGCTGCGCGTCCATGGTGTGGGGCCGAAGCTGGCCGACAAGTACGGGACGAAGATCCTGCAACTGGTGCGGGAGGGAAGCGGTCAGCGCATACGGTAGACGATGCGTCCGCGGCTCAGGTCGTAGGGGGAGAGTTCGACCTTGACGCGGTCCCCGGTGGTGACCTTGATGTAGCGCGAGCGCATTTTCCCGCAGAGGGTTGCGGTGAGCTTCATGGTGTTCTCGGAGCCATCCGGGGACACTTCCACCTCGAACACGCCACCGCGGTAGGTCTGCGTGATCACGCCTTCCAGCTCGATCTTGTCCTTCTCTACTTTCGGGCCACTCCTCCGACCCGACTTTTTCGATGATTTCATGCAGGTTCCTCAAGGCCAATCGGACTACCTCCGGCTGCGCAAGGGGTTGCCAGCATAAATGGGGAATCCGAGGTCGCGCACCATAGTCCGCTTGGGCGAACATGCCTACAGGAATCCAGGGTTCCGACCCGTCAGCTCTCGCTTCTGGGGGCGCGCTTCCGTTTCCTGCGGAGTTTTGGCTGCGGTTCAGGCTCCGCGGGGGCCGGGAATCCGGGGAGGTCCGGTCCCAGACGACCGAAGGTGTGCAACCCCATGACGAGGAACACCGCGGCAGCGGTGGCGATCCAGCCCCCCACGGGTCCCTGTCCCACGGCCGACAGGCCGATTCCCACGAGCATGCCGAGCGCGCCCCCGGCCAGCCACCGGCGCGAGCGCACCTCGCGAGGTTCCGCGGCTGTCACGGCCAGTGGTTCTTCCGCGCGATGATCACGAAGTCGCGAACGTCGCGGTCCAGCTTGTTCTCTGCCGTGATGGCCGTGGCCTCTCGGTCCTCCCCGACGTTGTCGTCGTAGACGTAGTCCGACGCGTAGAGGACGACCACGTGCATTCCATCGTCCGGCCCTTCGCCCCCCCGGACGATCAGCTCGGAGCCGACGGAAGGGCGTTTGGCGAGGGGGTTGTCGCCCAACTCGTGCAGGTCGGAGGCGGTGAGATAGACGACTCCGATCTGGCGACCCTGGGCTCCGACGTCGAGGACAACGCTGGTTGCGCCGGACAGGGAGACGGTTCGGGGCGCGGCGGGTTGAATTCCCTCGGCGGACATCGCTTGGGCGATGAGCTTGACGGCGCGGCCTTCGTCGATGGGGCGCATGGGGTTGGGAGCGCGTGCTTCGGGAGGGCCGCAGCCGACGAGGCTGACGGCCAGGGACGCGGCGGTGACGAAGGTGGCCGCCAAGCAGCGGTGGATGGCTCGCGTTTTCATGCGTGAATGATCCTAGTGCCGCGTGCCCGAAATCGCTACCGGGTTGAGGCCCGGGGCCGACGATGGACGGATGACAGACATCAACTAGGGGCTGAGGTTTGGGGCTATCCGAGCCGAAGGCGAGGCGTTTGGGGGTGAGCCGCGGTGAGCGCGGCGAGGGGGCTTTGCGAAAGCCCCCTTAGAAAAATCGCGGAGCGCTTGGGTTTGGGGCTATCCGAGCCGAAGGCGAGGCGTTTTGGGGTGAGCCGCGGTGAGCGCGGCGAGGGGGCTTTGCGAAAGCCCCCTTAGAAAGACCTAGACCCAAAGCAGCGCGAAGCGCTTGATTTGGGACTAGCGCCAGACCGGGCTGTTCGGGGCATGGGGGGCCTGACCCTGACGGAACCCTTTGCCATCGGGCCGGGGTCTCGTAGTGTTGTTCCAGGATGGCTTGGACTCCCGTGTCTCCCCAAGGTCTGCTGACGTGCCTCGCGATGGTCGCATTCGCCCCTGGGTGTTTGTACCAGCGCATGCCTGACCCTCGTGCGGCCGCGGATGTGTACGCGGATGCCGCGTCGCGCGGGGATGCGGACGCGATCTACGACATGCTGGACGAGGACGCGCGACGGGCGCTGACGCGGGAGGACGTGCGGAAGTTGGTGGCGGATCAGCGCAAGGAGCTCGCGGATCAGGCGAAGGCCATCCGGTCCACGGAGGCGCGGGTACAGGCATCGGCAAGAATCCGTTTCGCGGACGGAGAGGATGCGGTGCTCGACCTGTCCGAGAGCGGACACTTCCTCGTGGCCTCCGCGGATGCGTTGCCCGCTGGGGCACGGACGCCGACCCAAGCGTTGGACCAGCTGCGACACGTGTTGGCGAGACGCAGCTATGCGGGGCTGCTGCGTGTGCTGAGCACGCCCACGCGGAGCGCGATGGAGAACGACCTTCGGTCCCTGGTCGAGGGGCTCGAGAATCCCGAAGAGCTCGACGTGCAGCAGTCCGGCGAGACCGCCACGGTGCGTGTTCCCGGTGGACACTTGATCCTGCTGCGTCGCGAGGGCGGAACGTGGCGCATCGACGACATCGACTGACCCTTCTGGCGGTGTTGGTCTGCGTGGGTCTGTGCCTGCTGATGCCGGGCACGGTGCGGGCGTTCGGGGACGAGGGTGCGTTTCATCCCCGGGTGCTGCTGGTGGGGGACGCGACGTTCGAGGGGTTGCGGACGACGGCGCCCGCGCGATGGGCGTGGGAGCTGACGAGGCGGACGAGCGCACCTGCGCGACTTGCCCCGGGAACGGTCCGGGCCGACTCACCCGCGCTGGTGAACGAGCCTTTCGCGTGGTGGCTCGGTGGAACCGACGTGGGGACGTTGACGACGCGGGAGGTTGCGGGTCTTCGTGCGTTCTTCGCGCTCGGGGGGGTGCTGCTCGTGGACGACACGGACCCCGTGGGGGGCGCGTTCGGCAAGAGCGCGCGACGGGAGCTCGCGAGGGTGTTGCCCGACACGGTGCCGGTTCCGATCGGACCGGAGCACGTGATATTTCGGTCGTTCTACCTGCTGGGTCGCCCGGCGGGACGGGTCGAAGGGCCGGACAAGCTCGAGGCGATCCTGCGCAACGGTCAAGCCCAGGTACTGTTCTCGTCGCACGACATCGCGGGTGCCCTGGCACAGGACCGAAGTGGGATGCCATCGTTCGCCGTCACACCGGGGGGGGATCGGCAGCGTGAGATGGCCACGCGTGTGGCGGTCAACGTGGCGATGTTCGTGCTCTGCTCCAACTACAAGGACGATCAGGTGCACGCTCCGTTCCTGATGCGTCGGCGGGCGCGGGACCGTTAATGCCCTTCGCGCTGTCGACGGACCTTCCCCTCTGGGCCGGCGTGCTGGCGGCCGTGTTGTTCCTCGCCGGGCTGGGGATGGTGGCGTGGGAGCTCACGCTCCATCGGCAGCGAGCCGCGCTGGTGGCGTCGACAGCGCTGGCGGCGACGGTGTTGCTGGCGCTGGCGGTGCTGCGGCCCGTACGGGTCGACGCGCGGTACACGCAGGTTGGCCCGAAGGTGGTGCTGCTCGCGGACCAGTCCGTGAGCATGGACCTACCTGGGGATGGGGCGCAGCGAAGGCGTGTGGCGGCCAAGGCGATTGATGACCTGCGGCGTGCACACCCGACGGTGCGGTTCTCGCTGCTGGGGTTCGGCAGTGGACCGGCGACGCCGTTGGACAACGTGGAGGACAACCTGCCGGCGGACCAGTCGGGGAGCGACCTTCTCGCTGCGGTCGCATCGCTGGCTGACGTCTCGGACGAGAAGCCGTCGGCGGTCGTGGTGGTGTCCGACGGGCGGCTCGATACGCCGGTGGAGGGCGCCTCGAAGGAGCAACTGCAGACCGCCTTCGCGGCGCTGGGGGCGCCGGTTCACACGGTGGCCGTGGCGACGAGCACGGTCCGGGATGCTTCGGTGAGGGAAGTCCGGGCGGCAGGAGCCGCCGTGGCGCACCAGCCCGTGCGGCTGACGGTGTCGGTGGCGTGTACGGAAGATCTGCCCTGCGACAGCGTGCCCATCACGGTGCACGAGTTGGTCGAGGCGGGGTCTCCTCTCGCTCTCGCGTCGGGCACGGTGAGCGTGGTGGACGGCGTGGGGACCGTCGAGCTGCCGATCACGCTCGATCGTGCGGGCTCTCGCGTGGTGGAGATCGCGATACGCGCCCCCGCGGGAGACGAGCTGCCCGCCAATGATCGTCGATTTCTGACGTTCGACGTCACGCGGGACAGGGTT
This sequence comes from uncultured Polyangiaceae bacterium, assembly GCA_964488865.1. Lineage (GTDB taxonomy): Bacteria > Myxococcota_A > Polyangia > Polyangiales > Polyangiaceae > MWCO01. The sequence goes on along the minus strand of CAZAWR010000035.1, from coordinate 11,665 downwards.
CGCATCTTGCACATCGCGGGTCGGGCCACCTACGACGCGCGAGCGATGCGGCACTGGCTCAAGGCGGACGCGTCGCTGGACGTCGTTGCGTTTTTCATCCTTCGGTCCTTGTCGGACGACGTGAACGCGACACCCGACGAGCTTGCGCTGATCCGTTTTCCAGTCGAGGAGCTATTCAGCGAGCACCTTCCCAGCTTCGACGCGGTGGTGTTGCAGGACTTCGACGCGGTGCCTTACGGGCTCTCCCCGTTTCTTCCCAACGTGAGCAAGTACGTGAGGGAGGGTGGAGGGCTGGTGATGGTGGGGGGGCTACATGGGTTCTCTGCGGGGAACTACGGGGGAACATCGCTCGAGGCGGTGCTCCCCGTGGTGCTGCCGGATGGTCAGCAGCGGGTGATCGATGCGACGCCGTTCTCACCGAGGTACACGAACGCGGGGAGGGACACGCCGGTGCTCGAGGCGTTGCGAGCGCTGCACGGGGATCGGCTCCCCGAGATGTCCGGAGCGAACGTGCTCGACATCCCGCGTGAGGGAGCGGTGGTGCTGTGGGAGCACCCGAGCTTGACCACGACGACGGGAGTTCCGATGCCGGTTCTTGCGTTGGGCGAGAGTGGGAACGGGCGCGTGGTGGCGCTGGGCGTGGACGGCACACACCGGTTGGCGTTCAGCGAGATGGCGTCGGACATGGCAGGGCGTGGGTATGGAGCGCTTTGGGATGCGTTGCTGGGCTGGTTGATGCGAGACCCTCGCTACGAGCCGGCGCGGCTCGAGCTCACGGTTCCCTGCCGTGCGGGGAGCGCCACGCCCGTCCGGGTGCACACGGTACCGGGGTTGAAGGGAGAGCCGCAGCTTCGCCTGGTTCGCCTCGGGAGCCAGGCCGCCGCTCCCACCGTCACCGCGCCCAAGGACAGGGGCCGATCCTTCACCACGAACCTGCCTGCCTTGGACCCGGGTGGCTATGCCTTGCGGCTCCGCATCGGCGAAGGGCCGTCGACCCGGCACGACTTTGCGTGCGAGCAGGGAGGACAAGAATGGGCGGACCCGCGCCCCGACGCCGAGCGTCTGCGGTCGATCGCGGCGGCAACCCAAGGCACTGCGGTCCTCGCCGACGCGGTCGGCAAGCTGTCGTTTCCCGAGGCCACGCCCGTGGCGACGGAACGCCAGGTGTCGCCGATCCTGCCTCCCTGGGTGTGGACGCTGGCGGCAGCGATCGCGTTGGGGCTGCACTGGATCACGCGGCGCTGGGCCGGGCTGGCGTGACCGACGTGCAGGTCAGCTTCCGCAGAGCTTGCTCATGCGCTGGTCCCATTCCACGAAGTTCGCCAGCATGACGTTCACGAGGATGTCGTCGTCCGTAGACAGGGTGCCGACGTTCATCTGCCTCCAGACGGCGAACATGTGGACCACCTCGCCGGGGGACCGCTCGTAGTACAGGTCGATCTGGTAGTCCTGCGGCATGCTCTTGTTGGAGTCCGAGCCGAAAGAGGCGGGCTTCATGAGCACGCTGCGGGAGATGAGGGCGGGACCGGGCGGGCCCTCCTCGCGCTCCATCGCGGGAACCCACCGAGCCTCCCCGGAAACCTCCGACGTGTACGGGTCTCCGATGAGGGTAGCCTGGTACGTGGTCGTCCAGGAAAGCTCGCTTGACGTGCGCGACACGTAGTCGTCGAAGCTGGTCAAGTACTCGCGCTCGTAGGAGTCGTACACATCGGGGAACAAGCTTGCGAAGTCATCGTCAATGAAGATCGCCTCCACCTGCTCGAGGGTACAAGGCATGGTGGTGACGACGACCAACCCCTGCGCGACAGAAGGGTTGGTGCCGGGAGGCAACGGCAAGTGGGCGATGTCTTCCTTGCTCAAGTCTTCGAGCTTGGCCTTCAGCGGCATCTTGTCCTGCCGCAGGAGCGTGGTGACTTCCGCGTCGAGGTTCTGAACGCCGTCGAGGACCTCCTCGTCCGTGAGGTCGTCGTAGTTCACCCAGTACCAGCGTGCGAGCGAGTCGATGCTCTCGGGCGCTTCGCGTACACGGCACGACGGCAACGCGAGGACGACGAGGGCGAACGCGAGAACGCGCAGGACGATGCGTGAGCAAAGGTTGGGGGTCACCGTCGGAAGGATAGCCTCGGAAGGGGCAAGGGAGAATCCGCTTTGCAGCGCTGCACTGACGACGGTATGAGGGAGCGCGTGCGGGCAGGCGAGGAACTGCCTTCGAAGAAGTCATCGACCGAGTCGCCGAACGTCCGAGCGCGAGGGTGCAAGCAGCCGTGAACAACCGGATGGGATCATTGCTCGCGCGGGGGATCGTCGTAGCGGTGGTGTCATGCCCGGGGGTCGCCTGGGGACAGGAGCGCCCTGAGGGGACGGACGCGGTGGACCCGGCGGCTCCGCTGGAGGACGTCGCCGTACCGCGGCTCCTCCCTGCCGCCGAGGCGGAGGACGACGACCGTCCTGCGCTGCGCCCGACGCGTGCGACCCCGGCCGGTGTGGGCATGTCGCGAGAGGTGGTGCGGCAGATTCCTGGCGCCCTCGACGACCCTGCGCGAGCGATCGAGCTGTTGCCTGGGCAGTCCTGGGTCGTGTCCGGGATGCCGCACGCCTTCGTTCGCGGCGCTCCGCCGGACAACACGGGCTACTACCTCGACGGCATTCGGCTGCCGTTCGTCCATCACTTCGGTGTGGGACCTGGGACGTTCCCCGCTTCGCTGGTGGACCGGGTGGACTACTATCCAGGGGCAGCGCCGGCTCACTTCGGCCGGGCGGCTGGAGCCGTGATCGCGCTGGAGCCGGCCCGCGATCCCGAACAGCCTCGCGTGGACGCATCCCTGCGGCTCTTCGACGCCGGCGCCTCGGCCCAGAGCCCTTTCGCGAACGGCCGGGGCCGGGCCCGCGTGGGAGCACGCTACGCGTACTCGGCCGCCCTGGCATCCCTGGCTTCGGACGAGTACACCGGATGGTACGGGGACTACCACGCACGCGCCTCCTATGACCTCTCGTCGTCCGATCAGATTGGCCTCTTCGCGTTGGGGTCGCACGACGACCTCGCCCAGAAAACCCGGTCCGGAACCGAGCCGGTCATCACGACGCAGCTTCACCGCGTGGATCTGCGCTATGACCGTCGCGCCGGGGAGGACACCCGCGTACGGGCAGCGATCCAGCTGGGATACGACAGAGCCGGCGGCATCGACGAGCGCTACGTGACGGACAAGAGCAAGGCGGCGCGTGTGGAGGTCGCCCACCGGTTGGGGGACCATCTCATGCTCTGGTGGGGTGGGGACGTGCAGGTGGACTCCTACGTTACGGAGAACGCGGAGACGTCGGACGAGAACTACGGTGCATTCCTGGTGGACCGGGACGATCGGGCCCTCGGCGTGTACCTGTCGGCATCGTATCGTCCCATGCCCGAGGTGGAAGCGAACTGGGGGATCCGAGCGGATGCCTATCGGTCGCTGGGGGTGGACGAGCTTGGCGTCGATCCGCGGGGTTCGGTGCGGGTCGGGGTGTTGCCCCGTGCGCGTGTGATCGGGGCGGCGGGCGTGGCGCACCAACCTCCCAGCGTCCTGATACCCATCCCCGGGGTGCGGGTGGCCGGCCTCGCCGGTGGGTTGCAGAAAACCGTGCAGGCGAGCGGCGGGGTGGAAGTGGACGTGACGCCGGACATCCGGTCCACGCTGGTGGGGTTTCGGCACTGGCACAGAAACACGAGTGACTTCCTCGGGACCTTGACGACGCCCTGGCACATTCCCGAAGTGGGGACACGCACGGACGGGGAGACCACGGGGGCGGAGTTGACGGTGCAGGGGCCGGTGGCGAGGGGTGTGCGCGGGTATCTGGCCTACACGCTGTCGCGCTCGATACGCAGGTACAAGGACCGCAGCTTCGTGGCATCCTTTGACCGGACGCATGTGGGGACGGCGCTGGCGACGGTGGACCTGGGGGACCGTTGGCACGTGGGAGGCCGAATTACGGTGGTGTCGGGAGTGCCGCGCAACGACCCGGCGGCGATCGGCACGGAGAATGAGTCGGACCGCATGGGGGTCTTCTTCCGGCTGGATGGGCGAGCAGAGAAGCAGTGGATTCTTGCGGGGAAGTACCCCGTGACGGCCTATGCAGAGGTGATGAACTTGACGGCGAACCGAGAGCATCTCCTGTCGGACTGCGAGGAGTCGGGGTGCCTGGCGACCGAGCCTTTCACGCCGATCATCGTTCCGAACCTTGGGGCCGAAATCGGCTTCTGACGGCCTCCACGGCTGAGCTCGACACAACAGGACAACCGATGACATCGAGACTTGCACTTCACCTCAAGCGCCTTTGCGTGGGACCTCTGGCCGTGGCGGCGATGGGGTGTACGTCGTTGTCGGCCCAGGCGCCGGGGCCGGCGCCCGCACACCTGGCGAAGTACCGGGAGGGCGTCGACTGGGCGGCCGCGGGGGACGAAGCCGCTCAGCTGCTATCGGGCTACCTGCAAGTGGATACGTCGAACCCTCCGGGCAACGAGCTGCTCGGCGCGCAGTACCTGGCCGGCGTTCTCGCGAAGGAAGGAATCGAGAGCGAGCTCGTGGAGCATCGACCAGGACGGGCGTCGCTGATCGCGCGGCTCCGCGGCGACGGGACCGAGGCGCCCCTGTGCTTGCTCTCGCACATCGACGTGGTGCCTGCGGACGCTTCCGTCTGGCCGAAGGGCAAGGGGCCATTTTCGGGGACGATCGACGAGGACGGGATGATCTGGGGCCGCGGCGCCCTGGACATGAAGGGCATGGGGGCCATTGAGCTCATGACGCTGCTGTTGTTGAAGCGGCAGGGGGTGCCGCTGCGCCGGGACATCGTGCTGCTCGCGGTGGCCGACGAGGAGGTGGACAACTTCGGTGCGCGGGAGATCGCGGAAAAGCACTGGGACAAGGTGGGCTGCTCGCACCTGGTGAACGAGGGGGGTCTCGGGATCCGCGACCTGTTCATCGAGGGACAGACCATCTTTGCGATCTCGGTCGCGGAGAAAGGGCTACTGTGGGTGCGGATGGTGGCGCGAGGAGAGGCGGGGCATGGATCCACACCCATCCCGGGACGAGCCCCGGATCGGCTGATTCGAGCCCTCGGCAAGCTCGCCGCACGCCAAGACGACCCCTATGTCACCCCAGCGCTCTACCAGATGCTCGCCGAAGCGGGAGACCACGCGGGAGGAATCGAGGGATTCGTACTCAAGCGACCGTCGCTCGTGAACCTGCTGGTCATGGATAGGTTGCTATCCAATCCCCCGGCGCGCGCCGCGATCGTCAACACGGTGAGCGTGACGGGGTTTTCCGGAGCGGACTCGGTCAACGTGGTGGCCCCGGAGGTTTCGGCCCAGCTCGACTGCCGGCTGTTGCCCGGCACGAGCCCGGCCACCATGCTGGCCCAGCTACATGGCATCATCGACGACCCGGAAATCGAGCTTCAGGTGCTTCAGGCGTCGCCCGCCACCGAGAATGGCTGGGACGACCCGTTCTATCGCGCTTTGGTGCGGCATGCGGTCGAGGGTCGCCCGCACGCGGCGGCCGGGCCGGTGCTGTCCCCCGGGTTCACCGACTCCATTTTCTTCCGGAGACGCGGCGTCAAGGCCTACGGGCTCGTCCCCTTCGAGGTCACGAAGGAGGAAGCTGCCTCCATGCACGGCAGAGACGAACGCGTGTCGGTGAAGAACGTGCGGGATGGCGTCCGGGTCTTGTTCCGTGCGGTGGTGGACGTGTCCGCGGCAGGGCCGTCGACCTGAGCCATGACCCGCGAGCAGTGTCCCCGTTGCGGCCGCCCGACTCGTGCATGCTATTGCGAGCATATCACCGAGATTCCGACCCGCAGCCGCGTGCTCATCCTGCAGCACCCGCGTGAGTCACGTGTGGCCATCAACACCGCCCGGATCGTGCGCGCGAGCCTCCCTGGCTCGGACCTGCTGACGGGGGTCGCGTGGGGCGACGAGATCCGACCGTGGCTCGAGGACCCGGAGCGCGAGGCCGTCCTCTTGTATCCTGGCCCCGAGGCACGCGACGTCTCGCAGATACCGACGCACAAGCCCGTCACGCTCGTGGTGATCGACGGCACATGGTCGCAGTCCAGGGGCTTGCTGCATCGGAGTCCGATCCTCGCGGCCTTGCCCCGCTACACCTTCGTGCCGGTCACGGAGAGCGAGTATCGCATCCGTCGTGAGCCGCGGCCGGACTTCGTGTCGACGATCGAGTCGGTGGCGCAGGTGCTTGCGAAGCTCGAGGGGAACCCGGGTCTGGTGGAGGCGCTGATGCGGCCATTCCGCGCGATGGTGGACTTTCAGCTCGCGTGCATTCGCGAGGACCATCAACCGCGAAGGCTCTCGGAGCGCCGACGGAGGCCGAAGCCCGAACCGACGGCCATCCTGACCGAGCGTGCGCGGGACATCGTGTGCGTGGCGGCGCAGGCCAGCACCTTTCCGCCGGGTCCTGCGTCCGAGGACCGCAGCGAGTTGATTCACTTCGTGGCGTTGCGCTGCGCCACAGGGGAGCGATTCGAGACGATCCTACGACCGTCGAGGCCGTGGGCCGAAGGGGGATTGCGGCTGGCGGAGCTTGGCGAGCCGGAGTTGCTTGGAGGGGAGTCGAGGGAGCGGTTCCCGGACGCGTGGGCAGGGTTCCTGCGAGAGGGCGACGTGGTCTGCTCCTGGGGATACTTCCCGCTCACGCTGCTTCGGTGGGCGGGTGGGGTGATGCCGCGGGAGCACGTGGACGTGAGGGCGCTGGCGAAGCGGTGGGCGAGGCGGGGTTGGACCACGCTCGAGGGGTTGACCGCGGAGCTTGGGCTTACGTTCGCGCCCGTGGGGCGGGGGCGTGCGGGGCGGCACGTGGGGGTGCTCGAGGCGGCGGTGGCGCGCATGTCGGAGCCACGTCCGGGCAAGAGAGGATAGGGAGAAACCACAGAAGTCGCAGAGAGCACAGAAGGCAGAGGGGGTTGTTTCGATCAGACTGAAGTCCGATCGAGTTCACTCCTTCGCCATGACCAGCACGCCAAACGGGGGAAGGGAGACCAGGACGTTGGCATCGAGTCCGTCCAGGGGAGCGGGCTCGGCCACGTAGGCGGCGGGGCCTTCGGCGGGGTGTCCTAGCTCGTATTGCTCAAGCGACGAGTCCAGGAGGACGGTCCACGTGCCCTCGGAGGGAACCCCTACCCGATAGGTGGGAAACGAAGCGGGGGAGAGGCTCACGACCACGAGAACTGCGTCGGACGAGGGGGACGTGTCGAAGCGGAGGAACGCGACCACGCTGTCCACTTCGTTGGTGTGGTGTACGGTGGTCCCCTGCCCTTTCAGTCCGCCGGAGCTACCGCCTAGGTTACGACGCAATCCCACGAGGTCACGGACGAACCGCAAGAACCCCATTTGGGAATCGACCCGGGTCCAGTCGACGGGGGCGTCGTCGTGGAAGGTGCCTGTCGACAGAAGCTCTTGCCCCTGCAGCAGCATGGGAATGCCCGGCGCGGTGAGCGTGAGTGCCACGGCTACGGCGGACAAACGCCTCGCTCGCTCGCCCTCCGGGTCCAGGGGCTCGAGCTCGTCGGGGAGCCGAACATGGTCGTTGAGCTTGCCGGTAGAGTCATGGGACTCCGTGTAGATGACTCGTTCGTAAGGGCGAGCCCCACCGTCCTCGAGAGCTTCGCGCAGGGCTTGGACGCTCGGCTTCCCCGGCCCCGCGAGCGCGAGTTGCTCGACCACGCGCGCGTGGAAGCCTGCGTCCCACTGGGCGTCGAAGCCATAGCCTCCTTCCGCGACCGGCCGTGTCAACAGGGTGTTGCCGCTGAGGTCCTCCGCGATGCTGAGCAGTCCCGGATACGCCTCCCGCAACGCGTCGTGTGTTTCCCTGAGAAACTGCTCCCCCGAAGGGATCGGGTCGCCTTGCCCGTGGTTCGTGGCGCGGATGTTTCCGGTCGAATCCCAGCGAAAGCCGTCGACGTGGAACGTGTCGACCCACAGGCGCGCGTTGTCCTGCAGGTAGGCGCGCACCTCGGGCCGGTCGTAGTCGAACCGGGGCCCCCACGGCGTGTCCGGGTACTCGTCCTCGTAGAAGTAGATTCCCCCGCAACCGTCGAGGTCGCCGCCGTCGAAGGCGCAGAGCGGGTTCTGCGACGTCAGATGGTTGTAGACCACGTCCAGGATGACCGCGATGCCTCGAGCATGGGCTTCTTGCACGAAGGATTGCAACGCATCCGGGCCACCGTACACCGAATCCACCGCATACAAGAGACGCGGGTTGTATCCCCAGCTGTACTCGCCGGGAAAGTCGTGGATGGGCATCAGCTCGATGACGTTGACACCGAGGGAAGCCAGGTGCTCGAGACGAACGGCGGCGGCTGTGAGCGATCCAGGCTTGCCGCCCGGCGTGTCGTGAAACGTTCCCGCGTGCATCTCGTAGATCACGGTGTCGCGCCGGTCCGGGCGACGGAAGCTGGCCTCCGAGGCGGGCCAAGCGTACTGGGCAGACCACAGCAGGGAACTGTCGCCGGAGCCGCTGCTGGCGAGCGCGCGGGGGTCGAGCCGGTCGAGCGTGCCCTCGGGGGTGGAGATGCGAAACCGGTAGGGGTCACCTTGCTGGGCGTCCGGGAGGGGCAAAGTCCACGACCCCTGTTCGCCGGGAGACATGGGGTAGGCTTGCTCCGGGGTCCCGCCGAAGGTGGCGACGCAGTCGACGGATGTGGCGTTAGGGGCCCACACGTGCAGGTGGGAGGGCAGGTCTCCGGGCTGCGGGCCAGTCGCGTCGGCGGCGTCATCGGCGTCCGGGGCGTCGATGGTCGAGTTGTCGTGGGGGACGTCGGGTTGGGCATCCGGGGGAGGGACGTAGGGGAAGGACGGGGCAGGGTCCTCGGAGCAGGCGGGGATCAGGGACAGGGCGAGAGCGAGGGTGAGGGTGCGCATGAGCGTGGGGACAGTAGCACGGGCGAGGGAGGCGATCAGGTGCCCACTGAGATCGGCGAGATCACCCGAGGCGCGACCAAAGAGAAGTGCAACTTCCATCCGACGGGGACACCGGGCAGGATCTAGTGCTGCGTGCCCGAAGTCCCTACCGGGTTGAGGCCCGGCTACGACAATGGACGGATGATGCACATCAACTAGGAACTGAGAACACGGAACACGGAACAGAGAACCAGGAACGGGCGGAGCCAGGGGCAACATGAACGGCCTACCTCCGCACCACCCTTCTGTGCCTTCTGCGTCCTCTGTGGTTCTCCGGACGGCGATCCCGGTACTGACTTCGGGCACAGGGTACTAGCCCAAAAACTGCCACCATGTGCGCCAAGGTAGCCATGACACGGACAATGCTAACAGAGGGGCTTGCAGGAGAAGAACCATGGCCCAACGCAATCTCAAGACCCTCGCCGTCCTTGCCGCTTCCCTCGGCGTTCTGTCCGCATGCGCTGTGGAGGTGGAAGGGAACGACGACCCGGTCACGGACGACCGGGAGGATGGCATGCTGACGGCGGGGGTGTCGTCGAGCTTTGCGCAGACTCTGCAGCAAGGCGAGGTGGTGTTGACGATCGACGAGGTACCGCACACGCCGGGTTCGGACGACGTGGCGAGGTATCTGGCGAACGAGGGGATTTCGGCGGTGTTCTTCGTGGTGGGCAACCGGGTGGGGACGGTGAACACGGGAGGCCAGGTGACGAGCATCCATCCCGAACGGCTGCGGGCCATCGTGGAGAACGGGCACTTGATTGGCAATCATTCCTACGACCACCCGGTGGGCAACCCGACGTTTTGCGAGCTTGGCAATACGCAGCAACTGCAGCAGATCGTGTTCACGCACACGCTGATTGACACGGCGCTCAAGGAGCTGGACGGGTCGTACGTGGGGAGCATGCGGCGGTGGTTCCGTTCCCCCGGGAACAACTGGAACGCGGGCTGCGCGGCGCTGCCGCAGACGCTGCAGGGCTATCTGGGCGGCTTCCGGGGCAACGTGTCGTGGTCGGTGCCGGTTCCGGGCAACCGCAGGGAGGACATCTTCTGCGCGACGCGCGATCATGCGAGCCAGTACACGCGGTGCGTGGACCCGTACATGAGCGATTTGCAAGCGGCGGGCAAGGGGACGGTGCTGTTCCACGGCAACCTGGGGTTGACCAAGGCGATGATTCAGAACTTCGTGGAGCGGGCGCGGGCGGAGGGGTTTCGGTTCGTGTCGCCGGACTGCTTGATGGGGACGTGCTCGCGGGGTTCGTCCGGGTCCTCGGGCGGGACGGCTTACGGTCGAATCGAGTGCCCTGCCACGTATCAATTGCAGAGCATCAACGCGGCGGGCGGACGGCTGTGTGTCAATGCCCAGACGAGCGACGCGTGGGGGCCGTTCACGAAGGGGATGGTACAGAAGTGCAAGTCCTGGGGGGGAGGCAGTGCGTGTGACACGGACCGATGGCATCGCAACCTCGCGGTGACGGCGTACGGCAGCGGGTCGTGTCCCCAGGGGGCCACGCTCGATGGTCCCACGGGGTACTGCGTGGAGGGGACGGACGCGTTCGGTCCGTTCCCGCGAAGGATGATTGACACGTGCATGCAGAAGGGCGGGGGGACGCAGGCGTGCAACAGCGCACGGTGGAACCTGAGTTTTATGCGGTGGATTTACGGGATGGCGAACCCTTGAGGGCCAGCCCCCATGGGACCCGGAGGCCGATGGCGGAGCATCGTCGGAGTCCCGGTGCGATGGCCAGTGCGGGTCCGGGGAATACGCCTCCGGAGAGCACACCGCGTGCACCTGTGATCCGAGCGACCCCTGCGGGTGGGCGAACGACGGTTTCTGCGACAGCAAGTGTGCGCAGTACGGTGAGACGTTTGACGACGGTGGTGATTGCGACAGTGGAACGACGGGAGGGGGGCAGAGCGCCGACGGGTCCTACGACGCGGCGCTCGGGGATCGGTTTGCGAGCGAGGCGAAGGCGGGTTCGATCGGCTACTCGAAGGGGGCCTGCTACGAATACGTCTGGCGTGCACTTCGCAACGTGCTGGGTTATCAGATCGAGTCCTTGCCCATTCCTTCGACCAGCGCTTATCAATTTGGCGAGTGGGTGATCAACAACCCGGTGACGGCCGAGGCGAAGCTGAATTTGCGAAGGATTTCCACGCCGGTTTCCGCGGCCCCGCGGGGGAGCGTGATCGTGTGGCAGCGAGGCGTGTGCGGTTACAGCTCTGCGCATGGTCACATTGAGATTGCCTGTGAAGTGATGTCCCTCGCCCCTGACCTGGGGCACCTCCTACTTCGGAATCGCTGTCGAACGCAGCTGGGTGCTGAGCTTGCCCTCGGTCGCCAACAACAGCCTCCTCGCCGCGCAGGACAGCGCCACCAATACAATCGCTGAGCGTCGATGCCGAGCTCGTTCGCCACCGCAGTCCCCGAAAGCCCGCTCGAACGCCACCGGTCCAGCACGTCGCGTGCAAGTTGCTCATTCCATCGTTGTTGCCCCCGGATTCGCGCGGCCAACTCCTGCCATTGCGGATTCGCCATATCGGCCTCCTCTGTGCTGTGCGCCACCGTCGGCGCGAGGCCGATGCTCACGAAAATGCAACCGGTCCGTCAGGGTACCGTTGGGCGGATAGATACCCCTCTCACGTCGAACGTTCGCAGCAACGTCGAGGAAGACTAGAGCCGTTTTCAGAAGCATGGATCATGGGAGCGTGTAGCCGGCATGCCGG
>CAZAWR010000034.1:20508-89746 GCA_964488865.1 uncultured Polyangiaceae bacterium | reverse complement strand
CGGGGGGCTCCGGCGGCGGAGAAACGGGAGGCAGTGGCGGCACCGGCGCAGCAGTAACGGGCGGCGGCGGCACAGGTGGAAGCGGTGGGACCCCGTCGAGCTGCGTCGGCGCTGGCGCTCTGTACGCAGAGCTCACAGACCCCCAGTGCACGGACGGGAAGTACTGCGAGGTTCTGCCGGACCTGAGCGTGGATATCGGTGGTTGGGTGGCGCAGCTGGAGCCGGAGCCCCCAGCGAGTCAGGGTACAGCCATCGCCCTCGCGATGCTCGATGCCACCTGGCCCTTTGGCGCGGACATCCTGCGCAGTGACCTCAGCTGCACGAACGAGTACATGGGATATACCGGGTGGGGTTGGTACAACAACATCGGTTTGGCGGTACACGAGTGCGGACACATGTGGGACCTCGATTGGCAGAAAGGCTGGACCTACCACATGTCGAAGGACTACCACCTACCGATCCCGGTCAGCGACTACTTCCCGCGAAGCGAGATATTCAACGATAGCTACGCCAGCGCCATCCCCGACGGCGCGGCCAACGACTACTTCAAGCCGGGAGAGATCACCAGCGACCAGGGCCTCCAGACGATGTTCGACGAGTGGGCGCAGTACGTGCATTCGGTCGCGCTGAGCTACCTTCTGTGCTCGAAGCTGCCCTTCGACGATCTGAAGGACTTCGACATGGGATTCATGCTCCACTTCGCGTGGGCGGCGCCCCGCTACTTCCTGTGGGCGGAGCAGCACCGCCCCAGCGACTTCGCCGACATGGTGGGAGACTTCAATGTTCGCGAGGCGATGCTCGCGCTGTGGGGGCAGACGTTGCTCTACTACGATGCATTCTCGGCGCATCCCGATTGGACGCCGAGCACCACAGAAACACGTTACCTCGATGCGATTCGGCACCCCGATCTTCGCGACATGATGGACCGCGTGCGCAAGGCCCACGGTTGTTCCGGTATTGCTCCGTAAGGTCTGGGGGTGGATGGCTCGCCACGCGCTCCGCCGCATCAGCCGGGTACCAGCAACTACACCCCACAGAGACTCTCTGTGGAAGCCATTGCCGCGAGGGGCGTTCAGTTCCGCGGGGGGTTACATCGGTCCCGCCAGGGTGACTTCTTTGGGGGCGACTGCCTCGTACTTCTCGAAGTTCTGCTTGAAGGCGGAGGCGAGCTGGGCGGCCTTCTTGTCGTAGGCGGCCTGGTCGGCCCAGGTGCCCCGGGTGTCGAGCACGGAGGGAGGGACTCCCTCGCATGCGAGCGGGACGTGGAAGCCGAACACCGGGTCTTGCCGGGTGGGGGCATCGTGGAGCTTGCCCGACAGGGCGCCGCGGACGAGCGCTCGCGTGTGCTCGATGGAGTGCCGCTTGCCGACTCCGGCAGGCCCGCCGGTCCAACCCGTGTTGATGAGCCAACAATCGGCGCTGTGCTTCTGGATCTTGTCCGCGAGCAGCTTGGCGTACTCGTAGGGGTGAAGCAGCATGAAGGGCTGTCCGAAGCACGCGCTGAACGTGGCCGTGGGCTCCGTCACCCCACGCTCCGTGCCCGCCACCTTTGCTGTGTACCCGGACATGAAGTGGTACATCGCCTGGTCGGGCGTCAATCGCGCGATCGGGGGCATGACGCCGAACGCGTCACAGGTGAGCATGATCACGTTGCGGGGGTGCCCCGCCATCCCCTCGAGCAGCGAGTTGGGGACATGCGAAATCGGGTACGCCGCTCGCGTGTTCTCCGTGAGCGTGTCGTCGTTCAGGTCCAGCCTCCGCGTCCAAGGGTCGAACGTCACGTTCTCGAGGATGGTCCCGAACTTGCGGGTGCATTCGTAGATCTGCGGCTCCGACTCCTTCGACAGCCGGATGACCTTCGCATAGCAGCCACCCTCGAAGTTGAACACGCCGTCGTCGGACCACCCGTGCTCGTCGTCGCCAATGAGGCGACGTTCCGGGTCGGTGGACAGGGTGGTCTTGCCCGTGCCGCTCAGCCCGAAGAAGACGGCCACGTCACCGTCCTTGCCGACGTTCGCGGAGGCGTGCATGGACAGGACGCCGCGCTTGGGCAGCAGGTAGTTCAAGACGCTGAACACCGACTTCTTCATCTCGCCGGCGTAGGAAGTCCCGCCGATGAGCACCACCTGGCGCTGCACGTCGATGACGACGAAGGCCTCCCGCTCGGGCCCGTCGACGCCGGGGAGGGCCTGGAAGCTCGGGGTGTGGATGATGGTGAGGTCCGGGACGAAGCTTGCGAGTTCGTTGACGGGCGGGCGCACGAACATGTTGCGGATGAACAGGTTGTGCCACGCGGTCTCGTTGACGACGCGTACCTTGAGGCGATAGCGGGGGTCGGCGCCGGCGTAGCAGTCCTGTACGTATAGGTCGGAGCCCTGCAGGTAGGCCATGAGACGCAAGCGAAGGCGGTCGAACTGCTCGATGGACAGCGGTTGGTTGGACGCGTGCCACCAGATCTGCTCTTCGGTCCCCGGCTGCTTGACGATGTACTTGTCCTTGGCGGCGCGCCCTGTGTGCATGCCGGTTCGCACGATGATGGGGCCGAGGTGCCCGATGTGTCCCTCTTGCCGTCGGATGATGTGCTCGTAGAGCACGGTGGTGCGAAGGTTCCAGTGCACCTGGCCGATGTTCCGGATGCCGTGGTTGTCGAGGCCGTAGGTGCTTTCTGCTTCAGAGGCTTTCATGGTCAATTCGTCCTTTCGGGGCAGCGACCCGCTCGAGGTGCTCTGGCCTGCGGTCGATGCCTCCAGCGTCTGGTGTGTGAGCTCTCTGTCCGGGACGACTGCCAGCAAGCGGATGCCGTGTTCGCGTCGCCCCCCCCTTCTTGCCGACCCTACTTCGGCCGGACGGACGTGATGATCTGGTCGGCGGTTGCCCTGTAGTCGCCGGCGCGGCTTTGCCAGACGTTGTACAGGGTGATGAGGCAGCCTTGGCCGCCCGAGGCGTAAGTCAGCGAGTACTTCACGTAGGATAGCTGGTTGGCTTCGATGGCGGTCCCGGCGGCCACCTTCGCGCGCAGACCGTTGATCTGGGTGTGGTCCGGCTTGCCCCAGACGACATTGGTGAGCCCAAGCTCGCGCAGGGCCCCCGCGAAGCGGTCGATGACGAGGGTGCAGCTCTTCTCGCCGGACATGGCGACCAGAGCGCCCCCGCCGGCGGGGCGATAGACGAGCCACTGGGCCGTGTTCTGGGTCTGGCTCCAGCCCGCGGGCAGATCGACCTTCAGCGGCACCTTGTTGAACTCAATGACGGAGTTGGTGGCGGTCGGAGGGGGTGGGGGCGTATCGATCAGTGGCGGATCGACGGTAGTACCGGAGTTGTCGTTGTTGTTCTTGCAGCAACCGGGCAGCGCCAAGGTTGCGGCCACGGCAAGCACCACGCACGGCAAGGCCCATCTCGAGGACATCTCGTTCGCTCCTCCCGGTTGAACCGAAGTGGACGGAAGCATACCAAAGGACAGGTCTGGTTCCGGGAGGCAAATGTGAAAAGAGGAGGGATCAGGAGGCGGTGTCGTTGTCCTTGCCGGATGGCGCGCCCTTTCCGGGCAGTACGATCTTGGGCTCCTTGGGATGACGACGGTACAAGAGCACGTTTCGTCCGAGGACCTGCACCTCGCAGGCGTCGCATCGCTCGGCGATCTGGCCGGCGGCCTCCTTCCGGTCCTGGGAAGATTCCTCCAGGACCTTGACCTTGATCAGCTCATGGTCCTCCAGTGCTTGTGAGACCGCGGCGATCAAGCCGTCGGTGATCCCCCCCTTGCCAACCCGCACCACGGGGTCCAGGTCATGGCCGAGGGCTCGCAGGTGTCTTCTTTGCTTTCCGGTCAACGGAGTCATGGTGTACGTCCTCCTGCACCCTAGGGACCGTCCGGTCAAGGTGGGCGGAATCGGACCGAGCGGCCACGGGGCAGGGCTCCAAAAGCGTCACTCAAGTTTGGGTAGCGCTTTGGGCAAAAACCTTGTAATGACTGATCATACAACCGTTCGGCTCCCGCAACCTTGAGAAAATTCCCGCCGCCATGGAATCAACCACAGTCCGATCGTCCGGGATCCTGCTTCACCCCACCTCCCTGCCCGGCCCTCACGGTATCGGCTCGCTCGGCTCTCACGCCCGCGCCTTCGTCGACTTCTTGAACGCCGCCGGACAGTCCCTCTGGCAGGTCCTTCCCCTCGGCCCCACCGGATACGGGGACTCCCCCTACGCCGCGCTGAGCACCTTCGCCGGTAACCCACTGCTCATCGACCTCGACACCCTCGTTTCCGAAGGGCTGCTCCTGTCCTCCGAGCTGGCTGCTTCGCCGAAGTCGACCTCTCGTGTCGACTACTGCGCCGTCATCCCGTTCAAGATGGCCATGCTTCGTCTGGCCGCGGAGCGCTTCCTCGCGAAGGCTTCCCCCGAGAGGCACGCCAAGCTCGAGGCGTTTCAGAAGGAACACGCGTGGTGGCTGGAGGACTACGCCCTGTTCGAGGCCGTGAAGCAGGCGCATGGCGGCAAGTCGATACGCGTGTGGGACGACGACCTGCGTCGTCGGGATCCCAAGGCGTTGGAGCGCGCGAAGAAAGACCTGGCGACCGACATCCAGCATCGCAGCGTCATGCAGTTCCTGTTCTTCGAGCAGTGGGGAGCGCTTCGGGCCTACGCGCACAAACGTGGCGTTCGCATCGTGGGAGACGTGCCAATCTTCGTCGCCTTCGACAGCGACGCAGTCTGGGCGAAGCCCGAGCTGTTCAAGATCGATGCGGACTTGGTGCCTCACGTGGTGGCGGGCGTTCCGCCAGACTACTTTTCCGCCACGGGACAGCTCTGGGGCAATCCCCTGTACGACTGGCAAGCCCATGCGAAGGAAGGTTTCGCGTGGTGGTTGGACCGCATGAAGATGGCCCTCTCGCTCGCCGACATCGTGCGGCTGGACCACTTCCGCGGGTTCGAGGCTGCGTGGGAGGTGCCGGCGGACCACGTCGATGCCCGGCGCGGCACGTGGGTGAAGGGGCCCGGGGACGGCTTCTTCGATGCCATTCGCGACCACTTCGGAGGCCTTCCCCTCATTGCCGAGGACCTCGGCTTGATCACGGACGAGGTGCGATCGCTCCGTGATCGACACCAAGTCCCGGGCATGCACGTGCTGCAGTTCGGGTTCGGGGCGGACGACGATCGCTGCTACGCGCCTCACCGCGCGGAGCGCAACACGGTCGTGTACACGGGCACGCATGACAACGACACCACGGTGGGCTGGTTCCGGACGCTGCCGGCCAAGGACCGTGCGTTCGTGCAGTCCTACCTCAACACCTCGGGCGCCTCGATTCATTGGGCCATGATTCGTGCGGCCTTCGGTACGGTCGCGGACACGGTGATCGTTCCCATGCAAGACGTGCTCGGCCTCGGCAGCGAGGCTCGCATGAATATGCCCGGCCAGCTCGGTGCGTGGTGGGCTTTCCGTTTGACCGAGCAGCCCCATGCCGCAGTGGCAGCCAAGCTCCGCCAGCTCGTCGATCTGTACGAGCGTCAGCCTGCGCATGCCCTGTCCGAGGCCCAGGCGGCCTGATCAGTCCACGCCCAAGCCCTGGCGACGTCTTCGCACGAGGGCAAGCGCAGCGGCCAGCGCAAGCACCGACACGCCAGCAAAGCGCCCCACCTCACGCCGCGTGCCACACGCGCATCCTCCCCCAGGCTGCATCTCTGCGGTTATCTCCGGATGGTCATCCGTCGCGCTGTCGAACCTGAGGTCCAGTCCAGCATCCGCAAGACCCGATTCCGGCATCGCATCCGTCCCCGCGTCCTCACTCACCTCCGTCGGAGGGTTCGCATGTACCCGCAGGGACGTCGTCGGACAGCTCTCGCTCAGGACGACCGCGTAGTAGCTGACCGAAGGGTCGAAGGCGGGCTCGCTGGTGGCGTCGATGACGAGCTGGGCATGCTTCGTGGTGATGTCCATCATGGCGTAATCCGGCAGCCCGACCATGGGCACCGCGCCGCTCGGGTTGACGTTCACCATCTGGTTGCGTCGAACCAGGACCCGCCAGTTGAGGTCATCGCTGCCGCCCCACGCGTTCGTGAGGTCGAAGTCGAGGGTGAGGGACGTGTCATCCGGGCTGGGCGTGTACACGAACTGGAAGAGAGAGGACATCACGACGCCGCGGGCCTTCATTTCGGAGCACGACGCGCCCATGTACGCGCCGAGGTCTCCGAGCCCGAGGACATAGGTGGTCCTGGGTTTTCCATTGACTTCGAGGGCTCGATCGCAATCGTCGAGGCCGCGCTCGGCCAGGACGGCTTCGATATGGCTGATCTGGGTGTCGTCGAGGTCGAGGTCCTGGGCCGTTTGTACGAGTCCCCGACCGAAGTCTCCGAAGGTGGCCCGGTTGCCCAGCAGGGACATGGCGCCCCACACGAGCTGGTCGGCGGTCTCGCGGCCGAAGGTCTTTCGAAGCGCCCACCCCGTGCTGCCGATGAGCTTGCCGTCTTCGTGGGATTCTCCGAACACGTTGTCGGGGCACCTGCCGGCGGGCTCGTCGAGGTTGCGCGCCCACGCGCCGAGGGCGTACTCGCCCACCTGCGGCTCGTTGTTGAGCGTGGAAGAGAAGTAGTCCGCGGTCCCCTCGTTGATCGCTCCGGGCATGGCCGCGTAGCCGAACGCATCAAAGTCCCCCGAGTCGCCGTATTCGAGCGCGTTGTGGCTCATGTAGTGCGTGAACTCGTGGAGCAACACGTCGGAGTCGTGGGACAGGTTCTCCGCGTGGCCTCGCCCCAGACAGATGACGTTGCGCGGGTTGCCGGGGAGGCCCGGGTAGTTCGGCGGCCAGGGCGAGTAGAAGGCGTTGGACGTGTACTCCGGGCTCGATTCCGGCGCGTACCCGGTCACGACCGTCAGGCTGTATTCGTTCCCGGTCATGTCCACTCCGAGGGTTTCCTCGAAGAAGGTGCGTATGCGCGCGGTGTGGTAGTACCCCATCACCTCACCGAAGGGGTCGCTGCCCGACCACGGGTCGAGGTTGGGTGAGAAGAGGAAGTCCTCACCCTCGCTGGGTGCCGTCTGCTTCGTCTGGACGCTTCCGTACAGGAGGTCACCGGACACGTACCCGCGCACGGTCATCGCGCCCTCGAACCCTGTCAGGCTCGTGGCAGAGGTGGGTGTGAGGTGTGTGAGCTCGTGTTCCGTCAGAGAAGGCGTGACGATCGGGTTGACCTCCCACACCCGGCCGAGGGCATCGCGCGCCAGGGAGTGATGCTGAACGATACCTCCCCGGTGGGCATCGACGGCGAAGCGGTGCATGCCGTGCCGAAGCAAGACGTCCACGTGCCAGGCCAGCACCCCGCCGACGTCGTCGTAGGGCAACACGACCAAGCTGGTGTGCGCGTGGTTCGAGGACAAGGGTTGCCCCAGAAACGCAGCGACGTCCGCGAGCGCTCGCGCCTGATCGATCGTGGGCACGGTAGACACGGTGAGGTTTCGTGCCACGTCGATGACGGCCACCCGAACGGTGCCGTCGGGGCCGACCCGCACCATCGCGGACCCACCCACCACCGGCAGTTGGTCATGGCGCTGTGCGTATCGCACGGTCTGCAGCGACCGAAGTGGAATCACGCGGCGAGGCTGGAGGTCGATGCCCTCGATGCGCAACTGGGCTGCGTGCGCGGTGAGATAAGAGCGAGCGGCGGTGGAAGGATGGGAGGAGACGCTTCGGTGCGCTGGCGCTCCCTGGTGCCACTCGGCGCCATGGGCGGAGAACGAGAACGCGATGGCCGCAGCCACCGCAACCGAGCCGAGCGCGAACGATTTCCTCATGGGCTCCACTACCTCTTGCCGTCCGTCACGTAGATATCGTCCGGGCAGCATGGCGACGTGAACGGGATTGTGTCTCACCCCATGCGGATAGAGGGTGGCACGAGTGGCTGCAGGAGCTTAGCTCCGCGCAAGGACGGAGCAAGACCAACGTGGACGTTCCGTTTGCAGTACCGCGAGGGGAGAAACGTCCGTGAGGGGTGTGACCTGTGGCGGGTGCGATTCGCGAGAACGCTCGAGGCGCTCTCGATCGCGCAGTGCATCGCGTCCGCCTTTCCCCGACCTGCGACCCCGTCCCTGCCACCCTAGTTGATCGAGCGCGTGAAGGCGATTCTCGTGCTCGAGGACAAGCAGGTGGCGGTGGTCGAGAAGCAGATCGCGCTGATCGGGCCCCTCGGTCTCGACGAATACGCAGAGGAGGAAGAGATTGCTGAGGCCATCGCGTCCAACGAGGCGGCGAGAACGCAGTACGACGCGCTCGAAGCGGAGTGGGTCAAGCTGCAGAAGGAGATCGACGCGGAATTCGACAAGCTGGGCAAGCCACTTTTCTTCGAGTCCCCGGAGTACGAGAAGAAGAAGGATCGCGTGTTCCGCCAGCTCACGGACGATGGCAACAAGCTCATCGCGGAGGGACAGCTCGCGAACCAAAGGGGGGATCAGTTCACGCTGACCACGGTGCTGTTCACGGTGACCCTGTTCTTCGCGGGACTCGCGTCGACCCTGCGCCGAAACCCCATCAAGATCGCCTTCCTCGCGATGTCCGTGGCGATGATGGTGTACTCGTTGATCCAGTTGTTCCGAACGCCGTTTGCCTGACGCTCCCCCACATTCGCCCCTTGACGAGGCCCTCGCATGGAAGTTCGTACCTCCGAAACCCACCCCATCCGCATCGACTGGTTGCGTATCGATGGCCCAGGGCGCCTCGGTATGACCTTCGCTCCCGGCAAGAAGAAGAGTCGCGCCGTCTATGGCAACTACGCGTGGGACAGGGACCTCAAGACCGATCTCGAGGTTCTCGTGCAAGCGGGCGCCACCGTGCTCGTCACATTGCTCGAGGACCACGAGCTGCACGTCGCGAAGATTCCTGACCTCTTCGAGCAGGCACGAGCCGCGGGCCTGGAGGTCATCCACTTCCCGATCCAAGACGTGAGCACCCCGAGCGACGTCGACGCCGTCCATGACCTGCTCGATCAGATCGAGGACCGATTGTCCGCGGGCGAGAGCGTGGTCGTCCACTGCATGGGCGGGCTGGGCCGCACGGGAACGATCGCCGGGTGTTTCCTGCGAAGGACGGGGATGGCTGGTCCCGAGGCGCTCGCCGAGCTTCGGCGCGCCCGCCGGACGGACAAGTGCCCCGAAACGTCGCAGCAGCGGGACTACGTGTCGCGCTTCGAACCTCGGACGCAGGAGTCTTCAGGGCTCTATCCGGAAGGAGAGTGGTATGCGATCGACCCAGAACGGTTTCGCGATCAAGAGGTCATCGTGCGCTGGGTCACGTCTGGCGCAACACCCCGGGAGGTGGTGCGAGATCGCATCGAGCGCGCGGAACGTGCCGTACGATCGGACCCGGCCTCTTGCTTTTCGTTTGACGATCGTGGCTTCGCGACCCTGACCCTCGACGACGAGTCCTTCTCCACGGGCCACTTCAGCACACCGTCCCTCGAGCAATTGCGCGCACGCTTGAACGGGCGCGGAGATGCTGCCGTCGGTTCGGTGCGCCTCTCCATCTTGCATGGCGCGCACCCGCTGTCGGACATCGGGACGCTCCAGGCCACGGCGCCGGAGGGCACGCTGTTTCAGGCCGCCTCCCAGTTCAACTGCCTCGAGGCCCCCTCGGAGCGTATCGTCCCCGTTCACGCCTACACAGGGGACTTCACCCAAGGCCCCCGTGCGTCGGTCTCTGCTTTTCCTGCCACGCTCCTGCGCCACTACCGCGCGCCTGGTCCTGACGGCACGCGGTACGTGCAGACCGACGACCACTGCATCAACCTGCTGGCCGACGCGTTCGGGCCTGATATCGCCGAGGTGTACTCCGGGTACCTCGAAGCGCAGCACGTCCATGACCCGGAGGCGCTCGCGGAAGCGCTCGAGCAGCGCTTCGAGAAGGTGAGGGTGGGGGTGCACGACGGGGTGGAGGTCGTGTACGGTCACGACTGGGGCGGGCGCGTGCCAGAGGGAAAGAAGCAGCGCATCGCGCAGGTGTTCACGTCCACGATCGCCTTGGGGTACTCCGTCGGCGGAAGCTCACCTGCGTTCGAGCGGGTTCGGCGTCAGCTTCTGCGGGCCGCGTACCTGGGCACGTTGCTCGCGGCGATTGACCTTCGAAAGCACACCGTGGTGCTGACGCTGATCGGTGGAGGTGTGTTTCGGAACCCGCGCCAGGACATCTGGGACGCGATTCACTGGGCCATGGCGGAAGTGGATCCCGTGATCGGCCAGGCCCTGCATGTGGTCGTCAACACGCGGGACACGTTGGACGAAGAAGACCGTGGGAAGGCGTTGGAACGAGGCGGACATGTGATCGAGTTTGCCCGCCGCGACCTCTGGTGAGGGCTACTTCAGGTTCTGGGCGATGCGCTTGGTCAACGCGTCGAGGGCGGGGCCATAGCCGTAGTCCGCGGCGCTGGTGTTGACGAGGTTGGGCGCGCAGATCGACGCGACCACCCCTTGTGAGCCGAGGCCTTGGAGAACGGACAGGTGTCGACGTCCGGGGTACGCCTTGCCGTAGTATTGCATCTTTCCGTAGCCGGATCCGTTCCAGCACAGGGGGTTCTCGGGGGACGTGTTGCAGTCGCACCCGAAGGCGTTCTCAGGCAGGCTGCAGTCGAGCGGGGTCGGCAGGGGGAAGATGCACGCGTACTGCAGGTCATTGCGTGCCGGGTTGTCCCACTCGGCGCCGTTGACCGCGTGGGGCACGCCGCTGCCTGGTGACGCGAGGGCCTGGCCTGTGGCCGGGTGCACGCCCGTCCGAGGGCTCACCGACTCCACCATCAGCGGGTCCGAAGGCTCCACGTTCGCCATGGGCTCGCCCAAGACGAGGTCCCAGTCGATCTCGCTCGTCGGCCGATACCCCTTTGCGAGGTCCGTCGGGTCGACGGCGATGTCTTGCCACGGCACGCCCACGATGCCTGCCAGCACGACTTGAGAAGCGCTTCGCATGGGCACGGCGCAGTCCGTCCCGTTCGCCGTGGGCTGACGGCAGAACAAGGGGCTGACCGTTCCGTCGTCGAAATGCGTCTGGGTGAGGGCGTCGACGTAGCGTTCCACGGGCTGCAGGAAGTCGATGCCGAAGCGTTCCTTCTGTCGGTAGCAGCGCAGGTTCAGCGGGTCGTCCTTCTCGGGGTTGGACCAGCCCGCGGCGCACTCGGGGTAGTCGTTCGAGTTGACCTCCCAGCACGACTTGCAATTCGGATCGTAGGGGTCCGTCTTGCACGCGTTCGTCCCTCGCGCGAGGTGGAAGCTGCCGGTCCCGTCGAGCGCCTGCAAAGCCAGGTAGTTCTGCCCACCATCCCCGACAGAGCAGTCGTTCTCGTCCGTGAGCATCACCACCGCCACGACCGAGTCCTGGCGCAGGAAGTCCGCGCGCTGCTGCAGCACGACGGAATCGACGCCTTCCCCCTCGCGGCAGTTGTTGCTGCTATCGGACGAACTGCAGGGTGCGGGGACCATCTTCTGATAGGGAGCGGGGTCCACCAGGAACCGGTACCAGGCCTCGAGGCTCGATTCGAAGCCGCAGCCGACCTGACCCACCCCCTTCGTGATGTCGGCGAACCGCTGGGAGAGCAGGGCGGGGTCGGACTCGCCGGGAGGCGTGCTGGTTGCACCCGGGTCCCAGTTCAAGAAGCCCTTGTTCTCGTACGTGGGCACCGTTCCCGTGGCGCCCCTCGTGATGAGGCGGCTCATGTCTTCCTGGTTGGGGTTATAGCTCTGAGTCGGCACGTTAGAGCAGGTGTCCGCACCGTGACTGCCGAGGGACGACGAGATGACGCCGATGTGCAGATCCGTGACGGGCGGGAACTCGCGCGCTGAACCGTCGGGACAGGGGGCGGAGGGACCGACTTTGGCCACGAGCCCGCCGCTTGGGTTCACACAGTAGGGGCTGGCGAGCCGTTCGATGAAGCTCGGGATGGTGGATGCAAGGACCTTCTGCTTGTCAGCCATCGATGCGGAGTTGTCGATCATGAACAGGAGGTCGACCTTCTCAGCGTGGACCGGCGGGCCGCCTGCCGTCCCGCCCGTGCCGCCTGCACCTCCGACGCCCGTGCCGCCGACCCCCGAACCTCCCACGCCCGTGCCACCCACACCTGTGCCACCCGTGCCACCGGTGTCGTTGCCCCCTGACCCGCCTGTGCCCCCCGGGTTGCCGTCCTGCGTTTCGGTCTTCCCGCTACAAGCGCTTGCGAGGAGGAGTGCTCCCGCCGCAATCGCGAGCCAAACCGTCTTTTCGTGTGTCCGCATGCTGTTGGACTCCCTGTTGGAAAGGCCCCGTCGCCAGCCACATTCACGAGCTCGGCAGGGCATGAAAGCAAGCCGGGTGCCGTCCCAAGCGCACCCGATGTTTGTACGCACCCGTCCGCCGAGCCTTCCTTGTCACGAGCCCTGAGTGGCGCCGAGCAGGCATTTCGGCTCAGTGGAAATGGTGTTTCAGGTTCTCGTCATTGCGGTTCCTTGGCAATTCATTATGTTGGCCGCGAGCCATGATCCCCAAGCCCTTCGAACGCCTCCTCGTGACGGCGGCCCTGCCCTACGCAAACGGCCCCCTTCACATCGGCCACCTTGCCGGAGCTTACCTCCCCGCGGACATCTACACCCGGTTCCAGCGCCTACGCGGCAAGCCCATCGTCTTCATTTGCGGATCCGACGAGCACGGGGTCCCCATCGTCCTGCGTGCACGCAAGGACGGCGTTTCGCCGCAGGAGATCGTCGACCGCTACCACGCGCAGATGCGGGACGCGTTCACGGCGTTCGGGATGAGCTTCGATCACTTCGGCCGGACGTCGGGCAAGGTGCATGCCGAAACGAGCCAGGCGTTCTTCACGGCGCTCGATGCCAAGGATGCGTTCATCCAGAAGACCGAGTCGCAGTTGTTCGACCCGAAGGCCCAGATGTTTCTCGCCGATCGGTTCGTGCGTGGGACGTGTCCGCAGTGCGCGTACGAGGATGCCTATGGCGACCAGTGTGAGAAGTGTGGCCGGTCTCTGAGCCCCAAGGATCTGAAGAACCCTCGTAGCGCGATCTCCGATGCGATCCCGGAGGTGCGTGAGACCACGCACTGGTACCTGCCGTTGGGCAAGCTCCAGCCGGGTCTGGAAGCGTGGCTGGGCCAGCACGAGGACTGGAAGGTCAACGTGCTCGGACAGGTGCGAAGCTGGTTGCAGGAGGGCCTGGGGGACCGGGCGGTCACGCGAGACCAGACCTGGGGCGTTGCGGTCCCGACGGCTTCCGCGCAGAAGGCCGGGATTGATGCGAGCGGCAAGGTCCTGTACGTGTGGTTCGACGCTCCCGTTGGCTACATCTCCTTCACCCGGGAGTGGGCGCAGGCAAAGGGGGATCCGGAGGGGTGGAAACGGTGGTGGCAGGACCCGTCCACGCGGCTGATTCACTTCATTGGCAAGGACAACATCGTCTTCCACTGCCTGATCTTTCCGGCGATGCTCCAGGCGCACGGCGACTACGTGCTGCCGGACCAGGTGCCTGCCAACGAGTTCCTCAACCTCGAAGGCAAGAAGCTGTCGACGAGCCGGGGGTGGGCCATCTGGCTGCACGAGTTCCTCGAGGACTTTCCGGCCGACTACCTTCGCTACTCCCTTGCCCGCACCATGCCCGAGACCAAGGACGCGGACTTCTCGTTCGCGGACTTCCAGGCCCACATCAACAACGAGCTGGCCGACACCCTCGGCAACTTGATCAACCGCTCCTTGACGTTCGCCACCCGGTACTTCGACGGCAAGGTCCCGGCTCTGGAGGACCCGTCCGAGGCAGATCTCGCCTTGCTCGCGGAGATTGCGCGCTACCCCGCGATCGTGGCCGAGCACCTCGAGTCCTTCCGCTTCCGCGAGGCGCTGAACGAGGTCATGAGCCTCGCGAGGGGGGGCAACAAGTACTTCAACGACGCGGCCCCTTGGGCCACGCGCAAGTCCGACATGCGCACTTGCGGCAACACGATTCACGTCGCCGCCCAGCTGGCAGCGTCTCTCTCGATCCTCATGGACCCGTTCCTCCCCTTTGCCGCTGAGAGTGTGCGACGCATGCTGGGGCTCGAGGGGGTTCGCAGCAGCTCGGGGTCGTCGGAGCGCGGCGAGATCGGGTGGGATGATGCTGGACGTCCGCTGCTCTCTGCCGGGCAGCCCCTGGGTCCCATCGAGATCCTCTTCACGAAAGTGGAGGACGAAGCGATCGCCAAGCAGCGCGCCAAGCTCGAAGCGGCTGCCCCCGCGGCGCCTCCTCCGGAAGGGCCCTACAAGCCCATCGCGGACAGCGTCACGTACGACGACTTCGCGAAGCTGGACCTTCGGGTGGGGCTCGTCACGACGTGCGAGCCTGTCAAGAAGTCCAAGAAGCTTCTGCGCTGCGAGGTCGACCTCGGCTTCGAGACCCGTCAGATCCTCGCCGGAGTAGCCCTGCAGTTCAAGCCCGAGGACCTCATCGGACGCAAGGTCATCGTCGTTGCCAACCTCGCTCCCCGCACGATGATGGGGCTCGAGAGTCACGGCATGATGCTTATGGCCGCGGACCGTCAGGAAGTCCTATCCCCCGTGTCCGCCGACGCAGAGCCAGGCTCCGTCGTCCGCTGACCTCGTATCAACCAAAGGAGAGTACCGTGCTCATCGCCATTCCTTCTGAAGCCCCCGGTGGGCTCGACGCCGCCGTTTCCGAGCACTTCGGCCATTGCGACGTCTTCACCTTGGTGCACGTGGCCGACGGCAAGGTCGGTGAGGTGCAGCTCGTTCCGAACGGTGGACACGAGCACGGGGGCTGCATGGCTCCGGTGCACGTGCTCAAGGACAACGGTGTCGAGGTGCTGTTGGCTGGTGGCATGGGCATGCGCCCCCTGGCCGGCTTCCAGAGCGTCGGTATCGACGTGTACTTCAAGGAAGACGCCTCCACGGTGCGGGATGCGGTGGCGATGTTCGCGGATGGCCAGTGCCGTCCGTTTGGAGAAGCGCAGACGTGCGGCGGCGGGTCTGGCGAGTGCGGTGGTCATCACCATCACCATCACCACGAGGTGGAGCGTCCCGCCATTGAGGGGCCCGCCGACGTGCGCGATGGACGCATCGTCACCATGGAATTCGCGATGCGCGACGACCAGGGCAACCTCATCGAAGAGTCCGAGGAAGGCAACGGGATGCGCTATCTGCAAGGTTCCGGCGCCATCGAGGGGCTCGAGAAGGCGATCGCCGGACTGCAGGCGGGCGACAAGGTTTCCGTCGACGTGGCACCCGCGGAGGCTTTTGGGGAGCGCGACGAGGGCAGGATCCTCGAGGTCCCGCGAGGGCAGCTGCCTCCCGACGTGCAGCTCGGGGAGGTCGTCACGGCGCAGCATGCCAGCGGAGCGCAGGTCCATCTGACCGTCATCGAGATGAATGACGACACCGTTCGCCTGGATGGAAACCACCCGCTCGCGGGCAAGTCCCTACACTTCGACCTGAAGGTCCTCAAGGTCGAGGCAGCCACGGCCGAGGAAATCGAACACGGTCACGTGCACTGACGTCGCGTGAAGCGTCCGCTCACCCGTCGATAATTCCTGCCCCACCCGTCGAATTGCCCCGCCACGGCTTGCACGCGCGGCCCTGCGGCGTGATAGCATCCGTTCGTCTCGGGGCGGCAACGACTGGCCAGTCCGCCAGTCCGGACTCAGAAATCGGCATCATGGCTTTGTTCTTCCTCGTCGAGAAAGGACCACGACCGGGCTTGCAGCTGGCTCTCTCTGAGGGGCGGGCCCAAGTCTTGGGGCGAGGCGCAACCGTCGACCTTCCTCTTCCCGCCGAGGACCGCTCAATCGCCCCGCGCCACGCTGAGGTGTTCGCCTCCGCATCCACCGTCTGGATCCATCCTCTACCGAACGTCGGATCCGTCTTGGTGAACGGGAGTCCCATCGATGCCCCCGCGCAGATATCCCCAGGCGACTCCATTCAGCTCGGCGACACCGTCGTGCGGCTGTACTCCGATCAGGGCCCCATCCTCGACCCGACCCTCGAGCCGGAGCCGCTGTCCCTCCGTGACATCGTCGAGAGCGTGCGGGCGCTGCGGTCCGAACCGACCCGCCGGCCCATCACGCAGGCTGGGTGGGCGGCAGCCCTGTCTCCCGCCAAGTCCGTGGCGGTACACGGACTCACGGGACCCGATGCAGAGTGTCTTCGGTGTACCGGCTGTGCGAAGCCGGGCATTGCTCCCCCACGTGCGGACCTGTGGGACGCCACGTGGCTTTGCCCCGACTGCGCCAACGAGCGCCGCCAACGAATCCCTGGCATGCCCTCTCAGCTTGGCAACTACGACATCCTTCGCCCGCTCGCTCATGGCGGCATGGGTGTGGTCTTCGAAGGCGTCGACCGCGACTCGGGATTGCACGTGGCCGTCAAGGTGCTTCGTTCCACCGGACCGCGCGCGGAGCGGGCCGCCAAGCGCTTCGCTCGCGAGCAGCAGATCACCATGGCGCTGCGCCACCCCAACATTGTCTGTTGCTACGACGTCGGTGTTTGGGAGGGGTCCTTGTACATCGCGTCGGAGTTCGTTCCTGGCGGGGACGCCTTGGGTATCTCCTCGTTGACCAGCCCGCTGCAACAGGTTCTATGGTTGGGCGCCGACCTATTCCGAGCGCTCGGCTACGGTCACGACCTTGGCATCATCCATCGTGACGTGAAGCCGGCCAACCTGCTGCTCTGCCCGGTGGGGCCGCAGGCCACGCTGCGTGGCAAGCTCGCGGACTACGGCCTTGCCAAGAGCCGTTCCGGCGCCGGCAACCCGATCACCATGACCAACGAGAGTGGCGGTTCCCTGCTGACCATCGGCCCGGAACAGCTCGAGGACTTCGTCAACGTGGGCCCCCACGGTGACCTGTACGCTGCGGCCGCCACCGTGTTCTGGATGCTGACGGGCGACACCCCCCTCGTGTTGCCCTGCGCCTCGTCGGTCGCCACCTTCGAGCAGAAGGCACAAGCCATCATCCGTCCGCCAAGGAAGCGCCTCAAGGACGTTCGGCCTGATGTGCCGGTCCAGGTGGCCAACCTCATCGACGGACTCGTGGCGCATGACCCGGGCCAGCGCATGCGCATGCACGCTCGCGAGGTGGCCGCCGCTCTCAATGCCATTGCTGCTCGCATGGCGCGCACGGAACCTTCTCATGCGGCCCGCGAAAGCGTTTCCGCCATTGCCCTCGAACACGCGGCCGCCCTCAAGGCAGCCCTCGAAGCCGTCGAGTTGTGCGTTCGCATGCTCGAGCGGTCCGTGGAGCGTGCCGCCCGCGAAGTTCGTGAGGCGGCCGAATCCGACGACCGACCCCGCATGGACCGAGCCCTCTGCGGTCACGAATCTGCGCAGGCGGACCTCGAGCAAGCGCTCACCCACTGGGAGCGACTGCTCGAAACGGAAGACGCACCCTCGACCTGACCCCGTTGGGCCCACTCACATCGACTTTGCCAACTCGCACGCCGTCGGGTTCTCGTCCTTCTCGCAGATCTCTTGGCACTTCTCCTTGCCAACCTTGGGACAAAGCTCGCGGGTCTTCTCGGCCCACTTGTCACAAGCCTTCTTGTTCTTGGCTGTCTTGCAGCCGATCGCACAGTCCTGGCTCGTCCCGTCGGCACCGAGACAGAACTTCGTCGCCTGGTCGTCCCCGCAGCCAACGACCCACAGCATGACCGCCCACAGAGCCCACGAAGGTTTCATGGATGGCGAGCTACCATCCATCGAACCCCGCGGCAACGGGGCCACTTCCCAACCCAGATCCGGAGCCACCGGGGTTGGCCGCAGATTCCAAAGAGCCGCAGATGGGTTCGTTGCTTGTGCGGATGTGGGCAGCTGCGTGGCGACGGGTTGTGGTCCGAAGCAATCCATGTCTGTTCGGGGGAAGGCTGGGATGGGGGCATGCCTCCGGATCTGGGGTGCTACCCCGCCCGTTGACGTGCGCAGCGTCGAATGAGACAACGTCAAGGTGCCGAAACCCCCGACGACCGGACCGCTCGGCTTTCTCCCCCTCGGCGTGGGTGATGCCTTCTCCAGCCAGCACTACGCCTCGAGCCTGCTCGTGGGGTTCGAGGGTGAATGGTTGTTGATCGATTGTCCGCACCCCATCAGGAAGATGCTCCACGAGGCTTGTTCCACTGCCGGGTGGAAGCTTGACCTCGACGCCGTCCGGTCCGTGGTGCTGACGCACTTGCATGCGGATCATTGCTCCGGGGTCGAGGGGTTCCTCTACTTCCATCACTTCGCACTGCAGAGCAAACCCACGCTGATCGCGCACCCGGACGTGGCCGCGCGGCTCTGGTCCGGCCATCTGGCGGCAGGCATGGACGCCGTCACGGACACCAAAGACATGTCCGTGCGACCGCATACCCTCGAGGACTTCGCGTCGCTGCTGCCCATTTCGGACGAGCGCGAGGTGACCGTGGGCCCATTCTCGATCGCGTGCCGCAAGACCCGCCACACGGTGCCGACCACCGCGTTGCGAATCCGTGCGGGTGACCGCTGTCTTGGCTACAGCGCGGACACCTCCTTCGATCCGAGCTTGATCGAGTGGCTCTCGGAAGCCGACCTCTTCGTGCACGAGACCAACCTCGGCATTCATACCGACTACGAGCAACTGCGACGCCTGCCCGCCTCCCTGCGCGACAGGATGAGGCTCATTCACTATCCGGACTTCTTCGACTTGGATGCTTCGCAGATCGAACCCCTCCGCGAGGGGCACTGGTACCCCGTCTGACCTACGTTTACCCGTGCCGCACCCCCGGGGATCCGTCTCTCCACCGCTTCCTCGTTGTGAGCGCCCGGATTCGCGCTAAGGTCCCGCCCGACATCACCACGGGAGAGCATCATGGGTCAGAAGAAGCCGAACAAGGACGACGACTCCAAGGCTGAGAAGGCGGGCAAGCGCACCAAGGCGGACAAGGAGAAGGCAGGCAAGGACAAGCCGGCAAAGCCCTCCAAGTCGGACGCTCGCAAGGCCGAGAAGAAGGCGAAGGCGGATAAGAGCGACGCCGCGAAGCCCGCCCGACCCCAGCTTACCCACGAGGACGCCCTCGCGCTCGCGGAAGCCTTGGTCGAGATGGTCAACGACGGTGCCGAGCATCCCGTCGCCTTCTTCGTGTCGGGTGACGACGCGCTCGGGCGCGAGCTCATCCAGTTGCAGGGCGGCGAAGCGGAGGACCTGGAGGGGGTGGTGCCTGTGGTCCTCGACGCGTCGCAAGTGCGTCGTTTCGCGATGCTCACGGTGGTGGACGAGCTTCTCTGGCGGCGCGGTCACGAAGCTTCCTGATTGGAGAGGGCTTCCATAAGCTGATCGATACCCGCGAAGGGCGCACAACAAGCTGCGCCCGGTCTGCGTGCGGGTGTATGCTGCGCCCCCATGTTATCCGTGCCCTGGCAGGTGACCCACGGCCAGTGGATCGGTTGGACCGCGGCCGCGGCCTTTATCGTCCTGGGCGGACTCTTGTTCTGGTTGTGGGTCCGATGGCTGGCGCGTCGTCGTGCGGCGCGCGTGCTACGAGCCTTTGGCGCCGGTAGCGCCTCGCTGGAGATCGGTCCCGTCGTGCTGCGCGGGCGCCTCGAGGTCCCCGGCGCTCCCGTCGTGTCCCTCGACGGTTCGGGCGCAGCGGCCGCCTGCACCGTCGAAGCCTCGGCGGAGTCGTTGCGATTCGTGCCCGGTGCCAGCGGTGTGAGGGCTTGCTTCCGGGCTCCGTCCCTTCACGTCGTGACCCCGGACGGCAGCACCGTCCTGCGTGGCCCCGTGATGGTGGCCGCCGGGTCGCGGGAGTCCTTGCCCGGCAACCTCTCCAGGTTGGATGCGGACGATCGCATGCGGCTGCTCGCCCAGCCCGATGGTGTCGTGACCTTCCGGTTCGGCTCCTGGCCGAAGGATCTGGGGTTGGCCGGTGCCATCCGTACCGTGCGCCACGGCGACGAGGTGATCGTGCGCGGGACGGTTCGGAGAAGCCTGGGTGATGGGGGGCCCGGAGCTTCTTATCGGCCCACGGTGACCGCGCTCGAGGTGGTCCCGGCCGAGGGGTGCGAGGTGATCGAGGTCACGGCCGCGCACGTCGGGGTGGTCTCCTTCGGCAAGACTGCGATGCTCGTGCGCGGGCTCGCTGTGGGGTTGGCCTTGTCTTTGGGCGCAGGAGCGGCCATCGGTGGAGCGGCGCGAGGTGTCGACGACTTCGAGACCGCGGCGCTGATCCCGCCTCATCGGGGCTGGGCGATTGACCGACTGGCTCGAAGGGCGTCGGAAGGACTTCCGAGCCAACAGCGCCTGGCTTCCGTTCTCGCGTACCACGACCTCGCACCGGATTGCCGCAGGACGGGAGAGGCGTTGGTCGCGCACGGACAATGGGCCCACGCGGCGGACATGTTGGCCGGCTGTGAGGACGAGGACTCCAAGCGCCTTGCCGTGATGGCCTACCGTGTCGAAGGTGGCTTCTCGCGAGCTTGCGAGGTGGCCGAGCGAGCCTCCCTTCCGGCCACCCGGCACGAAGCTGCGTTTCTCTTGCTCGGAGGGTGCCACGCGCAGGCATCGTCCGTGCTGCGCCGGGCGGCCGAGCAACCCTCCACAGGCGACGAAACGGCCACGACCCTTCGATGCCTGGCCGACGCGATCGACGCGCGGGCGGGCGATGCGTCCGTCGCAGCGAGGCTAGCGTCCGAGATGTCGGAAGCTTGCCGGCTAGCGCATGCCGACGGGCTCACGGGCTTGGCGCGTGTGAAGGCCCTGGCGCCTCTCGTCGAAGCTCCCTTGCCGGAGCAGTCTCGCCACCGCCATGCGGGGATTCGGGCGCTGCTTCTGGCGGAGCAAGGGACCCCTTCTGCACTCCCGATCTCCCTTCCTGTCCCGCCGGTGCTCGAGCTGGTTTCCCATCCGGATCGCTTCGCTGCAGGCCGCGCCCACGGGCTCGAGCACGCCGTGATGATGATGTTGGTCGCCATCAAGGATCCGCAGCATGATCAACGCTCCCTTCGTCGGGACCTTGCTCTTCGTGCGGCCGCCTTCGAAATCCTCGCGGGAAACGTCGACGAGGCTCTTTCTCTGCTGGACCTCGTCGAGAAGGACAGCTCCGTCTTGCGGACAGATGACGCGACCACGTTGGACTCCGAGGCCTGGGTGGGTGTGCTGGCTGCCGAGGCTCGTGCGGTCTCCTTGCGTGCCCTGGCGCTCGTGTTGCGAGGAGAGGTGGAAGCCGCCGCGAAAGCGCTTGCTCCCTGGCGCGACACGGCGCCGTCCAGGTTCCTTCACGACATGCCGGTGTCGACGGATCTGCCCTCGGCTTTGACGAGAATTCGCGGCGAGGCCGTTCGCTACCTGGACGACGCAGCGGTCGTGGTGTCCGCGGCGCGGGGCAAGACCGAAGGGGGAAAGATGGTCTCCGAGGACATGCTCGTGGCCCTGCTGGGAATGGACCCCACGGCGTTGCATCCCTCAGGGGCCTTCGGACCTTTCCGCGGCGTCCCATGGGTGGTGCGCGCGCACTCAGCCCCTGCTGACGTAGATGCACGGATGGATTGGATCCTCTACGCCTCTCGTGTGCCGTCGGATTCGCCCCCGTTGTCGATGTGGGAGGCGTCCGTCGCGGCCCGTGTTGCCTCTGTGGCGGGCGCCGTGGAGGCGATGGACCGTCACCGCAGCGTGGCGAAGGCTTACCGAGCTGCCTTGATGCGTCGCCCTGCGACGACCATCCTTGCCCTGCTACCTGCGGATTGAGCGTGAGATAGATCGCATGACCCACCAGCCCACAACCCTTTCCCGGACGACGCGAATCGCCATCCCTGTCGGATTGGGGCTTGTGGCTGCCTTCGTGCTCTCCGCCGTGTGGGCGATGGCCCGTTGCCCGTCGCAGCAGGCCTGCATGGAAGCGGGCCGCTGTGCGGTCCGATGGTTTCCGTGGCCTGGATGCGCGGCCACGGAAGCGTCGTGCGAGGCTTCCGAAGGGTGCCGACGGAGCGCTCGTTGCTCTCCTGAGGATGGGGAGTGCGTGGCGAAGTCGGACCGGGACTGTGCCGGGGCTTGTGCCGCCGAAGGAGGTTGTTCCCTTCGCGACGGTGTTTGCGTGGCGATCTCGGACGAGAGCTGTCAGAGGTCCAAGGCGTGTGAAGAGCTCGGCCGGTGCGTGCTACGCGGGCAGGTTTGCGCTGCCGGCTCGCACGCGGACTGCAAGAAGACCGCGTCGTGCCGGCTCGTGGGGGCTTGCGACTTCATCGAAGGGCAGTGTGTGGCGCGGGCGGACGACGCGTGTGCCTCTTCGGAAGCCTGCGCGACGCTGGGTCGCTGCAAGGCGAGTGCGGGACAGTGTGTGGTGGAGGATGCGTGGCTCGGCTCGCCGGGAGGCCTATGCCGGCAGCAGCCGGGCTGCGCCTTGTGGGCGGCGTGCACCGCGATGGATGCCGCGTGCGGCGTGACGAGGGAGGAGGACTGTGGGGCCTCGCTCTGGTGCTCCCAGTACGGCGCTTGCGGTCTGGGGGAAGTGGAGGGCGCCAAGCGATGTGTTGCCCGTTCGGCTGCCGATTGCGGGGGGTCGAGTCGCTGCGCGACAAGCGGGGCCTGCTCCTTGGTGAAGGGCGTCTGCGTGGCCGCTTCGGATGCAGACTGTGCTGGTGCGCGCGCGTGCAAGGACGAAAAGGCCTGTCTTGCGAGGGACGGACAGTGCGTTCGGAGCTGTCAGGGCTCTGCGGCATGCAAGCAGGAAGGCCGGTGCACGGATCGGTTGGGCACGTGCATCGCGAAGGCCAGGTCGGAGTGTCTGGCGTCGGCCGCCTGCCGCGAGCAGGGGCAGTGTTCTGCGGTCAACGGCGCGTGCCGCGTTGTCTCCGGCGACGATTGCAGCCAGTCGGTGGCGTGCGTGGAGCATGGGCGATGCAGCGCCAGGAGGGGTGGCTGCAAGGCCACGATCGTGGCGCAGTGCCAGGAATCCTTGGGGTGCAAGCGGGAGGGGCGCTGCTCCCTGCGCGATGGGACGTGCGAGGTTCGCACCCAGAAGGACTGCCAGGGTTCGGAGGCGTGCAAGCGCTGGGGTCGGTGCTCACCGAAGGACAGACAGGCCTGTCACGCCGCGTCGCACGATGACTGCAAGAACGCGGAGACGTGTACGCTGCAGGGGCGTTGTCGCGCGTCCCAGGGGCAGTGCGTTCGGTAGGCGGGAAGCGCGGTTCTCGGCCTCGCTGTGAACGCTCGTTGGCTCGGCCGGGTCGCGAGGCGTGCTTTCGCGTCATGCCGTTGCGGCACGGTCTTTGCTGCAAGCAGGGTCATGAAGAAGACTTTGTTTGCTTTGTTTTTGGCACTTGGCTGTGTTCTTCCCTCGTGCAAGACGGCGGCGTTGTCGCAGAGTGGGGCGTCAGTGGCGCCCACCCGGGACCCACTGCCGCCTGAATGCGAGACGGTCGGGCTCATCACGGGCAAGGGCGGAGGCACCTTCGGCGGTGCGTACCTCTCGAACGAGGCCTTGATCGACTACGCGATGAACGATATTCGCAACAAGGCGGCGGACCTGGGCGCGACCCACATCCGCCACGACCCCCCGCAACTGGGGATGGGCGAGGGGACCACCACGAGCGTGACCATCACCGGCACAGCCTATGCCTGCCCCAACTCATTGCCGCGCTCGATGTAGTTCGGACCGTAACGTCACGGGGAGTGTGACGCGAAAGCGTGCAACATGCGACGCATCACCCCAGGTCGCCGTTGCAGCCGGGGCACTTGCGCTGGTACTTGCTGACGCGGCCCTTCCAGCCGCACGCAGCGCATTGGGCGTCGCGCAACAGATCCTGTCCGGGGAGCTTGTCCTTGCGAAGAGATTGCAGCGCGATGCCTGCTATCAGAATGACGATGGCTGCGATGATCGCGTGCAGGACGGTGAGGCCCGCTGCGATTTCCGTGTTGATCAGGTCCATGGTTGGGCTCTTCGTGGCGACGCGTGATCAGGGGCTGCCGGCGTACTGGGCGCACGCTTCGGCGGTGAGGCGAGCGACGAGGTAGCGATACACGGGCATGATGTCGGCGCCGGTTGCGACAATGCCCGCCGCCTTGTCGGCCACGTTGAGGGCAGTGGGCACGTACGTCTTGGCGGCCTCGGCGACTTGGTTGGCGTAGGGGGCGACCTTCTGCACAGCGGTCTCCATGGGGCCGATCACGGCGGCGAGGATGCCCTGGGAATTGGCCAGGTCGTCGGCACCGATCACGGACTGCAGCTTGTTCGCCGCGTCGGCCCCGTAGCGCTGGTAGAGGCGGTTCATGAACTGGCCACCGGCCGTCGCGATGTTGTCTGCGAAGGGCAACCCGACCTCGATCGCGGCGTAGTACATCGCCAGGGACTGGCCTGCCGGCAGGGCGTAGAAGGAACGCACCCGGTCCATGGCGGATCCGGGGAACAGACGATAGATGATGTAGCTGAGCCCGAGCAGCTTGATGGCGGCGTCCACGGCTTGTTGTGGATCCGTCTCGAGCGCGTCGCCCTTGTTTTCACCGAAGAACAGGACGACGGCCGACCGGACCCCCGAGTAGGCAGCGATGCCTACGTCGCCCGTGTCGATGGCGTTGGCGACCCAGAGGGTCTTGGTGACCGGCTCGGCGCGGGAGAAGGCTTCTGCCTTTGCCATGACGTCGGGGGCCGCGGAGGGGTTGAGCGCCCGCACGGCATCTCCGAGGTTGGCGTAGGGCATGGGGGCAGGGGCGAAGGGCAGCACCTTGAAGATCGTGTTGCAGAGGCGGACGGTGTAGTCCTCGGGCTTGAACTCGGCGAGTGCGTTGTCGATGGGGGTAGGCGTGGTCGGCTGATAGATGGCGGGGCCTTGGAGCATGGCGCCTCCTTGCAGGGAAAGGGCTTGTGAGGAACCGCCCATCATCGCCGAGCCCGCAGTGGCGACCGCGGCTCCGGCCATGGGGGCCCAAGCTTGTTGAGGTTGCTGTGCACGTGAATCCACCGGGGAATGGGCGCCCCACGCGTTGGGGGCCTGCTGCGGCTGCCGCATCGACGGAGGAGCGGACGCCACGGCGCCGAACATGGACTGGGTCCGCATCGACGGAGCGGCGTGCATCTGCGGGATCTGTCGCGCACCGCGCCCCTGCAGGTCGGCGACGACCTGTCTATGGATCACGTCCCACGATGCGCCTGGTGACTGTCCCATCGCTTGCAGCAGGGACCTGGTGAAGGCCCCTCCGAACCCGACCTGGGTCGACGCCTCGGCGGCCACCTCGTGCTCGCCGCACGCGGAGAAGAAGAGCAGGCCAGGCAGATCGTCGGGTCGACGTTGACGGAACCTGCCTCGCAGCCCGAGGTTGCGGCTGCGCGCCCACCCTATCGGGGGCAAGTCCGGCGGAGGGACCACGCACCTTCCCTGCGGCTGGGGGACCGGCCCATGGGAGGTGTCGAACAGGCACACGACCGACACCGTCGCGGGAAACCGCGCGAACACTTCGCCCAGCTCGTCGTCGCGGAGCAACGAAAACTGCCAGCTGTGATCGTGCGTGACCAGGATTTCGTCGAGACCGTCTGCCTCGTTGCCGCTTCGATCCGGGAAGTGCGTGCCATGCGCCGCGACGTAGATGCACACGTGGTCCCCGGGCGAGGAGACGTTTCGGATCCAATCGAGCGAGCGCAGGATGTTGTCCTTGGTGGCCAGCTCGTTGTGCAGTTGCTTGACGTCGGCGGGTGCGAACCCGAACCGATCGACGAGCATCTGCGCCACGCTCTTCGCATCCTGCACGCACCCGTGCAGAGGCGGTACGTTCGGTGTCGAGTAGATGTCAATTCCAACGCACAGTGCTCGTTTGGCCATGGACCCCTCCGGCAAATCGCGACCCAAGATAGTCGAAACCCGGGTCCGTTTCGAGTCCTTCGGTATGTGGCAGAGGGCAACACGGCTGTGCTATGAAGCGAGCGCGAGAGGGGCTGCGGGTGCGTATGCTGCTACGCAGTTCGC
Organism: uncultured Polyangiaceae bacterium; assembly: GCA_964488865.1. Classification (GTDB taxonomy): domain Bacteria; phylum Myxococcota_A; class Polyangia; order Polyangiales; family Polyangiaceae; genus MWCO01. The sequence continues at coordinate 63,852 of CAZAWR010000034.1, read as the reverse complement.
AGGCGCCTTCTTCTTGGGAGGGCGTGGTTGTGAGGGAAAACTGGTGTCTTGCTCGATTCCCTCAGGCCAGGTCTGTGGCACGCCGGATGCTAAGAACTTGACGAATCGCTTTTGAGATATGACGTTGCGGTAGCACTGCCCCCCGGAGACCGCGACAACCTTTCCCCACACTGGAAACGCCATCATGCAAATGGAAGGGGTCCTCAACCAAACATCCATCGCCACATCCACGCTAATAGCCGTGGGATCGGTGGCGACGTTCTTCCTGGCCGCCGTGTCAGCGTACGCGGTGCGGACTCTGCTGGTGGGCAGGAGGCAAGACGAGAAGCTCCAGCGTCTCGGTGGAACGATGCTGCTGGGCGCGTGGTTCATGGAGGCGGTCTACTGGGCGATTCGGGCCCCGGGAAAGCTCTTTGCGCGCCTTGGCGTGAAGCCCGACACGCTCACGGTCACGTCGCTCGTGCTGACGTTGGCGTGTGCTCCCATCGCGGCGGTCGGTCATTTCTCCACGGCGGGTCTGCTGTTCCTCATCGGCAGTGCGTTCGACGCGCTGGACGGGATGGTGGCGCGGGAGACCGGGATGGTGAAAAAGTCCGGCGCGATCCTCGACTCCGTTCTCGATCGGTATGCGGACGCTGCGCCGATGATCGGCCTGGCAGTCTTCTATCGGTTCTCCGTTTGGCAGATGCTCATCCCGCTCGCTGCGCTGTTGGGTTCGCAGCTCGTCAGCTACGTCCGGGCCAAGGCCGAATCCATGGATCTGAACCTGCCCAGCACCTTGATGCGGCGTCACGAGCGTGTGGCGTACATTGCCGCCGCGCTGATCATTGCGCCCATGCTGACGCCCATCCTGGAGCGGCCCTTCGGCGCCGTTCACCCGGCCACGCTCACCATCATTTTGATGGTCGCGATCGTATCCAATTTGGTGGCCGTGCGACTTCTGCTCGCCGCGCGCAAGCTCCTCGACGCGAAGGCCCAGGGATGAGGCAGAGCGGCACGCATCGAGACCGACCCAGGCGCCACCGCGCCCGGGAGGTGGGTACGTTCGTACGCGCCTCCGTTTCTTCGGGGATCGCCACCGCGGCGGACGGTGTGGCGTACCAAGCCATCTTGCTGTTCGGCACGGGGAGCTACGGGGTAGCCGCGTTCGCAGGCGCTCTGCTCGGAGGAATCACCAACTTCGGCCTCAATCGCAGGTGGGTGTTCGCGGCAACGACCAAGGGCCTGCGGCTCCAGGCCTTCGAATACGCGCTCACCTGCCTCGCTACCTACGCCGCCCTGCAGACCTGCTTGCTGCTCCTCGTCGAGGGACTCGACATGAGCGCTCACTTGGCCTGGGTACCTGCCAAGGTCTTCGCCTGGATCGCCGTCTCCTATCCGGTCCAGCGATTCCTCGTGTTCTCCGGTCCTCGTCGTCCCTTGAACGACGACGTCGAGCCGGTGTCCGAGCATCCCCCGATGGCCTTCTGAACAAGCCGTGTCCGGACAGGTGCCCGGACACGTGTCCGGTAGCTTACCGATCCCGCTTGCGTTGCAGCAGGGCCAGGATCCGCGCCCGGAACTCCAGGACGGGGACCGGCTTGGTGATGAAGTCGTCGGCCCCCGCGTTGAACGACCGCTTGGCCGACATCTCGGAGCTGTCCGCCGTCAGAATCAGGATGGGCAACGACCGGACGCGATCCGTTCGACGACGGATCGCACCGCACAGCTCGAGCCCATCCATCCCAGGCAATGCCAGGTCCAGCACGGCGAGGTCGAAGCTCTCTCGGTCGAGAAGCTCCAGCGCTCGCTCAGCGGTTGCGGTCGGCCGCGCCACCAAACCGAGTCCCAGCAAGAACGTTGTCACCATTTCGCGAGAGACCCGCTCGTCCTCCACGACCAAGGCCCGCGCCCCATGAGTCACGGAATCGGGCACTCGTGTTGTCTCGGTGGTCGCTTCGGACGTCGGCTGCCAAGGGGTGGCGAACTCCACCAACCGGTCCCAGTCCCGCTGCTCGAACTCGATGCTAGGGCCTCGCCCTGCGCTAACCACCCTGCCCGCCGCTGCCGTGGCTCGTTTCCCCGTGGCCACCTCGAACACGGCCAGGACCCACTCGCCCGCGTTCGCCTGGGCGCTGGGGTCCATCACCAGCGCCATGTCCAGCCCAGCCTGCGACAGCGTGTCGCGCATCTGGTCGAGGTCTTCAAAACGAAAGGCTACTGTTTGCACGGTGTCATTGGAACACAATCCCTCGAGCCCCGGAACCACGGAAGGATGGAACGCCGCATTCCGGACGTGATACATCCAGGAACGTGCCCGGGGACCTCTTCACCTGCTCGGCTCCCGACTACCCGCTCGGGGGGCCACATGGGCTCGGCCGGACCAGTCCGCTAACGTCGACGCAGCGCTCCGCCGTGAGCCGTGGTTCGCCGCGGGAGCGCCGTGCCTTCCGCCGGCCACCTCTCCTCGCCCTGCCCCTGGTGATCCTGTTCCTGCTCCTTTCTTCTCTGCTCGGTTGCCGCGGCCAGCCGCCTCCCGAGGAGAGAGAGCCCGCCAGCTGTGTCGTCGGCGATGGTGTGCTTCCCATCACCCCCGACCTCGACGGCGCCATGATCGGACGATGCACATGGGTCCTCGAGGACGGGACGGGGACGCTCGAAGTGCGGCAGGTGGTCGACCACCCGAACCAGAATAGGGGCCAACGACGCATACCGGGGTACGGCTTCTCGAGCTCGACGTACTGGCTCCGGATCCCAACCCACAACCCGACCGATTCCCCCGTCGCGTGGTACCTGGAGCTTGCCTACCCCATGCTCGACCACGTCACCCTGTTCGAGCCCGTCGAAGGCTCTCGCTTCCGCGAGGTGCGCACGGGGGATCGGTTGCCGTTCGCGCAGCGCGACGTCGACCATAGAAACTTCGTGTTCGAGCTGTCCTCGCCACCGGGCCAGCGCAGGGATTACTGGCTGCGAGTGCAAACCGCGAGCTCCGTCAACCTGCCGCTGCACGCATGGTCTTCGCGCGCGTTCGCCGAGTACCACGATCGCCAGCAGATGGTCCTCGGCGCGTACTTCGGCATCCTGATCGCGCTCATCGCCTACGTGCTCTTCCTGTTCCTGTCCCTGCGAGACCGCATCCACATCGTGTACGCGGGCAGCACGCTGTTCATAGGCTTGGTCGTGGCGAGCCTCGATGGGATCACGTACCAGCATCTCTGGCCTTCGCTTCCCTCGCTCGCGAACGTGGTCGTGCCGTTCACTGTGTCGGGCGTCACCCTCATCGACCTTGCGTTCGCTCGGCTCTTTCTGGAGATGCGTCGCAACGCTCCGTACTTGCGACGGGTCTACGACACGATGATGGTGCTGCACGGGCTCAACATGGTGCTGGCCGTGGTGGGTCCGTATCAGGCGAGCATGATGATCGCCGCGGGGCTCACGTTCCCGTGCTTGGCGCTCCTCGTCGTGAACGGCATCATCTCCGCGCGGCAAGGCTTTCGGCCGGCCTACTTTTTTTTGCTGGCGTGGTCGGCGTTCCTCGGGTTTGCGGGAATCTACATCCTCAAGACGTTCGGCGTTCTGCCGAACACGTTCATCACGATGTGGGGTCTACACATCGGTTCCGCATCCGAGGCGCTCCTGCTGTCCCTCGCCCTGGCGGACCGTATCCAGGTGATGAAGGGCGCAAAGGACGCGCAGATCGCGGAGGCGAGTGACAAGCTCGAGGTTGCCATCGCTGAGCTTCGGCGGTCGAACGTCTTGCTGGAGGAGCGGGTCGCCCAGAGGACGGCTGAGCTCGTTCACGCCAAGGAAGCTGCCGAGACGGCCAATCGGACCAAGAGCACGCTCCTTGCCAACGTGAGCCACGAGATCCGGACCCCCATGGCCGGGATCCTGGGCATGGTCGACATCGTGCTCGACACCCCGATGACCGACGAGCAACGACAGAGCTTGCAGGCCATCCGAACGTCGGCGCAGTCCTTGCTCGCGTTGCTCAACGACATTTTGGACATCGCCAAGATTGAAGCCGGTCGGCTCGAGCTTGCGGCCAACGCGTTTCGCTTGGACAGCATCGTCAGCGAGTCGCTGAGCGTTTGTGCGTTGCGAGCCCACGGCAAGAGCCTCGAGATCGTGAGTGACGTCTCCCCCCAGACGCTCGACGTGGTGATCGGGGATGCCAACCGGCTACGCCAGGTGTTGGTCAATCTGGTCGGCAATGCGGTGAAGTTCACGGACGCGGGGGAGGTCGTGCTCCGGGTGGAGCAGGAGCAGTACGATGGCAGCCACGTGGTCCTCCACTTCTCGGTGAGAGACACGGGCCCGGGGATCCCGTCGGGACAACAGAAGATGATCTTCGAGGCGTTCTCGCAGGGGGACCAGGCGGCCTCTCGCCGGTTCGAGGGCACGGGCCTGGGGCTGGCCATTTGCAGGCAGATCGTGTCGCTCATGAAGGGCAAGCTCTGGGTCGAGAGCGAGGTGGGGCGCGGAAGCACGTTCCACTTCACCTGTCGGTTCGAGGTGCCTCCTCGTGCAACGCTTCCGTCCAGCAGCACGGCGGTCGACGGCCTGCACGGGCTTGCCGTGCTGGTGGTCGACGACAGTGAGTCGTCCTGCGAGGCGATCGCACGGGCGTGCTCACGGTGGGGATTTCAGGTCACGTTGACGTTCGACGTGGAGACGGCGCGCGGCAAGATGGCAGCGCTCAGGCGGGAAGGCCGCGGATTCCGTGTGGTGTTGATCGACGCTGGGCTTCCGGACGAGGGCGGGTTCGCGTTTGCCCGGTCGTTGTTCGACGAGCCGGGGTTGCCGGTGGAGCCGGTGATGATGCTGACCGTGCACGGGTGGCCGGCGGAGATCGCCGCGTGCCGGGCTCTCGGCCTCGAGTGGTACCTGCGCAAGCCGATCGGCGCCAAGGACTTGTACGAAGGGCTCCTGCAGACGTTGAGCCCGACCACCCGCGCCAACATCAGGGTGGCGAAGCAGCCCGACCTCGAGCCTGGCCTTCCGCCCATGGCGGTCCTGCTGGTGGACGACAACGCCATCAACCAGCAGGTCGGCAAGCATCTTCTGCTCAAACGAGGTCACCAGGTCAAGCTCGCCGCCAACGGGGTCGAGGCGCTCGCTGCCTGGCGGAAGGAGCGCTTCGACTTGATCCTGCTCGACATCCAAATGCCGGAGATGGACGGCTTCGAGACCACCCGGCGGATTCGGGAGTCGGAGGGCGACGGGGCTTCCGTTCCCATCGTTGCCATGACCGCCGGGACCATGAAGGGGGATCGGGAGCGCTGTCTCGCCAGCGGAATGGACGGGTACGTCGCCAAACCGTTTGTCGAGGATGCTCTTTACTACGAACTGCAAAGGGTCATGCGGAACCGAGGACCCGCACAACACGTCTTGCCGTCTCGCGGTGCCCTCGCCTTCGACCCGTTTCAAGCCATGGCCAACATGGGGGGCAGTGACGACCTGCTTCGCCGCATGATGCGGCTGTTCATCGAGGACGCGCCCAGCCATCTCGACGCCATCCGTGCCGCCGTCAGGGAAGCAAGCCCCCAGCGAGTCCAGCGGTCTGCGCACGCCTTGAAAGGGGCGTCCGCAAACTTCGCGGCCGACGCGGTGGTGCAGTCGGCCTTGGCGTTGGAGCGCGCAGGAGCCGAGGGAAAGCTGGACCGGGCCGACGCACTCGAATCATCGCTCGAGCGGAACGTGGCAACCCTGGTCGACGGATTTCGGCAGTACCTGGCGTCCTGAGGGACCATCCTCCCAAGCAACCGCCGAGGTCGCCGAAGCGAGCTTGTTCTTCCGCTGTGCCCCGTCGTTCGACCGCAGGCTTCCTTTGAATTGGAGGGAAGCGAATCACGGTTGTAGCGGAATTTCCTACACCGCGTGCAGATTCCCTGACCACTCATTCGGGGGTTTCACCAATACGGTATCCCAAGCGCGCCGATGTGCGAGGACCTGCTTCGGTGGTGGGATGACTGACGAAGATGCCTTCGAGCAAACCGCCCTCGCCACCAGCGCCTCCCCGGCCCCGCGGGAACGGTCATGCGTTCGACCTGCGCTGGCGAATCATCCTCATCTTGCTGTTCGTGTCGATCTGCCCCCTTGCCGTCGTGGGCGTGGGATCGGGCGTGGTGTTCGGATCCATGCTCGAGGACAAGGCGCTCGAGCTGCAGAGCAGCATGGTGCGGACCCACGCGACGACGGTGGACTTGTACCTCGCCGAGCGAGTCCGCGCCCTGGACTTGGCATCGCGCCTGTTCCGGGCCGAGGACCTCGCGAACGAGGCGAACTTGCACAGGCTCTTCGAGCAAATCCAGGCGAGCCACGACCGATCCCTGGTGGACCTGGGCGTCATCGACGAGACCGGCAAGCACCTCGCGTACGTGGGACCGTACGATTTGAAGGCCAAGAACTACGCAGGGACACCGTGGTTCTCGAACACCATGGCTCAGGGCTCCTACGTCTCCGACGTGTTCGTCGGGTACCGTAAGGTGCCTCACTGCGTGATCGCGATACGCAGGGATGAAGGGGCACGGCACTGGATCCTGCGTGCGACGATCAACAGCCGCCAGCTGGACACGCTCGTGGCGAGCGGTCCGTCCGCCGCGGGGCAAGCTGCGTTTCTCGTCAATCGGGAGGGCCTGTACCAGACCTCGCCACCCGTGGGCAACGTGTTGGACCCGTCGGGTCTGGGCGCGCCCGAGATGCACCAAGGGGTGAGGGACCGGCGCGTGCGGCTCGAGGACAGGGAGTTCGTGCAGGTCACCGCGTGGGTCAATGACGGTCACTGGATGTTGGTGGTGCGGCAGGACGCAGAGGCGGTCCGGGCGCCCGTCCGTCGCGCGTTGCAGAGAGGCGCGATCTTCACGGGGATTGCGGTGCTGTTGCTCGTCGGCACGACCGTGTGGGCGACGCGTCACCTGACGAGGAAGATCGATCGGGCCAACGAGATGCGGGACCGGCTGTCGAAGGAGCTGATCCGCTCGTCGAAGCTGGCGTCCGTGGGGGAGCTGGCGACGGGGTTGGCGCACGAGATCAACAACCCTCTCGCGATCATCAGCTCGGAGCGAACGAACGTGATGGATTGTCTGGGCGCGTTGTCGATGAGCGACGCGGAGCGGGAGGAGCTGAGGGAGTCGATGGTTCGCATCGGCAGGCAGGTGGAACGGTGCGCGGGGATCACCGCTCGCATGCTGAAGTTTGGTCGCAACAACGAGTTCCAGCCGCGCCGTGTGAAGCTTGCGACGTCGGTCGCGGAAGTCGTCCGCATGATGGACAAGCAGGCCAGCGTGCGCAACGTGACGCTCCGTTCCCGGGTCGGCGCTGGCTTGCCCGAGGTGGTCACGGACGCGACGGAGCTGGAGCAAGTCCTCGTCAACCTCGTGAACAACGCGATGCACGCCATGCCGAAGGGCGGAGCGATCGACATCGAGGCGCAGGCATCGGGCGGCGATGTGCTCATTTCCGTGCAAGACACGGGGCAGGGGATCTCGCCGGAGAACCTGGAGCGTGTGTTCGAACCCTTCTTCACGACCAAGCCCGTGGGTGAGGGGACCGGCCTCGGTTTGTCCGTTTGCTATGGTATCGTGCGGGGCTGGGGCGGACAGATCCGCATCGAGAGCGAAGTGGACGTGGGAACCAAAGTGACGCTCGTCGTGCCGGCAGCGCCGCCGTCGGACGAGCCCAGCAAGCAAGAGAGGTGATGTGATGGATGACTCTTCCGTTCCGATTCGTGTGTTGCTCGTCGACGACGAGGAGGAGTTCCTCGCATCGGTGACGAAGCCCCTGGGGCGTCGCGGGTTCGAGGTCACGACGGCGCCGGATGGCTCGAAGGCCCTCGAGCTGATAGGCACCCGGAAGTTCGACGTGGTCGTGCTGGACGTGAAGATGCCCGGCATGAGCGGTGACCAGGTCTTTCGGGAGGTGAAGAAGCTGCGTCCCGGGCTGCCGGTGATCATGCTCACGGGACACGGGACGATCCAGCAAGCGTTCCAGACGTCGAAGGAGGGCGTGTTCGAGTACCTCGCGAAGCCCTGCGACGTGGAGGCGTTGACCGAGGTGCTGCGGCGGGCCACCCAGGACATCCGTTCGCGGGGAGCGGACGACCCGGCGTTGTCGGAGTCGGAGCGGGTCCGGGTGATGTTGGTGGACGACGAGGAGGACTTGCTCGAGAGCCTCTCGAAGGCACTGGGGCGGCGGGGCATGGCGGTGGAGACGGCGCCGGACGGGGAGGTGGCCCTGGGCAAGGCGGAGGGCAACGTGTTCGACGTGGTCGTGCTGGACATGAAGATGCCCGGCATGGGCGGCATGGCGACCCTCCTGCGCTTCAAGGAGAACTACCCGCTCACGGAAGTGATCTTGCTGACGGGACACCCGTCGAGCCCTCAGGCGGTCGAGGCCATGCGTCGGGGCGCGTTCGACTTCCTCATGAAGCCCGTGGACATTGCGGAGTTGGTGCGATGCATCCACGAAGCTGCCGCGAAGCGCGCAGGGCGCGTGAGCGAGGAGCGAGCCCGGCGCATCGAGGAGCTGTCCCGGCGCAGTCCCGGCTGACGACACCCACCCGATAGGAGACGCCCATGGCCGCGCCACAGAAGGAAAAGCCTACCGGTTACGACAAGTACATCTCCTACAAGCCCTTTGCGGTCGCCGCTGGGCTGTTCTTCCTCATTCTCCTGATGCCGACCCCCGCCTCCATGGTCGACGTCGCTGTCGAGTACATGGGATCCCCCGCGCACGTGCGGACGTATCTGGCGGAGACCCTGTTCCAGAAAGACTACGACGACGCGGAGCAATGGCAGAAGCTCACGGTCGACGTGCTCGAGCAGCACATGGTGCAGGGCGCTCTGACGCGGGGGGTGGCGGTCAAGCGCGACAAGCCATCTCTCGAGAAGCTGGGGATCCCGGCGTCGGACAAGAACTTCGAACGGTTTCACGCGCACGTCGCGGCGATGGACGACCAAGCGTACCTCGCGATGATGCAGCACGCTCGGGCCTTGCGGTACGACAAGCTGACGTACGATCAGCTGACGCCCAAGCAGAAGACGAAGGTGGACAAGGCCGCGTGGCACATCAAGGTGTCCTTGGCGATGGTGGCCTTCGTGGTGATCTGCTTCCTGACGGAGGCGATCCCCTTGCCTGGCGTGGCGTTCTGCATCGGGTTGATCCTTGTGTTCACGGGGGTCGTGGGAAGGGAGAACATCGCCCAGGCCTTCTGGTCCGACGCGGCGTGGTTCATCATGGGCAGCCTGATGTTCGCGGCGGCGTTCGTGAAGACGGGGGTGGACAAGCGAATATGCTTGGCCATGTTCCGGTACTTCGCGAAGCCGAGCGCGAAGGTGGTGACGGCGGTGCTCATCGTGGTCATTGCGCCGGCGGCGGGGTTCATCTCGGACCACGCCCTGGCCGCCATGTTCCTCCCCATCGCGATCACGCTCTATGCCAACAGCGTGAACAAGAACATCCCCGCCGATCCCGAGCTCGCGAAGATGCTCGTCATCTGTATCGCCATGGCGTGCAACATCGGCGGGTTCGGCTCTCCCTCCGGCGGCGCCCGCAACGTCATCATGATGACCTATCTCGAGGACATGTTCGGCATCAGCATCGGCTACGGCCAGTGGATCCTGTACGGCATGCCCTTCGTCATCATCATGATGCCCATCCTGTGGTTCTTGCTCCAGTGGCGCTTCAAGCCCCAGATCAAGGACCTCGGGCCGGCCCTCGAAACCCTCAAGCAGGACATGGTCCGAAGCGGCCCGTGGAACCGCAAGCAGATCGTCGCCGTCCTCATCTTCGCGGTCATGCTCTTCGGCTGGATCACCGAGTCGAACCTGCTCAAGGACATCCTCGGCTTCCGCACGGGCATCGGCGTGCTCGCCATCGCAGGCGCCGTGGCTTACCTGCTCTTCGGGATCGTCAACTGGCGCGACTACCACACGAAGGTCGACTGGGGCGTGGTCTGGCTCTACGCGGGCGCCATCGTCTTCGGCCGCACCCTGGACTCCACTGGCACTGCCTACTGGATCGCTCGCAGCATCGTCGAGGGGCTCGCCGACGTCGGTCTCAACTCCTCGCACGCGCTGCTCGCCGTGGGCGCTGTCGTCACTTCCATCATCACCAATCTGATGGCCGACGGCCCAGCCGCTGCTGCCGTCGGTCCCGTCACGCTCAACATGGCTGCCGTCTTCAAGCCCGGCACGGAGTTGGTCCCCTTCATGGCGCTCACGACGGCCTGCTCGTCGTCCTTCGCCTACCTTCTCATCATCGGAACACCGCCCAACGCGATCGTCTACGCCAGTGGCTACCTCCAGCCGAAGGACTTCCTCCGCGTGGGGATTCCGTGCTTCGTGGTGGCTTTCCTGGTGCTGATGGCGCTCAACCTCTTGGTGTGGCCGGCCATGGGCTTTGGCGGGCTTCCACCCATGTAGCGGCTCTGCCCACGAGGTGCGATCATGAACGCAGAGATGAAGAACATCCAGCTGCTGCTCGTGGACGACGAGGCAGACTTCCGTGCCGTCACCTCCCGCGTGCTGTCCCGCCGCGGGTTCGACGTCGTCGAGGCGTCGAGCGGCGAACAAGCCTTGCTCCGCGTAAAAGAGAAGGTCCCCGACGTCGTCGTGCTCGACCTGAAGATGGAGGGCATGGACGGCATCGAGACGCTGACCGCGATCCGTCGGGACCACCCTGCGTTGCCGGTGCTCATCCTGACGGGACACGGCTCCTTCCAGGACGCGATGGCGGGGATCAGCCTCGAGATCGTCGACTTCCTCCAGAAGCCGGCGGACATCGACAAGCTCGCCCTGCGTATCCGTCGCTTGCTGGCGAAGGAGCATCACGAGGCCTTGCGTGAGCGCTCCGTGGGCGAGTTGATGGTCCCCATCGACTCGTACGGGCGCGTCTACGATGACGAGCCGCTCGGTGCTGCGGTTCGCGCGATCCAGGAGTCCTTCTCGATGAAGGTTTCCGGCAGGGTCGCAGAGCAGGGACATCGCTCCGTGCTCGTCTTCGACCGCCGAGACAAGTTCGTCGGGTTGCTGCGGATCGCGGACATCGTCCGTCTCGTGCTCCCCGCCTTCCTGCGAGACTCCCCGTACTCGTCGTACTTCACGGGGATGTTCCTCGCGCAGTGCAAGACGATAGGGAACCTGCGGGTGGCGGATCTCGTGGACGAACCGTGCTACGTGACGACGGACACGCCCTTGATGGAAGTCGTGAACCTGATGGTGACGGAGAGTCGCATCAACCTTCCCGTGCGAGAGCGGGGGGAGGTCGTGGGCATCGTCCGTGACAAGGATCTTCTGACGGAGATCGCGCAGTACATGGGCGAGGTCTGATCGTCCGATCGACCTTGCGATCGCGCGTGTACATGGTACGTGTCCACGCGTTTCACCGATCGCAAAGATTGCTACGGTAGCTTCCACGAAACCACGCTGGCGTTGCGACCGGCTGGGACGCATGGTCAACGCGTGCCCGGTTTGCCGCGTACCGCAAACCCGCTGATCGCTCACACACGGGCGAAGCGGTTTGCGGACGTCCCCGGGCCTTGAACGAGGCATCGACGAGATGAACGAGCGGAACGTACGTACGGGTTCCGGCGGCGAGGTCCCTCGGGAACACGGTGCGGAGAGCACCGGGCTTCAGCTTCTCCACGAGACGCGTGCGCGCATCGAGGCGGGGGGAGGCCCCGCGGCGGTGGACAAGCAGCACAAGCGCGGCAAGCTGACGGCTCGAGAGCGGATCGATCGACTGTTCGATCCGGAGACGTTTCTCGAGCTGGGCATGTTCGCCAAGCATCGTTGCGATGCGCTCGCCGGCAAGGAGCTTGCGGGCGACGGCGTCGTGGTGGGCAAGGGTGAGGTGGATGGGCGGAACGTCCTTGCCTTCGCGCAGGACCTGACCGTGGCAGGGGGCACGCTCGGAGAGAGGCATGCCCAGAAGATCGTGGAGTTGTGTCAGCGCGCGCTGCGCATCGGTGCCCCGGTGGTGGGGTTCAACGACTCGGGCGGTGCGCGGATCCAGGAGGGCGTTCACTCGCTCTCCGGCTACGGAAAGGTCTTCTACTTCAACACGATGCTGTCGGGTGTGGTTCCACAGATCTCCGTGGTCGCGGGGCCTTGCGCCGGGGGGGCGGCCTACTCTCCCGCGCTCACGGATTTCGTCATCATGGTCGACCAGACCGCCCACATGTTCATCACCGGTCCGACGGTCATTCGCGCGGTGACCGGCGAGGACATTTCCGAGGAGGCCCTCGGGGGAGCCCACGTGCACGCGTCCGTGTCGGGCAACGTGCATCTGGTTGCCGACTCCGAGGACGACGCGATCGCGAAGGTCAAGCTTCTGCTGTCCTATCTCCCTTCCAACAACCTCGAGCCGCCGCCCGAGTTGCCCTTCGAGGCCCCGCTGGTCGATGACCCGGTCTTCGACGACCTGTTGCCCGAGGATCCGCGCAAGCCCTATGACATGCACACGCTGATCGAGCGCATCGTCGACTACGGGGACTTCTTCGAGCTGCAGCCCACCTTTGCCCCGAACATCCTCATCGGGTTCGGCCGCCTCTGCGGGATGGTCGTGGGCATCGTGGCGAACCAGCCCGCGGTGATGGCCGGGACGCTCGACATCAACGCGTCGGACAAGGCGGCGCGGTTCATCCGTACGTGCAACGTGTACAACGTGCCCTTGCTCACGCTCGTCGACGTTCCGGGGTTCCTTCCCGGCGTGGACCAGGAGCATGGGGGCATCATCCGCCACGGCGCGAAGATGTTGTTCGCCTACGGGTCGGCGACCGTGCCGAAGGTCACACTCATCGTTCGCAAGGCGTACGGTGGAGCTTACCTCGCGATGTGCTCCAAGGACATGGGGGCCGACATCGTGCTGGCCTGGCCTTCGGCGGAGATCGCGGTCATGGGGCCCGAGGCCGCCGTGCGCGTCCTGAACAAGAACTTGCTCGACGACCCCGCGGCGCTCGAGCAAGCCATCGCCGACTACCGTCGCACTCACGCGAACCCCTATCGTGCGGCCGAATCGTTGCACGTGGACGACGTCATCCAGCCTGCGTGGACGCGAAGGTTGCTGGGCCAGTGGCTCGCCACGAACGCGGACAAGCGGGTCCTGCGGCCCAACAAGAAGCACGGGAACATTCCGCTATGAGCACGTCCGACCTTCTGATGTCCCTCACGGTCTTTACGGCCGTCATGGCCGTCATGACTGTGCTCGTCACCCTCATCCACACCCTGTCGCGCCTGGCGGAGAGGTCCGTCGCGACGGTGCTGGAGGCTTCCGAGGGGCAAGGAAGTGGGGAAGACGACGAGGGGCTGTCCCCCGAGATCATCGCCGTGCTCGCCGCTGCCGCCACGGAGGCGTTGGGCAATAACGCTGTCATTCATCGCGTCCGTCTGCACCGCGACGCGGACCACCCCGGGTGGTCGAGCGCGGGCCGGATGGACATCATGCTCTCTCACCGCGTGGGGCCACGCCGATGAAAACGCTACGAATCAAGGTAAACGACAAGGTATACGACGTGACCGTGGAGGTGCTGTCGGACGACGACGCGCAAAACGGAGGCGTGCACAATGGTGGGTCGAAGGCTGCTCCGAAGTCGCCGGAGACGGTGCCGAGGTCGCCGTTGCCCTCGGTCCCGGCTCGTCCCGCCGGCAACGGGCACCACGACCCCAATGCGATCACGGCGCCAATCGCCGGTACGGTCCAGAAGGTGTTCGTCCAGGCTGGCGGCCACGTCGAAGCCAAGGCGCCGGTGCTGTTGATGGATGCGATGAAGATGGACACGTACATCTACGCGCCCCGTTCGGGGACGATCGCCAAGGTGGCGGTGAGCCCTGGCGATGCGGTGCGCGTGGGCCAGCCCCTGTTCGAGTACGAAGAGGAGGCATGACGTGTTGGAGCTGCTCCAGAGCACGGGGTTCGCCCATCTGACGTGGCGAGAAGCCTGCATGCTGCTCGTGGCTGCGGTCTTGCTGTGGCTGGCCATCGCCCGCAAGTTCGAACCCTTGCTGCTCGTCCCGATCGGCTTCGGCGCGATGATGGTCAATCTGCCCCTCAACGGGCTGATGGCGGCCCCGCACGGCGAGGAGATCGGAGGCCTGTTTTACTATCTGGGCTTCGGCATCCGGTTCGAGATCTTTCCCCCCCTCGTCTTTCTCGGGCTCGGTGCTCTGACGGATTTCGGCCCCTTGCTCCAGAACCCCAAGACGCTGTTTCTGGGAGGGGCCGCGCAGTTCGGTGTCGTCGCCACGTTCCTCGGCGCCCGCGCCCTCGGCTTCACTCCCCAGGAGGCCGCGGCCGTGGGCATCATCGGTGGCGCCGACGGACCGACTTCCATCTACCTGTCCGCCAAACTCGCCCCGCACCTGATGGGCCCCATCGCTGTGGCCGCCTACAGCTACATGGCGCTGGTGCCCGTCATCCAGCCACCCATCATGCGCGCCCTCACCACCAAGCGTGAACGCGCCATCCGGATGGAAGACTCGTCGTCCGTTCCGAAGTGGCTGAGGATCGCATTCCCGATCGTCGTGACCGTCGTGTGCGCCCTGCTGGTGCCCACGTCCACCGCCCTCATCGGGCTGCTGATGTTCGGCAACCTCCTGCGTGAGTGTGGCGTGACCGGACGCCTCTCCCGTGCCGCGCAGAACGAGCTCATCGACGTGATCACGATCCTGCTCGGGCTGTGCGTGGGCATGACCATGAGTGGCGACACCTTCTTGCACGTTCGCACGCTGATGATTCTCGGTCTTGGATGCGTGGCCTTCGCGCTGTCCACTGCCGGGGGCGTACTGCTCGGCAAGCTGATGTGCCGTCTGCCAGGAAAGCCGGTCAACCCCCTGATCGGCGCGGCCGGTGTGTCCGCCGTGCCCATGGCGGCCCGGGTGGCCCACAACGTTGCCCAAGAAGAAGACCCGAATAACTACCTTCTGATGCACGCGATGGGGCCGAACGTCGCGGGCGTCATCGGGACCGCCGTGGCTGCGGGTGCCTTTCTGGCACTTGTACAGTAGAGCGACCCCTGCGGCTTTGGGTTGGCCGCAGATTCCGCGAACGGTCGCAGATGGTTGTGTTTGCGTAGGCGGCCGCGCGTTGCCGTTGCGTCCACCTGAGGCAGTCGCGAAGTGGATTCGCGAGGTCGTCTCCGCAGCCAAGCCACCGTGGGTCGATCCGAGGTACACTCGGCGCAACGTTTTCCCATCGCTGAGCTCCCATGACCTTTCGCGAACTCCAGGCCCGGTTCGAGCAGCTTGTGATGGCGCAAGTCGTTGGGCATGTGAGTCCACACCAATTCTTGGCGGCGCTGGAGCAGTTCGCGTGCGTGGACGCGCAAGGCAGGAGGTGGAGGCTCGACGCGACGGGTGCGTGGTTCGTGTGGGATGGTAGGCAGTGGCAGGGGGCAATGCCTCCCTGGGATGCGCCGGTCCAGCCACCTGCCGGCGTGCAGGGTCCCGTGGTGCCGCACACGGTCCCCGACGGTGTTGCCGTCCAGCCCTCTCCCGCGTACGCCGCGCAGCATGTTCCGCAGCCAGCTGCGCTACACGGCCCCCACTACGCTCCGCAGCAGCAGGTCGGACCGCCGCAAGGCCCCCAGGCCCATCCAGCTGCGGCACAACAGGTCGCCGTGTTGCCGGCTGCACCTGCGCTTGCGTACGCCTCACCCCCGGTGCGCTACCCGCCGCCTCCCCACGCCGCAACGACCATCCCCGGTTGGTTGATGGCGGCAGAGGCCCACGTGCAAAGCCTCACGGCGCAGCGTGCGATGGGGCAACTCTCCTCGGCGTCGTATGCGGAGCAGCTCGAGCAGGTCAAGGTGCAGGACCCACACGGCGTATGGTGGAAACCTCGTGGCCTGGGCGAGGGCTGGGTTGCCTGGAACGGGCAGACCTGGGTGAACGCACCGTTACCTCCAGGACCGGCGCCCCAGACCTCTTTGACTCGCAGTGACGAATCGCCGGCAACCGCTTCGAGTCTCGACGACGACAAGCACAAGCCTCTTGGGCAGCGGTCGCAGAAATGGTGGGACACCTTCGCCGTGGTGGGGGGCATCGTCAGCGGGTGGACCTGGTTTGCCTACTCGTCCGTTCGCGGTCTGCCGAAGCTCGCGATTCTTGGGCCGGCACAGCGGGAGTCGTGGCTTGACCTCGTCACGCCCGTGGTGCTGATGGGCATTCTGGTCGTGCTGCTTCCCTTCTCGCGGAAGCTCCATGACCTCTTTCGGAAGATCCCTCTGGTGCTGAAGATCCTCGGAGTGATCGTCTTCGCGTTTGTCGCCCTCACCCTCCAGTACGACACGGTGTTCCTTTCCCAGCGCGAGGGATTGGACTTCGTCACCCCTGGGCTGATGACGGTGATTCCGCTGCTCTTCATTTGGCTTCGCCGTCCCGTCGACATGATGCTCTTGCCGTTGCAGGCGGTGCGCAAGCACATCCCGCGACCGATCATCGTGGGCGTGGGGCTTGCCATCCCGTTCTTCACGGCACTCGTCCTGTACTACGTGTTCGGCGTAAACCAGTACCCACTGCTGCGGTGGAATGTGCTGATAGGACTGGTGCTCTCCTACCTGGTCCTGCGGACGCCGAAGAACGAGCCGCCTGCTGCTCGCGCCGCCACGGGAGCCGCAGTGGCTTGCTTGATGCTTGGTGCAACCGCCGTGATCATGGGGTGGCCTGGCACCGCGTGGGCCGACGACTTTCTTCGAGACCCGTTCAACCTCAACGACGGGTTGAGGACGCCGGGCTTCGCCGTGGTCATTTCCGGCGTGGCGACCACAGTGGTCACGATGATCATCAATGGCGTCGAGGTGGTGAGGGTCTTCATCACGGCCCCCCCCGGCACCACCGCGGCGAACGAGGGTCCACCTCCGCAGAGCGCCTTCCTCGTGGTGGTCCGCACGGTGGACGCGACGGGAATGATGTCCACAACGCTCGACCCGCAAAAGACCCAAGCGATCTTCGTCTATGCACACTGCGAGCAGGTGGGAAAGGGGCCCTTCCCCCAGGGCGACCCGACCATCCAGTTCAGTCTGTTGAGCGCCCAGAACGTGGTGGCGTGCCAGGACATGGGCATGGCCCACGGCGAGCGTTGCGCGCAGGTGAGCTTTCTTCCGAAGCTTGGCACGGACGTGGTCATCCCTCCCACGTGCGTGGTGCAGGTCTCGGCAGGGACTGGCCTGATCAGTGCTCCGGTGACGCTGCATCTCATCGCCGACCTCATTCTGGCCGCAGAGGTCGTGCACGGCGAACGTCGTCTGCCTGCCAATCCTGCCCGCCCCACCTTCTGCGTGCGGTACGACAAGAAGGCGAAGCAGTGGCTGCTCGGTGAGGTGGTCCTGTACTTCCACACGCCGGAGAGCGTCGAGCCTGTCCGTCCTCCTTACCCGGTGATTTGGCAGCCCATCCAGGCCATGCCTCCCTATCTCGAGTTCGACGCACCGACGACGGACGATGGGGGGTTGACGTGGCGCGTCCACCCGAAGGTGCTCCCGGGCGTGCGGATCCCGGATGAGTGGCTGATGACGAACGGGGAGATCGAGCTGGAGATCGGGTGCGAAGCGGTGGAGGGGCCATGAGTGTGCGGCGGAGGAGTCGATAATGGGCTCGGGGCGAGTTTTCCGCACGAAGATGGCCTACTATCTTCGTCCGCCGATCGAGGTCCGGGCGAAGTTCGAGGTTGAGAAGGGCGCGACGCGAACGTGGGGAGACGGGGTGGAATTGGGCCCGGGTGAGTTCGTGGCAGACGGCGTGGACCGGCTCGGCATCATCCTTTTTTTGCATCGATCCGATGCGCCGGACGAAGACGAGCCGATGCAGGACGTGCAGGTGGAAAGCTATCAGGTACAGTTCACGGGCCGTGACGGGGAGCGGTTCGAGCTACGGGAGGACCCTGACTTCGAGGAGCCAGGCCAGAAGCGTTACGAGATTGGGTCGAAGGACGAACGGCCCTTGCTCGCGTCCGCAAACGTGCCGGAGCGTCTCAAGCTCACACTGAAGGCTCGCGTGAGGGTCCCGTCGTCCTCCTCGCCGCAGGGGATCGGGATCGAATTGCAAGGGGAAGTCGAGGTCATGCCACGCTGCTTCCTCGTGAAGGTGATCGTGGTGCCTGGCTGGAGGCCGGGGACCTCGGAGGCGGGGGCGGTGGTGCAGCTCGTGCCCGGAGGAAAGGCTTGCCAGGGCACGAAGCTGCGTCTCGATGTCATTGCCAAAGGAGCCGCTCAGCTCAGCGTGGAGGGGGCGCAGGACCAGCCCGCCGACGCGGAAGGGTGCGCGCTCTGGGTGCTGCGGTATGCGAACGTCACCTGGAACACCATCCAGGCGTCCCAGGTGAGCTTCAAGGTTCGATGCGGCGTTGTGGGACAGGACGGGACGGTGAGCGAAGCCACGTACGTCGAATTCGATGTTCAGCACAACGGGGCCAGGCTGTTCGCGGCACTCGACGGCGCGGCGGCATCGCTCGAGCTGACGAACCCAGAGTGGCAGTACAACTCGTCGTTCAGGACCCTCCCTGGGCTTCTCTGGCCCGACTACCTGTGCGGACCGCTCAACAACCTGTTGAGCTTCACCGCTTCCGGCACGTTCCCCACGATGGCCCACTACACGTGCGGGATGCTCCGCGATCGAATCTGGGACTGGATGATCGCACGCAGGTACTCCGAGGACCTGGAGACCCGCAGGCTGATGAACGGCTTCGACCTCTGCAAGTGGGAGATGGCGCCCATTCACGTCTACTTCGGTTTGCACCCGGCGGGGCAACCGGACGATCCAAGGTTCGTCGACCCGTGGTGGGACCAGCAGTACTCTCCCGGCAGAGTGCTGTCTCAAGGGGACGAGCGCATGAAGATGGCAGGTACGCTCGCGGCCTCCGCGTTGCTCATCCTCGTGGCGCGCGGTGTGTTGATCCGGAAGGGATTTCAGGCCTTCACGACCAAGCTGAGCCTCGCCTTGCTCGGTGGCGGTGCCGGCGCCACGGGCGGCTGGTCCTGGAGCCAGGGCATCCTCCACGAAGGGGCGAGCCCGGTGAGCAGCCAGGACCAGTACATGACGTCCAGCGGGGAGTACCCGAGGGAATACTTCAATAGCCAGATGCGCATCAGCAAGTGCGCCGACTGGAAGCCCCTGCTGCTGGCAGAGGTTCGCAAGCAGAGCCGGCCGATCGTGGAGCCGGTCGAACCATGGTGAGCGCTCCGTCGGAGGGAACCTCATGTTTGCCTGGATGAACGGTTCCGGTTTGCCTGGCGCGGTCCCCATCGGCGTGAACGCGAGCCAGGCGAGCGCCCTCGATCAACTCTGTCTCGCGTTGCAGCACGCCGACAGGGGAGCCCCTCCGAGTGCCACGATGATCGGAGCCGGCCTCGCAGCACTCTCTGCTCTTCGCTCGCAGACTGGCATCCCCCCCATGAGCGCCTGGTCAGGCGCCATGGCCACGACCGCTCAGGGAGGGTCCACACTCACGCTCAGGCACGCTTCCTCCGCTCTCGAGTTGGCTGCTCACATCGACGCCTCGGGGCGCGTATTCATGGCAACGCTCGCGTGGGTCACGCCAACGGACGTGGCCAACCCGATCGGGTTGGCCGTCCTGGGAGGCTCGGTGGCGAGAATAACCGGTTCCGCAGGGCAGGTCGACACGCCGCTCGGGGCCGTTGCGCCGAGGGACTGGACTGATGCTCCGACGTTCGCTCCGTCGGGCGCGGGCAGTGATGCACTTGGGGATGGTGTTGGGCTCGGGGTTGCCGCGGTGGCTGCCGGAGCCTTGGGCGCGATCGTTGCCGCTGCGGCAGGTCGGCCGGCCTCAGCCCCGCAGCCACCGGGCACGCACGCGAGGACTGCCATCCTCGACCCTCCTGCGGGAGCCCCACTTCCCGCACCACGCCTCGGCTCTCCACCACACGGGCCTGCGGCAACCGTGGTTGCATCGGAGACCCTCGTCATCGATGACACCAAAGCCGCTCACCCGTCGGCTCGCCTCGTCTGGGTCACGGGCCCGCGCGCGGGAGCCGAGTGCCTGATCCGTGAGTACCTGTACCTTGGGCGCGGGCACGACCAAGACATCGACCTTGACGGCATCGAGCCGAAGGCATCGAGAAAGCACGCAGTCGTGTACTGGGCTGGTGGAGACCTGCTCGTCAAAGATACCGGGAGCCAAAACGGGACGGGGCTGAACGGGCGCAAGGTCCTAGGCGCGACACGACTGCGTCACGGGGACGTGCTGTCGGTTGGGGCTATGAAGTGGCGCGTGGACATTCGCCCGGGCTGAGCAAGGCCGCACGTCCGTTGCCCGATCTCCCTCGCCTGCTCTTGATAGGTGGGCGTGGCAGACCTCTCCGCCACCGTCACCGTGTCAGTCCCTGGTTTCGTGGGAGGCCGATCCCGCGCAAACGGCACGAGGACAGCGGGCAACGCCCTGTTCAGAAGCGAACCACAGGTTCCCACTCGCATCCTCGACGATCGCCTTTACTTCATTGCCCGCAAGGCCATCGGAGCGCGCGAGGGTCATCCACTCGCTGGCGACGAGGCGCGCGGCCCCGTCATACTCGGAGCCAAACCACACCGCTCCCCCGCGTCCGACGAAGATCGATCGAACCTTCTCCCCCGCCAGTCCGTCCTTCTTGCCCAAGCGCACGGTCCCGTCGTCGGAGAACCGGCAGGCTCCCCCTCGAGACCCGAACCCCGTGCCGACCCAAATACCCCCGGTCTCGTCCTCCGCGATGGCGTTGATCATGACGTGAGGCAGATCCGCGATGCCGAGGTCTCGCGCCCTTTCCCCTTCTATCAAGCTCAATCCCCCTGCGAACGTGAGACCGTTGCCCACCCAGAGGCGCCCTCGCCGGTCTTCGTGAAGGACCGTCACCGCATCCGCGGCCAGACCGTCTCGCGTCGTCCACACCCGCCACGACCCGTGCTTCCTTTGTGCAAGCCCGCGCTCCGTCCCAACCCACACGGACCCGTCCCGGCCTTTGAGAACCACCCACGCCTGGACGTCCGGAAGTCCGTCTCGTTGCCCGTAGGTGACCCACTCTTCCCCTTCGCGACGGCTCACCCCTTGGGCATGGGCAATCCACACCTCTCCCGGCATGGCGTGGATGGAAGCAACCTGACGAAACGGGGGAGCCGACGCAATCCGCTGGCCTTCCCCGCTCACGTCGGACGGGAGCACAAACAGGCCTTCTGGCCCACCGGCCCAGACTTCGTGTTCCACCCTCGCCACCGCGAGCGTGTCCCCCGGGGGCCGAACCAGAAGCCACCCCGGCGGCGCTTCGCGCACGGGAATCAGACGCCACACGACGGCCCCCAGCACGACCACGGACAGCACGCCCAGGCAAAATTGAGCGGCTGCCACCGCCCGGCGTTTGCCAAGAACGTAGGCAAAATGAGATGGCGGCGGGGAAACCGTCACGCGGCCCCTCCGCGGCGCATCCGTAGCGTCGTCCCTGCTACCCGCTCGGCCTCGGACGAATCGTGGGTTACGAACAGCATCGTCGTGCCCCAGGCCCGAACTCGGTCGATCACGAACGCAAGTATTGACTTCTTACTGTCCTCGTCGAGATGGGAGAACGCTTCGTCGAGCAGCAGGCGGCGTGGTTGGGAGATCATTGCCCTCGCAAGAGCCACGCGCCTGGCCTCTCCCCCGGAAAGCTGATGCGGGACCTTGGTGAGAAAAGGCTGAAGGCCCAATCCCTGCACGAGCTCGTCCCTCAGTCGCGCGTCGCAACGCGGTCCGGCGAAGTCGAGGTGCTGCCGAACCGTCATGTGCGGCCAAAGTGCAGGCGCTTGAAAGGCAAATCCGATCGAACGCAAGTGAGGCGCCAGCGAGAACCCTGGCTTGCTCACCTCCTGCCCGTCCAGCCAGACGGATCCGCGGTCCACGTCCTCTAGGCCCGCGACCACGCGAAGGAGCGTCGTCTTCCCGCTCCCTGACGGTCCCTCGATGACGAGGTGTTCCCCCGAGCGCACCTCGAACGATAGACCGTCGAGCACCCGCTGGGACCCGAGCGTCTTCGTCACTCCTTCCAACCGAATCATGCTGCGCTCCCGGCCCGTCGCATCGCGATCCCGGCGATGAGACCGGCGCCGAGTGTCCAGGCCCACATCAGGAGTCCCGTGCCCGCCACGGAATCGAGCGCGCCCGCATGCAGGTAGTTGTACATCCGCATGGTGATCGTGCCGTGCCCCGGAGGTGCCACGACCAAGCTCGCCCCCAACTCTCCCACGCTCAAGGCGAGGACAAGGGCTGCGGCGGCGACCCATCCGGTCCAAGCCCACCGGACCCGCACGTGCCACCATCCGTGCAGTGGGCTGCGCTGGTGCACAAGCACCGCATCGATCAGAGCTCGATCCCGCTGACGTCGCGCGGCCCATAACACCAGCGCGCCAACGGGGGCGAATCGTTGCACGGCTGCCAGGACCAGGATGCCAATTCCTCCCGTGAGAGGCTCGAACGCGGGCCGGTTCCACACCACGACCATCGCAACCGCCACGAGAGAGGGTGGAAGCACGAGCGGTATCCCTACCAGCGTCCAGGCCACCACGCCCCGCACGCCCGGTCGGTCCAACTCTCGAGACCACGGGTAGGCCGCGCCCACACTGACGACGGAGGCCATTGTCGACACCGCGATCGACGTGCCCAGCTCTCGGTACCCGCCCTGCACGGACGCGAGGAACCGAGCCGGGGACCCCGCCAGAACGACCAATGCGAAGGCGGGAACGACCAGCCAGCACACGGCTATCGTGCTGCCCACGACGCGTATCGGATAGAACCACCAGGGGCCCTCGATCGAGCGACGGGGAAGTGCTGACCCGGTGCGGCCGACGGGCAGGATCCGAATGGTTCTCCACAGCAGCCAGCACGCCGTCGCGGTGAGCGCGAGGAGCGGCAACGACATCCACACGACCCGCCCGTGGTGTGGCGTGGCCCCCAGCTCCGAGAACAGATCGAGCGAGTAGACCTCCACGTTGAAGAGGGATGGGACGGTGAAGTCGAGCATGGCCAAAGCGAAGCAGACGGCGACGCTCGCGAGCAGGAACGGGCCGCAGGGAGGGAGCACGACGCGCACGAACGACTTCCACGCCGAGTAGTGAAGTCGAGCGGCATCAAAGGAGAGCGTGTCGACGCTATCGAGGCCGGCCAACCCCAGGGCGATGGCAAGGGGACCGAACCACGCGGATTGGGCCCACATGGCTCCCCACCACCCCGTGAGGTCCAGGGCTCGGGACCACACGAGCGCGTGGATGTACGGTGGCACGGCGGCAAGCGCAAGCAGGCCCCAGACCATGCTTGTGCGGAGTCGGCGTCCGAGGGGCCACGCTGCCACGGCGACCACCGCGCCCACGGCTGTCGATAGCAAGGCCGACGCCAAGGCCAGCCACATGCTTTGCGCGAGCAAACGGAGGCGCCCCCCGAGCGGGATGCTCAGGCCTATCCAATCACGCGGATCCACTCTCAGCGCGTCGAACACCAAGGCAGCCCAGGGCAACAGCAAGACGACGAGCACGGTGAGCCTCCATCCGTGCCAAGGCCATCGCCACCCTTCCTGGAGCAACCTCCCCATTCATCGCCCTTCTACCGAAGGAACACCGCGCGCATGTCCTCGCGGGATCGGTCCACCATGTCCGCCAAGCGCCCGGTGTCCAACCGCATCCGTCGCAGGTCGGGGAAGGAGAAGCAACGTGGGGCCACGTCATGCGATCGCGCAGGGGCGTGACTCCATCCAGATGCGACCAGCAAGCGCTCCGCCTCGGGGGAGAGCAGGAAGTCCACGAGCGCCTTGGCCTCTTGCGGGTGGGGCCCGCCGAGCACCACGGCGACCGTCGTGGGGATCACGAGTGCGCCGAGCGAACCTTCCGCCTGGTCCGGCGCCACCGTTCGGATATTCGCCCCCCTTCGCACCGCCTCACAAGCATCGTCCGTGTCCACCATGCCAAACTGAAGCTTGCCTTGTACGACGAGGTCACGAACGGTGGAGTTCCCGTCCGCGATACGGACTCCCTTGTGCTTGATGGTCTCGTAGAACGTACGCGCTCGCTCGGGCCCAACTTCCGCGTAGAGGGCTGCTGCATGCGTCGCGCTCGTTCCGAACAACGGGATCGAAAGACCGATTTCGTTCGGCGCGGCCTTGTCGCCTGCCAGGTCCCAGATCGACGATGGCTGCCGATCCGGCGCCAGCGCGCTGGGCATGACGAAGACGCGCACCCGGCCTGCACACCCAGCCCAGAGACCCGATGGGTCCACGAAGTCGCTTGGCAGATCCGAAGCGCTGGGAGAACGGTAGGCCGCGAGAACCCCCGACCTCGATAACATCAGCGTCTGGACTAGCTCGCCATTCCAGAACACGTCGGCGCGCGGATGAGATCGCTCCGCAAGGATCCGACGGGCGAGTCCCGCAGCCTTGTTCGCTTCGACGTCGTACACCGGCAGCACCTCGATGCCTCGCGCCCGCTCAAACGCGGCGAGCACGGGCTCCGCATGGGCCTGGTCGACCGACACGTACACCACGACTTGTCGACGGTCTTGCTGCTTGCACCCGAACCACGCTGCCCCGAGCGCCGTGAGGAGCACGACCCATACCAGGATCGCAACGGGCATACCCACCGCATCGCGGTGAGACAGCTTCCAATCCAGCATGCGCCGATCGTACTCTGTACCCGCTTCATGGGAAGAGCGTTTCTCCGCACGGACGTTGGGTCCCATGACGAAGATGCGAGCCCGTGCGGTCTGACGAGGACAGGTCGTAGCCGTGAGCACCCCCCACTTTGGTTCCATCGCCGGCTCATCGCGATGGGCCCACGCGAGCCCGAGGCCGTTTTTCCGCGGCTTCCTTACGCACACGGCGATCACCGGAGTCCTGCTGCTTTCCGTCGAGGCTTCGGCGTTTCCGCCCTACCGATCCACGGATGCGGCTCCCGCCGACCCGTGGGAGCTCGAGCCACGACTGGGTTTGTTCCAACTCGTCCGAGACGAGGGAGTGAGCGAGTGGACGTCACCGCTGCTTCGCATGAACCTCGGATTCCCAGCGAACTTCGAGGTCCTCACGGAAGTCGAAGCGGCACCTGAGAAACTCGAACCTGGTGAAGCCGCCGCTGGCGTGAAGTGGGTTCCTCTGCGTCGCCAGCTCGCCCTGGGCGTCGAGGCGATCGCTCTGCTGCCGCTCCCGTCCCGACCGGGAGCGGGTCTCGAGACCACGGCCATCGCGTCATGGTTCGCCAACCCCCTGCGACTTCACTTGAACATCGGCGGGTTCCTGGATGGGCGGGGCGAAGGACAGGAGCTGGGGCACAAGGCAAGCGTGCTGTCGGAGGTGGAGACCGGGCCCCTGCGTCCCGGGATCGAACTTGCGATGAAGTCCGTGCGACACGATTCGACCCAGGTCGCCATCGGCGCGGGCGCGATCTGGACCCTCGGACCGATCGACCTGCGGGCTGGGCTGCACCTCGGAGTCAACGATGCCGCCGAGGACGTTCGCGCGAGCTTCTGGGTCACGTCCAAAGTCCCCCTCGCAAGCGAATAGTCGACCGCGCGGCTCTGGGGTGTCTTGTGCCCTGCGCGCACCGAGGCTTGTACTCTTCGTCCGCCCTGGGGGCATGCGTGGGCACAGCGTTGCCGACCTCAATGCTGGGCGCGACATTGTCGCGCCACCACGGGCGCGGATGTGCACCGGCCCGAACGTGCGTTCTTCGAACATTGCTTGATTTGGGACTAGACCACCTCACGCCATCAACACGTCCCAATCTCGACCCGGTTCCTCCCCTGCTCCTTTGCCGCATACAAGGCCCGGTCTACCGCGCTGTGCAGCGAGCCCACGTCCTCGCACCGCGGGAACTCCGCCACGCCCATGGAGACCGACGCCGTGAAGTTCGCCGCTCCTCGAAAACGCTGGGCCCCGAAGGTCATGCGCACCTCGTCGAGCACCCGCGCCGCCGCCCACGCCTTCGTGTTCGGAAGCACGATCCCGAACCCGTCGCTGCCGAGTCGTCCCACCACGTCCGTGCGGCGGAGTCGCTCGCGCAGCAACGTCCCGAAGTCTCGGATCACCTGGTCGCCCGCGGCGACCCCGTGCTCCTCGTTAATCTTTCCGATGAAGTCGAGGTCCGCGTAGGCGAAGCAGATCTCCTGGCACTCTCGCGCCGCTCGCGCCACCCCCCGGCGAAGCTCCTCCATCATCCGGTGGTGGTTCAGCAAGCCCGTCAGGGTATCGCGCGAGGTGAATGCCTGAAGGATGCGTGCACGCCGCGAGCGCGCGCGCACGATGGTCGCCAGGTTCTCGGACCCCTTGGTGCGGTCCGTGAAGTCGTCCGGTCCGCACCCCACCATGCGCACCTGCGCCTGGATGGCCGGGTCGAGAGACAACATGACGAACGGGATGTGGGAGAAGCTCTGGTGCTGCCGCAAGACCTGCACCATCTCGACGGCGGCGTACTGGTCGTTGCGCAAGTCCACCACGATGACGTCGGGAAGCAGCGTGGAGATGGCCGTCAGGATGTGGGCCGGGTCCGTGATTCCTTGGGCCAGCATTCCTCCGGTGCGCAGTACGTGCGCGAGGTGGTCCGCCGTGCGCGCGGCATCGGCCACGATGAGCACGCGAGAGGGGCCCGCATCGCTCCAGGTCGTCAGCCCGCCGAGCACGTCGATGAGGCGGTCCATGTCGACGGGCTTGAGCAGGAAGGCTTCGCCCCCCGCTCGCACTGCGCGGGCTCGACTTTCCCAGTCGTCCTTCGCGCCGAGGAAGACGACGGGGGGGATGCTGGCCAGCTCGCTTCGGAGCTCGGCAACGAGCTCGACGGCCCCGCCGCGACGCTTGGGCAAGGAGAGGTCCACGATGAGAGCTCTGGCTTCTCCCTTCTCGATGAACTCTCGCACGTCTGTGGACGTGGGAAACACGCGTGGAGCGAAGCCGAACTGGGTGAGAACGCGGGACAGCGCCTGGGCGATTTCGGCCTCGTGCTCGACGATGGCGACGACGCGGGCTCGGGGGGTGGAGGTTTGGGAGAGGGAGAGGGGCGGCGGGGGTGCGGAGAGCTTCTTCGTGGATGCCGGCGGCGGGGGAGGAACCGTCATGGGCGGCTGGTAGCCCGGGAGTTGGGCGCGCAGGGCTTGCAGGAGGCTCAGCCCTTCCTGCTCTTCCTCCGCGGAGAAGGGCCCTTCCTGCCCCATGGCGCGAACGACGTGCAGTTCGAAAGGTTTGGCTTGCGCGGCCACGTCATGCAATCCGAGTGACCCGGCCGTGCCGACCACGCTGTGGGCGGCGATGTGGACCTTGGCCAGCTGCTGCCGATCCGCGGCGCCCACGGCTCGTTTGTAGCCGGCTTCGATCTGCGCGATCTTGTGCGGGAGCTCCTTCTCGTACTTCTGCCGGATGTCCCAGAGCCGATGGTGAAGCGGCTTATCGTCCTTGGTGGGGCGGGGCAGGGGACCCGCCACCTTCGCCAACTTCTCGACGAACACGCGAGGTTCGATGGGCTTGAGCAAGAACGCGTCGGCTCCCGCCTGATGCGCTTGGTCCATGTACGCATGCCCCTCGTACACCGAGCTCATGACGATGACCGGGATCTTTGCGAGCGCCGGGTCCTGCTTCATGCGCCAGCACAGCTCATGGCCGCGGATGCGCGGCAGCAGTACATCCATCACCACGAGATCCGGCGTCTCGGTCGTGATGCGCTCGAACCCTGTCAGCCCATCGTGGGCTACGGTCACGTCGAACCCGTACCTTCTCAGCAGCAAACCGAGCATGTCCGTGAGGGCAGGCTCGACATCGATGATCAACGCCTTCTTCGGCATGGCTAGCGGCTCGGACCGATCGGGCGACTCCGAGCCAGCCGTCCATCGTAGCCCAACCGCCATGAAGAGGAAGAGACAACGTGGCGTGGGTTCTGGACATCCGATCCGAAAAGCGGCAAGCAAGCCCCATGGTCTTTCTCGTCCCACGTGCGCCGGTCGGGCCGATCCCCCGGTGGGGGCGTGGAACGGGGCTGTCGTCGCCCGGCTCCGTGACGGCTCAACCAGGCTCGCTCGGCTGCGCCTGTACCGCCTGCGCCGCCTGCGCCGCCTGCTTCGCCCTCCCCGTCCCTCCTTGCCATTCGCTGGCGAGCGCCCTCCAAGGAAGACCATGACCCTTGCGCGCTGCTCCGCCGTCGTCCTGTCGCCCCACTTCGACGACGCGGTGCTCTCTTGCCCCGGTTGGATTCTGGAGCGATCTCGGGCGGGGGAGGGCCCCGTCGTGGCCGTCCCCTTCAGCAGCCCCGGCGAAGCGGCGGATGAAGCTACCCTCGGGCGTTACGAGCGAGCGAAACGCGGGGCTGACCTTGCCGTCACGAGCCTGGGAGCGACCTTGCGGACGGGAGGCCTCGTCGACGCGCCCCTTCGCGGTCGCAGCTTCCGGACTCTTGCGGGTCAGTTGTGTCGGGAAGCCGAGCGGGACGTGGTGGATCAGGTGCGCCGCTGGTTCGCGGAGGTGCTCGACGAGCTCGAGCCGCGTGAGGTGATGGCCCCCTTGGGTGCAGGCCATCACGTCGACCACAGGATCACACACCAGGTGGCGTTGGACCTGGTTGCGGAGCGTCCGGGTTTGCAGCTCACGCTCTTTGAGGAACGGCCCGCCGCCTTCGTCGAGGAGGCTGTCTGGCTCCGGCTCACGCAGGTGGGGCGCGTTGCCTTCTCCGGCGATGTGGGCGCTCGTCCTCCGGCTGTTCGCAGCCAGCGGTTCTTTCAGTCCTTCTTCGGCGCCTCCGCCACACGACAGCAGATCCGCCCCGGGGACCACGCTCCCATCGTGGTTCACCTGCTCGAAGCCTTCGTCCGTGGGTTGCAGGAGCCTGCGGCAGCGGCGCGGTCCTCTTGTGTGTCCTGGTCTCTCGATATCCTCACGGAATGGCTCCCAGCTCTGGATGCCCTCGCCGCGGAATCACGCGGCTTCCTCGGCTCCCCCCTTCACATCCAGTGGGCGACCCTCGAGTACGCCCGACGCCTCGGATTTCCCGGACACTACGTGGAACGCTCCTGGCACCTCTGAACGCCCATGCAACACCTCAAAGCCTCCTCCGTTTCTCTCCTGGCCGTCGTCGCGTGCGGCGCGGCGCTGCACTGTGCGAGCCCGGCTCCCTCCGCCGGTACTGGCTCGCAGGCGCAGGCCGTCGTCGGCGGCGTCCCCGCTTCCCCGTCGGACTATCCCTCTACGGTCGCTCTCACCGATACCTCCGGAGACCCCTTCTGCTCCGGTACCCTCGTGGCCCCCAACGTCGTCGTGACCGCGGCCCACTGCGTCGACAACCACGGCCCTTCCGATCTGCGCGTGGTGTACGGACACGCCATCCCCCAGCAGGCGCCAGCCTCCGAAAGAAGGGTGGTTTCCCAGGCTGTCGCTCACCCGGGCTACCAACCCAACGTTCCCTTGGACGCCTATGGGCTGGGACCCGTGAACGACATCGGCGTTCTGGTCCTCGAGGAGCCCATCGAAGGCGCCGTCGTGACCCCCATCCTGCCGAACGATCAAGTCGACTCCGTCCTCTATCCCAATCGGGTCATGCACATCGTCGGCTTCGGCATCCACGACACGAACACGGGAGCCTCCGGCGTGCTCTACAAAGGCCTGACCCCCCACGTGCGTCACGTCACCTCCGAGTTGCTGGGGGGCAGAACCGGGGAGCCAGACGCCTGCTTCGGCGACAGCGGCGGCCCGGCCTACGTCGTCGACAACAACACGCTCTGGCTCGTGGGCGCCACCTCCCGCGCCTGGGAGCACGCCGTGCAGCCTTGCGGGCACGCCACCGTCTACACGCTCGTGCCCCACTTCGCCAAGTGGATCGAGAGCGTCGGCGGAGACCTCGACGGCGGCGTCATCGACGGCGGGTTCAACGGCGGCGGCTGGGATGCGAGCGATGAACCGGATGGCAGCTTGCTCGACGGCAATCCCTCCTGCGTTCCCCTCAACAGCGCGTGTCATCCCTTGACCAACGAAGGGTGCGACACCGCGGCCGGGGAGGCTTGTCGTTTCGATGCCACGGCCGGGACCGTGGCTTGCTTCGCCGGTCCGAACGCCGTGGAGCCCGGCAAGACCTGCGATCAGACGTCGCGCTTCTGCATGCCAGGGTTCTTCTGCGGCGCCTCCATCCGATGCGAAAAGGTCTGCTGCAGCGATGCCGATTGTCCCGATGGCGTGCCCTGTGCCCCCCTGATTTCTCTGCTCGGGGACATCGGGACGTGTGGCCCCGTCAGTGTGGTCGTCGACGCGGCCGCGCCCGACAGCTCGCCGGATGGTCCCGACGACGTTTCCGTGGACTCCGCAGAGCCGGACGCCTCGAGCGCCATCGACGGCAGCGATGCCGCTCCGGATTCCCCGGACGACGGGGGCGGGGACGCTGCGAAGGATGCCGAACAGGACGCGGACCTCGGACCACCGGATGCCATCGAGCCTGGGTGCGCTTGCTCCGTGGGCCCCTCCTCAGGCTTCGGCGCTCCCTGGCTCCTCGTGGCCTTGGCGGTCGGGATTGGGTGGGTTCGAAGGCGCCGCCCGAGCCTGATGTCGTTGTGACTTCACGTCTTCCCGGCCGCGGCGCGTTGCCCTTCCGTGGCGGATTGCGTCCGCTTGCTTGAGAAGTGGTCGGGATCCCCGTATCCTTCCAAGCATGCTGGCTTTCTTGCGCGCACGGGGGAGTTGTCGACGGGTGGGGGTTCGTCTCGTTCGAGGGGGGACTTGGCCCCGCCGAGCCGTGCTGTCGACCCTGGCCTTGACCGTCTTCGTGGCGGGGTGCGCGGGAGGGGAGGAGGCCGAGTCGGCCACCAATGCCGGACCGGGTGACGCGTCCACGGACGCACCCAAGGACGTTGCGAATGACGCACCCAAGGACGTCGAGGAAGACACGACGCCCGTGGAGTGCGTCCCGAAGACGTGCGCACAGCTCGAAGCCAACTGCGGTTCCGCGCCGGACGGGTGCGGCGAAAAGATCGAGTGCGGGGATTGCCCGGACGGTCAGACCTGCGGTGGTGGGGGGACGAACAAGTGCGGCACCGATGACTGCTTTCCGAAGTCTTGCGTTCAAGTAGGGGCGCAGTGTGGCTATGCCTCCGACGGTTGCGCTACGGCCATCGACTGTGGAACGTGTGCGGCGCCCGACACGTGCGGCGGGTCCGGCAAGATCAACGAGTGTGGCTGCACGCCCAAGACGTGCTCCCAGCTTGGTGCGAGCTGCGGGACCGTTCCGGACGGGTGTAGGGGAACGAAGGACTGCGGTGATTGCACCGGCGGACAGGTCTGCGGCGGCGGTGGGCCGAATGTTTGTGGGTCTGGTGAGTGCGTGCCCAAGACGTGCGCGCAGGTGGGCGCTTCGTGCGGCTTCGCTTCGGATGGGTGCAGCGACGCGCTGGACTGCGGGAAGTGCACCGCTCCGGAGCAGTGCGGCGGGGGCGGGACTGTCAACCAGTGCGGGTGTGCGCCCAAGACGTGCGTTCAGCTGGGGGCGAATTGCGGCACGCTCGACAGCGGGTGCGGGGAGATCGAATGCGGTTCTTGCACCGCGCCGGACACCTGTGGCGGCGGAGGGATCGAGCACCAGTGCGGGTGCACGTGCACCTTGCCCAACGCCGTGACCGCGTGTCTTGGCGGCGTGTGCATGATCAAGGCCTGCAACGCGGGATGGGGGAACTGCGATGGCGTGACCGACAACGGTTGCGAGACCAACTTGGCTAACAGCAAGGCGAACTGCGGGACTTGCGGCAACCTCTGCGGAGACGTCAACGGCGCTTCGGTTTGCATCGGCGGAGCGTGCAGCGTCACGTGCGAGCCGGGCTGGGGCAACTGCGATGGCAACCCATCCAACGGGTGCGAGACGGATGTCCGTACGGACCCCGCCCACTGCAGCGGTTGTGGGCGAGCCTGCAGCAGCAATCACATGACGCCCGTCTGCGAAGCCGGTGCCTGCACGGGGACGTGCTTGGACGGGTACACCGACTGCAACAACGACAAGCTCGTGGACGGGTGCGAGACGGACACGGGCTCCGACCCCGGAAACTGCGGCGCTTGCGGGGTTGCGTGCTCCACCCAGAACATCACCCCGCACTGTACGGCAGGCGGATGTGACGGGACGTGCGCTGCTTCCTACGGAGACTGCAACGGTGACAAGCTCTCCGACGGCTGCGAGACGTACCTCGCGAGCAATCCCGATGCGTGCGGCGCTTGTGGCAACAGCTGCACGTCGCCCATGCCGCCCAACACGGCGTCGGTGGCGTGCAACGTGGACACGTGCCAGATCGCGGCGTGCGCCGCGGACTACCTGGACGCGGACCAGGTCTATGCGAACGGGTGCGAATGCGTGAACGACGCGGTGTCCGACACGTGCGCTTCCCCGACCGACTTCGGGGCCATCGGGATGAGCACGCAGACGAGCGCGACGTACTCCATCATGCCGGTCGGAGACCGGGACTGGTTCCGCGGGACGCTGAGCATGAATGTGTCGACGTGCACGCAGCGACCTCGCATCACCTTGGTGGACCCCAGCGGTCTGCTGCGCATGGCCGTGTACGACTCCCAAACGTGTCCACCCTCGACAGGCTATGCGTGCGGGGCAACCACGTCTGCCGACAGCACGGGGATCACCTCCTGGGAGTTCGGCCACTCGGCCGCGTGCCAGGACACGGGGAGCATCGACCCGACGCCCGCGAGCGGAACGTACTCCACCATCCCGACCGCATTTCTGATTGAGGTCTTTGCCACGGGCTCGAGCACGGCTTGTCTGCCCTACCAGATCGAGTTCACGCGTTACTGACGCGGCTCGTGGGGGCTGCGTTCCGGGTACCCGGAGCTTGCCGGCACGCATCGTCCCTGGCAGCTGTACCCCGCCTGCGCTTCACACAGGCAGATCTCGTCCGGTGCGCAGCCGTGGGTTTGTTCGGGACCGTCCGACCCGGGGCCGCCCTTGCGCACGCGGGTGCACCGCGGGGCGTTCGGTGCGGAGGGACTGCCTGTGCCCACGAGGTCCGTGTCGTTCGGGTCGCCGTCCGGCGTGGGCAGGGACGAAAGCTCGAGCAGCACCGCACCCTGCGCCGCATCCACGATGCGGTAGCAGTGGCCGAGCACGGCGTGTGAAGTTCGGTCTCGGAAAGAGTGCTGATGACGCGCTTCCTCACCCTCCCGGCGGAAGTGCAGCGTCAACACGAAGTCGAAGCCATCTGGGCCGAAGTTGTCGTGGGAGGTCCCTTCGTGCGTGACCGTCAAGCCGGTTCCCGTCGGCATTCCCTGGCCCTCGTCGACCCGAAGCCGCACCTTCGTTGCCGCGAGCGTGCACGCGGGCGCCTCCGCGGGGCGACTCGGGGGGGCCTGGGCCGGGCTCGTGGATGGAGTGACGCGGACGTCGTCTTCACCGGGCCCTTGGATCCGAGGCCCGGGAGCGCCACAGCTTGTCGTCAGCACCACCACTCCGAGCCACTTTCCAGGTGAAAACCACGGCGAAACGCGTGAACGAGTCATGCGGCCAACGTACGTCGTTCTGCCTCGGGCAAGCAAGGTGTGCCCTCCCCCACGACCGTGGTAGGAGAGCACGTTGTGTTGGGCTACTCTCGGGCGATGCCCGGGCCCTAGGGACTCGGCACGAACGGTTGATCACACGGGATGACGGCTGATCTCCAAAGCGTAGTTGTCTGTCGGTTGCTGGACGGAGAGGAGATGCGTGGGGTTGCCCAGGCGGCTCTCGAGGAGACCATCGCCCTCGTGACGCTCGACGAGCCGCCGCCGGAAGGCGAGTTCGTTCTGGAGTTGCACGCCCCCGGCACACGCCCGGTCGTCGTCTTGGCTTTGTCCGCCGCGGACCCGTCGGACCCCCTCGACCCCATGCACCCCGTGCGCGTTCGTCCTTTCGATGACGAGCACTACGGGCAATTGCTCGCCTTCGTCTGCATGACCGACGGTCGAGAGCAGCAGCCCGTCACGCGTTGGTCGACCGGGTACGACCGCGCGCCGTCGCTCTTGCGGGTGGACACCGTGCAGGACGAGCTTTCCGATTCCGAGCGGATGCCGGGGCGCCCGTCCCAGGCGGATACCGACCCGCTGCTGGGCAGGATGCTCGCCAGCGACAAGTACAAGATCGAGTCGGTCATTGGAGAGGGATCGGCTGGTGCCGTGTACCGCGCGCGCCACGTGGCCTTGGACATGCCCCTCGCCATCAAGGTGCTTCACCCCCGGTTCCGCGCCGACAAGACCTTCGCGCGACGCTTCTTCGCCGAGGCGAGGGCCGCCAGCAAGCTCGACCACCCCAACGTCACGCGCGTCCAGGACTTCGGCGAGGAGCCGGACGGCCTGCTCTACATCGTCATGGAGCTGTTGCGAGGAATGGACCTCCGACAGCTGATGCATACCGACGATGTCTCGCGAACGCGTCGCATCGAGATCCTCCTGAGCGTGCTCAACGCTTTGGCTGCCGCCGACGACCAGGGCATCGTGCATCGGGACATCAAGCCCGAGAACATCATGGTCGTTGAGTCGCGGGACGACGACGGCAAGCTGGTGGACCTGGTGAAGGTCTGTGACTTCGGCTTGGCTACTGTGAAGCCGCGCGTCGCCGGGGGGACGGACATTCGCCAGGCGGCGGCCGCGATGAGCTGGGTGGCAGGAACGCCCCAGTACATGTCCCCCGAGCAGATCCTCGGCGAGGACCTGGACGTGCGCGCGGACCTGTACGCTTGCGGTGTCATCCTGTTCGAGTTGCTGACGGACCGGCTCCCGTTCCACCACTCTTCGGTCATGCACCTGATGCGGATGCAGCTGTACGAGCCGCCTCCGCGCATGCGCACCCTCGATCCCACGATCGACGCCGGGCTCGAGGCTCTCACGATGCGTGCCTTGAGCAAGCGTCCCGAAGACCGGTTCCAGAGCCCGCGGGAGTTCCGCAGCGCGCTACGCGACGCGACTCGCACGTCGAGGAACAAGACCACGCATGGCTGGTTGCCCGCGGAGGCCGAGGCCAAGGCGAAAGCGCAGGCTGCGACCGCGCGCCCGCCCCCGCCCCCGCCCCAGCCTTCGCCCGGGCCCCAGCCTGCTCCCAAGACGCTGCCTGCCATGGCCCGCGCCCGAGAGCAGTCCGCAACTCCCGAGCAGATCGCCGACCGCATCCTCTCGGACGTGCCGAGCGTGCTCAATGCCCTGACCGGCGAGTCCACGGCTCAACAATTCGTGTCCCGCTTGCGCGCCATTGTCTCCGCCTTCCCCGTTCTCATCGAGCGCGGCGCCATCGGTCCGCTTGCAGACATTGCTGCCACCCTCTCTGCCATGGCGAAGGAGCAGTCCACCCCGGAGGACCCGCGCCCCGACCTGAGCATGCGTGCGCTCGAGCCTCTCCGTCATGAAACCCACCTGGTCAAAATCGCCCAGGCCTTCCTCGCCGGCTCGGACTCCGCTCGCCAGGACGCCAGGTTCCTCTTGTCCATCGGGGGACAGTCCGGCTTGCAGGCCGCCCTCGACGCGCGTCGCAAGCTCGCCCGAAGAGCCATCAACCGCAGGGAGTTCGTCTCCCTCGTCCGCAGCTACGGGGCCGAGGGCTCCCTGCTCGTCTTGCCTGCTTTGGCCCTCGCCGTGGACGACGCAGGCGGTGACCCGCCCCTGCTCGAAGACCTGCTCCGTGCGCTGCCCGACCAGCGGATCCCCACCTTCCGATCGCTTGCCTCGCGACTTGCCCATCACGGTGACCCCACCGTGCGTCGTGCCATCGCCGAGCGGCTCCCCACCCTTCTCGGTCCTGACTCCCATTCCATCCTGCGCTCTGCCTCCCGCGATCCCGACGAGCTCGTCCGCGTGGCAGCCATCGTTTCGCTTCGCCAGATCGGGGGAATCGACGATGCCATCGTGGCCCTCGCTCGCGATGTGCTCAACGCTCAGGTCGAGAGCTCTCCCGACCTGCGTGTGGCCGTGGCGGAGGCGCTGTCCGATGTGGCTCCCGAGATGCGCCGTGAAGCTGCCGCGGTCCTGAGCGACGCCCTCATGCCCCGATCCCGGTCCTTCATGAACGTTCTGCTCAAGGTCTCCAGCGTCGTGGACGACACCCGCGTGACGGTTGCCATCGCCCGCTCTCTCCTTGCCGTCGGCGGCATAGAGGGGCGTCGTACGGTGGAGCGACGTCTCGCTGCATCCAAGCCACCGTTGCGCGACGAGTTCGAGCGTCTCTTGCGCTAGGCCCAAATCAAGCGTTCCGCGCCGCTTTGTGTCTAGGTTTTTCTAAGGGGGGACTTGCAAAGCCCCCTCGCCGTGCTCACCGCGGCCACCCCCAAACGCCTCGCCCGCTGTTCGGTCGGGGGCGTGAGCCGGTCGTACGATTTTTTCGAGGGCCTACTCGGGGCGAAGGGAAATGCCGACGGTGAAGGAGGGGCTCTGAAAGGCATGGACGCGTGCGCTGCTCAGTGCTGATCGGATGCAACTGGCGGCGGGTTTTCCGCCGGCGGCCCCGCTGACGCTGACGTTGCTGACGCGGCCGTCGGACCCGAAGGTCAGGGTGACGCGGGACGGGCCATCCATCTCGGCGACGCAGCCCCTGGCAGCCCCGCGAACGGAGGCGAGGGCACTCTGCACCTGGCCTTGAGACGGGGTCATTGGAACGGAACCTGGGGCCGCTGCTCCCGCTGCTTCTTTGGGTGAGGGTTGGTCGGCGGAACCTCCGACGGCTTCTGCCATGGCTCCTGAGAGGGTCGGAGTGTCCTGTGGGGGTGTGGGCTTGGGATCGGGCGGGGCGGCTGCCTCGTCCGCATTGGCGGAGCCGGTTGTGGTCGTGACGGGCTTCTCCGCCGCGGCCCCGCGATCGTTCTGCGTTGGTTTGGGCTCGGCGGTCGATGGGGTCGCGGGGGCTTCGCGCCCTTCGTTCCCTTCGTGCCCTTCGACTGTCGTCGGCTGGGGTACGGCTTCGGTGCCAGGAAGCGGCTGTCCCTCCGGCCTCTCTTCCGTGGCGACGGGAGCGGGTTGGGTTGTCGGGGTGTTCAAGCTCGCGGTGGGCGGCTCGGTGCTCTTCGTGACGACGGTGATGGACAGGGCGATGGCGCCGAGGCCGACGGCGACGCCGACGAGAATCGGGAGGGCGTTGGCGCGTGAGCGACGGGGCTTCGCGGTGGGCACGGCGACTGGCTGTGGAATCGGGTTGGCCGTGGATTCGCAGAGCTTCGCGAGCTCAGTCATCTGGTGGGCAGGAGGGGGAGGCGGTGCGGACACCGTCACCGGTCGCATGGAATCCAGCGCAGCACGCGGGCGTGACAGGGGCTTGGCGTTCGGGCCGGGCGGTACCGAGCTCACGCGGCGCGCGATGTCCTTGAGCGACTGCTTGGGCTTGGGCGTTGCGGACTGCGTCATCTCGTTTGACCTCCTGTGCCCCCAACGAAGTCGCGTATCCAGGCGAGATCGCGCGCGCAAGAGGGGACCGCCCTCGGAGCGTGTTTCCCTCAACGTGCTTCGACACCCGTCCTGTAACAATCCCAGGCCAGCCGACCCTTTGGCGTCCGGCTGCGAGAGGAGCGCAATCGTCCAACCTCGACGGCACCTCGGC
The DNA here is from genome assembly GCA_964488865.1 of uncultured Polyangiaceae bacterium. Classification (GTDB taxonomy): domain Bacteria; phylum Myxococcota_A; class Polyangia; order Polyangiales; family Polyangiaceae; genus MWCO01. The sequence goes on along the minus strand of CAZAWR010000034.1, from coordinate 26,386 downwards.
CGTGGGTCGCGTGCGGCAGCCGTCACATGTACGCGCCGAACATCTCCATCAGCTCCATCTCCTCGCGGTTGCTGGCGATGCCACCGAGGCCGAGGCGGAAGGAGACGGTGACCTCGTTGCGCCACGGCCACCACAGCCCGTAGGCGAGAAGGCCGTCGACGCTCTGTCGTGCCATGAGCAACTGGTCGGCGCGTACGCCCCCGGTGGTTTCGGCGAGTTGGCGGATGTGGGACGGGGCCTTGGCAAGGGTTCTTTCGTTCCACGCGTGGGGAAGCGCGCGGAGCGCGGCCTCCCTCGCCTCCTCGACGATCTCCGAGGCGAAAGAGGAGGCGACGCAGGACAAGCGTCCATCCCAACTCCAGCCACCGCCGGGCCAGGTGCGTCGGAGTTCACGAAGACCGGTCCACAGTGCCTCGGATGTCGTGCCACCACGGCTCTGCATCCAATCACCGTAGCAAACGGTTCGGGTCCGCATCCAGCAAATGAACAGGGTCGGGGGGAACGCCTCGATTTTGTTCGCGACGAACCAACAATCAGAATGAGCAGGCCGTGAGCTGGGGGGCGTCCGCGTCCCACCGCAACGAGAGCTTGTAGGAATCGCAGCTCGTCGTGGCGCCGGGAGCGCGAAATACCTCGACCACGTAGCGTCGCGCGTCATCGTCGCCAAAGCCGCACCCGCCCTCGTAGTTCATCGTCACGGAATTGGGGGGATTGCCGTCTTGGTTCGAGCACGACTTGTCCACGTAGGTCGCGCATGCCGTGCTCGAGGTCGGCGAACCGAGGTCGTAGACACACAGCTCGAGGTCGGACCCGTCGGGCTCCTTGGTCAGGTTCACCTCGAGCTGGAAGCACTCGTAGGTGTTCGACGAGCACGAGATGTCCGTGGTGTCGAACGTGGTGAACGAGAAGAAGTCGCGGTCCTCGGAACCGTCCGCCTTCAGCAAGTAGAACGAGTAGGACTTCGCCGCGTCTCCTTCGTACAGCGGTGTGAGGAACGCTTCCGTGTAGGCGTGGGCGCAGTCATCCTCGCCCCCGTCGGCTTCGTCCACCAGGTAAACCTCGGAGAGGTTGTCGTCGATGGTGCCGTTGCAGTCGTCGTCGATGCCGTTGCACGTCTCGTCGGGCGGCTTCGGGCACGAAGGCCACACGCCGTTGTCGCAAGCGATGGTCGTACCGCCGCAGCAGTCACGCGTCTCGCCAGCCTCGCAGTTGCAGTCTTCGTCGACCGTACCGTCGCAATCCTCGTCCTCGAACCCCTCGCAGACCTCGTCCTCCGGCTCGACGCCCCCCACGCAGGTCCGCCACGTGCAATCGTCGTCGCACCGTTGCGTGCCTTCTCGGCAGGTCCCCACGTTGTTTCCGCACACCTGCTCTTCGCCTGCCGCGCATTCGAACCCGTTGTCCGCGATCCCGTCGCAGTCGTCGTCGATGCCGTTGCACTCCTCTTTGGAGGAGGCGGGAGCCGAGCAATCGACCCAGTAGCCGTTCACGCAGGTCTCGGTGCCGGCCCCGCAGCCGTTCGAACAGCTGCGTGTCATGGGCTGTCCGTCGCTTCCCTCGTCGGCGAGGCCGTCGCAGTCGTCATCGACCAGATTGCACAACTCGGTGCTCGGGGTGCACTTGTAGTCGCTGGCGCTCGTGGACTCCGTGGCGCACCCGCACAAGGCGCCAGCCAGCAGGGCTCCGACAGTGGCGAGGGAAAAAAGAAGAAACTTGCGTCGCAGCACGGGGACTCCAGGGGGCAAGGGAAACGCTCGAACGGTAGCGCCAACGCACGGCATCGTCCAGGACCGGCATAGTGCTCCCCGAAGCCACAATCCCCTTGCCGTCTGGGCTAAGGTCCCCATCCCATTCCCCCGCCGTCGGGGGCGCGAGCCTGGGGCCAAGGGCTCACCCTTGGCGGCCCTTTCTGCGCGCCTTCTTCCCCCGTCCACGCGTGGGCCCGACGTCCCATCGGGGATCGCGAGGAGGCGGCACGGCTGCGTCGAGTGCTTCGTGCACGGCTTGCGCGTCGCCACGCCGCAATCCTCCCGAGCTAAGCTGGTCGAGGGACGTGTTCAGCACGGCGAGCAGGTCTTTGGTGGCGACCTGGGCATGCTCCTCGACCCACTGCGCCACCGGGTGTGGGAATCGGGTGGCGAGGGTGGCGATGGCGCCGCTCATCGTCCGCAGCAGCGCGCGATACCCATGGGTGCGCTGGTGCGCTCGGGGCGCGCCTGCCGCCAGCGCGAAGGCTTCCTGCACCCGCACGAGCGGTAGCCGGACATCTTGCAGGTGCTGCGTCATGCCGGGGTCCGAGAGGGCTTGCAGCATCAACTCCGCGTGGAAGTAGCCATCCGACCAGCCCTCCAACCCCTCCAACGTTCGCAGCGGTTGCGCTTTGAGCGCGAGCCCCAGGGCCGCCACCACTGCGTCCCGCACCTCCCTGCGCCCGTCGTCCGCGTGGTCGTGCAGGGCCCGCAGCGCAACCTTCAGGTGGTCTTCGTCCTGCGCCCGTGCCGCCACCACGCCCAGCCCGAGCACGCCGACCATCGGAAAGATCGGAAAGGCCGAGCCGGCCGGCGCCTCGTTGGCTCCCATCGTCCGCATCTCTTCGAGGAGCCGTCGCCCTTCGTCCCCCCCGGACACCAGCGCCTGCGCCGTCGCCTCCGCGAGCTTGAGGTTCGGCCGGGGGCCCGGCAGCCCCCCACGACGCAGCAACAACTCGCGCAGCGGACCGGCGGCGCCTCGGCAGGCGTCGCGAACGAGGTCTTCGACTGAAGGTGCTAGGGATGGACGGGCCATGGGAACGGGAGCATGGGAGCAAATGGCGAACCCCGGCAAGACGAAGTTGATCCTTCCCCGTTCACTCCACCCATTCCCATTGACCATCCCCCTCCGCTGCGTATACTGCCGCACCCTTGCAGTCGGCCCGGAACGGGGCCGTGCGCGTGGTTGCGCTCGGCTCTGACCGCGGCATCACCGAAGATCGGTTCCCATGGCTTTTACACAGGAATTCAAGACCAACATCGTGACGACCTTCCGTCGCCACGAAACCGACACCGGCTCCCCCGAGGTCCAGGTCGCCTTGATCACCAAGCGCATCGCCTACCTCGCCGAGCACTTCAAGACGCACTCCAAGGACCATCACTCCCGTCGCGGCTTGCTCAAGCTCGTCGGTCGGCGTCGCCGTCTGCTCGACTACCTCAAGAAGACTGACGTCGATCGGTACCGCAAGATCGTTGCCGACCTCGGCCTGCGCAAGTAGCGTCTCGCAACCCACGCCTCGCGCTCGCAAGCTGTCGTTCCGCGTCGCGAGCGCAGCGTCCTCCGTGCGACGTCCGCACGGACCAACCCCAACGACCGGACTTCCCTTTGAGCCACTTCATCTTCGCTTCGTGGACACGAGCCGCCAAGGTTCCCTCGTGTTCAGGAACCGAGGAAGAAGGCGTTCTGGGCGTCCGGTTCGCGTTTCGCCGAGCCGGCGGGCGCAGAAGGAGGCGACCATCGCCATGTTCGTAAGAGAATCCGTTCGTGTAGGCAACGCCGTGATCACCCTCGAGACCGGGCGTCTTGCCAAGCAGGCCAGCGGCGCCGTGCTCGTGTCCATGGGCGAAACCGTCATCCTGGTCACCGTCGTGTCCTCCGGGGACGAGCGCCCCGGCATCGACTTCTTCCCCCTGACCTGCGACTACATCGAGAAGACCTATGCCGCAGGCAAGATCCCCGGCGGCTTCTTCAAGCGCGAAGCCCGCCCCCGCGACTACGAGGTCCTGACCGCGCGGCTCATGGACCGCCCCGTTCGTCCCCTGTTCCCCGACGGCTTCAAGGCAGAAACCCAGATCATCGCCACCCTCTGGTCCTTCGACAAGGAACACCCCGCCGAGGTCCTCGCCCTCACCGGCGCCTCCGCTGCCCTGCACATCTCCGACATCCCCTGGGACGGCCCGATCGCTGGCATCCGCGTCGGTCGCGTCGAGGGCGAGTTCATCGCCTTCCCCACCTACGAGCAGCTCGCGCTCAGCGACCTCGACATCACCGTCGCGTGCTCCAAGGAAGCCATCGTGATGGTCGAAGGCTCGACCCAAGAGATCTCCGAGCAGGTCCTCGTCGACGCCCTCATGTTCGCCCACCAGTCCGCGCAGCCCATCATCGAGCTGATCAACAAGCTTCGAGAGTCCGTGGGCAAGGCCAAGTTCGGCTTCGAGGCGATTCACCTTCCCGAAGACCTCAAAAAGCGCCTGTACGAAGTCTCCGTCGACGGCGTCCGCAAATGCTTGCAGATCGCCGACAAACAGCCGCGCTACGTGCAGTACAAGAAGGTCCGCAAGGCAGCCTTCGCCAAGCTCGTCGAGGAGTTCGGCGAAGAGACCGTCGCGAAGTGGGACAAGCTGCTCAAGGAATCCTACGAGGACGACGTCAAGGGGCACGAGATGCGCCAGATGATCGTCGAGAAGGGCGTGCGCATCGGCGGACGCAGCACCCGGACCATTCGCGACATCCGATGTGAGGTCGGCGTGCTCCCGCGCACGCATGGGTCCGCCATCTTCCAGCGCGGCGAAACCCAGGCCCTCGTGACCGCCACCCTGGGCACCAGCTCCGACGAGCAGAAGATCGACACGCTCATGGGCGACACGTACAAGTCGTTCCTTCTGCACTACAACTTCCCCCCGTTCTGCACCGGTGAGGTCAAGCGCATCGGCTCGGTGGGACGACGCGAAGTCGGTCACGGCAACCTCGCGGAGCGCGCGCTCCAGGGCATGATTCCCGACCACGAGAAGTTCCCCTACACCACCCGCATCGTCAGCGAAGTTCTCGAGTCCAACGGCTCCTCTTCGATGGCTTCCGTGTGCGGCGGCACCCTCAGCCTCATGGACGCTGGCGTGCCCATCAAGGCCCCCGTCGCCGGGATCGCCATGGGTCTCATCAAGGAAGGGGACAAGGTCGCCATTCTCTCGGACATCCTCGGTGACGAAGACCACATGGGCGACATGGACTTCAAGGTCTGTGGCACGTCCCGTGGCATCACCGCCATCCAGATGGACATCAAGGTCAAGGGCCTGTCCCGCGAAGTGCTGACCTCCGCCCTCGATCAGGCTCGCGAAGGCCGTCTGCACATCCTCGGCAAGATGCTCGAGTCCCTGCCCGCTCCCAGAGAGTCCATGTCCAAGTGGGCCCCGCGCATCACCACCATCAAGGTCAAGCCCGACCAGATCCGTATCATCATCGGCTCCGGTGGCAAGACCATCAAGGGCATCGTCGACCAGACGGGCGTCCAGATCGACGTCGAAGACGACGGCACCGTCAACGTGGCGTCCTCCGACGAGAGCGCCGTGCGCCGTGCCCTCGACATCATCCAGGGCCTGATCGCTGAGCCCGAGGTTGGCGTGGTCTACAAGGGCACCGTCAAGCGCATCACGGACTTCGGCGCCTTCGTCGAGATCCTCCCCAACACCGATGGCCTCCTGCACATCTCCGAGATCGCCGTCGAGCGCATCGACCGCGTCGAGGACGTCCTGAAGGAAGGGGATTCCCTCGAGGTCAAGGTCCTGAGCGTGGACCGTGACGGCAAGGTGCGGCTGAGCCGACGCGCGCTGCTCCCTGGTGGAGAGACGGACGATCGTCCGCCGCGTGGCGACGGTCCCCCGCGTGGTCGTTCGGACCGAGGTGGCCCGCCGCGTGATCGCGATCGTGGTGGCCCGCCGCGTGATCGCGACCGTGGTGGCCCGCCGCGTGATCGTGACCGTGGTGGTCCGCCGCGCGAAGCGCGTCCGCCGCGCGAGCCTCGCGCCGAGAGCCCGGAAGCTGACCGCCCGCCGCGCGAAGCGCGTCCGCCGCGCGAGCCTCGCGCCGAGAGCCCGGAAGCTGACCGCCCGCCGCGCGAAGCGCGTCCGCCGCG
>CAZAWR010000034.1:0-20408 GCA_964488865.1 uncultured Polyangiaceae bacterium | reverse complement strand
CCGCGCCCCCCGCGTGAGCCTCGCGCCGAGACCGCCGAGGCGCGCCCGCCCCGCGAACCGCGCCCCCCGCGTGAGCCTCGCGCCGAGACCGCCGAGGCGCGCCCGCCCCGCGAACCCCGCCCCGCACCTGCCGCGGCCGCGGAGGGTACCGAGGCCGAGCGTCCCGCGCGCGTTCGCGCCCCGCGTGAGCGCCGCAGCGAACCCGGCGAAGAAGGGGCCGCGCCCCGTCGCCGCCGTGAGCCTCGCGAAAGCTGAGACCGCGCCCCACTCCCCGTTTGCCCTTCCAAACTTGACGTAACGTCACATCGTCCTAGATCCCCTCCACGAGTCAGCCGACTGGAGGTGTCATGATCTGGAGCCGACGAATATCCGCGTGGGCCGTGCTCGTCGTGAGCGCGGTCGCCGCCATGCTGCTGGTTTCCTCCACGCACGCCACAGCCGAGCCGTCGGACGCAACGCCGAACGGCGACGCCTGTCCGGTCTCCGGTGCGAGAGGCAAGTCGACGTTGTCGTGGGAGGAGGTGATGCAGCGCGTGCACCAACGTGGCGAGGCTTGTCCCCACGCGGCAGACGCGCGCAGCGTCTGTCCTCAAGGTCGGAGCCTCACGGTGCCGCCGGCCGCCAAGACCGGGATGTGGCTCTGACCTGAGGAGGGGTCAGGGTGGCGCGGTGGACGCGAGGGCTGCCTGCATGACGCGAATCATGCCTTCCACGAGGTTCGTTCGCTCCACGTCTTGCCACTCGATCCAGTCGAGAATGGCTGCTTCCACGTAGCCGAGCCAACCGCGCAGCGCATTGCGCGTCGGGGGCGGGACCGCGTCGGTTCCCATTCGCTCCACCAGCCGTTGAAGGATCGTGGCGCGCGTGTCGTCGATGATCGAAGCCACCTCCTCGTCGGTGCCGATGCCGGCACGAAACACGGCGAAGTAAGCGGCGCCGTGCTCCTGCACGAAGTCGAGGTACGCTTCGAGACCCTGGCGCAGTTGCTCGAGCGGGTCCAGGGTGGGGGGCATCCGCGTTCGGTTGACCAGCTCCTCCGCGGCCATGCGGACGCACGCGATGTAGAACTCCCGTTTGCTCGAGAAGTAGTGATACAGAAGCCCCTTGGAGATGCCAGCAGCCGTCGCGAGCTCGTCGATGGAGATCTCGTCGTAAGACCGGTTCGCAAACAGCTGCAGGCCGAGGGATAGCAGTTGCGCCCGGCGCTCTTGCACGTCGAGGCGTGTACGTGAGCCGGAGGGTCTTCGCAGGTCGCCGGGGGACGACCGCTGCATGCGGTGAGGCATCGATCTGCACTCTACGGGTTGTCCTGGGGGCTGTCACGCCGAGATGGCGGCCAGCGGAACGCGCTTGCCCGTGGCACCATCGAAACGTCACGAGCTTGACCTGCAAGCGTCTGCTACCGTGCGAGCGTCCGATGAGCGTGAACCGATGATGTCCCAAGTCCCCGTCGAACCTGGAGAACGGCTTCGAGGTCGATACCGCGTGGACGGGACCATCGCCCGCGGCGGCACGTCGCTGGTGCTCGCCGGCACGGACCTCGAGGGAGACCGGCCTGTGGCCATCAAGGTCATGCTCCCCGAGGTGGCGAAAGTCAGGTCTTCGCGAAGCCGATTCGAGCGGGAGCTTCGCGTGCTGCGCCATCTGCGCAACGAGCACGTCGTGAAGGTGCTCGACGATGGGGCATTGCGGACGGGAGAGCCTTTCATGGTCCTGGAGCAGTTGCGGGGCAGGACGCTCCGGGACTTGCTGCAGGCCGAGGGACCATGTGCGGTGCGGGACGCCGTGGACTACGTGCTTCAGGCATCCGAAGTCCTCGCGGAGGCGCATGCCGCGGGCGTGGTGCATCGCGACGTGAAGCCTGAAAATCTCTTCCTCGCGGAGGATGGCGCGGGTGTGCAAGTCAAGGTGATCGACTTCGGCCTGTCCGGTGCGCAGGAGCCGGGACCGGCCCGGGACCCACGAGAGCCGTCGATCACGCGGGGCAACGAGGTGATGGGGTCCCCGAACTACATGCCGCCCGAACAGTTGCTCTCGACCCATCATGTGGACCGTACCGCGGACATCTGGTCGCTCGGGGTGGTTCTCTACGAGCTGTTGACCGGAAGGCTCCCCTTCGATGGGGAGACCGCGGCTCAGGTGCGAGCCCACGTGATGATGTCCCCTGTGCCGTCGATGCGTCAGGTTCGGGAGGACATCCCCGCGGAGGTCGAGGAAATCGTGATGAGGTGTCTGCAGAAGGTGCCGGAGGATCGATACCGGGGGCTCGCTGTGCTTGCCGCCTCCCTTGCGCCCTTCGGAAGCGACCGGGCCAAGGTGTCTGCCGCGAACATTCTCGTGGCCGCGCCGAGCAAGGCCCCACCTCCGCTGCCGTCCCTCTCAGCCGACGCGCTCCCATGGAAGGGGGTCCGGCAGGGGCCGCCCGTTCCTCCCTCCGTCGAGACCCACCACGCTGCACCACCGTGGACCGCGCCACCGAACTTCCCGGCAACGCGTCGTTCGAGATCCCGCCTGCGCGAAACGCTCGTCAGCGTCAGCGTAGTTTCCTTCTCGCTCGGTGCCGCCATCGGCGTCGTTGCGTCCATGTGGTGAGCCTGGGCCCCCGCGTTCCGCCCTTCCGATTGCATCGCCGCGCCCCTTGCCTCGTCGAACCTGCCAGGTGAAAGGAAAGCGGCCTCCCAACCGTTGACCCCCACGAAGCCATGAGACCTTGGACAAGACTACCGATCCTCGCCTCCTTGACCCTCTCCCTGCTCTTCGCCACCGTCGAAGCGCACGAGGCCCGGGCAGACGTCCGTGCCGAAGCTTCCACGGGCGCGGAGGCCATCGCCGTTCGCGTGCAAGCCTTCTATGACGGCACGCGCACCTACCAGGCCCGCTTCGAGCAGGTCTATCACATCGAAGCGTACAACCGGAAGAAGCGCTCGGCTGGGCAGGTGACCTTCCAGCGCCCCGGTCGCATGAACTGGAAGTACGACGAGCCCAACGGCAACCGTGTGGTCTCGGACGGGCAGACGCTCACGATCTACGAGAAGGACAAGTCTCAGGTGGTGGAGCAGCCCCTTGGCGCGTCCCAGTACCCGGCGGTCCTGTCCTTCCTCGTGGGCAAGGGCAACCTGCGCGAGATGTTCAACCTCCGCAAGCTCGACGAGAAGCGGATGAACTTCGAGGGTGGGTATGTGCTCGAAGGAACGCCGAAGCAGGCGACCTCTGCGTATACGAAGGTCATCATGTACATCGACGCCGACACCGCGCAGGTGCGACGCATGCTGGTGATCGATGCGCAGCGCAACAGGAATCTGTTCACGTTCTCGAACCCCACGGTGAACGTTGCCGTGCCCGCCGCCACGTTTGCCTTCACGGCTCCCCCCGGCACGCAGGTGGTGCGTCCGTAGAAACGCCACGTGGCTCGATGGCCGGTCTTCGGTTCCCTCGCTGAGCTGTGAATCCCGCGTCACGAAATGCGGTATGCTTCGCGGATGACCCGTGCTGTCACCTCGCGCATCATCGCAGCCCAGGCGGTTGCCCTGGTCTGGAGCTTCTCCCTGCCCGTTCTCGCCCAGTGCCCGGTGGGAACCAAGATCACGATCGACTTCGACCTGCCAGGGTCGGGCTATACGGAGACCTCGAACAACTGGACCACGTGGAATACGTCGCCCTGCAACGGCGCGGGCTACCGCTACTTGAGCCATACGGTGGGGGACGGCTCGCGCAAGGGAAAGGCCATCTGGAAGCCTGCGATCGCCGTGTCGGGCCACTACCTCGTACGCACGGGGTTCCGGGCCACCGAGAACCGCACCACGGAAGCGGACTACTTCGCCTACGACGACGTCGGCCCGACCGTGCACAAGGTAGTGGATCAGTCCCAAGGGTCCGGGTGCGAATGGCTCGAGATGGGAACCTTCTACTGCGTCCCCGGCGGTGCCTGTCGTGTGGAGCTCGACGGAACGGACGATAGCCAGTCCGATTGCGCGGACGTGACGACGTACGAGTTGGTGGATTGCGAGGGGGGCACCGGGGGGGGTGGGGGGACAGGAGGGGGCACGAGCGCGGGGCGTTGTGACGGGATTCGGGCGCACGCGGGCTGGGAGGTATGCGAGGAGACGGGCACCACGTGCAAGGGCGTATTCACGGACGGGGCCGGTTGCACCGTGTACTGCGCGGCAGCGGGGATGAGCTGCGTGGCGCGGTTCGGAGGCGAGCCCGGGTGTCAGAAGGAGTCCCAGAACGTACTCACGTGCGCCGAAGACAACGGGCATGCCTCTGACTGGTGCGAGTGTGAAGGGCCGCCGATCGAAGTCGACGCTGGCGGCGTGGCAGGGCAGGCGGGTGCAGGCGGCGCGGGCGGCTCGGGGACCCAGGATGCGAGTGTCGCGGGGGCCGGGGGAACCGGACCTGAGAGCGGGACGGGTGGCGTGGCCGGCACCCAGGCAGGTGGCTCGGGCGGCGCGTTCGACGCTGCCTTTGGAGGGACCGGAGGCGATCTCGACGGGGGCAGGCCTCTTGACGGCGTTGCCACGGATGGCGACGGCGGGTGCGGGTGTCGTCTGGGCTCGTCGGCCTCCCGCGGGTGGGCGGTCCTGCCGCTGATCGTGCTGATGGTGCTGCGTCGACGGTGGTATTGATCCGGTTCCGCGCAAGAGGGCGCGAGGGCCCCTCCTGTGCGCCATGCGTGGTATGGGAAAGCGTCTTGTCGTCCTCGTTGCTGGCTCGCTTGCTCTTGTTCTCGTCAGGCTTGGCCCTCGGGGTGTCGGCCTCGGGTGTCGCGCGCGCAAGCGGCTTTGACCTGTTCGGTGTGCATCCCGAGGGCATGGCGGAAGCTTCCGCGCGAACGGCTGCTGCGGAGGACGGCTCGGCTTGTTTCTACAACCCCGGGGGCCTGTCACTCGGCAAGGGCTATCGGGTAGACCTGTCCGCGAACGGCGTTGCGAGCTGGCTCGACGTGCAAGGCGAGAGGGTCGGGATCGACGAGCCTTTCGGTGGAACCCTCACCGTGGCGGCCGACGTGCCGTTCGAAGGGCCGCTCGAGAACCGTGTTCGCGTGGGGTTGGCGATGTACGGTCTCGCCGACCGGATGATGCGTCTGAGCGTTCGGAGCCCGTCCACCCCCTTCTTTCCGTACTACGACAACCGTTCCCAGCGGCTCGTGGTCATCCCCGCGCTGTCCGTGCGCGTTGCCAAGGGGGTTGGCCTGGGCGTTGGCGTCAACGCTCTTGCAGGCGTGCAAGGCCCCATCGACGTTCGGGAAGGGCAGAGCCGTACGCTCGAGTCGCGCGTGGTCCAAGAGGCCGGGACGGTGGCGCGGTGGATCGTTGGCGTGCGCTTCGACCCGTCCGATGTGGTGCGGATCGGGGTCGCCTTTCGACAGAGCTTTGGCGTGCCGCTTTCGATTGCCACCACCGCGGACGTGGCGGGTGTGCCCTTGTCCGTCGACGTCTCGGCAGCCGAGGCGCTCTTCGACCCGGCGACCGTGGTCCTGGGCGCTCGCTTCGCGCCTATCGATGCGGCGGCTTTCGAGCTGGACGTTGCGTACCACCGCTGGTCGGCCTGGGACGGACCCTTGCTGGGGATCGACACGACCGTGTCGGCCCTCTCGCTCTCCAGCAAGCCTTCGGAGCGGATGTTCCGCGACAGCGTGAGCGTGCGCAGCGCGGCCGCGTGGACGGTGGACAGAGACGTGGCGCGTGAGACGACGCTGCAGGTGGGAGCGGGGTACGAGACCTCGATGCTCGACGACACCGTTCGCCAAGGTCGGACGAACTTGGTGGATGGGCCGAAGGTCATCCTGGGCGCGGGTGTGAGCGTGCGGTTTGCCGAGGCGGTCGGACGGGGGCTACGCGTCGGCCTCGGGGTGCAGCTTCATCACGTGGCGCAGTTCCGACAGGACAAGGTTGCGTGCACGCAGGTCCCTTGTCCTGCGGGGACGGTGGTGGGGCCTGACACCGCCTATCCCTCTGCGGATATCGATGACCCGGGCTATCCCACGCTCGCGGGGGGGGGACAGGTGCTCGCCGGGGCTGTGGGTGTCGGGGTGGACCTATGAGGGTCGCTTGGGTGGTCGTGGCGGGCCTTGTGGCAGCGACCGTGGCTCGTCCGGCAGGAGCCACCTCCGAGCTTCTGTTCGGGTTCGGGCCTCGGGACGTGGCGCTCGCGCAGTCCGATGTGGCGGACGCGTCGGCCGTGGCGGCGGCCTGGGTCAATCCGGCATTCGCGTGGAGGCCGGGGGTGCGGGTGACGGTGGGATACGGTCATGGTGGGACAGCGTTGAAGCTGAACGGCGAGGACGCTGGGGTTCGGGACATTGCGGGGACCCAGTTCGGTCTGCAGCTGGGGGGAGAGCTCGGGGAAGACGTGGCGCTCGGGGGTGGCTTGACGTTGCACCTGCCCAACCGCTCCCTGGCGCGAATCTCGTTTGCCCCGGGGACCGAGCCTTCGTTCGTCCGGTTCGACCCGGCTTCCCAGCGCACGACGTTCGACGCGGCCCTTGCCTTGCGGCTGGGCTGGTTGTCATTCGGGGTCGGCGCGTCCGTTCTGGTATCCGCAGAGGGACAGGTCGACTTTCTGTTGGGCCAGGATGCGAAGGGGACCTTTGCGGACGGGGAGGCCGATGTGTCGTTGCCGTACGACGTGGCACCGGTGCTCGGGATGGCCGTGGACTTCGGGCCTGCGGGCCTGGCCTTTCGCTACCGCGGGGCGCAGGCCATCGACGTGGATCTGACCACCACGGCGGTGGTGGACGTGCAGGGCAATCCCCTCAACGGAGTCACGGAAGTGGGTATCGCGGGGGCGAGCGGGTATGTCCCTGCGACCGCCGACGTGGCGGCGCGATGGTCGCCGATTTCGTGGGTGAGGGTGATGACATCGCTGCAGTTGGCGCGGTGGAGTGCGGCGCCGGGCTCCGCGGCGGACCTGTCGATGGACGTGGACTTGGGGCTCTCCCCTGGGCAACGGGAAGGCACGTTCGTGCGGCCTGGATACCGCGATACGATCTCTCCTCGGGTGGGGTTGGAGCTTTGGCCGCTCGCGGACAGGGGGCCCTGGGTAGTGCGCGCGGGCTACGCGTTCACGCCTTCTCCGGTTCCCGAGCCGCGGGGGTTTGCCTCCCCCGTGGACGCTTCCACCCACAGCCTCGCGGCTGGCGCGGGGGTCGGTTTTGGCAGGGTGTGGGGCGTCGAGCTGCGGGGGGACGTCGCCCTGTTGTGGATGCTGCTGAAACGACGTGCCTTCGACAAAGGCCAGGACACGTTGCCTTTCGCGAGGTACGAGGCCAGTGGGTTCATCGGCTTGGGAAGTGCTGCCCTGGAGGGCTCGTGGCGATGAGACGATGGGCCGTGGCTCTCCTGGCTTCCACGTCCGCGCTTGCGTGTGGGCTGCTCGTTCCTGAGGACTTGGTCGAGCGCGATCGTCGGGACGAGGTCAGTGGGTTCGTGGACGGTGCAGGGGTGGAAGTCTGTTTCGACGGGATGCCTGTGGTGTCCTCGTCGCAAGCGAAGGACGGTCCGCTCTCGGTGTGCCTTGCGGCGGGCGACGAGGCGCGTCCGTGCGGACCGGGGGGGGCGTGCGGGGCGGGAGAGCGTTGTGCGTGCGGACGCTGCACCACACGTCCTTGCCGTACTTCCAGGGAGTGCTGGGCGGGGGACGTGTGTCAGGCCAACCGTTGCACCTCGGCGTGCACTGGGGATCGCGATTGCGGTGAGGGCGAGCGATGCCGCGCCGGGGGGTGTGCGAGGCCGTGCGCCGCCCCTGCGGACTGCCCGTTCGGGGAGCGTTGCAGCACGTTCGATGGGACCTGCGTGGTGAAGCTGTGTGGGGAAGTCGTGGGCTGCGGTGGAAGTGACGTGTGCGTGCCGCAGCAGATCGTGGCGGACCTGCGTGAGCCGCACGCAATGCGTTGGCGAGAGGGTCGAGTCGCGTTCTTCGAGGTGCGCGGGGGGCCTGCCGCCCCGAACGACTGCTCGATCTTCCGCGCGCGGATGGACGGGGACCGTCGCTGGGTCGTGGACCCGACGACGGCGGTTCTCGAGCCTGTGGCTGGCGACGCTGGATGCCTTGGAGCGCCGTCGGTGGTTGCCGCGGGGGGAGGGCTCGTGCTTGTCGCCTCGCGCGGGGACGGTAGCGGCATCGTGCGGGCGCTTTCGGAGGATGGCGTCGTGTTCACACGGGAGGAGGAGCTCGTGTTGGAGCCTGCGTCTTCGTGGGAGGCGGGATGGGTCGGGTCACCGGGCGTTGCGGCGTGGTCTGGGGGGATCGTGATGCTGTACGAGGGCGGGCGAGGGGCGGGGATCGGGATGGCGAAACTGGAGTCGTCGGGAGCCGAGCGCGTGTCCGAGGGGCCGTGGCTTACGCCGTCTACCTTCGAGGATCCGGTGCTCTGGCGACACGTCGAGAGGGTTGGGTCGCCGTTTGCGGTCGGTCGCGAAGGGGTGCTCCTCGTTTACCTGACGGTGCGTGGGATCGAGGGGTCCGACGCCGTGACGCAGGCGGGTGAGGTGTACGTTGCAGACGCGAACGACTCGATCGGGCTGGCCTCGACGCGAGACTTGCAGGGCGTTGAGGTGTTCGCGGGGGGACCCGTGCTGGCACGTCGCACCAATCTTCGCGCCTATCTCGGCGAGGCCGAGCCGTCGGTGCTCTTGGGTGGGGGAGCGTCGTGGCTGGTGTACGCGTCGTCGGACGCGACGGGGGCTCAGCGGACGGGGTTGGGGATGGCGTCCACGGTACCGTGAGAAGGGAAGCGGGGCTTGGCGGCCGGGCCGGGCCACGGAAAAGGATTTGTGCTACAACGGCGGCCTGTTGTTCTTGCTTGGATCGTCGTGATGGCCGAACCATTGCGGCATTGCTTTGGCGATACCCTGTCATGTTGTTTGGACGGTTGGTCGGTGTGGTTGCGTTTGGACTTGGCGTTGCTTTGACGCTGGGGGCTTGTTCGTCGCCTGTGCCGAACGACGCGGGCTGTGGGCCGGCGCACCCGACGTTTCGTTTGGTGGTGGACGTGGAGGACGGAGCCGTTCCGGACGACGTTCGGATCCGGGTTCGGTACGGAAGTGGGGAGGAGTCGTTCGAGGCAGAGGGCGGAGGGGAAGCTCCGAAGGTGGTGTTTTGCGAGGTGGCTCGGGAGGCATCGGCCGAGGATGCTGGGCAGGGACCGATTCAGGAGGTGGGCTGCGATTTGTGGACGGATGGGGCAGCCACGGTGTGGGTGACTGCGCGGGGTTACGTGGACGTGACGCGGGACCTGGAGGCCGAGCGGGACGCTCGTTGTGGGCTTGTGCTGACGGACGAGCGGATCACGCTGGAGCGGGACGCAAACTGACGAGGGCGTCTCACTTTTCAGGCTGACGGGAGTCCGAGGGGATTCGGATAGGGCGTAGGAAGTTCAACTACCCACCTGTCTTTTCCGGCGCTACCCTCCCAACGCCATGGGATACCACCACGACCTTCTCCGATATGCGACCCTGGTCTCTGCGGTCGCGCTCTTCCCCGCGCTGCTGGGATGCGGCAGCGAGTCATCCGATCCTGAGCCGGGCGACGGGACGGCGAGCGATCTTCTCCGTGTGGGCACGCCTCGCGACGGCCTCATCGGATGGAACATCGTCTCCCCTTCGTACGAGCAGCCCAATGACGCTGACGTGCTGAGCTTCGAGTGGGACTACTTCATGGTCCACGATGCGAAGGGGGCGTTCACCGGGAGCGTCGGTTACCTGTTCGCGAACCCTCGGAACGCAGGGGAAGGCGGGCTTGGGGACCTTGTGCCCAAGGGGGGCAACGTCGCCATTGCGGGCCAGTTCGACGATGGGGTTCAGGTAGCGGACTACCGCAACTTCGGGCTGGAGGCGTCGAGCATTTCGGCCACGGAGAGGTCGTTTGACGCGCAGGTTGGGGAGTCGTTTGGTCGGTTGACGCCGCAGCGTGGGCAGCAAGGGGAGGCGGACCGGTTGTTGCTCGAGGGCAGGACGGACGAGTGTTCTTGGGAGTTGACGGTGATGCAGGACTGGCCGGCGTTGTCGGCGAGTGACCACGTGTTCGCTCCTGCGGGGAGTGATGACCTGGGGGCGATGATGCCGGGCGAGAACTGGAATGTGGACATGCTCTGGCCTCGGACGAAGGTCAGCGGGGTGATCACCCATCTGGCTACGGGCGAGCAGGTGTCGGTCGAGGGTCACGGGTATCGCGAGAATTCCTGGGGACGGTGGGCGTTCAATCTCGGAGGGTGGGACTTCGCCGTCGTGTCGGACGAAGCGGCTGGCGTTTCGTGGGCGTGGCAGACGTACCACAAGAAGTCGACGAACCTCGACTACCTGGACGTGGGCTTTGTGGACGGCGGGGCGGTCGTGCTCGAGCAATTCCGTATGTCGGAAGGGCAGCTGGGTTGGAGGCATCCTGCGTGGACCTTCGATCCGGTGGCGAAGCAGTGCACGCCGGTGTCGACGGTGGTGGTGGCGCAGAACGAGCGATACCGGGTGGAGGCGAATCTCGACCTGCGGGGGCGTCAGGTGCCGATGCTCTCGGACGCCACGTCGGCGACCAAACAGTACGTCATCATGACCCAGTTTCCGATGGTCGAGGGAGTGATCAAGCGCCGTGCGGATGGAGGCGTGGTCGCGACGTTCTCCGGGCATGGGGGCGGGGAGTTCTCGACTTCGCGCAGCACGCGCGAGTCCATGACGGACGAGGAGTGCTTGGTGTGGGGTGAGGAGTACGCTGCTCCGATGCCGGAGTGAGGCTCGCGTTCGACGTTCCGTCTCGCCTGCGGGGGCTATCCGTAAAGGGTTAGTGGATGGTCCGCGGAGGCACCTGGAGTCTTGTCGTGCGAGCGCTCACGTGGCGCCCTCGAGCAGGTGCTTCGCTTGCGTGACGATCTCGTCCCAGCTGTGGGCGGGGTGACCGGGGGCTTGTTGGTTCCAGGGGCGCACGACGCGAATGGCGGGGCGACCTGTGGCGACCCAGGCTTCGAGCTGTGCGGGGGCGTCGTCGATGAGCACGTGGCCTGCGAAGACGGTTTTGTCGGAGAGGTGAACGATGTCGTGGCGGGGGGTGTCGGTGTGTTGTTCGAGCCAGAGGGCGCGTTCGTGGGACCATGTCGGGCTTCGGTCATAGGGGGTGGTGACGAAGACGACGCGTCCGAGTTGGCGCAAGCGTTGTACGCCCGCGATGGCGTCGGGGTAGGCGGGGAGAGACCGAGCGAATCCTGGTTCGGACAGGATGTCCTGGGCAACGGTCCAGAGGTCGCCGAGGGTTTTGCGCAGGTCGAAGGTGTGGACGAGCTCCGGGTGGAACTGCTTGCCGGTCCGGTGGTGGACTTTGTCGAGCAGGGAGCGAACGAGGTCAGCGACGACACCGTCGACGTCGAGGCCGATGAGGGGTTGATTGCGGGGATGATTCATGGTGATTGGGGAGCGAGCGAGACTCGTTTCTAGCCGATCGAAACACCGTTAGCCAAAGCTAACCGGAAGTGGATGGAGCTAGAGCGATCGAAGCGACCGACGGGGGGTGGGAGATGCTTGCGAGGTTGTCTCGATTGCAGTAAGTCAGGCATCGGTCCTTGACGCACGCGCGGGTCGTCACACATCTCCGGGCGAGGAGCTGGCGAGGCGCTGACGGTCCGAGTCGCGCGGTTTGGAGCGGTCCTCATGGGAGGGTTCGCTCGCCCCGGGACAGGCCTGCAGCATTCGGGAGGTATAGATGCGCATTCTCATCAACGGTCGCACGGTGGATCAGGATTTCATCGAGCGCGTCGAGGAGATCAGCGGCCAGAACATCAAGCAGTGCATGCAGTGCGGCACGTGTTCGGCGTCATGCCCGATGGAAGAAGGCATGGACATGTCGCCGCGCAAGGTGATGCACCTCACGCAGATGGGCTTGCGTGAGTATGTCGAAAGTGCGAACACGGTGTGGATTTGTGCCTCATGTCACACCTGTGAAACGCGCTGTCCGCGAGGTGTCGACCTGCCCAGGGTCATGGAAGCCATCCGGCTTCTGACGCTCCGCAAGAACAAGGACGCCGTCGACCCGAATCAGCTCGAGGCGACGGTCATCGACGAAGCTCCGCAAGTGGCCATGGTTGGCTGCTTCCGCAAACTGACGGCATGAGGGGCTAGATGAAGGTTAGCTACTATCCTGGCTGCACGCTCAAGACCAAGGCGCGCAATCTCGAGGACACGGCGCTCGCTGCGCTGGCGGCACTCGGGTTCGAGCTCGAGGAGCTGCCCCGATGGAACTGCTGTGGTGCGGTGACGTCGCTCGCGCAGGACGACCTCTTGCACATGCTGGCGCCCGTTCGCGATCTGATTCGCGCCAAGGAGCAGGGCAGCGACAAGCTCGTGACGATCTGCTCGATGTGTTACAACACGCTGGCTCGGGCGAACCTGGTGATGCGCGACGACGCGGTGAAGCGTGACGCGTTGAACCACTTCATGGACGAGGAGCCGGACTACGCTGGCGAGGTGGAGGTGGTCCACTTGCTCAACTTCATCCGCGACGAGGTGGGATGGGACAAGCTTCGCGCGTCGGTGAAGCGTCCGCTCACGGGGTTGCGGGTTGCGCCGTACTACGGCTGCACGCTGGTGCGGCCGGCGGAGGTGGCGATCGAGCCCGCGGTGGAAGCCACGGTCTTCGAGAAGTTCATCGAGGCGCTGGGGGCCGAGGTGGTGGACAACCCCGGTGCGTTCGACTGCTGCGGGTCCTACCAGATCTTGAGCAACCCGAAGCAGGCACTCGGTGCTGCCGCGGACGTGCTCAGCAAGGCGGAGGTCGTGGGCGCTGACATGCTCGCCTTGAGCTGTCCGCTCTGCGACTACAACCTCGGCAAGCGGCAGAAGGAGCTCGTCGCAGACCACGGGTTGAAGACCCAGCTGCCCACGATCTACTTCACCCAATTGCTCGCAGTGGCGCTGGGCCTCGAGCCCGCGATCTGCCACTTCGAGCTCAACCACGAAGGGACGCGCTCCCTTCTCGAGGACCGGAAGCTGATTCCGGTCTCCGCGGTCTGACACGCGCTCCGCTCGCGGAACGCTGGCGTCCCGCGCCGTCGCACGGCCGGCCGCCGATGATGTGGTATCCACCATCCCTGCATAAGGGGTGAGAGCTTGAACGAGAGGTCCAGATGAGCACCACTGCACCGATTGGCGAGGACAAGAAGGTCCCCGAAGTCACCTC
The DNA here is from genome assembly GCA_964488865.1 of uncultured Polyangiaceae bacterium. Lineage (GTDB taxonomy): Bacteria > Myxococcota_A > Polyangia > Polyangiales > Polyangiaceae > MWCO01. The sequence goes on along the minus strand of CAZAWR010000034.1, from coordinate 7,253 downwards.
GAAGTTCGTCCCCATCTACGTGATGGGCAAGCGCTACGACGTGCCGGACTCCCTCACCATCATGAAGGCGATGGAGTACTCGGGGTACAAGTTCATCCGTGGTTGCGGATGCCGCGGCGGCATCTGTGGCGCCTGCGGCACCGTCTACCGCAAGACCGGAGACTACAAGCTCCGCGTCGGTCTCGCCTGCCAGACCGTCGTCGAAGAGGGCATGTACCTCACCCAGATCCCCTTCTACCCGGCCAACCGGACCGTCTTCGATTACGACGCCACCGCGCCCGTCCCCGAAGCCGTCTTCAAGGCCTATCCCGAGCTCTTCCGCTGCGTCGCCTGCAACGCTTGCACGAAGATCTGCCCCATGGACGTCCCCGTCATGGACTACGTCGCCGCCGTCAAACGCGGAGACTTCGAGAAGGCCACTGAGCTGTCCTTCGACTGCATCCAGTGCGGCATGTGCGCCTCGAGGTGCATGGCCGAAATGGCCCAGTACCACATCGCCCAGATGGTGCGTCGGATCTACGGCGGCAAGATCACGCCCAAGGCCACCCACCTCGTCGACATGGTCGACAACATCAAGGCTGGCAGGTTCAAGGCCGGACTCGAGGAACTCAAGAAGACCGACGTGAGCACCCTCAAGAAGCTCTACATGTCCAAGGAAGCCCGCGAGATCGAGCCGAACATGTCCGAGGACGAGTGGACCCCCTCCAACAACGCGAACCTCTGAGGAGTGGTTTGACATGCCTTACCCCGAAGCACTGAAAGAACTCATCAAGAAGGTAGAGGCGACCCGTCCTGAGCGCGTGGAGCGCAAGAAGAAGGGCGAAGAGGTCCCCTTCATGTCGCTCGACGAGCGTCACGCCACCCTCGGCTTCCACCCCGACATCAAGGAAGAGGGCAGGCGCGCCCTGGCCGTCGGGCCCAGCAAGGGCTACAGCCTCGCCCACGAGTACGCCGACCTGCTCGAGGCCAAGCCCCGCGTCGACCCGGACATGGTCGACCTGTCCAAGGTCCACATGGAGACCGACGTCCTCGTCATCGGCGGCGGCGGCGCTGGCACCGCAGCGGCGCTTCTCGCCCAGGAACAAGGCGCCAAGGTCCTCATCGCCACCAAGCTTCGTCACGGCGACGCCAACACCATGATGGCGGAAGGCGGCATCCAGGGCGCCTCCAAGGGGCACAAGGACTCGCCCTACTTCCACTACCTCGACGTCATGGGTGGCGGCCACTTCGTCAACGTCCCTGACCTGGTCGAGACTCTCGTGAACGAGGCCCCGGACGTCCTCAAGTGGCTCGAGCACCTCGGCATGAACTTCTCCAAGTTCCCCGATGGCCGGCTCAAGACCATGCATGGCGGCGGAACGTCGCGCAAGCGCATGCACTACGCCGCGGACATCACGGGCGCGGAAATCATGCGCACCATCCGTGACGAGTCGCGCAATCGCGCCGCCGACATCACGGTCATCGAGTTCTCTCCCGCGGTCGAGCTCATCCTCGACGACGCTGGCAAGTGCGCCGGCGCGCTGCTCTACAACATGGAGACGGAAGAGTACATCGTGGTGCGTGCCAAGGCGGTCGTGATGGCCACCGGCGGCAGCGGGCGGCTGCACGTCCAGACCTTCATGACGACGAACCATTACGGTGCCACCTTTGACGGCGCGGTGATGGCGTACCGAGCCGGCGTGCCCGTGTGCTTCCTGCACACGATCCAGTACCACCCCACGGGCGTGGTGTTCCCGGAGCAAGCGGAAGGCATCCTCATCACCGAGAAGTTCCGCGGCATCGGGGCGAACCTCGTCAACATCGAGGGCAACCAGTTCGTCAACGAGCGCGAGCCACGCGACGTCGAGGCTGCCGCCATCATCAAGGAGTGCACGCAGAAGGGACTCGGCGTGCCTACCCCCACGGGCCGATTCGGTGTGTGGCTCGACTCTCCGATGATCGAGAACCTGCACGGTCCGGGCACCGTCGAGAAGGAGTTCCCCGGCAAGCACATCTTGTACGAGCGCTTCGGCATCGACATCGCCAAGGAGCCGATGCTCATCTACCCCACGCTGCACTATCAAAACGGCGGGCTCGAGTACCAGTCCGACGGCTCCACGCGGATCCCCGGGCTGTACGTGGCGGGGGAAGTCGGCGGTGGCGTGCATGGCGAGAACCGGCTCATGGGCAACTCGCTGCTCGACATCCTGGTGTTCGGGCGCTTGGCGGGAGCCTCCGCGGGCGTGTTCGCGAAGGGCGCGACCGCGGGCAAGATGACGCTCGACCACGTGCGGGCGTACACCAAGGAGCTGGAAGACGCGAAGGTCGGGCTCGACCGCATCTCCCCGCTGCTGCTCCCGGACTATACGCTTGCGGATACCAAGTCCCGCCAGCTGACCTCGCACTACGTCGGTAGCCTGCGGTAGCTCCCTTCACGCCTGAACGCAGAAGCGTTCGATCATGCGGTCGACGAGCTCGACGGCGGGGTCGAGCCGTGCGCTCTCCACGAACTCGTCGGGCTGGTGCGCCTGGGCGATGTCGCCCGGACCGATCACGAGCGTGTCCATCCCGAGTCGTGCGAAGTGGGGTGCTTCGGTGCCGTAGCCGGCGGACCCGGCGCGTCGTCCCGTCAGCTCTTCGGCGAACCGAACGAGGGGCGAGTCGGCCGGCGTCCGCATCGGGGGCGTTCCCGGGTAGAGGTCTCCGATCTCCAGGGACACGCCGTGTCCCGCGATCGACCGTTCGATCCGCGTGCGCATGGTCGTGCGCAGTTCGTTGATGCTCATCCCCGGCAGCGGGCGAAGATCCATTTGCAGCTCGCACTCGCCGCAGATCCGGTTCGGGTGGTCTCCACCGTGCAACGCGCCGAGGTTGAGCGTCGGAGTCGGCACCTGGAAGCTGTCGTCGTGGTGCTGGGTGCGAAGCTCGTTGCGCCACGTGATCATCTCGTTGCACACGGCGACCATCGCGTCGAGAGCGCTCGCCCCTGCTGCGGGTGCGCTCGAGTGCCCGGACCGGCCCGTGAGGCGTACGCGGGTCATCATCATGCCCTTGTGCATGCGGACCGGCTCGAGCGCGGTGGGTTCGCCGATGATGGCGTAGCGAGCACGGGGTTTGCCCGCTTCGACCAGCTTGTGGGCCCCTTCCATCGCGCACTCCTCGTCGGCGGTGGCGACGAGGTAGAGGGGTTCACGCAGCGGGCGGGTGGCGAAGTTCTTCGCGGCTTCGATGGCGACGGCGAAGAACACCTTCATGTCCGCGATACCGAGGCCGTAGTAGCGACCGTGGTCCTCGGTGAGGGAGTAGGGGTCGTGGGACCATCGGCCGTGTTCGCAGGCGACGGTGTCCGCGTGGCCTGCGAGCACGAGGCCTCCGCTGCCGTCTCCGAGACGAGCGATGAGGTTGCTGCGGGGGGCGCGACCGGGGAGTTGCTGCATGTCGATCGAGAAGCCGAGGCCATCGAGCCAGGTGGAGAGCAGGTCGATGACGGCCTGGTTTCCTTCGTCTTTCGAGGGGTCGAAGCTGCTCGCGGACGGGGTGGCCACCAGGGCGCGCATCATCTCGATCGTGTCGGGGGGGAGATTCATGGGCGCGATGTTGGCACATCTGGTCGATCAGGGAAGGGGGAGGGACTGCGCAGCGGACCCAAAGGCGTGCTTGTGACGTGAAGCGCCGCGGGCTATCGTTCGATTTGCTCATGCGTTGCCCCAAGAGAGCTTGCTGGGTGGGGATTGTCCTGTTGGCATTCTCGATGGCGTCATCGGCGTTAGCGCAGCCATCGGCCACGGCAGAGGCACTCTTTCGCAATGGCCTGCAGGAGATGGAGGCCGGGCGCTACGAAGCGGCCTGTCCGTCGATCGCCGAGTCCTACCGGCTCGATGCCCGGCCCGGCACGCTGTTCACGCTGGCCGAATGCGAGGCCAAGGCGGGGAAGATTGCGTCGGCTGTCGCGCACTACGGTGACTACGTGGCCGTGTTCTCGCGCATGCCGGAGGATCAACGTCAGCGGCAGCGGGGACGGGAAGCCATCGCGCGCCAGCAGATGGACTCGTTGCGCCCGAATGTTCCCCAGATGATCGTGACGCTGCCGAGGGACGCTCCTGTCGGCACGTCGGTGCGCATGGACAGCATCGAGCTGGGCACCCCATCGCTGGGGATGTCGCTGCCCGTGGACCCCGGTGAGCACAGGCTCACCGTGCTGGTGCCGGGTCTCCAGCCGCGATCGACCAAGGTGAACATCGGCGTGGGGGAGACGCTGCGCGTCGAGCTGGAAGTGCCGAAGGCGCCCCCGGTGCAGCCACCCCGACCGGAGCCTCCGCCTGCGACGGCGCTGCCGATGCCGACGGAGCGGGACGAGGGACCGCGAGAGCCCAGCGAACAGGGCGAATCACGGCGCGTGGTGGCCTACGTGCTCGGTGGATTGGCGCTCGAAGGGCTGGCCGTCGGGACGGTCACTGGCATCCTGGCCTGGCAGAAGAAGGACGCGGTGGAGCGTGAGTGTCCGGATGCGTACTGCTCAGCGGACGGGATGGACGCTGCGGACGCGGGGACGACGTACGCTACAGTCAGCACGGTGTCCTTCGGCATTGGGCTGGCGGCGCTGGCGGGGGCGTGGATTGCGTGGCCGGGAGGCGCCACCGAGGTGGGTTCGGCCCGCGCGTCGATGAGTCCGGTGGTGGGACGGACGGGTGAGGGGAGCGCGTTGTTGGGTGTGCGGGGGGGATTCTGATGAGGGTTCGAGCGGTGGGTTTGGTGATGGTGGCGTGGGTTGTCCCCGGCTGCGCCACGGTGCTCGACTACGAGTCCGAGTATCGTAGGGCGGACTCGGGGGTGAGCGATGCCGGACCGAGCATATTTCACGCACCGGGGGTGGCGGAGCAGTCGTGTGCTGCGGGGCTTTCGTGCGAGGGTGCCTCGTGTTGCGAGTCGCCGGAGGTGCCGGGCAGCACGTTTCTGATGGGGTGTCAGGAGGGGGACCGAGACTACGACGAGGAGCCGGAGCACTCGGTGACGCTTTCCTCGTATCGGTTGGACGCCTTCGAGGTGACGGTGGGGCGATTCCGACCGTTCGTGGACGCGGTGGCGGGTGGGTGGAGGCCGGAGCAGGGCGGGGGATCGCACCCGAAGATCCCGGGAAGCGGGTGGTTGCCTGCGTGGGACGATGAGTTGCCGCGCGATGGTGCGGAGTTCACGGGCAACCTCAAGTGCATTCACTACAAGCACACCTGGACGGACACGCCGGCCAACAACGAGACGTATCCGATCAACTGCGCGAACTGGTACGAGGCATTGGCCTTCTGCATTTGGGACGGGGGTCGTTTGCCGACGGAGGCGGAGTGGGAGCATGCGGCAGCGGGGGGAGACGAGAACCGCCCGTATCCTTGGGGGGAGGCGTTGCCTGATTGCGAGCGCGTGCGCATGGCCGATTGTCCTGAGGTGGGGGAGCCGGAACCGGTGACGACGCCGTTCGTGGGGGTGGGAACCCGCGCGGCGGGGCGGTCTCGTTGGGATCAGTACGACATGGCCGGGAGCCTGTGGGAGTGGACGTTCGACGGCTACAGCGACTACTGGTACGCGGGGCCTGGCGGTACTTGCAGGGATTGCGCGAACGTGACGCCGGGGCCTCGATCGGATCGTGGGGGGAGCTTCTACGAATCCGACGCGAAGTCGTTCCGGGCTTCTTACCGAGGGAAGGATTTCCCACAAAACAGAGCGGAGTGGCTTGGGTTCCGGTGTGCCCGTGACCCATGAGCCGGCATGACCGGTGTGCCCGGCCGTGATACGGTTGCGCGATGGAGCCCCTCCAGGCTGGCCAGCTCTTCGCGGAGCGATACCGCGTGGTGCGCTGTGTGGCCTTCGGGGGGATGGGGGCGGTCCACGAGGCGGTTCACATCGAGACGGAGCGTGTCGTTGCGCTGAAGGTCTTGCTGCCCTCGCTCGTGGACCAACCCGAGCTGCGTGACCGCTTCCGGGTAGAGGCGCGAATCACTGCTCGGATCGAGAGCGAAGCCATCGTGCAGGTGTTCGATGCGGGTGTGGACCTCGACACGGGCATGCCGTACTTGGTGATGGAGCTGCTGCGCGGGGAGACGTTGTATCACCGGGTCGAGCGAGCGGGCCCGTTGTCGCCGGCGGTGGTCTGTGGGTTTCTGGCGCAGCTCGCCTCGGCCTTGGACAAGGCGCACGAAGCCCAGATCGTGCATCGGGACCTCAAGCCGGAGAACCTCTTTCTGGCGCGTCGTGCGGACGATACGGAGCAGTTGAAGATCCTCGACTTTGGTCTCGCGAAGATCGTGCAGGAGAACGCGGCGCGCAACCCGGCGACCTCGAGTGTCGGAACGCCGTTGTACATGGCACCCGAGCAGTTCAACACCGGCGTGTTGAGCGGCGCGACGGACATCTACGCGCTCGGCATGCTTGCGTACACGATCCTCGTCGGGGAGCCGTACTGGTGCGAGGAGGCGAGCCGTTCCGGCACGCTGGTGGCGTTCGCGATGGTGGTGTCCCGGGGGCCCGTGGAGAGCCCGGTCGAGCGAGCTGCGCGGCACGGCGTGCATCTCCCCGCCACCTTCGACGACTGGTTTCGGCGGGTCACTTCGTCGAACGAAGCGGACCGACCCCACCGGGCCAGCGAAGCGGTGGGGCAACTCGCGGAGACGATGGGGGTCGCGCTGCCCGTGGCCATTTCGGGGGTTCTCGACCTCACGCGACCGGTCAGCGGGGCGGGTGCGATGTCGTCGAGGTCCTGCAAGAGCGCGACGGCCTCAGCGAGGACCTCCCTGGCGGCTTCCGTTGGCGCGATGCCGGTTCCTTCTCGGCGAGCGACGCGTACGCGGTTGGTTCTCGCCTTCGCCATCGTGCTTGGCTGTGCGCTGCTTGCGGGCTTCTTCCTCGCCCGAAGCAGCGAGGATGGGCGCGCCGAGGAGCCGATCGAGCTCGCAAGCCCGAGCCTCTCGGTGTCTGCCGGACCCGCGCTCTTGCCGGTGATTCCCCCGGTGCTCGGTTCGTCTGCTGGACTGCTCGATGCGGGTGTTCCCCCGAAGGACTCTGCGATCGCGCGAACGGTGCCCCGCGCAGTGCCTGCCTCGCGATCCAAGCCAGTGGCGTCCTCGCCACCCACGTCGGGACAGCCTTTGTATACGCGGGAGTAGCGTGAGCGTGCCAAGCAAGAGCCACTGCCATGGCACGGCGTTGCCGACCTCGAGGCTAGGCGCGACGTTGTCGCGCCGCCAGTGCGCTCACGAGCGCACACCATCAAGGAGGTGCAAGTCCTC
>CAZAWR010000033.1:50941-90860 GCA_964488865.1 uncultured Polyangiaceae bacterium | reverse complement strand
TCGGCTCGGATAGCCCCAAACCCAAGCACGTTCTTCGAACAGTGCTTGATTTGGGGCTAGTGCTGCGTGGTCGAAGTCCCTAATTCACACCCGGGTCACCCGCGCTGCGTTGCGCGGTCGAGATCCGCGGGGAGGCCGTCCTCGGAGGGCATCGGTTCGTGGGCTTCGGGCGGAGCGGCGCGGCGAAGGGTGGAGTCGGCGTGATACGCCCCCATGCCCATCTCGGAGATGTCGAGCCCCACGTGTTCCTCCTCCGCGCCCACACGCAGTCCCACGGTTCGCTTGATGATGGCCCAGAACACGACCGACGAGGCGGCAGCGAACCCGACGACGGCGAAGACGCCGAGGGCTTGGGTGGCGAGCAGGCCAGCACCTCCCCCGAAGAGCAGGCCGTTGCCCACGTCGGCGGAGTACCTCGCCTGTGCGAAGAGGCCGAGGGCGATCGTACCCCACACGCCGCCCACCAGATGGACGCTGATGGCGCCCACGGGATCGTCGATCCGAATCCGATCGAGGGCGGCAACCGCGGGGACCACGACGATGCCTGCGACCAGACCGATCATCATCGCGCTGCCGAGGGAGACGAAGGCGCAGGACGCGGTGATGCCGACGAGCCCAGCGAGGCAGCCATTGATCAGAAGGGTCAGGTCGAAGGTGCGGTTGCGCACGTAGCTCGCGACCAGGGCGCCGGTCACTCCGGAGAAAGACGCGATCACCGTGGCGGACGCGATGTGGCTGATGGCGGCGGGATCGGCTGCCATCGTGCTGCCGGCGTTGAACCCCAGCCATCCGAGCCAGAGGATGAACCCTCCGAGGGTTGCCATGGGAATGCTGTGTCCGGGAATGGGACGGGTTCCGTCGCGCCGGTACTTGCCCTTGCGTGCACCCACCATGATCGCCCCGGTCAGAGCGGCGGCGCCGCCGAGCGCATGCACCTGGGTCGAGCCCGCGAAGTCCCAGAACCCCGCGGTGGCCAGCCAGCCGCCGCCCCAGATCCAGTGCCCCGTCACGGGGTAAATCACGGCAACAAGCAGGACCGAGAAGGCGAGGAACGCGGGAAAGCGGATCCGCTCGGCGACGGCCCCGGACACGATGGACGCGGCGGTCATCGCGAAGCAGGCCTGGAAGAAGAACTTGGCTTCGAGAGGAATCCCCGCCCAGGACAGCGACGAGAAGACACCCGCGTAGGCGTCTCCGGTCGCGGGGCTGGTGTCCGGTCCCCCGAGGAACCAGCCTCCGAGGCCGACGAAGGCGTTGCCGTCGCCGAACATCAATCCGAAGCCGACGGCGAAGAAGACGAGGCCGGCGATGGCGGCGACGGTGAAGTTTTTCGCGAGGATGTTGACCGCGTTCTTCGCGCGGCAAAGGCCGGTCTCGAGCAGAGCGAAGCCTGCGTTCATGAAGAAGACGAGCCCTCCGGCGAGGATGACCCAGACCGTGTCGACCGCGACGCGCAGCTCACCGGTCGACGGCGGCTGGGCTTCGGAAGCGTGTGCGGAGCCCGCGAGGAGCAGGAGTGCCAGCGCTGTCAGGACGGCTCGGTGGATGAAGGGGGACATGTCGTGGGACCTCCGGCGGGTAAGAAATCGCGCAATGTTTGGGGCGTGGGCCCTGGTGTGGTGGACCCAGGAGCAAGGTGCGCGCCACGGCTCCAGCCCCGCCAACCCATGGAAAGAACAGGCCTAGCGAACCGGATGACCTTCCGTTGTTCCTACATGTTGGTAGGACTCACCCCAGAATCCTACGCGGAGGTATGAAATCGTCGGGCCGAGATCCCGTACTTCTTCACGCGGAGCCCCATCGTTCGCTCCGTCAGGCCGAGGGCACGCGCGGCTTTCGCCACGTTGCCCCGCGACGTCTTGAGGGCATCGATCACGAGCTCCCTTTCGAGCCGGTCCAGGCTGTCCTGTAGCCCTCCCTCGTGTGCCGTGCCGGTCGCCTCCGCCGTTTGCAGGGACGGGGGAAGGTGGTGACCGTGGATGACGTCGTCGTCGGACAGCAACACAGCTCGCTCGATGCAGTTCTCGAGTTCCCGGACGTTGCCAGGCCAGTGGTAGTTCATGAGCATGTCGATGGCGGGCGTGGAGATGCGGCGAACGGCCTTGCCGTTGGCCTTTCCGTACACCTCCACGAAGTGATCGGCGAGCAACAGGACATCGGACCTTCGTTCGCGGAGGGGCGGCACACGGATGGGAAACACGTTGAGCCGGTAGAACAAGTCTTCGCGAAAGCGCCCGTCGGCGATGAGTGCGGGCAGGTCGCGATGGGTAGCCGCGACGATGCGAACGTCGACGCGGATCGTGGCGGTGCCGCCGACCCGCTCGAACTCGCGCTCTTGCAGGACGCGCAGCAGGCTGACCTGGACGCTGGGCGTGATGTCCCCGATTTCGTCGAGGAAGAGCGTGCCGCCGTGGGCGAGCTCGAACCGGCCCTTTCGCTGGGCCACGGAGCCGGTGAACGCGCCCTTTTCGTGGCCGAAGAGCTCACTTTCGAGCACGGACTGGGGCAAGGCTGCGCAGCTCACACGAATGAAAGGACGACTGGCGCGGGGGCTGTTGTGGTGGATGGCGTGGGCGACGCGTTCCTTGCCGACGCCGCTTTCTCCTTCGAGCAGGACGGTGGCTTCGCTACGGGAGACTTGCGCGATGAGGTCGTACAGGGCCTGCATGGCCTTGGACTTCCCGATGATGTTGGCGGGCTGGAAGCGGGGGCGAAGCTCGGTTTCTTCGCGGAGTCTCTCTCGTTGTTCGCGGGCGGTTCGGTGTCGCTTCACGGGCTCGGCGAGCATCGCGGCGAGGATGGTGAGCAAGCGCAGGTCTCGTTGCAGCTCTTCGGGGGTGGCGGACGCGCGATGACAGCTCAGGGCGCCCAGGGTCTCGCTGCCCAACCGGACCGGGACGCAGACGAAGCCGAGTTCATCCGCGGGGTCGGCATCCACCGGCCACGCGCGGTGGAGGAAGTCCGGGTCCTTTGCGATGCAGGGCACCACGGCGGGGGAGCCGGACGCGACCACGCGCCCGGTGATTCCCTCGCCCAGCCCGTAGCGGGTGCGTTCGAGGCCCCTGCCGCCGAGCCCGTGCGCGGCTTCAATGAAGACCTCTTGATCGTCCCGGTTCAGCAGGGTCAAGGTTGCCCGTTTCATGCCCAGATCCAGGTCGAGCTTGGTGAGCAACGGGTCCAGAACGTCGCGGAGGTCGACGGACCGTTCGATCGTCCGGCTGGTGTCGAACAGCAGGGAGAGCTCCCGGCTCTCTCGATCCATGTGGGCCTTGCGAACCATGGCGCTCAGCCTGTAGCGCCGGACGGGCCGGAACGAAAGCCCCGCCTCCCAGGCTTGACGGCCAGCCCCCGTTGGGTCGGAAAGCGGAGCGTTCAGCCGCGAGGAGGGAAGCATGGTACGAGGCGCTTGTGTGGGTCGCGGGAACCTCGGTTCCGGAAGCTTGTCTCTCGCGGGTACTTGCACGAAAGGTGGCATCGAATGAAGAAGGTTGCGTGGATGGGCGGATGGTTGCTGGCGCTGGGGCTCACGACGGGATGCGGCAGCACACCTGCACCGCAACACCCGGGCGCCATTCTGCCCTTGCGCACGGTGCGTCTGTACGAGACGGGGGTTGGCTACTTCGAACGGACGGGGGACGTGTCGATGGCAAACGGGACGTCGTTACCGGTGCCTGCGGCGCACCTGGACGACGCTCTCAAGACGCTGGTCGTGCTCAGCGAGGGAGGGCAGAGCACGGTGGACGGGCTGGAGTTCGAGAGCTCGGTGACGGAGGGGATGGCGAGGGCCCTGGCGGGGCTGCCCAAGACAGCGCAGACCGAGCTCACGTACATGCGGTTGCTTTCGAGCCTCGAGGGCGAGGAGGTGGCGGTACGAACGGACGGTCCCACGTTCGTGGGGCGCGTGATCGACGTGATAGAGCCGCCTGCCGAGAGCGTGGCCTTGTCCTCCGAGGAGCTGGAGGAAGGAGAGGACGGGGAGACGGATCGCAAGAAGCGGAAGGCGCCGAAGACGCGCAAGCGTCCGGAGCTGATGCTCCTGCTGCTCACCCAGGACAACGAGATACGACAGATACCTTCCACCGAGATCCAATCGGTGAAGCCGCTGTCGCCGGTGACCGAGGCCCGGCTCGGACTGGCGCTCAACGCACTATCGACGAGAGCCCCGCAGAGCCGTCGCATGGTCCGGGTGGTCGCGCACGCGAAGGGGCCAGTCTCCCTCGGGTACATCGCGGAGACGCCGCTGTGGAGAACCACGTACCGGATGGTCCTGGATGCGGTCAAGCCGGAGGGGGTATTGCAGGGGTGGGCGTTGCTGCACAATGACACGGACGAGGATTGGAGCCAGGTGCGGGTGCAGCTGGTCAACGGGCGGCCGGACTCGTTTCTTTTCCCCATGGCCGCGCCGCGGTACGGGCGGAGGGAGCTCGTGACACCGGACGTCGACCTGTCGACGATTCCTCAATTGCTCGACCAGACGCCGGACGCGATCTGGGGGGACCACGCGGATCTTGGGGAGTCGACGGGGTCTGGCACGGGGTACGGGTCGGGATACGGGCGGGCCGGGTCCTCGCGCCGATCGATGGCGCCCCAGGTCCGCATGGGAGCCACGAGTGTGACCGGGTACATGAGTGCGAGCGATCTGCTGTCGATCGGAAACCTGGCGGCCACCCAGCAGGCCACGGGGGTGGAGTCCGCGGCGCTCTTCATCTACACGCTACCCCGTCCCCTCGACTTGCGCGCCCACGGCTCCGCTCTCGTGCCGTTCGTGCAGGCGACGGTCACGTCGAATCGCATCACGTGGGTGGACGGGGATGACTCACCTCGGATGGGGGTGCTGTTCACCAATCTTACGAGGCAGACGCTCCCGGCAGGGCCGATTGCCTTCTTCTCGGAGGGCGGTTTTGCGGGGGAGTCCGCCCTGGAGCGACTCAAGCCCAACGAGCAGCGATACTTGCTTTATGGGGCGGACATCGACGTGGAGACGAAGCAGGAAACCGACTCATCCGTGCGCGAGACGAAGCAGGTCGAGCTGCGGGACGAGCGTTTGCTGGAGCACTTCGTGCGGACGGACGAGATGCGGTTCGGGTTCGAGAACCGCTCGGGACAGCCGCGGTCGATCCACTGGGCGCTGACCCTGGTGTCCAATGCGAAGGTGGAGGGTGCGGACGAAGTCAGGTACGACGAGACGACGAACCGGGTCATCGCGGTCTTCCGGATACCGGCGAGGCAGAAGGTCGAGCGCAAGGTTCGAATCACCCAGGGTCTGCAGGACGTTCGGTCCGTGGAGGACGCAAGCGTCGAGCACTTCGACACGCTCTCGAAGCACGCGTCCCTGCCCGAGGACCAGCGGAAGGTGCTGACCGACGCGGCGGAGCAGCGCAGGAAGATCGACAAGACACGGGAACAGATGAAGGAGGTGCAGGAGGACATCGGGCGTCTGGAGAAGGACCTCGAGCGGTTGCGCGAGCACCTCAAGGCGCTTGGCGGCGAGAAGGGCGCGGGGGTTGCGGCCAACCCGTTCGTGAAGAGGATCCTCGACGCGGAGGATCGGCTGGAGGTCCTGCGAACGAAGGAGCGAACGCTGACGGACCGGACGGAGGTGGAGAAACGGGCGGTTCGTCGTGCATTGGAGCCTCTGTCCGCGGAGAAGGACAAGCCCGGGACCTAGCCCCAAACCAAGCGCTCCGCGCTGCTTTGGGTCTAGGTTCCTCTAAGGGGGCGCTCACCGCGGCTCACCCCAAAACGCCTCGCGTTCGGCTCGGATAGTCCCAAACCCAAGCACGTTCTTCGAACAGTGCTTGATTTGGGCCTAGCCCGAGGCGGCGCGGTGTTGAGCATTTCAACACGCTATTCGCGGGGATTTTCGACGGTGCCGACACAAGCGGCCCCGAGTTGTTGAGAACCTCATCAGTCACGGCCAGGGAACCGGAGTCGGACCGCCATATTCCGCAGGAATTTCTAGACCCCGAGTCGCTGGCCGATCAATTGCAATGACGACGGGTGGAGGTCCCACCATGGCAGCCGTCGCCGTCCTGATCATGTTCCTGGTAATCGCTGGGCTGCATTTGTGGCTGCGGTCGCGAGGTCCTGTGGAGGCTTTGCGACAAGCGGTCGTGCGGCCCGTCGTCCCGATGGCCGAGCCCGTGGCTCCATCTGGCGTGTTCTTGCACGAGGGGCACACCTGGGCACGGATGGGCTCGGATGGCACCCTGCGAGTGGGAATCGACACGTTCCTCGCCGGGGTGCTGGGTGAGGTCGAGGATGTGGAGTTGCCGCCCCGCGGACAGCGGGTGAAGCGCGGGGAGTCGTTGTTCCGCGTCCGGGCGAACGGCAGAACGCTCGAGGTTCCCTCCCCGGTGGACGGAGAGGTCGTGGTCACGCACGGCGAAGCCCTGTCACAACCGTGGCTCCTGACCACCGACCCGTACGGCGTGGGCTGGGCCGTGGCGCTGCGCAGCAAGTCCACCAAGGCGAGCCTCTCGGACCTCAAGACAGGTCCGTCGGCGACGGCGTTCCTGCGTGCGGAGTTGCAGCGATGGGTGGACTTCTTGTCGCAGGGGACGCAGGTCGCGGGGCAGCCCGTGCTGGCGGACGGCGCGATGCCGACCAAGGGTGCGGCGCGTTTGCTAGGCGACGAAGCGTGGGGCGAGTTCGTGAAGGGCTTCGTGCCCACCCGAGACGAGTAGGAATTCCTGGGAGCGCGGCCGTCTCGACCGCGTCCATCACGCATCGATCACGATGACACATGCAGGCAGGACGCCTGCGCTCCCGGGGGAGCCTCCGACGACCTTTGACCGCGCCATCGGGTCGGACTACGGTGGATTCAGCTTCGGAGGTCTCGATGCGCCTGTGGCGGAAGAACACACTCACCTTCCGGTTGACCTGGACCCTGGCGCTGGCGATCACGTTGCTGCTGGTGGGGGTAGCAGCGATCCAGGTCACCCTGCAGGACAAGTTCGCCACCGAGTGTGCGCGCACCAACGGGTTGAGTCTCTCGGAGGGGCTCTTTGGCGCTTTGCACCAGTCGATGCTCTACAACGACCGGGAAGGACTCCGCACCAAGGTCCGTAACATTGCCGCCAAGTCTCCCAACTTGCGCGTTCGCATCTACAACAAGGGCGGCGCGATCGCCTTCTCCTCCAATGACGGCGAAGAAGGGCAGCGGGTGGACCTCCAATCCGTGGAGTGCGTGAAATGCCACGGGGGCAATCAGCCCCTCGAGCGCCTGCCGCCCGGGGACCGAACGCGAGAGTTCACGCTCGACGGCCACCCCTCGATCGGGATCATCCGCCCCATCGAGAACGAGCCTGCGTGCTACCAAGCGCCCTGCCACGCGCACGAGCCGGAGCGCCGTCTCCTGGGCGTGCTCGACGTGACGTTGACGATGGGGCCCGTGGAGAGGAGCCGCAAGTGGACGGCGATATTGACGTTCCTCACGGCAGCCTTCGCGGTGATCGCGACGGTCGGCGTGGTGTCGGGGGTGGTTCGGAGCGCAGTGCATGCCCCCCTCAAGCGCTTGATGGGGACTCTCGATCGCTTGCGGGCTGGCGACTACAAGGTGCGTCACCAGAAGGAAGACATCGAGGAATTCGTTCGGCTGGGGGCGTCGGTCAACGACGCGGCCCGTGACCTGGAGAGTGCGAACGCGGAGTTGGTGGAGTGGGCCCAAACCCTCGAGCGCAGGGTCGACGGCAAGACCGAGGAGCTACGTCGCGCTCAGCAGCAGATGGTGCAAGTGGAGCGCATGGCGTCCCTCGGAAAGCTGGCGGCCGTGGTGGCGCACGAGATCAACAACCCCCTTGCGAGCGTGGTCACGTACTCCAGGCTGCTGCTCAAGCGAGCGGCGCATGATACCCCGGGGAGCCTTGGCACGGCCGAGAACCAGGAGATCCTCGAAGGCATCTCGAGCGAGTCGGCACGCTGCGGACAGATCGTGTCCAACCTCCTGCTGTTCGCGCGTCGCACCGGTGCGCGCATGGAGCCGACGGACGTCCACCAACTGACGAAGCGGGTCCTGTTTCTCCTCAAGCACAAGATGGATCTCGCCAACGTGTCGGCGAAGGTCACGCTGGACGAATCGATGGTGCCGGTGCTGTGCGACCCAGGGCAGTTGGAGCAAGCCCTGCTTGCCTTGTGCGTGAACGGGATCGAAGCGATGCCCGATGGGGGGGAGTTGACGATCGACGTGCGCAAGGAGGGCGACGCGGGAGCGTGCCTCGTGGTGCGGGACCAAGGGATTGGGATCCCGCCGGACGTGCTGCCGCGCATCTACGAGCCGTTCTTCACATCGAAGAACCAGGGAGACGGCAAGGGGTTGGGGCTGGGGTTGTCCGTAGTCTACGGGATCGTGCAGCACCACCGCGGGACGATCACGGTCGACAGCGAGCAGGGCCAGGGGACGACGTTCACGATGGTGTTTCCTGGCGAGCCGGTGGAAGGAGAGCTGGCATGACGGACCCGATCCGGATCCTGGTGGTGGACGACGAGCAGCACGTGCGCAGCTCGCTCGCGATCTGGTTTCGCGAGGAGGGCTACCAGGTGTCGATCGCGGAGGGCGGGAAGGAAGCGCTGGAGATCGCGTCACGGGAGCCGCCGGACATTCTGCTGGTGGACATCAAGATGCCGGGGATGGACGGGCTGGAGGTGCAGCGCAGGATGCACGCGATGCTGCCGGAAGCGACGGTGATACTCATGACGGCGTACGCGGCGGTGGACACTGCGGTGCAGGCGCTGAAGGATGGGGCGTACGACTACATCGTCAAGCCGTTCGACCCGGACGACTTGTCCCGTTTGGTTCGCAAGGCGGCGGAGCGCTACTCGCTGTTGACGGAGAACCGGGAGCTGCGCAAGCGGCTGGAGTCGTCGATCCCGCAGATCATTGCAGCGCCCACGGGGCCGATGGCGACCGTGCTGGAAGAAGCGGACCGCGTGGCCCCCACGGATACCAACGTGCTCATTGGGGGCGAGAGCGGGACAGGCAAGGAGCTGATGGCACGGCGGATCCACGCGCGGAGCCGTCGCGCGTTGGGACCGCTGGTGGTGGTCAACTGCGGAGCGCTTGCGGAGTCGGTACTCGAGAGTGAGCTGTTCGGACACGAGAAGGGGGCCTTCACGGGAGCGGTGGCGAAGCGTCGGGGTAAGCTGGAGCTGGCGCACGAGGGCACGCTGTTTCTGGACGAGGTGGTGGACATCCCGCCCAAGATGCAGGTGGACTTGCTGCGGGCGCTGGAGGAGCGCAAGGTCACACGGGTAGGGGGCAACACGCCCGTCAACACGAACTTCCGCTTGCTGGTGGCCACGAACCGCGACCTCGAGGCGGAGGTGGCGGCGGGTCGTTTCCGCGAGGATCTCTTCTTCCGGATTCACGTGTTCCACATCGAGCTCCCGCCGCTGCGCGATCGGCCCGAGGACGTTCCCCTGCTGGCAGAGGCGTTCCTTGCCCGGTTCGCCCAGCAGATGAACCGCAAGATCGACGGTATCTCGCCTGAGGCCATGGCGGCGCTCTGCAGTCACCCCTGGCCGGGCAACGTGCGGGAGCTGCAGAACGCCATCGAGCGGGCGGTCGTCGTGTGCCGTGGGCGCACGGTGCTGCCCGAGCACTTCCCCTTCGCGATGGGACCGAAGATGGAGAACCTTTCGCTGTCGCACATGGAGGAAGTCCACATCCGCCGGGTGCTCGCGATGTTCGGATTCAACGTCAGCAGGGCGGCATCGGAGCTCGGCGTCGACCGCGTGACACTCTACAACAAGATGAAGAAGTTCGGCATCCAACGTCCGTGAAGGTGGCGATCATCGTCCTAGGCGATGCGCCACCCGGGTTGGCGCGGAGCGTGTTGCGAGGTCTACCCGACCCGTGGGAACGGGACCGCATCGAGCGATCGGACGAAAACATGGCCGCGCTGCTGGACCGAACGCGTCTGCAGGCCGACGCCCTTCGCGTGCTCGAGCTCGTGCCCCACGACGACACCGGGAGATTCTGGCTCGGCCTCGCGGGGGTCGACCTGATGCTCGCGCCCCTCGCCTATGTCTGCGGGGTGGCGCCTCTCGGGTCCAAGCGTGGTCTGGTGTCCTGGGCACGCCTGGGCGAAGGCCTCCCCTCGGATTCCCTGACGTTCCCCGAGCGCGTGACCAAGGAGGCGGCTCACGAGCTGGGGCATGCTGCAGGGTTGATCCACTGCGCGGTCCATGACTGCGTCATGCGCGCGTCGGTACGCCCGGACGAGATGGACCTCAAACGCAAGACGTATTGTCCTTCGTGCATGGAGACGCTGTTGCAGAAGCTTGGGTAGTGCCGGATGCCCGAAGAAAGCGCGCAGGCAAGGCCTGCCCTGATTGGATTCGGCTCGCCCGGGGACGAGGGTAGCGACCAACGGGAGCGTAGGGGCGACAGCCCCTGCACCGGCGCCCGGCCCTGCCGGGTCAGGCGTCTTCGGTCGCGGGTTGGGCGGGTTGGGGCGGAGCGGGAGGTTCGGGTGGGCTGGCGGGAGCGGGCTGGGCCGCGACGAGTCGCTCGTACTCGAGGGGGTGTTCGTGAATCATGCGCTCCTCGGAGATCTTGCCTGTGAAGATGGTGACGTCGAAGGGGAAGACTTCGGGGGCGAGGTGGGCGCTGTACATGTGCCAGATGAGAATGGCGAGGAAGGCGAGGAGGCCTTCGCCGCTGTGCGCGGCACGGGCGGCAGGGATCATCTCACCGGGGAGAAGGGCGGTGGTTTCCACCGGAAACCACATCATCAATCCGGTCGCGACCATGACGATGGTGCCCCACACGAGGGACCAGTATTCGGCCTTCTGGCGGAAGTCGTAGCGGTCGAAGCGGGCGCGGTGCTTTCGGATGCCGAGGAAGTACAGGACCATCTGGATGGCGTCGCGCATGTCCTGGATGTTGGGAAGCATCCGGAAGTCCCGCTGGCCCTTGAGATAGGACCTGGCGATGAAGGCGGCGTGCACGATCGACTCGATGATGAGCACGATGCCCATGATTCTGTGGATCGAGCGTGTCATTTCGATGCCACCGCAGACTTCGATGATCCATTCACCGGTGGCGTGGGTGCTGTACTTCTGTGCGATCCCGGTCACCACGAGGGTGGTGAAGGAGACGATTTGGATGGCGTGCTCGATCCGCTGGGCGAGCGTGAAGCGGATGAACACGCGCTTTCCGTCCTTGTGTTGGATCACGCTGCTCATCCGTGCTTGACCCCTTTCACGCGGTTGATCAACGCGCGCATGAGATCGAGAAGAATGTAAAGGACCATGGGCCCGAGGACCCCCGGGATGAGGTACTTGTAAGCGAGGTTGACCCAATAGACGATGGGCCACCGCTCGCGGTCGGGAGCGTAGTGGCTGGTCCAGGAGGCGGGGAAGTTGGTATCGGCGCCCGGGTGGCAACGACGGCAAGTTTCGACGAGACGTGCGCGGACGACGTGAGACTCGGGGTCGTCGGCTTTGCGGATGTCGTGGATGCCGTGGCAGTCGTAGCAGACGGCCTTGTAGGAGTTGATGTTGGGGTCTCGCTTGCGGGCGAGTCGGATGGTGGCGCCGTGAAAGTCGTTGAGATAGGACTGGGTGACGTAGGAGGACATGCCATACTTCGCGGCAAGCTCGGGGTCCGCGTGGCACTTGGAGCAGGTGTCTGGGGACTCGAGGCGGAAGAGGGGTGTATGGGGGTTGGCGATGTCGTGGACGCCGTGGCAGTCCGTACAGCTGGGCACATCGAGGTTGCCTTGCTCGACGAGGGCCTTGCCGTGCACGCTCTGCTTGAACTGGTTGAAGACCTCTTCGTGGCATTGGAAGCAGGACTGCTGGACAATGCCGCGGGCAAGCTCCCTGCGCGTTCGAGCGGAGGTAGGCGGATGGGGATACTGCGCGTGGGTGATGTGGCAGGCCGTGCAGGGCATGTGATCGCGGCCGTGCGTGGACTGCTCATAGGTGTCCTGGCTCACGTACAAGCTCAGCTTCTCGCCGCTGGGCAGCGACATGGCGACGGTAGGGGAGCCATGGCAGGAGAGGCAGAAGTTGTTGGTGACGGGGACGGTGGATCGCTTCGCCGTCTTCGGGGCGTCGGGAGATCGAGCGGGGACGTGGCAGGCGGTGCATGTCCTGTTGGACCGGTGATCGTGGTCGGGAGGGGCGGGGTGTGCAGCCGCGGGCCCGTGACAGCCAAGACAGTTGGCACGTCCCTCGATGGTATGCGGGATGAGAGTCGGCGCACCTGGACTGGCCGGTGCCGCGGAGCCAGACGGCGCAGGGGGTGCACCTTGCGCAGAGGCCAATCCGCTGACCAGTAGCGCAAGAACAATGAGCGAGCCGACGACGCTACGTCGTCCGACGGGAAGGTAGCAGAGCACGCAAAGCCTCGCAGGGGGACATCGCTACGCGAACAACGGCCTAGACAAGCACCGTCTGTCGAATGGTTCAACCCTTTTGGACCATTGCCGACGAATCGGCGAGCCTTCCTTTTGCCGACATTTCGGCATCTCAATAGGAGCTGGATGAAGCGCTTTCCTCGTTCGGCGTGGGAGTTCCGTCGAGGGCGTCACGGACAGAGCGAGAAAGCACTCCGATTCCCGAGGGTCGAAGCCGGACTCCCCTGCGGTGGATTCGGCCGACCTGCCAGCAGAATAGCTGACTCACCCGCTCGCGCCCGTCCACAAGCTACCAAACATTCCGCGAGGTCATTCTGAACGTCATTGTCCCGCCACGCCGGCAATGGCCCCCAGCTTCGAATCCCCCTTTTCCGAACGCGGCGCGTCTGTTAATCTCGCATGTCGATTTGCGATGCCGACCCCGCGAGGTTGCAGCGGAAATGCCGCCTGGCAGGAAGCCCTGGCTGCAGCGTAATCCGTCGGAACTCGCACCCTGAGGCAGAAGGCTTGGAGCGTTGAAGACCAACGATCAGAACGGCGGTTCCGGCACGGAGAGCGCACCGTCACGAACGTGGAAGCAGAGGTGGGCGTCGCTGTCACCGCGCAAGCGCGTGGTGGCGGTGGTGTTGTCCATCGCGCTGGCGGTGCTCCTGTTCGGGGGCGCCAGGCTTCACTCGCACGTGCAGACGGATTCCCAGTTCTGTCTCGGGTCTTGCCATCTCGAGACGGCCAAGGCCGGGATGGCCGCGCTGGGGTCTCACAAGGACATGGAGTGCCGGCAGTGCCATGACTTGAAGTTCTCGCAGAACGCATGGCTGTACGCGGTGGGCAAGGTCAAGGGCCCCGGGGCCAACCCCCCGCATGCGCACGCCGACCCCGCGCTCTGCATCACGTGTCACGAATCCGGCACGGGAAGCAAGCTGCAGGTCAAGGACAGCGTAGGGCATCTGGCCCACGCGGAGAAGGCGAAGCTCGAGTGCGCGACCTGCCACGGGCAACACTCCCATGACCTCGTGGCGAAAAAGGGCACGTGCAAGACCTGCCATCCCTCTTCTCGTGTGTTCGACGTCGGCATGGAGGACTTCCCCTGCGAGTCCTGTCACAAGTTCCTCGCCCACACGTCCGAGCTGGCCCCTGCTCCGTCGACCGAATGTCGATCCTGTCACGAAGAGCGTCACACCCCGCCTCCGGCGGGCTTCTTCCGCCAAGGCCGGGTCATCTCCAAACAGATGATCCACGGTGCCATCTTCGACTGCGCCACGTGCCACCAGCCCCACGAGGAGCCGGTGGAGAAGCGACACACTGGCCGGGATTGCGCGCGATGTCACACGGGTACGCCCGTCAGCGCGGCCGCGATCAAGAACCCATCCCACTCCCAGTGCGGCGCCTGCCACCGCGAGCACTCCCCGCGCTCCGAGCTGACCGCCACGTGCGCAAGCTGCCACGTCCAGGCTGCCCCCGACGCGCTCAAGGAGAGCCCCGCCGGGCGGCACCCCAACTGCGGGTCGTGCCACGTCGCTCACGACTTCACCCCGGACCGCGCGTCCTGTTCCACCTGCCACCGCGATCACGTTCCCGAAGGCAACCTCGCGCGCATCGAGGCTCACGCCGACTGCACCAGCTGTCACGCCCCCCACAAGCCCGCGGCCGAGCGCGACGCGTGCGCGACGTGCCACACCAAGTACGCGGGACACAGCCATCAGCACTGCGTCACCTGTCACGACCCGCACAAGGACAAGACCGCCACGAAGACATGCGCGTCTTGCCACGGAGCCGCCACGGTGCCTGCCGGCAAGGGCGGCCACACCGGGGGCTGCCAGACCTGCCACGCCCCCCACGCCGTCAGCAACGCGTCGGCCCGATGCGGGACTTGCCACGGACAAATCGCCAACGCGGTGAAGGCCGCTGGCAACACACCCCACGGACAGTGCGCCACCTGCCATCGCCCCCACGCTTTCGTCGCCAGCGCAGGGTCCGACGGGTGTCGGTCCTGCCACAAGCTCTCGCCTGATGGGGCGCACCGGGGCGAGTGCCGCACCTGTCACACCACGCACGGCTCCCCGCGTGTGGGTACGGCCTCGTGTGTGAAGTGCCACGCGGACATCCCGCAGGCCAAGACGGGCAAGCACGCCGACTGCCGCTCGTGTCACGGGTCGCACGAGGCTGCTTCCGCGGGCAGCGCCCAATGCGCCAAGTGCCACGCCTCCCAGCAAGCCGGGACGCGCTCCTGGACCGCATCCCAGCACAAGGACTGCATGGGCTGCCACTCCGCCCATAACCCTGCGGCGGCCACGGCGTGCACCCAGTGCCACGGCAACGTGAAGGTGACGGGCACGCCCAAGCACACGTGCCGCGGCTGCCACGACCCGCACCAGCCTCCTCGCAACTGGCAAGCCCAGTGTGCGAATTGCCACAAGGGACAAGCGGCAGCCGTGCGCGGCCGGGGTGCAACCCACGGGACATGCAACTCCTGCCACAAGGCGCACAACCTCACGAAGCCTAGCTGCACCACCTGCCACAACGCCATGTCGGGCCTCGGCGC
This sequence comes from uncultured Polyangiaceae bacterium, assembly GCA_964488865.1. Taxonomy (GTDB): domain Bacteria; phylum Myxococcota_A; class Polyangia; order Polyangiales; family Polyangiaceae; genus MWCO01. The sequence continues at coordinate 75,953 of CAZAWR010000033.1, read as the reverse complement.
CCACGGCATTCATGCCAAGCAGAGCTGCTCGGCCTGTCACAACACCCACGCGGGCGGCACCGTCTCACGCGCCCAATGCCTGTCCTGTCACAAGGACATGGTCAATCACAACCCCACCGCCAAGAGTTGCTCGAGCTGCCACCCCTTCCGGTAGGCAATCCGCACCAACCCGAGTTCAACGAAGCAGCGCCTCGATCTCCTGCTCCACTTGCTCTCCGGCCGACGGGAACACCTTGGCATGCTTTCTCGTGTGCTCGGTGCGTACGAGGTAACCTGCCTTCTCCCCCGCGAGCCGTTGCAGCTCGAGGAACCCGAGGGGCCCCTTCTTTCCCAGGTACTCCAGGCGCACCACAGGCGCCGCGCTGGCTGGCGGCTCCGCCAGGTACTCCGTCGGACGAAGGCGGGCGACCTTCATCATCCAGGAACCGATCGCCTCGTCGGGCTTGTCCGGCGTGGCAGCATCCGACCAAGACACCGTCGCCCCCGCCCCGCCCGCCCGGTGAACTTCACGGCTCTTGTCTCCCACCGTGATGCGCACGGACTTGATTTCGTCGTCCTCGAAGCCGTGTAGGTCACGCTCGTTGAGAACCGACTCACCGGAGAGCAGATCGCGCAGAAAGTCGCCCCGGACGGCGTAGACGATGTCGGTCTCCGGGTTGCGGACGTAGCGGTCAGCGCCTCCTGGGGCGGCAGATCCCACCGCGAGCTTGCGCTCCACGCCGCCGATGGTCAGGGTGAGCGTGCCCTCAGGCTCGGCGAGGCCGAAGTCCCCCGCCTGATCCGCGGCAAGCCGCCCGACTTCGCGCACCGCCTGCAACGGCGCCACGGCTTCTGCAATGCGCTCCGCCGTCTTCACCGACAGGACAGGGAACACGGAAGGGGCAGCCTCCGAAGGCGGGGCCCCGCCGTCCACTCCGGGCTTCGGCGGACTCTGCCGCGTCACCGTCCCCTCGAACCAGCGACCCACCTCGTCACGCCGAGACTCGAGGACGCTCCTTCGCGCCTTCGACTCGAACACGATCTTCTGCACGTCGGCAGACTTGCCGCCCCACACGCGCACGTCCGCCACCACCGCGCTCGCGGTGTCCTTGTCCCGCGTCCACACGTACAGAGCCCCGAGGCTCGCTACGCCGAGCAGCGCCCCGTGCACCAGAAGGCGTTGAACAGGCTTCATGCCTTCCTCCCTTCTCGCACGCGACGCCCGCGGCGCGACAGGGTCAACCCCAGCCCCAGCACGAGCGCCGGAGCTCCAAAGATCGTCAAGTAGAAGTACACCTTGTCCTTCTGCTTCGTGTGCTCGATGCGCACGTCCTCCGTCGCGGCCACCACGCCCGAGAAGGCTTCCTCTCCCCCCAGCCACCGCAGCACGTCGACCACGAACTGTGGGTTGCCGTTGAAGTTGCTGGGATTCATCAGTGTCGCATCACTCAGCGCGTCCCCGTCGGCCACCACGACGATGCGCGTTTCCACAGCATCTCCGTCAGGCTTGTCCTTCGGCTTGTTCTTGCCCGCCTCCGCGACGGGCCGCATGACGCTCGCCACGAGGTTGAAGTTACCCTTGGCCTCCTGCGGCGCGTCGAGCGTGAAGTTACCGTCCAGGTCCGCCCACGTTCCGGTCAGGGACTTGAGCGAGAAGTCGATCGCGCCGACCGCCCCCTCCCGCTTGTCGACCGAGCCCGCGTTGAGGAAGAACACGGCGCGTGTCCCGAGCCGCCGCAGCGTGGAGACCGATGCGTGCGCAGAGAACCGGTTCGAGAAGACGATGGCGTTATCCGATGGGTTGCGTCGCCGGATGCCATGGCTCTCTTCGTTGCACAGGATCCCAGACTGGAAGGCCAGGCCCGCGATCCCGGCGAGCGCTTCGTTGTTGGCCTTTCCCTCGGGCTCGAGGGCCAGGAGCAACCGGCCCCCTCGAGCGGCATAGCGTTCGAGCGATGCAAGCTCTTCGGGAGCGAAGGGCTCCGTGGGACCGAGCACAAGCACGACCGTGGCATCCTCCGGGACGTCGCGACCGAGCCCCTGCACGAAGCTGAGGTCACGGATCGCGTAGTTCTGGACCTCGAGCAACTCTTTCATACCCAGGGCGCTGCGGCCGGTGGTCAAGGCATCGAGCTTGGTGTCATTGAGCTCGCCGTGGCCGGCGGTGAGGTACGCAGTGCGGCGGGTACGCAGCACCTTGGTGAGGGCCTTCTGAAACTCCGTGTCGAGTTGGCGCAGGGCGTTGCGCGCCGTCTTGATTTCCGTACCGAGTGAGATCGTCTCGGTCTGCGCCCCGCGCATGAGCACGATGACGCCGTCCTGGGTCACCTTCGCTTCCTTGGCCAGCGCGGGCGCGAGGAGGCGGTCCTGCATCTCGAGCTTGACGTTGGGCGCCTGCCTCTGAAGCTCCTGCAGGTAGCCCATCGCCTCGTCCCGCACGTCGTTGACGGGAGGGAAGAAGCCGACGACGCGAAGATCTTCGGTCATGGTGCGCATCATCGCGAGCGTGGGCTCGCTGGGGCGCGAGGTCTTGAAGTAGGAGTAGTCCGCGCGGACGCCGGTCTCACTCGCGACATACACGATCAGAGCGCCGTAGCTGGCGGCGAATGCGAGGGTGAGGCCAGCATACACGGCGTCGCGGACGCGCCGCCACTCGACGTGGGCCGCGCGGCGCATGGGGAACAGCGCGATCTCGCCGAAGATCTGGGGAAGCACGGCAACGAGCAAGAGGACGACCCAGGCGACGGTCATCACGGTATCAAAGCGTTGCTGGGCAACGCTGGACATCGAGCTCGTGAACCACGGGGAGAAGGGTTCGGCGGTGGCGAAGTAGGCGAGAGTGGCGAGCAGACCGAGCGCTGACAGGATCGACAGCGTCCGTTCGGTCGTCTTGCGCTGTTCGCTGGCGCCGAGGGTGAAGAAGACGCGCAGCCCGGTCACGGCGCCGACGGCGAAGAGACCGATGGCGGACAGGGCGATGCGCGCCGCGTTGACGTCTTGCAGGATGCGCTCCCCCACGAACAGGAGGACGAGCCCCAGCAGGTAGACGGGAAGCGCGAAGGCTGGAGTGCCATGGAGCTTGCTCATCGCCACCTCCTGGCCTCGAGGGTCTTGGTGGTGGCGAGCAGGAAGAAGAACGTGACGGCGAGGTAGTACACGCAGTGCTGGAGCTCGAGTTGACCGAGCATGAAGGGCCGAAACCGGGCGTCGTGAAGGGAGAGCCCGGTGAGGAACTCGCGGATGGGCGGGTCGGTCTCCCGCGCCACGAGCCAGAGCACGAGCATGCACACGAGGATGACGGCGCCGATGACGGCAGCGAAGGTCTGGCTCTTGACGAGCACGGAGCCGAAGGTGCCGATGGCGGTCGAGGCGGCGCCGATGAGCAACAAGCCGAGGTATCCCACCACGATGTGCCCAACAGAAACCCTTCCATTCACGAAGATGAGCAGGGGCATGTAGGCGGTCATCAGGGTGAAGCCGGCCACGAGGGCGTAGGCAGAGAGGAACTTACCCGCCACGATGGCGCCGTCGCGCACGGGCGCGGTGTTGAGAAGCACGAAGGTGCCGGTCTGCTTTTCCTCGGCGAACAGACGCATGGACAGCAGGATGGCGGTGGTCATGGTGGTGCCGCTGGAGAAGTAGAAGAAGTCGCGAAGCACCTCGGCGGACAGACGCGCCTCCCCACGAAGGGCGATGCCGTAGTAGAGCAGCCCGTCGACCAGCAACATGATGGCGATGACGACGTAGGCGAGCGGCGATCGCAGGAAGCCTCGCAGCTCGCGCGATGCGATGAGAAGCGCGCTTCGCATCAGGTTTCCTCCTTCTCTTCCTCGGACTTGGCCGATGCTTCCGGCGCGTGGCCGGGTTCCGCTTCCTTGTCCGGCTCCGGCTTCGGTCGAGCGTCGTCACCCGCGAGACGCAGGAAGATGGACTCGAGCTCCCCTTCCCCGTGCCCCAAGCCGAGTACGTCGATTTCCGCAGCCACGAGGGCGCGCACGAGCGCCGGGCGAACGTCGTGGTCCGCCACGATCTGCAAGACGTGACCGTCCTGGCCCTCCTCCCCCGCCGTCGCATCCGACACGTCTTTGACGCCCTCGACAGCGAGGGCTGCCTGCCTGGCGCGCGCGAGGTCGCCTCGCACGGCGCAGGCGATCCGGGAGCCGCGCAGCAACTTTTCGGACAGCTCCGCCTCGGTGCCGGAGGCGATGATCGTGCCTTCCCGGATGACGAGCAGACGGTCGCAGGTCTCGCTGATTTCCTTGAGGTTGTGGGAGCTCAGCACGATGGTGAAGTCGCCGCGGAGGCTGCGGAGCAGGTGACGCATCTCCACGATCTGCACTGGGTCGAGACCGAGGATGGGTTCGTCGAGCAGCAGGAGCCTGGGGCGGTGGACGAGAGCCTGGGCGATACCCACGCGCTGTTTGTATCCGTGTGAGAGGGAATGGATGGGGTCGCGGGCGACCTTGTCGAGGCTCGTGACTCTCTCGGCTTCGGCAGCGCGCTTGTCGGCCTCCTGCTTCGCCATGCCGCGCAGGCGGGCCGCGAAGACGAGGAACTCGCGAACGGACATCTCCCCGTAGAGCGGCGGGGTATCCGGCAGGTAGCCGATGCGACGGCGGACCTCGTGGGGCTGGTCGACGACGTCGATGCCGTCGACGGTGGCGGAGCCCGCGGAGGGGAGCAGGTCGCAGGCGAGGATGCGCAGGGCGGTGGTCTTGCCCGCGCCGTTGAGCCCGAGCAGGCCGACGATCTCGCCCTGGGCTATGGAGAACGACAAGGGGCCGACGGCCCTTCGTTCTCCGTAGTACTTGAACAGGTTCTGGACCTCGATCATGGCGGTTCCCGGTTAGAACAGAAGTGGCCGGACGGCCAGTCCCAGAACAACCGAGGGTGCGGATCCTTCCCAGCGAGCGGGGTCGACGTGGCCCGTACCGGTGTGTGATGCCGGCGCGAAGCGCCCCAGGGAGGGTTCGGGCACTGAATAGACGGTTCGCGGCTACGCCGCCCGGAGCGCGAGGCTCACCGTCTCCGCATCGAGGACGCCATCGCTCCCAAGCTTCGCCAAGATCGCACGACGCGCGGCCAGACGTGTCGGCCCTGTCCGCGGTGCCATCGCGCTCTCGCCCGCCATGAGCGGCGGGATGCCGTCGGGATCGCACACGTCCCAGATCCCGTCCCCGTCGCGGTCCCCCGTGTGCTCGGACGGCGTGAACTTGCAGGCGTCGATGTCCCCTTGCCCGCAGAAGCTCATGTCCGCAATGCCGTCCCCGTCCGAATCCAGACACGGGTCCCCACAGGGTGACAGCGGGTTGAACTCCTCGGGGCAAAGGTCACATGCGTCCCCTACCCCGTCCTGGTCCCCGTCCTCCTGCCCAAGGTTTGGGATGTAGGGGCAGTTGTCCGCCCCCGAGGTGAACGCTGGGTAGACGTCGACGCCCGGCAGCCCGTCCCCGTCCGGGTCGGTGCAGCAGTTGACTCCACAGGACGTGGTGTCGTTGGGCCCGGAGCAGAGGTCGCAGGCATCCCCAACACCGTCGCCGTCCGTGTCCTCTTGGCCCACGTTGTCCTTGTACGGACAGTTGTCCTGGTCGTCGGGCAGGTCGTCCATGTCCGCGTCCGGGACGCACCACGGTTTGCCCGCGCGAGTCACACAGGTCATTCCTGACGGGCAATAGCCTCCGCCGCACCCGGGGTCCGTGGCATCGGGCTGGGGCGGTACGGCGTCGGGTGCAGGCGCGTCGGGTGCAGGCGCATCTGGCGCGGCATCGGGGAGGGGTGTGTCGGCGTCGTCGTTCTCGCCCGTATCCGGTGCCCCACCCGCGTCGTCGTCGCCCTCCCCCGGTTCGGTGGCGACCGCCTTGCCGCCACATCCGAGCAGAAAAGCAAAGGCCAACGCGATCAGAGCCGTTGCACCGGCAGCGTGACTCCACGCACATCCGGTCAAGCCAAAGAGGACAATCAGGGCGAGGACAGCGCGAACGACGTTCCTGGGAGTCCGCATGTACACTCTCTTTCCCCTCGCCGCCGATGCGTCGCGAGGCGACCTGCACCAGGGCATCGTGACAGGGACGTGCACCTGACGCAAGGCTGCTTCTGCCCGTGCTACACTCGGCGGCATGAGTGCCTGCTTGCGCGCAATGATCGCTGCTGCGGTATGGGCCGCTGTGTGCCTGGGCTGTGGGGCATCAGGGGACGACAAGTGGGGAGGGCCGGGTGGAGGGGCTGCCGGGGTGGCCGGATCGGGGGGGACCGGGGGCAACGCCGGGAGTTCCGGTTCCGCTGGAGCGGCCGGGAGCGGTGGAGGCACAGCGGGGGCGGCAGGCGATGGGGGCTCCGCGGGAAGTGGCGGAATCCCCCATACCAGCGGCAAGGGGGGACTCCCCTGCACTTCCGCTGCGACCCAATACGACGGTCAATCCTACTGTTTGACCACCGTCGAAGACGTCGAGGTCAAGCTGTTCGCGCCCACCGACCCGGGACCGAATCCGATGCAGCTCGCCATCTACCTTCACGGCGATACCGCGAACGGCTACTACGAGGATTGGGGATTCGAAGCCCTGTCCGCATGGGCAACGTCGCATCGCGTTCTGTTCTTCGCGGCGCTGGCCCCCAACGGCTGCTCGTGGTGGCGTCCGAAGGATACCTGCGGCGCAGACGTGTACGACGAGGGGTACAACACCGAGCAATTGGTAGGGGTCCTTCAGGCCGTGGGCAAGGCCTACGACGTCTATACGCAAGAGATCCTGTTCGTGGGCTATTCGGGGGGGTCGACGTTTCTTACGCGCCAGTACATCCCCATGGTGGGCAACGAACTTGCCGGTGTGATGGTATTGAATTGCGGCGGAGTCGATCCGCAGCCGTTCGACTGGGCGCCGTCGCCCGAAACGACAGCCCTGTTGCCCATGCACTACACCTTCGGCACGGACGACTTCATGACGGAGTACATCTACCCCTCAATGGCGGACTACAAAGCGCTGGGGTTCGCCGTGGACTCGCTCGAGCTGCCCGGGTACGGGCACTGCGACGGGAGCTACGACTGGGACGGCCGCACCATCTCGCTATGGGAGCAACGGTTGATCCCTTGAGGCGTTCCTTGAAGCTCTTGATCTTGAGCAGGGAGTTCGACCGCCCGGCCTCGTAGAGCGAGCCCGGTTTGCGAGCCATCAAGCCTTCGCCTCCGAGCGCCTCGACGCGCGCCAGCTGTTGCCTCAGGTGAGCCAGGCCTTCGCACGGGAAGTGCTCGTGCACCCGAGCGTGGGGCGTGCCTGCGCCGAGCAGATTCCGCGCGTGCTCGATGCGCCCCTCGAAAGGCCCGGGGTGAGCGGGGGCGTCGAAAACCACGTACGTCAGCTCCTTCCAGAGCGGCGACTGATCTTGACGCTTCACGACCCCCACCGTCCGCTGGAATTGCTTACGCCCGCCGAACAGCTCGCCGTCGAGCGGATGATCGGGAAAGCCCTCGACGAACCAGTCGGGCGGGAAGAACCGATTGCCGAGGCGAGAGAGGAACTGCGTTCCGTCCCAGTAGGCGCGCACACCGTCGAGCTTCTCGCTCAGCCACCAGCCCGTGATGTCGACGTCGGTTTCCCACTTGTGAGCGAGCAGAAGCGCCGGCCCCTCGCGACCCGTCTCCGGGCTCGAGGCCTTGACCGGGAGATCTAGATTCCCCACGCGCGCCGCCTCCTCGGCCTCCCCGCAGTACACGCGAAGGTGCTTGCAGGTTCGGCGCTCGATGGGGAGCGACTGGTTCCGCCATGCGGGGCAGGTGCATGAGTACACGCCCCCGCTGTTCTTCAGGGTGTACACCGACGATCCCGAGCCCTTGACTTGAACGCTCTGCTCGTCCGCGAGATCCGGCATGGCCGACAGGGTAGCCGAAGACCGGCAGACAGCGTACCAACCGCATTCGTTCCCGCGACGAACCGACAGTGATATCCCTGTGTCGTGGCACCACGTCGTCAGGTTCGCCTCCCGGTCGAGACCGGGTCTTCGGCCATCACGATCCTCGTCGTCGGCACCCTTGTGGCGTTCGCGCTCACGGGCGGGATGGTCGCGTTCATGGAGGCGAGCCCCGTGCTCGGGGGAATCACCTTCGTGCTCTGGGTGGCAGCCCTGGGTGTGACGGCCCTCGGGGTACCCGGTTTGGCTGCCCAGCGCCGGGCCGCCGACGTACTGATCGGCGAGGACGAGATCCGCGTGGAGGGAGGCCCGCAGCACGGGTTTCGCTGGGAGAGGCGGGGGATCGAGCTCGGCGGGACCGGAGTGGAACAAGAAGTGCTGTCCGGCGGCGTAACCGGCAACACGAAGTTCTTCCTCGACCTTGGCACGGGCATCCGGGTCGTCCTCGCCGAGAGCGGGAAGGCGGAAGACATCGCGTCGATGAAGGCACTGGAGGCAACGCTCCAGGCCTGGGTACGAGGGCCCACGGCACAAGGACAGGGGGCGACGACCACACCGGAGGTCTCCGTGTTGACGTGCTCGCGGTGCGGAGCGACCGTGGCGCCCACCGATCAGGCAGCCAGCGCCTGCGGGCACTGCGGACATCACGAGCCCACGCCGGCGGATCTGGTCGAAAAGGTTCGCGCGGCAAGGCTTCTCCCTGGCGAACGCGAGCGCAGCGAGAAGATGGTTCGGTCCCTGCTCCGCCAACCCGGGGCGCACGCGGTCAACATCTTGCTCACGGTCCTGGGCATCGCGCTCTTCGTGGTGTTGCCCGTGACGCTCATTGGGGTCGGCGTCTGGGCGTTCGCCGTCGCCGCATGCTCGAGCATCGGCCTAGTCTTCTTCGTTCGTCTGGTCGTCTCGAACCGTCGGGCGCTGCGTCTGATGGAGCTCAACTTTGGCGCGCGGGCCCCGAACCGGCAGGGCGACCCGTGGTCCTGCCGTCGCTGCGGAGGTCCCCTGCCTTCCGGTACGTCGGACGAAGACATGGTCGCTCGATGCATGTACTGCAGCGCAGACAACATCCTCGGGGTCGACCTCCGTGGGGACGTGGGAGCCGCCAGCCAACAATCCTTGCGCCTCGACGAGACAGTGAAGCACCGGCGAAAGGAGCTGGTGACGAACACGGGCACCCTCGTCATCGCCATCGCGGCCGGCGTTGCAGGAACCCACTTCGCTTACGGCAAGCACGTCGACGAACAGGTGGCGAAAGAGGAGTCCCAGCGGCTCTTCCCAGCCGCACCGCCCGCCCCGCACATCAAGCGGTCCGCACCTTCCGCAACCCCAGCCGCCTCCGGCCTGGAACGCCTGACGAAGCAAGGGGAGGTCGAGAACTACGTGTCGAGCACGCCCGATGGCAGGCTCCTGGTCATGATCCGTCGTGCTTCCGAAAAGGCGTTGGCCGTCGTGAGGGAATTGCCATCAGGTAAGGAGAAGGTTCTCGACACGCTGGACTTCACAGCCACCGCAGGACGACCGATCCTGACCAGTCCGGTGCTCGCCCAAGATGGGCGCTCCTTGTTCGCGGTGCGCTGGGACACGACGCAGAACGACGTGCGACTGCTCCGGTACGCGCTGAACGCGAGCGAGGTCGGGGAGGAGACGGCGATCCAGGTCGGGAGCATGAAGACGACGGTGGCAAGACCCCTGCCGTGGCCGGACGGGGCGACGGTGGTATTCAGCGCCGGCCCGCTGCTCGGGACGTCCGGTTTGCTCCGGCGGTCTCTCGCGGACAGCCAGCAGGTTTCGCTGGGAGAAGGGATCCCGTATGCGGTCAAGGCGGACGGGATGGGGCTGCTCATCGGGCGCGTGGAGCAGGGCCTGCGCAGCGAGACGCGGCTCGTGCTGCTCGAGGGGCCCAAGCTGGAACGGTCCCGCGCGCTGACGAGCGAGGGGTGGTCCGTCAGTGGCGGTGTGCTCTCGCCGGACGGCAAGCGGGTGGCGTTCCTTGCGAAGGAGAGCCACCACGCGGGCAGCGCGTCGGGCGTGGAAAACAACCTCTTCGGGGTGAGCCTCGATGCCGGGGAGCCGATCGCGCTCGTCGGCGGCTATGCGGCAAAGGGGAACCTGGCCTGGGGCATCGACGGGTACATCTACTTCGTCAGCGACGAGGGCGGGACGGAAGGGGTGTATCGAGTGAAGTGGGAGGGGTGAAGAACACGAGCACGAGTAGGAGCACGGTGAGTCCTGGGTGACGCAGAACCTGCTTCTGACTGTGTCCTTCATGCCGCGTCGTCGAGGAACGTTCGGCGTCCCTTCGGCAACAGGTGTGTGTCCACCCATGGTACGGGCTATGCTAGACGGTCCATCCTTGTCCTTGTGTGTGCCAATGCCGGAGGCGTCATGATCATTCACCCCAGGTTCGTACCCATTCTCTCGTGTTGCCTCGTGGCAACGTTCGCTGGGCCTGGATGCGGCGATGGTGACGGTGGACTGTCGGGGTCGGGAACGCCCGCCGGGGGCGGCACCGGCAGCGCACAGGGATCGGGCGGTTCGGGGGGAGGCAGTCCCGTCCCCTGCGAGTCGGACAACCAGTGCACGCCCCTCGGTATGCTCTGCAACAAGGTGACGGGGATCTGCGAAGTCCCCGATGGGGGCGTGGGAGGCACAGCCGCGTCCGGAGGCTCTGGAGGGTCCGGCACGGGAGGTGTCGGCGGAACGGGAGGCGTCGGCGGAACAGGGGGTGTCGGCGGAACGGGAGGCGTCGGCGGAACAGGGGGTGTCGGCGGAACGGGAGGCGTCGGCGGAACGGGAGGCGTCGGCGGCTCAGGAGGCAGCGGCGGGACCTGTGACGCTGGCTCCCATTCCTGCAACGGTGTTTGCCTCTCCGACACAAGCCCCCTTTCGTGCGGTACGGCGTGCACGCCCTGCCCGACCCCACCCAACGGGGACGCTACTTGCGACGGCTTCGCGTGCGGCATCTCGTGCCACGCCGGACACTTGCTGTGTGCCGGCACGTGCGACGCATGTCCGGCCAACTCCCAGACGACAACATGCGACGGCGCGACATGCCTCGCGCTCAGTTGCAAGAGTGGTTACCACGTCTGCGGCGGGACGTGCGCGTCCAACAGCAGTCCGGAGACGTGCGGCACGTCGTGTACGCCGTGTCCCGCTCCTGCCAACGCGACGGCGACGTGCTCGAACGGGGCGTGCGGGGTGGCGTGTATCAACGGCGCCGTGATGTGCAACGGCACGTGCACGGTGGAGGGGCCCAACGCCTGCGGCCCCAACTGCACCCAGTGTCCCGCCCCTGCGAACGGCATCGCCACCTGTGAGAATCACGTCTGCGGTTCGGTGTGCATGCCGGGCGCCAGCCCCTGTCCGACGGGCTGTTGCGCGTGGACGCCGGAGCCGATTGGGACGGGAATCCACGGGCACGTCGCCTTGCGCCTCGGCACGACGGGCACGCCGCACGTGGCCTTCATGAATGCGTCGACTTCAACGTACTCCTCTTCCTATTCGGTGGTTCACGCCACCCGGGGCACCGGGTGGACCGTCGAGACGCCGGACTACGTGACTTCGTCGTCCAGCGAGAACCCCAAGTACAGTCTCAGCGGCGTGAGCATGGCGCTCGACGCGGCCGGCGTGCCGTACGTGGGATACCAGCGCGCCCAGAGCTGGCAAACGGGGAGCCGAAACCTCGCCCTGCGCGTGGCCCGAAAGTCCGGAAGCTCCTGGACCATCGACGCCGTGGACACGGTGCAGAACACGTACTCGAGCGGACTGCAGCCGCCGATCACGCTGCAGGCCGACGACGCCGGGAAGATCCACGCCACCTTCCTCAAGTGCTGCTTCAACAACTACTACAGCTGGGGGCGCTATGCCGTCCGCGATGGCGGCGCGTGGACCGTCGAGGACTTGCCCTCCATGAGCAGCGTGTCGCTCGGCGTGACGTCATCCGGCACGCCCCACGTCCTGCTCACCGACCACACCCTCCAGCACGCGACCAAGAGCGGCGCCACGTGGGATACGAACGCCGTGGCTTCGGACAACCTGGGCAGCGTCTACACCGACCTGCGCAACGAGGCCATCACCGTCGATCCGCAGGGCACGCCGCACGTCTGCTACCAGTCGGACGGCGGAGCGGGGCCCCTCGTGTACGCTCGCCGCTCGTCGGGACAATGGGTCACGGAAGTGGCTGATTCGACTGCCGGCGCCGGTGAATCGTGCGCCATCGCCCTCGACAGCCAAGGCCAGCCACTCATCTGCCATCGCGCCACGACGACCGCGGGCTTGCGATGCGCGAAGCGGGCGGGCGGAGTCTGGAGAGCGTCCGCCATTGCAGCGGCGGGCCAGATCGGGCTCGGGATCGATGTGGCCTTCGATGCGCAGGACAAACCGCACGTGGTCTACTTCGACGACGCGCAGAAGAAGTGGATGTACCTACGTTGACCACGGCAACAACTGGCATGTCGACCTGAGCCGAACCCGTGGTTGCCGCGATCTCGTCACGATGGACGTCGACGTCAAGGGTTCTTTCCCACGACAAGACTCGACACGGCCTTGCGCGCAGCCATAGGCTGACTCCATGAACCTCGTCGTTGCTCGCTGCGAGAACTGTGGCGCTGCGGTGCGCGTGGACCCTGCCGACGACAGGGTGACATGCGACTACTGTCACGTGACCGCGTTCGTCCATGATGCGCCACCCAAGGCTCCTCAAGTTACGATCGCGCCGCCTCCGGAGCCCCTGGACGAAACCAAGCTCACGTTGGGAATAGGGGTCGTCTGTACCTTGGTGGCAATTGTCAGCGTGGTCGTCGCCGCTACCTCGGGAGGGGACGCACCGGTGCTAGCCTCCGGGATCTTAATGGCGGGAATCTTCGGAACCCTCGGCGTGTCCGCGGCCATCGGCTACCCAAGAAAGAAGCAGCACTTGCGCGAGCTTCGACTTCTGCGTGAGCAAGGCCTTGCAGGACGAGCGACCCTTCGATCCCTCGGAGCCGGCCAAGGCCGAAGTGCCACGCTTCAGCTCGATGTGGAAACCCAGGGCGGCACCCGTCGGGTCACGCATCAAACGACGATCCCGGCGCTGCTCGTTCCGAGGGTGGGCGCTGGGGCAACCTTGCCCGTCTTGGTGCATCCGACGGACCCCGATTCCATCGAGATTCAGTGGCACTTGCTGTAGAAGTCACCCCTCCCGACGAGGATACCCATCCCCAAACTCGTTCGACGACACGCAGAAGACGTGGAGGTATCTGCGCTGAACCCGGCTCTGCCTACTCGCAAAGGGCGTGGGGACAGAGCGGGTCGCCCCTCCTTCTCTGACGAATCCCTTGCATCGTAGCCGTTGTGGCCGCATGGAGGAGTCATGTCCGAAGAGAAGAAGGAAGGGGCTTCGCTGCTTCGCACCGCCCTGAAGTCGAGGCGTGTTCTCGCCGCTGTGGCGGGCGGCGTCCTGGTCGCCCTGCTCGTGGCCTACGGAGTCGGCCGCGTTCAGGGCTGTTCCCAGGTCCGGCAAGCCGAGGGAAAGGCCGAAGAGGCGGAGAGCGCCAAACAATCCGCGACCTCGGAGCTCCAGACCGAGCTCAACCAGACCCGGCGCAGGGTTGACTTGCTGGAAGGCCGCAGACACCTGCATCTGGCGCTTCTTGCCATGGACAATCGAAACTTCGGCATCGCCCAAAGCCACCTTCAGAACGCAAGCAAGCTTCTGAAAAGGGGGGCGAAGGAAGGCAGCGAACAGGCCAAGCTGCATGACCGCGTCGGCCAGCTCATACTCGTGGCGACCGAGGACTTCGCATCGCAGCGTCAGAAGGTGCTCGATGTCATTGAAGCGTTCGACTCGGCGGTGCCACCTGACACGCACTGAGATAGCACCTGCGCAGAAACAAGTGACTCAGGAGACGTCGGAATCGAGGTGGCCCACGACACGCACGACAAGCCGCACGTAGTCACCTTGGATGTACCTACGTTGACCACGGCTCTGCCTCGCAAAGGGCGTGGGGACAGAGCGGGTCCGGATGATCCCCATCGCCGAACACCGCGAGCGCCGAAAGGCGACAGCCCCCCAAACAGCGAGGCAGTTGTGGACACGAAGCACACGTCTTCGGAACGGCCCGCATGGGCTGAAAGTGGACCGACTCGAGCCTCCGCGCGATCTCGTCCCACGGGTCCTCGAGCACGTTGCCCGCGCTGCCTCCGCTCAAGCAACACGAACGGATTGAACCGTCGGGGCCCATCGTCACCGTACCTCGCGGTCCCACGAGCGAGCAGACTCCCGTGCGCAACACAGGAACCTCAGCGTTGTCGAACACGCGCGCCGGAATGGTCACGGCGGAGGCCACGGGCAGCCCGAGCGCACGGCACGTGGCAACCGCCGCTTCGCAGGCGCCCCGAACCTCGTCGCTCGACGGCATGAGCGCGTCGAAGGCCCGGACCGCCGCGCCGGCCGGCGTGAAGCGGCTCAAAGCCAGACCTCGCGCCCCCAGTCCGAACGCAAGCTCGGCGACCCGCGAAGCTTCCTGGTGGTTCCTCCTCGTGATCACCATGCAAGCGCTGACCTCGAGCCCCGCGCTTGCCGCCACGGCGATCGCACGCGTGACGGATCGAAAGGCGCCACGGCCCCGCAACGCGTCATGCACTTCGTCGGTGCCGGATAGCAACGTGGGCTGAACGGATCTCACCCGTCGCGCCACCAGCGCCCGCGCGAGCGGCTCGTCGAGGTGTGCGGCGTCCGTGATGATCGACACGCGCGCACCTACGTCCTGCAAACCGTCGAGGATGGGGAGCAGATCCGCGCGCAGCAGGGGCTCTCCCCCACTGAGTTGAATGTTCGTGCAGCCCGTGCCCTCGATCATCAAGCGAGCCGCGCGCACGACGTCTTCGGTCGAAAGCTCGGGCGACGGGTCTTCGGGACGCGCGAGGTCCGGGATGTAACAAAACGCACACCGTCGATGGCAGCGATGGGTCAGCTCGAGGGTGAGGGTACCGATCCGCACGTGGGTCGAGGGTAGCACTGGATCCTGGAATGGGGAGGAGGACCCGTTGCAGGCGTTTGTCTGGCGCGCTACGGTTTCTCAGATGGAAGCGGGATTGACTCGGATCACGGTGGACGCGCAGGTCTGCGGAGGGCAGCCGTGCATTCGCGGGCTTCGCATCCCGGTTTCGCTCATCCTGAAGCACCTCGCCGCAGGTCGCACACCAGGGGAAGTTCTCGAGGAGTTCCCAGAGTTGGAAGACGAGGATGTTCGCGATGCGTTGCGGTACGCGTCGTGGTTGGCGTCGGGTAGGACACTCGAGGTCCCACCAGCGGCATGAGGTTTCTCGCGGACCAGAACGTGTCACGCAAGGTCGTCGACAGACTGCGCGAAGCGGGCCTCGACGTCGCCCGAGTCGGTGATGTCTTGCACCCGCGCGCGACCGATCTGGAGGTTCTCGCGGAGGCTCAACGAGAAGCCGCAGTGCTCTTGAGCCACGACCAGGACTTCTCAACTCTCTTGGCAGCTTCGGGTCGAAACAGCCGTCCCTGATCAACCTTCGGGTGACCTACGTCGACGCGGACCGTCTGGCGCGCGTCCTCGTGCGCGTGGTCGCGTCCACGCGGGAAGACCTCGCCGCCGGCGCCGTCGTCACCGTGGACGATTCACGTGTGAGAATCCGTCGACTGCCCATTGGATGACGCGCCTCGGTTTCGCTGGGGCGTCCGCAACCCGACAAGGCCCGCACCGCCCCATCCTCGCTGCGAACTCGGGCTTGCTCGCACCAGGCCGGCTTGCCCTGTACCCCCGCGGGTGATAGCGAATCCGCATGCGCGTCATCACGGCCTTGTCCGTGCTCCTACTCACGGCGTGCTCGACCGCGCCCAAGCCGACCGCACCAGGCCCGACACGCGTGGGGCAGATCGTGCTCGTGGATCCGCCAGCGTCACAAGCGGCAGCACCACCCTACCAGCCAGGCCCAGGGACCTTGCCCAACGCCATCCCAGACACGCCCGAGAACCGACAGATCCTCGACGTGTGCGAGCGCTACCGCACGGCCATGGAGAACCAGGACGCAAACGCGCTGCTCGCGCTTGCTTCCCCGCAGTACTTGGACGATGGCGGGACACCGCAGCAGACGGACGACGACGTCGACCACACCGCCCTCGCGTCGATGTTGGACCGAACCCTCGGCCAGATCACCGACGTGACCTACACATTCGAGTACGACCGAATCGACGTCCAGGGCGATCACGCGGAGGTGGACTACCGTTACCTGGGGTCGTACCGGCATGGCGGTGTCGAGCGACGTGTTGCGGAAGCGAACCGGTTGACGCTCCGGCGCGAGGCTGGTGAGTGGAAGATCGTATCGGGCATGTGAGACCGAGGAGATTGAGCCCCCAGCCACGCAGGGCACGCGGACGAGTGTCCTTCTGTCGACGGGCTACTTCATCTGGCAGCCGCCCAGCCGATTCATGGACGGTGGTAGCTTGGGGCTGGGCGCACTTCGGTCCTTCACGCAACTCGCGTCCTCGTCGCAATGGGCATCTCTCTCGCATAGTCCAACGGCGTAGTTGCGCCCCGCGCAGCGGCCCACGCAGACCGAGGTGTTGGGCGAGCCCGCCCCATCCCAGATCATGCAGCATACCTGTCCACCTGGGCAGTCATCGGGGTGTGTGCACCAGAACGGGTGCTCCCCATCCTGGTCACACGTTCCGTCCGTCGAGCAACGGAACCCTCCCCGGTCGGTTCCGCAGCACAAAGGCGCGTCACCTCTGCACGTCTCCTTGCCGCACGCTACCTGGCGCTTCGCGCCGGAGCACGCCGAAATCCCCGAGATGTCCACGCCAGGCCGGCAGATTGCTGCGCTCGCACGACACGAATGCCCTTCACTGCACAACTCGAGGCTCTGGCACGGGCTGTGGAGCGGGTTCGCGTCCGCGCACATGGAGTCGCCAAGCAACTCCTCTTGCGAGTAGCAGCACACCTTTCCGGCGCCGCAGTCGTCGGAGTCGTCGCACACCAGACGCCGGATCCCGCGCACACCAAGGGCGTTGCCCTTGTCGTTGTCCACCTGACACATTTGGGAGTCCTCGACACAGGAAGCGTCCTGGGAGCCGTCTCCGTACACCACCAGGCAGCACTCTGGCGTAGCCCCGCCGCACTCGGTCGCTCCGCATCGCACGGAAGAGGGGAGCGAAGAGACCGAATGCGCGCTGCCGTCGGGGGCTTCAGGGGCTCCGGGTACCTGCTGGACCGTGGCGGCGGGCCCAGACGGTGCACCGGACGACGTCGAGCGGCAGCCGGCGCCAGACACGATCACGATGGCGAAGACCGCCAGATGCGCACACTCGAGTAGTGGTTCTTGCATGACCGCAAATGGTAGCAGTCCCCGCGCTCCTGTGTCCACGCGGCTACGCTGGGTTGCAATCGATTCGGGCGCGTCCATGGTGCGTTTGCTCAACGAAGCGGATATGCTGACAGGGTTGCTCAACCTCGTTTTGGGAGGACACATGAACTGTCGTACTTCGTTATGGGTGTTCGTTACCATCGCGTTCGGCGTAACGACGTTGGCGGACTCGGCGGAAGCCCAAGCACGGGTGACGTTCAACATGCCAACGATCAACATCGGATCGAGCGGCGGAACCGCCACGTCGAACACATCGACGGTACAGCGAGGCCAGTACCTCCGCATCACGTTGAGCGGAGGGAGCGCACCGTGGTCCCTGTTCTCGAACAACGCGACGGTGAAGGTCGAGAGAGAAGGATCCACGACGTTCAAGGTCGTCCCGCAAGGCATCGGCACATCGACGCTGATGGCTGTGGAGGGTACGGGCGGCTACAAGACCTTCGAGGTGCGTGTCATCGACGATAGGTACGGGGCTGCTGCCACGATCTACGACAACTCCAACGGGGCGACGATCAACCGAAATCCTCAGACGCCCACCAAGTTTTCGTATCCCACCGGGTTCCGTCTGACGTACATGCGGACGTATCACCCGTCGGCAACGATCGCCGGCCAGCTTGGCCTTCGGCACAGCGACGGCAGGGTGTTCGGCCCGTGGATGGCGACCCTGGAGGGCCCCTTCTGGGTCATTCGCCCCAACGCTGCGATACCACCGGGGGAGTTGACGGTGATCGACTCCGATCCCGCGTCGTGGGCCTGGAACAGTCAATCGGGCGGAGGATTCGCCACGCTTTCGGGGGAGCCTCGCCTGCCTAACCCGTAGAGCCGGCGAGCTCGACCCGCCGGCTGACGCCAAGCACGGACCGTCGGGCCGACGAGATTGAGCCCCCAGCCCGTCCAGGCTATGCCTTCGGGCCGGGAGCCATTCATGAACGACGACGCCCCGCACCAGGTGAAATCCTCCGAGGTACCGCAGGCCAACTCGCTGGACCGCCTGCGACAGCTCGTGGAGGCCGTGCGAAGGGGCTCGACGCAGAAGCGCGAGATCCAAGCTGCGACAGGGCTCTCGTCGCGGCACGCGGACTACTACGGCCAGGCCGCTCGAACGCTCGGCTGGGTGGACCGCGACGGGGAATCGTACTCCCTCGCGCAGGGGGCGACCGCCCTTCTCAGCACGCGCCCCGGTTCGGACGAGGAGCGAGACGCATTCGTGCGCGCGATCGAGGCCTGCGAGATCGTACAAACCCTCGCGCCCGACCTGCTCGCGGACCCGGGTCCGACCGAAGACGAGCTGACGCGCCGGATCCAGGCCGCGACGGACCTTGCCCAGAAGACAGCGCGAAGACGAGCCCAGGCGCTGCTCACATGGCGGGCGCGGGTCGTGTCCGCGCAAGCTGAGCCGGATCAGGATCTCGTCCCTTTGCTCATCGACGACGACGGCGAGAGCGAGCGGCTGGGCTCGCAGGTCGCGCGGTTCGATGCGGTAACGGTGGAGCGATTCAAAGGGGTTCGGCACGCCTCCCTCGAGCTTACGGGGCTCACGCTGTTGGTGGGTCCGCATGGAGTCGGCAAGAGCAGCCTGCGCGACGTCTTCCGCTTCCTGCACGGGCTGGGGCGCACGTACTCGCTCGCGCAGATCGCGGGAGAGCACTGGGGAGAAGCGGGAACGCTCGCGTGGTCGGGCATCCGGGGCGGCCCGAGGGAGCTGCCCTACCTGGGGCAGGACGCGTTCTCCATCGCCGTGCAGGTGGCGGTTCCCGACGGCAACCAGCTTCGCCCCGCGGACTACGCGATCGAGGTGATGGTCGGCGAGGGGTGCGCCCCGCGGGTCGTGCGCGAGCGCCTCTCTTTCGAAGGGCGTGGGACCTTCGTCTTCGACTCCCACCCCGAGGTCGATGCGCCGGTGCAGGTGCCCGATCGACTTGCGGTTCGTCTCGGACGCGCTTCCAGAACAGGGGTTAGGGGGCCCACGTTGCTCGTCGACCCGCGCCGACCCGCATTGTCCCAGCTCGCCTTGCACCCGGCCGTGCGAACACGCGCCGTCACGGACGCTGCGGCATCGGTGCTCTCCGCCTTTCGGTCCCTGCGCTTCCTCGAACCGTCCCCCGAGGCGATGCGTCGCCCGACGTTCCCCCACCAGCTCGTGCTCGGCGACCGCGGTGAGAACCTCTCCTCGGTTCTGCACGGTGTGTGTCAGGACCCGGAGCGTCGCGACCTCTTGTTTCGAAATCTTCGCTCGTTCACGGACGGGCTGATGAGCGAGATCCAGTTTCTTCCGGACGCGACCGGGCGGTTGCTCTTGGCCGTGGTCGATCGCAACGGCGCGCGGCTGTCCGCGCCCAGCGTGTCCGAGGGGGTTCTGCGGTTTCTCACCGTGATGGCTGCGTTGTTGGGCTTCGAGAGTCCCGGGTTCTGGTTCATGGACAACATCGACGCCGGGTTCAGCCCGTCGAAGCTCGGGCTGGTGCTGGAGCTGCTCGAGCACCAAGCGGCAGCCTCGATGCGACAGCTGGTGGTGACGTTGCGGGACGAGGACGCGTTGGGTGCCTTGGACCTCGCGCCCGACGGCATCACCTCCGCGTACCAGATGTACGCCCATGGCTGGCGTGCGCCGGAGCGGCTGGGGTCCGCGGTGGAGGAGCCGGCCCCGCGTCGCCCGCGCAACGTGCGGCGGGACGACGACGATCCGAACGAGTTGTTGCCGTTTTGATGACTGCAGTGGGTTCCGTGCGCTTCTGCTACCGCCCTCCCCCGCTCGACGACCGTGGTGAGGGCGCCACGCAGCAACGAGACGCACCGGAAGGTGTTGGCGGAGCTGCGGGGTGCGTTGGGGTTGAACGGGCCTTCGCGACGTTACTTCGTACCGACTCGCCCGAGCCGCGGGCACCTTCGACGAACGAGAAAGCCGATCACCTCAGCACGTCGCGGAGCGCTCTCGCCAGCGCATCTTGATCGACCGGCTTTCTGATGAGCAGGGACCTTACCCCCTCGAGGTGCTCGACCTCAGTGAAGCCATCGACGTATCCGCTGATGAACACGATTCGCAGGTCGTCCCGAAGAGCCGCCAGGCGACGCGCCATGTCCACCCCCCCCATCACCGGCATCACGACGTCGCTCACGACAGCCGCGATCCTGTGACCGACAGCCTCGAACAGGCGAACCGCCTCCTCGCCATCGAACGCCTCGATCACATCGTACCCCATGGATCTGAGGAGCTTCGCAACCACCCGACGAACCCCCACGTCATCCTCCGCGAGAAGGACGGTGCCCTCCTGCGGAGGCGGCGAAGACACTCTGCCCGTCGGGATAGTGGGGCCGGCCTCCACCTGCCGGAGTAGGATGCGGAAGGTCGTTCCTTCCGCCAGTTTGCTCTCGACGCTGATATGACCGCCGTTCTGCTTGACCGCTCCGTACGCCATGGACAGGCCCAGACCCGTTCCCATCCCCGGTGGCTTGGTCGTGAAGAACGGATCAAATATGCGATCGAGGATGTCCGGGGACATGCCGACGCCTGTGTCGGCAACGTCAATCGCAACGTGCGCTCCCGGCTCGATGCCCGGCATGAGCCTCGCTTCTTCCCCATCCACATCCAGGCGAGACGTCGTCACACTTACACGCCCCCCCGCGGGCATCGCGTCGCGCGCGTTGACCGCCAGGTTGACCAAGACTTGTTCGAGCTGTGCCGGGTCGATGAAGGTGAATCCGGCGTCGTCCCCCAGTCGCAGATTCAAGCGGATGTGCTCACCGATCAACCGCGTCAGCATCCTCGCCAGGTTGCGAACGGTCCCGTTGACGTCGGTGAGGCGTGGCTCGACCTTCTCTTCTCTGCTGAACACCAGGAGCTGGCGCGTCAGAAGGGCAGCGCGATTCGCCGCCTCCAGGATTTCCGCAGCGTCTTCGCGACACCTCGGCTCCATGAGGTCCTCGAGCAAGAATCCGGCGCATCCCTTGATGATGGAAAGAAGATTGTTGAAGTCGTGGGCCACGCCACTGGTGAGCTTGCCGATCGCGTCCAGCTTCTGCGACTGGCGAAGCTGTTCCTCGAGGCGCTTTTGCGCCGAAATGTCCCGAGCGATCGTCGATAGGTACTCCAGGGTCCCGTCCTGCCGCCGGTGCGCGAGCACCACCTGCGAAGTAGGAATCACCAGTCCATCGCGGGTCACCAGCGACGTGTCCCCTCTCCACGCCCCATGCTTGATCGCGTGGGGTACGGCGTTGTCTCTCAACACCTCGGCGGCCGCGGAGGTGTGGAAGGTCCCGATGGGAAGCCCCCGGATATCCTCGTGGAGCGAAATGCCCAGCAACCGCCTGCCCGCGGCGTTGATGTACTGCACCCGTCCTTCGGGCGATGCGATCCCCACGAGGTCCGTCGTGGCGTCGAGCATCGCCGCAAGCCGGTGGCGGTCCTCCTGGGACCGGCGATTCGACACGATCGTTCCGAGCGTGCCGGCCACACCTTCGAGAAAAGCGATCTCCTCTTCGTCCCGCGGGTGGCCCGGTCGGAGGTAGATGTTCAACACCCCGAGCGTCCGCCCGTCCGACCCGATCGGAACGCAGTAGTGCCCATGATCCTGAATTCCCGGGTAGGTCACGTCGTGGCGGTCGTCCAGCCCCGCAGCATGCACGCACTCACCCGTTGCCGCAGCTCGTCCGCACAAGCAGATCCCGACGGGCACCTTCCGGCAGCTCGTGCGAATCTCGATAGCGAGGCCTCGCTGAGCGACCAGTTCGAGATGCTTGCCGCTCTCGTCGGCCAGGAAGACGGCGCCACGGCCCTCGAAAGACAACCAGGGAAGCGCAAGAATCAAATCAAGAGCGCGCTCGAACGTCGCGGTGGTAGACGGCGTGGCCTGCGCCGCGATCAACAGCTCGTTGGCGACGCGCAGCATATCGGCGCCATGCTGTTCGCGCATCTGCGATGCCTTGGACTCGGTGATGTCCTGCGCGATATGCAGGTAGACCATTTCGGACTCTCCCGGCAGGGAGAACGGAAACACCTCGGTTCGGACCCAGCGCTCGTCCTCCGCGAGGAAGAACTCCTTGGAAACGGCACACCCGTGGCACGCCGCCTCTTCCAGCGGGCAACCCGGGAATGGGTCGTCCGTACCGTGGACGACCTTGGGGCAGAATGCGCCGCGAAACTGCGACGCGTTCAGTCCCGACGACTCGACCATTCCCCGATTGGCGATCAGGATCCGATGAGACCGGTCGATAACCATGACGTAGAAGGGAAACGCATCCACAAAGCGCTGAATCGCTTCCTCCACCTCCGGCCTCAAGCTCATGGTCCAATCTCCTGCGATCAATATAGTGGACGCGCGAGACAGCCCGCAAGGGGAGCCTCGGACAAGCCTGGGCGGGCGCCGAAAGTCAGGCGCGAGAGCAGTGGCGACGGAACCCGCAATTATCCATGGGGCGAAAGGGATCACCATGCAAAGCTTGTCCGACAACCATGGCCTGCCGACCGTTCACTAGGCCCAAATCAAGCACTGTTCGAAGAACGTGCTTGGGTTTGGGGCTATCCGAGCCAAAGGCGAGGCGTTTTGGGGTGAGCCGCGGTGAGCGCGGCGAGGGGGCTTTGCGAAAGCCCCCTTAGAAGAACCTAGACCCAAAGCAGCGCGGAGCGCTTGATTTGGGTCTAGGCGCTGCGCTACGCCGTCATCCGCCTGCAATCCAACCGGAAGCGGGTCTCCAAAGTCCAGCCTTCCCCCTCGCCACCCGCGGCGCCGCGGCGTAGAATGCAGGATGTCCGTGTCCACTTCGGCCCGTGCCTGGAGGTTCGCCATGACCAACATCCGCCTGCTTGCCCTCTCGTCCCTCTTCGCGACCTTCGCTGCCGCGTGCGGAGGACAGGCTGTTGCCACAGACGGCAACGCCGGAGCCGGTGCCAGCGGAACAGGGGGAACAGGCGGAACAGGCGGTGCCGGTGGAACAAGCGGTACCGGAGGCGCTGGGGCAATGGGTGGCTCCGGAGGCATTGGCGGGTCAGGCGGTACGGTCGGGCCCACCCTCGCCGTCGACTCCGTGAACCTCCAGCTCATGGGCGCTTTCGACCCGTTTCACACCGAGCGGCTCGCCGAGGCCCCTGCTCTTCTTGCGTCGCTGCCCTCGGACGTTGTGTGTGTGCAAGAGGCGTGGGGGCCGCGCACCCGCTCCGAGATCCTCGACGCCACATCGGGCGCGTTCCCCCATCGCGCCGTTTTCGACTTCGACCTAAACACCCTCCCGGACGACCCCACGAACCAGCAGGGGATGGTGCCTCCGTTGCCCTCCACGGCTCCATGCGCCGCGTCCGCGGATCGGTTCTCCGACTTCGTGGACTGCATTCAGAACGAGTGCGTGGTCCCCGCGCAAGACCCGTCGGGCAAGCCCGTCGCCGGCATTGCCGACTGTCTCACCACCCGCTGCATCGCGAGTGCATTGCCCCTTCTGAGCGGGACGAACGAGGACAAGGCGTGCTGGTCGTGCGCATTCGTCCAGCTGACTTCCTGGGCCAGCCCGGATGAATTGCGCTCACGTTGCGGGCAGGACCCGCGCGCACGGTTCGCCTGGAACGGCGACACGGGCACGTTCCTGCTCTCGCGACACCCCATCCAAGACAGCGAGGCCTGGGTCCTGCCGTCCACGGAGCTACGTATCATCGTCGCAAGGGCCGAGGTGACGCCCCCCGAAGGCGAACCGGTCGACGTCTACTGCACCAGCCTGACCCAGCCGGTCATGGGCTTGGCCCGCCCCTACACGGGGTACTACGGAAACGACGCCCCGTCCGACGAGGCCTGGCGCGAGGAACTCTACCTCCAATCCGCCCGCCTCGTGACTCTCGTACAGAAGAGCATGGCTGCGCGCGGCAAGAGCGGCGTGCTTGTGGGGACGCTCTACGCGGGTCCGCAAGGCGCGGGCAATCTACAACCCATCAACGACAAGGCGTTCGACATCGTCTCAACAGCGTTCCCGCTGGCCGTGCCGTCGGGCTTCACACCGTCGTGCACCCTCTGCAGCGACAACCCCATCCTCTCTCCCCCTGGAAGCCCGAGCGAAGGCAATAGCTCCTGGCAGTCCTTCGTGTTCCGGGTCGGGAGTCCCGCGTGGACGCCCCAGGAATCCAACGTATTCCTGAAGGAGGCCGTGGTCGGGGTCACCACACCCGACGGGAAGAAGTACATGGCTCCCGTATCGACGCACTACGGCTTCCGGACGACGTTTGGCCGAATGAAGTAGGGACGCTCTGCCCGCATCCGCTCCCGTCGCCGATCTGCCCGTCGCCGATCCCCTACTGGCTCATCTTCACAAGCATCTGTACGATTCGCACAAGCATGGTCTTGCCGCGAACGAACTGGGCTTCGGGCACGAGGTCCAGAACGGCTGCGGCATCGAGTATTGCTCCGCACTCGTGTGCACTGCCCCGGGCAATGTCGTAGAATCTGCCCCGGTCGGCAGACGTCCGCTTGCCGTACCCTTCTGCAATGTTGAGGGGGATGGATAGCGAAGCTCGCCTCATCTGGTCCGTCAATGCGCGGTTGCCCTTGTGAAAACCAGAGACGATGACGTCGGCCAGGGCAAAGAACTCGATGGCAGTCTGGTAGACGTCGAGTCGCTCGTGGTTGAGCTTCGGAGCTTCGGTTCTCATGATGACCATCCATCGGACATCGACCGGCACGGGTTGCGTTAAATCGACACCCGTCCTGCAGATCGGCGACGGCGACGGGAAGATCGGCGACGGCGACGGGAAGAGCGGCGACGGCGACGGGAAGAGCGGCGACGGCGACGG
>CAZAWR010000033.1:28951-50841 GCA_964488865.1 uncultured Polyangiaceae bacterium | reverse complement strand
GCGACGGCGACGGGAAGAGCGGCGACGGCGACGGGAAGAGCGGCGACGGCGACGGGAAGATCGGCGACGGCGGCGGGAAGATCGGCGACGGCGGCGGGAAGATCGGCGACGGCGGCGGGAAGATCGGCGACGGCGACGGGAAGAGCGGCGACGGCGGGAAGATCGGCGACGGCGACGGGACGGAAGTAGTAGCTACTTGCCGAACGGCGCCGCGTACGCGGCCTGCATGCACGCCGGGTCTTCGTAGCAATCCGGGTCGAGGCAATCGACCTTGCCGTCCCCGTCGTCGTCGACCTTGTTGTCACAGCTCGTCTCGAACGGCGCCGCGTAGTCGGCCCCGCTGCAAGCCCAGTACCCCTCGCAATCCTCGTCGGCGCAGTCGACCTTGCCGTCCCCGTCGTCGTCGAAGTTGTTGTCGCAGTCCATCTCCATGGGCGCGGAATAGGGAGGCGACGTGTTGCAGTTCACATCCGAGTAGCAGTCCGGGTCGTCGCAATCGACCTTCTCGTCGAAGTCGTCGTCCACTCCGTTCGAGCAGTCCGCTTCGAACGGCGCGGCGTAGTCCTCACCGCCGCACGCCGGGAAGTCGAAGCAGTCCGCATCGGCACAGTCGACCTTGGTGTCCCCGTCATCGTCGAACCCGTTGTCGCACTCCTCGATGGGGGCGCCGTAGGGCGGCATGGCGCAGCTTGGGCTCGCGGAGCAGTCCGTATCTGCGCAATCGATCTTGCCGTCCCCATCGTCGTCCATGCCGTTGGCGCAGTCCTCCATGGGAGCGGCATAGGCGGGTCCAGCGTAGAGAGCGCCGCACATGGGGAAGTCCGAACAATCCGCATCCGCACAGTCGATGTCGCCGTCGCCGTCGTCGTCCTTGTCGTTGTCACAGACCTCTTTGTCGTCGCCTCCGGCCTCCTGCACCGTGCCTCCGCACGATACGAGGGACAGCCCGACGGCCACGGGTACGAACGCGGGAAGCTGCCACCATGCCCTGCTCGCGCGCACCGGAGCCTCTCCCCGGTCCATGCGCCGGCAAAGGTCATCCAGGTAAGCCAGCGCCCGCTTCGCGTGGTCGTTCTCGCCCATGGTCCTGATCTCCCGGAGGATAAGCTACTCCACATGCGAGAATGCCATTGGCAGGTCGACCTAGCAATGCGCCCTTTCGATCCTTCCGTTAGGGAATCCGAGACCTCACTGCGGGTGACCTACCACCTCGGCGGCCGCGGAAGGGGTGGGTCAGCGAGTGACCTACCACCTCGGCGGCCGCGGAAGGGGTGGGTCAGCGAGTGACCTACCGCCTCGACGGCCGCGGAAGGGGTGGGTCAGCGAGTGACCTACCACCTCGGCAGCCGCGGAAGAGGTGGGTCAGCGAGTGACCTACCACCTCGGCAGCCGCGGAAGAGGTGGGTCAGCAAGCTACCTACCGCCGCTTCATCACCTCCGCCACCACCTCGCGAACCGTCACCCCGTGCTCCTCGGCGGCCCGAACGCACGCGTCGAACTCAGGCTTCACCCGCTCCGCGTCCCCCTCCCCCGCCACCTTCACCGGGATGGTTCCAAACCGCGTGGTCACCTCCGATGCCCGCCGCGGCATCTCGAGCCGCGTCACGTCGTGACTGCGCACCCCGAGGCTCGTCGTCTCGCGAAGCAACGCCTGCTCGAGCTGCAGTGCCTCGCCCTTGCCCGCCAGCACCGAGATCACCATGCCCGGTCGCCCCTTCTTCGTCGTCGACGGCGTCACCCACACGTCCAGGGCGCCGTGCCGCAGCAGCGTGCGGATCGTGTGCCCCGCAAACTCCCCCGTCATGTCGTCGACGTTCGTCTCGATCACGGTGTGGGTACCGGACGCTTGCGCCTCACCCGAAGGCGATGACGTTCCCAGGATGATGCGCAGCAGGTTCGGCCTCGTCCCCCAGTCCTTCGACCCCGAACCGAACCCAGTCCGCTCGATCACCATGGCGGGCCAACGCGTGAACTCGTCTGCGAGGGTGGCCACGATCGCAGCGCCGGTCGGGGTCACCATCTCCCCTTCCACATCGACCCCGTAGGTCGGCACGCCCTGCAAGCACAAGACGGTAGCGGGAGCCGGCACGGGAAGGACACCGTGCGCCGCCCGGATGGTTCCGTACCCCATGGGCAGCGGGGAGCAAACGATCCGCGAAGGCTCGAGGAAGGACACGAGCGCCGCGGCGCCCACGATGTCCACGATGGCGTCCACCGCCCCCACCTCGTGGAAGTGCACGTCCTGCGGGGAAATGCCGTGCACCCGGCCCTCCACCTCCGCCAGCCTGCGGAAGATGGCCCGCGCCCGCGAAACAACCGGCGCAGCAAGCGCCGCGCCCGCGATCATCGCATCGATCTCTCGCCAGCGCCGTGCAGGCTGCTCGCCCTCCACGTGGACGTCGAACGAGGCAGCGACGATGCCATTGCGGGCTCGGGTCCCCCGCTCGATCCGGACCCCCTCGATCGGCAAGGCGTCGACGGTCTTCTGCAACACGTCGAGGGGAACTCCCAGGTCGAGCATCCCTGACACGAACATGTCCCCCGACACCCCACTGAACGCATCCAGAAACAGCACCCTCCCCTTCCCCTTCCCCTCCCCAATCTCGTGCTCGTGCTCGTGCTCGTGCTCGTGCTCGTGCGAGTCCGAGTCCGAGTGCGAGTCCGAGTGCGGGTGGGAATGCGAATGCGAATGCGAGTGCGGGTGAGAATGCGAGTCATGCGAATGGGTCATGTTCCGGACTCCGCCTCGGGCTGGGCGACCGCGCGCGCATCCCGAGGAAACATCCGGTGCACGGCCATGGCGGCGCCGAAACCGTTGTCGATGTTCACCACCACCACCCCGCTCGCACACGAGCTGAGCATCGCGAACATGGGGGTGAGCCCGGCCAGGTGCGTACCGTACCCCACGCTCGTGGGCACCGCGATCACAGGACAGGACACGAGCCCGCCCACCACACTCGGCAGAGCTCCCTCCATACCAGCCACCACGATGACCGCGTCCGCCGCCAGCAGGTCGTCCCGGCACGCCATCAGGCGGTGAATACCGGCCACGCCCACGTCGAACAGGCACAGCGGGTCGAAGCCGGTCATGCGGAGCGTCTCGGAGGCTTCTTCCGCGACGGGAATGTCTCCCGTCCCGGCCGTGACGATCGCCACCTTCTGCGGGCGACGCGGGATGTCCGCCACCACGAGGGTGGCCACTCGCGCCAGGGGCACATATCGCATGTCGGGAAGCGTCTTTCGCACGGCTTCGATCTTGTCCTCGCTCACGCGTGTGATGAGGACGTTGTGACCATGACGGGCGATCTCGGCGGCGATGGCGGCAATCTGCTCGGCGGTCTTGGGGTCGCCGAGAATCACCTCCGGCTGCCCTTGGCGCAGCGCGCGGTGGTGGTCCACCCTCGCGAACCCAAGGTCGGCGAAGGGCAGGTCCCGCACGCGCTGCACAGCGGTTTCAATGTCGGTCGATCCCGACCGAACGTGTTCCAGAAGTTGTCGAAGAGCTCGTTCGTCCACGGGTTCGCATCTAGCGCGTCAACGATCGAACGTCGACTCGTCTGGTATCGATCGGGGAAAATACTGAACCAGGCTTCCAACTCCTCACCCGTCCCTGATCTGGAGCGAAGCGACGGGCAGAGAGAGCAAGCTCTGGATCTTGCTTTGCGAATGGCAAGGCGGCCTGCCCCCCATGATGAGTGGCGCGCGAGAGGGCTCCTTCCCCCGTCTGGCGCGTCTGGCGGGGGAAGGCTGGGGTGGGGGCGGGTAGCACGCGCTCTGCCTACGGATCTGGGCCCGTCGCCGCCCATTGACCCGGGCCACCCTACCTGCAAAAACTCGCCTGCCCCATGAACCGCATCGCACGACGCATCAGGACGCGAGGGTACGAGCTGGACACGAGCATGACCGTCCCGCCCTCCACACTGCTCCGTTACCTCGAGCACATGCGCTGGGAATCGGCGCACGACCCGGCCGTGTGCCTCGGCGAGATGTTCCGCGACGGATACCGCATGGTCGTACGCGCCCAGCAGCTCGAGATCGACGAGCCTCCCGGCCTGGAGCAGGACCTCGACGTCTCCCTCGTGCTCGGACACATCGGCCGCGCAAGCATGGACATGCACCACGACGTCGTGCGGGTTGCGGACGGCAGACTCCTCGCGCGAGGCGTGGTGACGGCGGTGTACCTGGATCCCTCAGGGCGCCCCCACGCCATCCCCGGTAAGATCCGCGAGCTCGTCGCCACGACGGAGCGGCTCACCTTGCTCCCCGCCCCGGTCGACCCCGCCCCCACGTCCGCATGGGCTCGCTCCTTCGCCGTCGCACCGAGCGATCTGGACCTCTTCCAGCACGTGAACCACGCGAGGTACCTGGATTACTTCGACGACACCCGGCTGCTCGCTGCCGCGGCGCGTGGCTACGGAAACGCGAGCGAGAGGGCGGGACGCCGCCTGGCCCGGGCGGCCCTGGACTACCGCCGCCAAGCCGTGCTGGGGGACGAGCTTCGCATCGCGACCTGGGCCGACACGGACGACGTCCTGGCGTTCGAAATGCAGCGGGCATCGGACGGGGAAGTCCTCGCACGCTGCCGCATCGAGCCTTCCCGCTGATTCGTCGGGAGTTGGAGCCCGGGCGCCGACCATGAAGGGACGACAGATATCGACGAGGACTTGAGAACAGCAACGCCTTGCGGCCGGCGTCAAACGCGCGGCCTTCCTCCGCACCAGCCCCTATCCCTTCTGTGCCCTCTGCGTCTTCTGTGGTTCTCTGGAGAGTCCGCGGTTCCTGGTTGTCAGGGTCCCGGAGGCGTGCTGGACTCGCGACCGACCATGCCTGCCTTCGTTGCTCCCCTGCTCGGGTTCGTGCTGGGTCTCGCGTTTGCGTGGGCCGCGATCGAAGAGCTCGCCTCCGACCCGACGTCGGTGCTCGGTTCCCGCTGCCTCGTCGTGAGCACGCTGTTCTCCCTCCTCGTCTTCGCGCCGACGGCCGGGTACTTCATGGCCTTCCACGGGGACTGGTCCGTCGCCTACCTGGTGAACGCGCAGCGTCTTCCTTCCGCGGTCGTCCTCGCCATGGTGTTGATCGACGCGGTCGCGGTGCCGCTTGGGTTCGTGGTGGGAGCGCCGCTCGCGCGGCAAAAACAGCTCAAGAAGCTGCTCACCATCGCCGGGGTCCCTTCGCTCGTGGCCCTGTTGCTGGTGCTGCTGCTCGCCCGACGGCTCGGCGCGTCCGCGAGCTACACGCAGTACCACGGCGACTTCGGCGTCACGTCGATCGCAGGTACGCCCTTGGGGTACGCGATCGTGTGGATGAACGGCGTGCTCGCGGCGGCCGTCGCCCTCACGGTGCGTCAACTGCGCAAGATCTCGGTGGCCGCTCGGCCCAGGTAGCCCCGCCCGGAAGACTCCGTCGAGGACGGGCCGGCACCACCGCCTTGGCAAACCCGTTCGTGCTGCTACCCTACGGTAGATCGCGTGAGGTCACGCGGTCGGGGGACGTGGGAACAGCCGCGCGGGCGTGTGTCGCGCACAGGCGGCAGAGAGGGGGAAGTCATGCCTATCGTGTCTCGACTGGTGGAGTACCTGAACGAAAACGGGGTGATCTACGCCGCGATCCGGCACCCCAAGGCGTACACGGCGCAGGAGGTCGCCGCCCAACTTCACTGCAAAGGGAAGGACATGGTCAAGACCGTCGTGGTGAAGGCAGGGCAGCAAAGCCTGCTCGCGGTGCTGCCGTCCACACACCGCGTCGACTTCGAATTGCTCTCCAAGGCCCTGCAGTTCGAAGACGTGCGGCTCGCGAGCGAGCCGGAGTTCCAAAGCCTCTTCCCAGAGTGCGAGCCCGGGGCCATGCCCCCCCTCGGCAACCTCTACGGCTTGCCGGTGCTCTGCGAAGAGAGCCTGACACAGGACGAGGTCATCCACTTCAACGCTGGCACGCACACCGATGCCGTGCGCATGCGCTTCGAAGACTTCCGACGACTCGTCAAGCCGCGTGTGGCACGCTTCGCCACGCACCTGTAAACACTACTTCGGGGGAGGCGGAACGACAGGAGCGAGAGTCGTGACGCCCGCACCTGCGAACCCATCACCCGTCAGCGGAGAGCTGATCAGCTGCGCGGCCCCGGTGTCGTTGTTGATCGAGATCAACATGCCGGCCGCCGGCGTCGTGCCTTCCGACCGCTTGTACACGAACCCGTACACCCGATCGTTGAACGCCGCGATGCCGTAGATCGAGCCGAACCCGCACGTCTCGTCGTTGCATCCGGTAGGCAAAATCTGACCGCGAATGGACTTGGTCACGATCGGAACCGCCCCTGACGTCACCGGCTTGAGCTTCGTGACGTCGATCTCCACGAGGGTGTCGACCGTAGAGCACCCCGACGGCGCGGCGGCAGGATCCGCGCAATCACGCAGCGTTGCAAAGCCGACGGGCGACCCCTGGTTGCTCAGGAACACGATGTCCCCGGACAGCGCCCAGGCCTGGCCCACATGCTCGTCCGGGTAGTCGTGTCCGCGCCCATCCGACGACGGGACGTTGCCGAACTTGCCTACGATCGTGAGCGCCCCGGTCACGCGATCGATCATGTACAGCTCACCGATCGTGTTGGCGCCGATCAGCGTCTCCTCGTTTCCGAGCGACGCCGTGGGCGGGGCGAAGGTCAAGCCGTAGAACCGCGAGTTGCTTCCGAGCGACCCCTCCACGATCGGGACCTTGCCCGACGTGCACCGCACGGTGTTCCCGTCGATCTTCATGTCCAGGAACAGCGCCTTGGACGAGACACCGTAGAGCTTGCCGTCCTTGTCCACCGCGATGTCGGTCATGGAGGGCTCGCCGTCGTCGCCGATGCAGTCGAACAGGCCGACCTCGTCTACGGAGAGTTGCGTGTCCTCGGGGTCGACCGTGTACAAGGTGTCGCGGTCGTGAGCGTAGAGGATGGTGTCTCCCGGAGGAGGGGAGCCGTCGCCCGGGTTGACGTCGAAGGTGCTCGCGTCCTCCTCGGTCCCACCTGACCCTCCATCCCCCGCAGCCGCGTCGGTCCCTCCACCCGAGCCCGCGAACCCCGCGGCGCCGCCGGCACCACTGTCCGTGGAAACGTAGGGCGTCGTGTCGTTAGATTCCGTCCCGCAACCCAGGGAAAGGGACCCTGTCGCCAGGACAACTGCAAAGCAAAGAGTGATGGTATCGCCGCGCATCCATGCACTCTGGCAGAACCGCCCACATTCGTCCACGATCAGGTTTGCCCCTCCGAATCGCGACCATCCAGACACTTTGCACCTGTGCCAGGCTCTGCCCGCCCGCCGGTGAGGGGTTCCCGATCCCACAGGGCTGGTTTACAAAGCCCGGGTGACGACCAACGAAGCATTCGAGCGCGCCAAGCGCTGGGCCCACCACGACATCGACGAGAGCACCCGGAACGAGCTGCTTGCGCTCGTGGACAAGGGAGACCAGGCCGGCGCGGAAGACCGGATGGCCGGCCCCCTGGTGTTCGGAACGGCCGGATTGCGCGGGATCCTGGGAGCAGGATCCAACCGCATGAACCGCGCCGTGGTGGCTCGCACGACAGCGGGTCTCGCGAAGCACCTGCTCACCAGCTTCCCGGACGCCGCCACGCGCGGGGTGGTGGTCGGGTACGACGCCCGTCGCAAGAGCAGGGAGTTCGCTGAGCAGGCCGCTCGTGTTTTGGCAGGACAAGGCATCGTCGCCCATCTGTTCCCGGACCTTGCCACGACCCCGCAGACCGCGTTTGCCACCACACAGCTAGGTGCCGTGGCCGGGGTGATGGTCACGGCGAGCCACAACCCCCCCGAGTACAACGGCTACAAGGTGTACTGGGACAACGGCGCACAGATCATTCCTCCTCAGGATAGCCTCATCGCCGCTGCCATCGACGCAGCGCCACCCGCCGACGAGATCCCGGCCCCCGACCTCGAGGAAGCGCGCGAGCGCGGCTTGGTGCGTCACGTGGACCCCGTGATCACCGAACGGTACCTGCGGGCCATCGAGCAGCTGTCCCTCCACCCGGAAGGTCGCGACGGCATGCGCATCGTGTACACGCCCATGCACGGCGTGGGGTTGTGCACGGCGATGGAAGCCCTGCGACGAGCGGGATTTGAGAACGTGGTACCGGTAGAGAAGCAAGCCGCACCCGACGGCGAGTTTCCTACGGTGCACTTCCCGAACCCCGAAGAGCCGGGCGCCATGGACCTGGCCTTCGCGACGGCGCGGGAGGTGAAAGCGGACCTGATCCTCGCGAACGACCCGGATGCCGATCGGCTCGCCGTGGCGGTGCCCAACCGGGCCGGAGACGGCTATTTGCAGCTTTCAGGCAACCAGGTGGGGGTGCTGCTCGCGCACTACTTCCTCGCCTATGATCCGCGGGCGCCGCGCGACCGGTTGTTCGTGACGACCATCGTGTCCTCCCCGATGTTGGGTGCGATGGCGCGCCAGGAGGGGGCCCGCTACGAGGAGACGCTCACGGGCTTCAAGTGGATCGCGAACCGCGCCATGGCGGTCGAGGCCGAGACGGGAGCGACCTTCGTCACCGGCTACGAAGAGGCGCTCGGGTACACGGTGGGGACGATCGTGCGTGACAAGGACGGCGTGAGCGCCGTGGCCGTGTTCGCAGAGATGGCTGCGTATCTGCGATCCCAGGGACGCACGGTGCTCGACGAGCTCGAGCTGATGTACCGCAAGTATGGCCTGTTCGTGAGCCGGCAGGTGAGCCGCTGGCACCGGGGGCTCGACGGCGCGGAGCGAATCCAATCGATCATGGCCGCGCTTCGCTCGTCCCCCCCGTCCAGAGTCGTAGACCTCGACGTGCTCGCAGTGCGGGACTACCAGCAGCAGGTTCGACGGGATCGCGCCGGCGTCACCGCCAAGTTGAATCTTCCGAAGAGCAACGTCCTTTCCTTCGAGCTCGCGGGCGGAAGTCGCATCGTGGCCCGTCCGAGCGGCACGGAACCCAAGATCAAGTTCTACTTCGACCACCGAGAGACGATGGCGAAAGACGAGTCGATGGGGTCCGCGGAGAAGAGGGCCAACGAACGGCTCGACGGTCTCGTCGAGGCCTTTCTCGGGGCGGCGGGCTGCTAGCCCCAAATCAAGCGCTCCCCCCTCGCCGCGCTCACCGCGGCTCACCCCAAAACGCCTCGCCTTCAGCTCGGATAGCCCCAAACCAAAACACGTTCTTCGAACAGTGCTTGATTTGGGACCAGCTCACAGCTCATCGCCGATTGCCGCTCTGCGTTATCCGAGAATCCTACGCGAGGTCGTCGCGCTCCCGCCCCCGGCCAGGTATGCTCCCGAACGCTGCCACGAACCGGAAGGAGGCCCTGGAGTATGCGAACGAAGCTCACGGTCATGACGACGCTCGCTGCGAGCGTCACGGTCGCCACGATGATTCTTGCCGCTTGCGGCAGTGAGGAAGAGGGCGGAACCGGGGGCTCGGGCTCCCAGACGTGCTGGCCCACCGACCCGGGCTGCGGAATTGGCTCCGTGGGCGAAGCGTGCATGGCGTGGCACGACAACACGGGCTCGGACAAGCTGTCCTTCCGCATGTCCCAGCTCGAGGTGCTCAAGCCCGACGTGCTCGCTGGGCAGTTCCTCCAGGACAACGTGGTCACCAAAGGCGTGGCCCTGAATCTCCCGATGTGCTTCCAGGAAGGCACCGGCCGCTTCACTTGGCTCATGGAGCTGGACATCGCCAACCAGCGCGTGAAGACCGGCGGCGCCCACGTGCAGCTCAACCCGGTAAACGGCTACTGCTACATCAACGAAACCGTCGAAGGCTTCATGGCGCAACCCATGGAGGTCGCGATCAAGACGTCGACCGACGGGACCGACACGCTGTTCGAGCTGACCGAGTCCATCGCGGACATCACGGTCGCCATCTACCTCACGGACGACGAGTCGAGCGCGATCATCTTGCCGCTGCACGAGGTGATGATGACCGAGGGGAGGATCTCTTCCGGAGGCAACTGCATCGGCGGGTGGGACGGTGACAACCTGAGCTTCGACAACGACTGCAAGCCCGATCGCAACGAAGGGCAGAAGATGCAGTGGACCAACGGGGCAAAGCTCACGGGGTACATCGAGCTCGAGGAATCGGACGAAGTCTGGATCCCGGAGATGACGCAGACGTTGTGCGTGGCGCTGTCGGGTAGCGCGATGACCTACGGAGAGGACTTCAACGAAGGGGGGCGTGAGGGCAAGCGCTGCGCGCGGGACGCGAACGGCAAGATCCTCGCCGGGGAGAAGGCCGACTGGTGCTCGGCGACGAACGCCGCGTGTTCCCCTCCCGATGCGGACGCCTTCCGCCTCGAGGGCAGTTTCGCCGCGAGCGCCGTGAAGGTCCTTCCCTCCTGCCCGTGATGTCGGCCCCACCGACCCAACCTCGACGATCCCTCGAGCCCTCCGCTCGACCGCCCGTGTTCCGGGGCGACGCGACGGGCGGAGAGAGCAATCGTGCCGTTGCGTCCACGCGTGCACGACGGGTAGACTCCACTATGATTGACGTTGGTGAGCGCGTAAAGGGAGGTCCCATGCCTCGTTGGCTGAAGCATGTTCTTGGTTTTCTTGGGGTGATGAGCGTGGCGGCGTGCACGGGAGCGACCGGCGAGAGTTGCGCCGGCATGCAACCCCTGCCCGCGGGCTTCGATCCCTCGGCCCGCATCGAAAATGCGGCCTCCGTGCGCGTCACCGAGTCGGGCCTCAACTTCCTCGAGGCCAACATCGGCGGCCTTGCCACCCAATTCCTCGCCGCCGACCCCGACGCCGAAGGCGGTGTCATCACCTTCCCGATCCAGCGCGTGGACCTGGCCGCAGGGCTCGGCACCAACATCACCGTGTGCATCGACGGGCCCGACGCCGCCAATGACACCTGCATCGCCGAGATCAACTTGGGCGCCGCCCAAATCGACCTCTCCAGCGTCAATCCCAACGGGATCCTCGGCAAAGGCACCATCCCCCTGCGCCTCAAGATCCTTCCCATCGAAGGCACCGTCCTTTGGATCCCAGGCCTCGGCGTCAGCGGCGCCATGTCCGGCGGCGGCAACAACGACTGCAACCCCGACACCATGACCTACGCCGACGTCCCCATCCAGGTCGAGCTCTCGGTCGAAGTCGAGCGAAACCAACAGCACACCTCCCGCGTCGGCTACTCCAAGCTCTCCATCACCGAGGTCACCATCGACGAGAACGCCGTCACCGACGCCCTGCACTTCTGCGGCGGCGGCCTCGACGACACCGCCCTCAACACCCTCAAGCCCCTCGTCGGCGGCATGATCATCGGCGGCTTCACCGACACCATCGTCGAGACCATGAACCAAATGCTCTGTCTCTCCGCCGACCCGACCAAGGACCCCGTCTGTCCTGCCGGTACCGAGGACCAAGAGGGCAAGTGCATGTACCCCGATGGAGCCTGCGTCTCGATGATGCTGGGCCTCGACGGACACGTCGACCTGAGCGGCATGCTCGCGTCCATCTCCCCTGGTACCAAAGGCGCACTCGACTTCCTGTTCGCTGTCGGCGGTCCAGGCATGCGGGACGACGACCCCGCCGCTTCCTGGGGCGACCTCAACCCCGTCGCCGGCGGCGCCACCCTCGGCATGTTCGGAGGCGTGGTCCCTCGCCCCGTGTCCAACTGCGTGACCCCCGTCGACCTCGCCCTGCCCACCGGGATCCCCCAACCCAACGAATTGCGCGGCAACGCCCTCTACGGCTGGGTCGGTGAGGGCCCCCACGTCGGCTTCGCCCTCTCCGAACGCTTCCTCAACTACGCCATGGGCTCGGCTTACAACAGCGGCATCCTCTGCCTCGGCGTCTCCACCGAGCAGATTGACATGCTCTCCACAGGCCTCTTCGGCCTCCTCGTCCCCTCCATCCCCTTCCTCACCCACCAAAAACAACGAGCCCCCCTCGCCCTCGTCGTCCGGCCACAGCAGCCCCCGATCATCACCCTCGGCGACGGCTCCAACATCGAAACCGATCCCCTCGTCCGCGTCGCCCTCAACGAGGCGATGATCGACTTCTACATCTGGTCGTCCGACCGCTTCGTCCGCGCCTTCACTGCGCAGTTCGACCTCGATGTCCCCATCAACCTCACCGTCTCCGCCGAGGGCATCACCCCCGTCCTCGACAAGATCTACGTCAACAACCCCGTCGTCACCAACGCAGACCTGCTCAAGGACGACCCCGCTGCCATCGCGAGCGCCCTCGCCGCTGTCGTCGAAGGACTCGCAGGAGACTTCCTCGGCAACATCCCCGCCTTCCAGGTCTCCAACATGCTCACCAGCTTCGGCCTCACCCTCGACCTCCAGCAGGCCGGCATCAAGCGACTCCACAAGGATAACGATAGCTTCCTCGGCGTGTTCGCGGGCTTGGGCATCGCCCCCGCCACCACCGCGCTCACGTCCAGAACCACCGTCGAGATCCTCGAGAAGTCCGCATCCGCCGATGGCTTCCGCCTCACCACCGCCACCACCGCCAATCGCCCCCGGGTCGTGCTGCGCGCTTACTCCTCCCTCGACTACGGCTCCAACTCCATCGAGTACACCTACAAGATCGGTAACGGCCTCTGGCATACCTGGCGCCCCTCCGGCGAGCTCGTCGTCGATGACCCCTTCCTGCTCATGCAGGGCGTGCACACCATCGCCGTCAAGTCACGCGTCGCCGGCCAACCCGAAACCGAAGACCCCTCCCCAGCCCTGCTCGACGTGCGCATGGACATCCAGGCCCCCGTCGTCGATGTCGCCTGGAACGAGCACGATGGCTTGAAGGTCGACGGATGGGACGTGGTGTCCGACCGCACCGCACTCTCCGCCCGCTATCGCTTCGACGACGGCTCGGTCAGCGGATGGAGCGGGCTGGACGCACTGTCGGACCTGCCCGTTCCCGACGGCGCAATCAACGTCACCGTCGAAGTGAAGGACGAGGAAGGCAACGTCGCGCAGAAGCAGCAAGGACTCATCCGTGGCCGACCGAGCAAGACAGACACCGCCACCGAGGGGTGCGGATGCTCGGTCCCCGGTTCGTCCAATCACCGCGGCTTGGGCGCCGCAGCCCTCGTAGGCCTCGGCTTGATGGGCCTCGGCTTGCGTCGCCGGGCTCGGTCCCGGACCCTGCGCAACACGCTCGCGGGCGCAGCCGTCGTCGCGATCGCGGGCTCGTGGACCGGATGCAACTGCGGCGACGACTCCGAGTCGAGTGACAACGGCAAGCCCGACACAGGCCCCCCGCCCTGCGGCGCGGAAGGCGCCGACCCCTGCGTCATTCTCGAACCAGGCCTCGTCGGGGCCTACACCTCCGCCGACGTCGCGCCCGACGGCACCCTCTGGATCGCCGGATACAACGAGGCGGACTGGGAAGGCAACGTGAGCTACGGCGACCTCGTCGTCGGCAAGTGGAACGGGTCGGCCGTCGACTGGGAGCAGGTGGACGGCGTCCCCGACGAAGAAGCGGACGAGACCGTCTTCGACACCGAATCCTGGCGAGGCGGCCTCGATGCCGCGGGGCCCGACGTCGGCCTCTGGACGAGTTTGAAGGTCGACGACGCCGGCAACCCGCGGGTGGCGTACTGGGACTTCACCAACAAGGCCCTCAAGCTCGCCCTGTACGACGGCGCCGCCTGGTCCGTCTCCACCGTGTTCCAGAAGACCGACGTGCAGGCGGGCAGGTACGCGAAACTGCTGATCGCAGGCGGTGTCCCCATCGTCGCGTTCCAGCTGATCGAGCCAGGGAGCGACGGGTTTGCGACGTCGCGCGTGGTGCTGGCCCGAGCGACCTCCGCCACCCCGTCCGGGACGGGTGACTGGACCTTCGAGGACGTGGCCGTGGACGCCGAGACGCCTTGCCGCGACCATCTCTGCACGGGAGCCGAGAAGTGCTTCGCGGACACGCTGCGCTGCGCGACGCGAACCAGTGACTGCGAGCCGAAGTGCGCGTCCGGCACGGGCTGCTTGAACGGCACCTGCGTGGCGCTCCTCGACGGGACCAAGGTCGACGCCTACCCCGAAGCGATCGGCGGGTACATCTCGATGGCCCGGGGACCCGGTGGCGCGCTCGGCATCGTCTACTACGATCGCATCCGCGGCAACCTCGTGCAGGCCAGGCAAGACCAGGGCGGCTGGGTCACCACGGTGCTCGACGGCCAGAGCGACGGGACCCCGCCGGTCGACACGGGCGACGTCGGGATGGGCGCGTCACTCGCCATCGACGACGCTGGCGACTGGCACATCGCCTACGTGGATGGGTTCGACGAGACGGTCAAGTACATGCACCTCGCGCAAGACGGCACCGAGTTGGTGGGCATCGAGGTCGCGGACGACGGGACCGGGACCGACGAGAGCTCCTTCACAGACGGGCGTCACATCGTGGGCGACGATGCGAGCATCACGGTGTCGGCCGCGGGGGACGTTCGCATCGCGTACCAGGACGCCACGGCGGGAACGCTGCGATGGACCGTGGGAGCGCCGTCGGCGGGGGCGGGGCGCACGTGGTCGCGCAAGATCGTGGTGCAGGACGGGTTCGCGGGCTTCTTCCCGCAGCAGGTGGTGCTGAACTCCTCGACGCAGATTGTGAACTGGTGGAGGAAGGGCGGCGCCAAGATCCACGGCGACGTTCGGGTGGTAGCGCCGATGTGAATGGCCGGATGTGCCCAGTCTGGGCTTGGTGCAACTGGAGAGCGCGACGGAAGCCACCACAACCGCCAAGACCATCCACAATCGAGGGGCATCGTCGGCAGAGACTTACGTCCTGAACGGCCCGGGCAAGATCGGGAATGGCGGGCGCATACCCGCGGTGAGGATAGCGCGAAAACCGGGCAGAAAGGCCCATGTAGGCCAGATTCGTACCTTTCTTGCGGCGTGTCCGGCCTGCGTGCGGTACCATGCGCTCACAAAACTATTCCACGGCAGCGCCGTGGATCAGATGAGGAGTAGAGGCATGCGCATTTCTTCTTTGGCAGCGGTAGCGACACTTGGTCTTCTTGTTGGGCTCGTGGCTTGCGGAAGCGACGATGAGGATCCGGGCACGGGCGGCGGCGGCACGGGCGGCGCGACCGGCGGCACGGGCGGTGCGACCGGCGGCACGGGCGGCGCAACCGGCGGCACGGGCGGCGCGACCGGCGGCACGGGCGGCGCGACCGGCGGCACGGGCGGCGGCGCGGGCGAGGCTGGCTCGGCAGGCGAGGCTGGCTCGGCGGGCGAGGCTGGCGCGGCAGGCAGCAGCGGCTGCACCTCTTTCACCTTCACCGGAGAGAGGGTCCGCGGCATCAACCAGTACGGCGGCCAGACCTACACCGCAGACATCGACCCCAACATCATCGGTACCGACCCCGACATCTTCGTGATGGAGCTCTACGCGCCCGACACCGGGACCTTCGACCTCGGCGCCGGCGACAACCTCGCCTACTCCACCTGCCTGCAGTGCTTGCTCGTACTCGCTGACACCGACCAGGACGATCAACCCGACAAGGTTTTCTGGCAGCAGTCCGGCAACATCACCATCGCGGACACGTCGGACATCGAAGCGGGCCCCATCTCTGTCACCTACGCTGACGTCACCCTCGCGGAGATCGACCCTGAGACCATGGAGCTCGTGCCTGGCGGAGCGTGCTTGACGGTCGACAACACCGAAACGCTCGTCGTCGAGCCCGTCGCTGGGTGGACGTGCCCCCTCAGCTACTACGACGCCGCCGACGGCTGCGATTGCGAATGCGGCGCCTGGGACCCAGACTGCGACGTCGTCCCGGCCTTGGAAATCTTTGGCTGCGCGCCAGGCCAGACCTGCGAGAAGGACACGAACGACGCCGGCGTGTGCACGGGCGTTGCCACAGGTTGGACGTGCGAGGAAGCCAAGTTCGACGATGGTATCAACTGCGATTGCGCATGCGGCGCGGGAGATCCCGACTGCGCTGTCCCCGCGTTGCCGATCGTGGGGTGCGGGACGGGTGACGCATGTAGCAGCGCTGGCACCTGCGTTCCCGCCGGTTGGTCCTGCGACGTCAACTACTACGATGCCGGAGCGAGCGATGGCTGCGACTGCAACTGCGCGGTCTGGGATCCGGATTGCGACATCCTCCCAGCCTTGACGGTCTACGGCTGCACTTCGGGCCAAACCTGCGAGAAGGGCACGAACGACGCGCCCACCTGCACCACCCCCACTCCCTGATCAACTCCCCGACAGTACGCCTACCGTGACCGCTGGGACGTAGCTCCCAGCGGGAATCACTGTTCGTTCAACGTCACCGCGCGTGACCTGTCCGCTCCGCGGCAAGCTCACGAACCGCCGCCACCGCCGCGTCCACGTCCTCCGCTTTCGTCAGCGGGCCGATGCTCAATCGCACCGCCCCGTGTGGCGCCGTACCGATGTCCTCGTGCACCAGCGGCGCACAGTGCAGACCCGTCCTGCACGCCACGTCGAAGTCCACGTCCAGCCGCGTCCCCACGTACGACGGGTCCAGCCCATCGATGTTGAACGAGAAGACGGGCGTCCTTCGCTCGAGGTGCCGCGCACAGTACAGCGTCACCCCTTCCGTGGTGCGAAGCCCATCCCACAGCACCTTCGCCAGCCCCATCTCTCTCGCATGCACGTGCTCCACCCCTCCGCTCTCGAGGATGAAATCCACACCCTTCGACAACCCGGCAATGCCCATCATGTTCGGCGTCCCGAACTCCAGCCGGTACGGGTACTCGTCCAGGTGCAGCCGCTGCGCCGAGTTGACCCCTGTCCCGCCCGCCCGCGTGTGACCGATCTCCACGCCCGCGCCCACGCACAACCCGCCGATGCCCATCGGCCCCAGCAAGGACTTGTGCCCCGTGAACGCCACGATGTCGACCTGCATCGCCTGCATGTCGATCGGGATCATCCCCGCCGTCTGCGCCGCGTCGATGCAGAACGGAACCCCCGCCTCCCGACAGATCGGCCCCATCTCCTCCACCGCCTGTACCACTCCGATCACGTTCGACCCATGGTTCATCACCACCAGCTTCGTGTCCTTCCGGATCGCCTTCCGCAGGTCCTGCGGGTCCACGAACCCGTCCCCGTCGAACCGCAGATGCGTCACCTCCACCCCATAGTCATCCACGCAATGCTCGATCGGACGTAGCACCGAGTTGTGCTCGAGCCGCGTCGTCACCACGTGTCCACCCCCACGCAACACGCCGAAGATGACCAGGTTCAACGCGTCCGTCGCGTTGTACCCGAACACCAGCCGGTTCGGGTCCGTACCCCCGAATAGCTTGCTCAGCTTCTTGCGCGCACCCAACAACATCGTCTCCGCCTCGATCGCCAGATCGAACGTCGACCTGCCCGGGTTGACGCATGCCGTCGCGCAGAAGTTGACGGCGTGCTGCAGCACCGACGCCGGCTTCGGAAACGTGGTCGCAGCGTTGTCGAGGTAATGCAGCCCGTGGCCCGTGGGGAACTCCATGGGCGCGACGCTATCGAGGCGAAGTGCCTCCGTCAACGCGAGCACAACAGCAAGGCGCAAAGCCGTCTCGTCGCCCTGGACGATTCCCGTCCCAACGCTATTCGTTCTCGGTTCCCCCTCGCTCCCGGATCATCTGCGCCAGCTTCTCGCGCTGCCCTGTCGTCAGCTCCGCGGCCACCACCTTCGTCAGCCCCACCAGCCTTGTCGTGACCTTGCGCGTCAGCTCCGGTGCATCCTTGCCGAGGTCCAACTGTCGCGCGTCGAACCCCGGCGAGGCAAACGCGGCTCCGACTTCTCGCAGCCGAGCCACGTGCTCCCCACGTTTGTCCTGCAGCCCGCCGCCTTGCTGAAACTCCGTACGCAGACGCTCGCGAAGCACCGACTTCTGCTCGGGCGTGAGCTCCAGCGCGGTCGCGAGCCGACCCAACCGCATCGCGACCACCCCACGCAGCCCCCCTCGTCCTTCCAT
This sequence comes from uncultured Polyangiaceae bacterium, assembly GCA_964488865.1. Classification (GTDB taxonomy): domain Bacteria; phylum Myxococcota_A; class Polyangia; order Polyangiales; family Polyangiaceae; genus MWCO01. The sequence continues at coordinate 32,947 of CAZAWR010000033.1, read as the reverse complement.
CCTGTCCCGCCGACTCCGAAGCTGGCTTCCCAGGGCATGAACGACCGCCTCACGCTGCGCCGGGTCCAGCGTCCGGTGCAACCGGTTCAGCCCATCTTGCACGACCGGCTTCGCAAGCTCCACCTCGCGCACGAGCGCGTCGAGCCCTGCCCCGACCTTCGCGTCATCGATGGCGCCTGCGGCCACCCCATCCGCCACGGTAAGCACGAGAGCGCGCCGCGCTTGCCTCGCGGTTCGCGTCTTTGTTCGCACGTCTTGCTGGATCTCGCGCACCGCCACCTGCTGCTCCGGGCGCAGATTCGCCTGCCGCAGACTCTCCCGAAGCATCGTCTGGAGCAGCTTGCCGCCTGGCTCGCCAGCCTCTTCCGTTTCCGTGAGGGCCTGCTCCCCCGCGGACGGCTCCGCCGCTTCGCCCTCGGTCGCTTCCGTGCTGACGGGGCCCTCCCCCTGGCCGGAACACGCCGGCGTCACGGCAACGGCTGCCATCACACCCCAGAGCACCACGAACCGAGCAAGCAAGGGTCTTGTCTGTTTCATCTTTCGTCTCCTTGGTTGCCCCTTCGACGCGCCGGTTCGCACGTTCCCTACGCGATTCTTCTTCCGTAGGGGTCGGCCCGCTTCAGACGTCCTAGCCCATGACCGTCCGTACGCGGTCGAGTAGGATGGCAAGCGATCGAACCAGGTCCCATGCGATGGAACCCCCCTCGTCAGCGTGAGGCAGACCCCCTTTGGGTAAGGGCGATGTGCAAGCATTCAGGGAGATCGTCGCTTCCACGGCGCCGGCCCTGTTTCGACTCGCAGCCCGGCTCACGGGCAGCACGCAGGAAGCGGAGGACGTCTTGCAGGACAGCTACGTGAAGGCATGGAACGCCATCGAGCAGGACCGGTTCGAAGGCCGCGCGCAGCTCGAGACGTGGCTGTATCGCATCGTGACCAACACCGCGATCGATGCCCTCCGCAGCCAGCGCAGGCGTGGCCGAACTGGGGCTTCCCTGTCCGCCGACATTCCTGCGGCAGGGCAAGCCGCGGACACGGGAGCCGCCCTGCGCGAGCTCGCGACGTGGCTCGGCGACCTGCCGGAAGACCAGCACGCTGCGATCGTGCTCAAGGAGCTCGAAGGCATGACCAGCACGGAGATCGCCACGGTGCTCGGCTGCTCGGAAGGGGCCGTCGAGCAGAAGCTCGTACGCGCACGGGCAACGCTTCGAGGGAGGGCTTCTCGTGGTTGAGATGGAAACCTACGACGATCGAATGAAGCGCTTGCGCGAGACCACCCACCACGTGGAGCCTCCGCCGGGGTTCTTGGCGAAGGTCTTGGCGAGCGTAGAGGATCCCGAGCCGTCGATCTGGGAGGTGCTCCTGCGCGTGGGACGGTGGGCCCTGGTGCCGGCTGCGCTCGCGCCTGCCACGCTCGGGTTGGTGCTGCTGGCTACCGGCAGCTGGTTCGACGACGCCGTGCTCGTCGCCACGAGCGTGGAGTGGTTGCCATGAAGGACCGCCGGACGAAGGTATGGGCCGTGCTGGTGTTGGTGGGCGTCTTCTTGGCCGGAGCCCTGTCCGGCACGGGCGCCACGCTCCTGGTGGTTCGCCACAAGGTGCGAACGTTGCTCGAGGCGCCCGCAGCAGAGCTCGAAACCCGAGGGCTCGTGCTCGCCCTCGACCGCAGGCTCCGCCTGACGGACACGCAGCGCGCCCAGGTGGAAGCCATTCACCGAAAGCACCTGCCCGAGCTCAATCGGGTGCGCAGGCAGTCCGAGCCGGAGCTCGCGGCCATTCGCGCGCAGGCTTCGCGCGAAATCCGCGCCGTGCTCACGCCCGGGCAACAACCCGAGTTCGACGAGATGGCGCGGAAGTTCGAAGAACGACGGCGGCAGATGACGGAACGATGAGGGAGACGGCGACGGCTCCGAGGCAAGCCACGAGTTGATCGTCGGGGCCGCTAGGGTTTGGCGCTCGGCTCGGGCTGGTCCGCGATGTGGAACTCGACGCGACGGTTGTTCTGTCGCCCCTCTTCCGTGTCGTTGGAGTCGATCGGCCGTTCGAGCCCTAATCCCGTGGAGGAGAGCCTTCCGCGGTCGATCCCGCGCTTGACCAGCCAGTCCACGACGGACTTCGCGCGACGATTGCTCAAGCCTTTGTTGTAGACCGCGGACCCGCGATTGTCCGTGTGTCCCTCCACGGATACCTTCTTGATCTCCGGGTGGTCGACCAGGATCTGCTTCACGGCCTCGAGCAGCGTGTCGCTCGCGTTGAGGATGCGCGCGCTGTTGTACGCGAACTGCACCTGCTCCCGGATCTTGATCTGCCCTTGCTCGATCCGAGCCGCCGGGCAGCCGTGCTTCTTCGGGTCATCGTTCGGCGGTCCCGCCACGTCCGGGCAGGCGTCGTCCCCATCCAGGATTCCATCGCCGTCCCTGTCCTTCGGGGGTGGGCAGCCGTTGGTCTTGGGATCGTCCGTGCGTACCCCAGGCTCGTCCGGGCAGGCGTCCTGCTCGTCGATGATGCCATCCCCGTCCCGATCGCTCGGCGGCGGACAGCCGTTCGTCTTCGGGTCCTCGGTGCGAACGCCTGGCACGTCCGGACACGCATCCTCCGCGTCCAGAACCCCGTCACCGTCTCGGTCCGGTGGACAGCCGTTGCGCGCCGGGTCCGCGGTCCGCACACCCGGGACGTCGGGACACGCATCCTCGTCGTCGATGATGCCATCCCCGTCCCGATCGCTCGGCGGCGGTGGCGGCGGCGCCGGAGCGGCCTGCTCGAACGGTTCCACGAACTCCACGGACGCGAGGAAGCGAACCTTCGGTGTGCCGAAGCCCCGCGTGAGCCCCGGTCCCACGCCCGCTCCGAAGCGCCACGGTCCCGTCGCCGTGTAGTGGGCCCCGAACAACAGCTCGAAAGGCGTGGTGCGACGCGCAAAGAACGCGTCCCCGTCGGTCACGACGGTAGAGCCGTACAGCTCGGGTCCGACCGTGAGCTTGCGATCGAGCAAGCGAGCCCCTGCAGCGAGTGCGATCTGTGTCTCGCTGCCCGTGGCGCTGCCCGCAAAGGAGTCGTCGCTGGGACGGAGCAAGAAGCTGAGCTGCCCTGCGTAGGTGAACATCGAGACGTCCCCGGCCACGTTCACGCGAGGCTGCGCCCGCACCGTGCCGTCACTCGTGAACGAATCCTGCGACCCCGTGGGCGCGTAGAGGCGCAAGCCGCCCGACAGCGTCATCGGGTCCCCGTACTCCCCCACCAGGCGAACATCCGCGGCAACGCGCAGGTCCCCCACGGTCGTGGCGTTGTCCGAGGTCACCTGCATCTGTGCGGACGTGCCTGTACCTTCGCCGCCTTGGTACAGGGCGATGGGCAGGTTGAGGGCGAAGCGCACGCGGTTCCACATCTGCATCGCGCCACCCACGTGACCGAATAGCTGGTGCGAGACGATGGCCTCACGTTCGTCCCCATCCGGGGTGTAGGCCACGAGGGGCTTGTACCCGTAGTCGAGGACGAGACCCGCCGCGAAGCGTTGATGACCCCGAAGGTCAAGAGACTCTGCGACGAACCAATCGCTGCCTCGCTCGGACGGCTCGAAGCGGTCGAGAGCGAACCCGGCAGCTTCGTCCTGCGCCAGGGCAGCGGGGCTCGAGAGAACCAGGGACGCGGCGAGACCAACCTGTACAAACCGAAACGATCCGTTCATGAATGGCTCCAAGGGGAAAGGAAGTCAGGACCGAGCACGAGGCTTTCGCCGCCAGGATGCAAGGAAAGCGAGCCCGAGAAGCAGGGCAGCGCTGGGAGCTTGAGAAGTCCGCGTCGGGGTACTGCACGCGCAACCGCCGCCCTCGACGACGTCTTCGACCGGGCCGTTGGGCGACGCCGCTCCGCCGTCGGAAGAGCCGCCCGTACCGCCCATGCCACCGGTTCCACCGGTTCCTCCGACACCGCCTGTGCCCGAAGCCCCACCGGTTCCTCCGACACCGCCTGTGCCCGAAGCCCCACCGGTTCCTCCGACAC
>CAZAWR010000033.1:0-28851 GCA_964488865.1 uncultured Polyangiaceae bacterium | reverse complement strand
GTGCCTGCCGTACCGCCCGTGCCTGCCGTACCGCCCGTGCCTGCCGTACCGCCCGTGCCTCCGGTGCCTGCCGTACCGCCCGTGCCTCCGGTGCCTGCCGTACCGCCTGTGCCTGCCGTACCACCCGTGCCGGCTGTGCCCGCCGCGCCGCCTTCGCCTCCGGCGCCTCCGGTACCCGCCGTACCGCCCGTGCCTCCATCCGAGGGGGGCGCGCACTCCCCAGATTCGTTGCACGTGTCCGCCGTGCCCCCCTGGCAAACGGTGCCCTCGGGAAGAGCCTCCTCGATACAGTGCAAGGCATTGAGCGGGTCGCACGTCTCGAACGTGCAACTCGTCGTCCCCTGGGGACGACCGTAGTCACACCGATCCGCCGGGTCGACCGTCACGCAGGTCCCTGCAATGCAAGCTCCGGCGCACTTGTCGTGGTTGTTCGTCGGACGGCATGGCGTCCCATCCGGTGCAGGCTGGGTCACGCACGTGGTCCCCACGCAAACTGCAGAGCACTTGGAGTCATCCCCGCACAAGTACCCATCCAAGCTGACGAGCCCCGCTTGCTGGATGGTGAAGCAAGCCATCTGCCCGGTCGGGCTGACATCGCACACGCCCTCGCACTCCGCGAGCGGACCATTCCCGTCCGGATCGCAAGGCTCGCCATAGGTTCCTACCTGGCACTTGCCCAAGATGGGCTGACGAACCGTTTCGATCGCCTCGACCGGTAGCTCGCCCTCGTCCGAACATGAAACCACCACTCCGGCAAGCGCCAGAATGGATGCAACCACGGCAATCCGTAGCTCCGTTCGCATCTTACTACCCCTCTTCTCCACAGCGATTCCGCTGAGCCTGGCAATAGTCGACTTACCGACCGTGCGTGTCAAGCACGAACACCCCGGTCCAAAAGCCTAAGGCGTACGCGCACACCGCAACCCCACCGTGTAGTACCGCACCGAAGGGTTCCCTGGGTTGCGCGTCGACGCGCGAATCGTCGAGGACGACCCATAGAAACTCCCGCCTCTAAGAACTCGAAGCTCGAGGCCCGTCCCCAGCTTCGCGCAGTTGTCGCACGGCACGATCCCATAGGGATTCTGATACGCGTCGAGCACCCACTCCCAGACGTTTCCGCCCATGTCTGCGTGCCCCCATCGCGCACGCCCAGGGGCCTTCGTCCCCGCCACGACGAGGTCCGCCAACGAACAACCAGGAACCCCGTCCCCCATGCACTCATCCGAACCGTTCGCCCAGTAGCTCGCGTGCGAAACCGTCAGGTCCGAAGATCCAGGCGGGAACGACCAAGGAAAAACCCTCTGCTCGTTCCCTCCCGCGGACGCGAAGTTCCACTCCGCCTCCGTCGGCAAGCGGCCACCGTCCCACGCGCAAAAAGCGAAGGCTTCGAACCAGCTGAGGCAGTTGATCGGGCGCGTCTCATTGGAGTCGGCTTGGTTGGTCCAGGTCGAGAATGCAGGCGAACACACGAGCGCCGCCCGAAGCGCCACCGTGCTCGCTACAAGCTGGGCGTTCCACGCCGACTGCCAGCCGCTCCCCGCGATCGACGGGTGCGCCCCAGCCCCTGCCTGCGGGGGCATCGCCAGGGTTCCTCCCCCCGCCGCGACAAATGCTCGGAACCGCCCGACCGTCACCTCGTGCTCGTCGAGCCAGAAGCTCCCCACATTCGCCACGTACGAAGGGTTGGGGTAGGTCACCCCGTCGTAGCTACGGGAGTACGTTCCACCGGGCAACTCGGCACTCGCGCAACAGCGGGCTTGCGCGCTTGCCCCGCACACGTTCGAAAGCCCCTGGCAACTCGGCGGGGTGGGAAGCACGCAGATTCCTTCGAAGCACTCGGAGGTGACACCGGTGCAAGCCCCCGCGTCCCAGTACCCAGTCGCGAGGCACTCTCGGGGAACGTCGCCGTCGCAATCGCGCGTCCCGGGCACACACTCCCCCGTGCACGATCCCGCCGAGCACACGTAGGGACACACCGCAGCCAGTTCCCATCCACCCAGCGCGCCGCAAGCCCATGCGTCGCCCCCCTCGCACTTCGTTTCCCCGGGCACGCATTCGCCGCACACGAAAGCACCGTTGCACACGCCGTCGTCACCGCACGGCTTGCCCGGCTCCTCCGGGACCTCTTCGCAAACTCCCTCCCAGCAAGCACGGTCCGCACACTCATTCGCGGGTGCAGGGCAATCCTGGGACTCCAGACACGCCACGCAGACGCCGCTTCCCACGCAGAACGGCGTGTCGATGCCGCACGCCTCCTCGGTCTCGGACAGGCCATCGACCGAACACACGCGCCGGGAAATCGCATCCGCACACCCCACAGTACCAGGCAGGCACACCAAGCACTGCTTCGCAGCCGCGTTACACCACCCCGGCGGACAAGTCTGCAACTCGTCGAACCCCGTCCCGTCGTCCCGGCACCGGGCTAACACATCCCCGTCACAACGGTGCTCGTCCACCGCGCAGACCGGCGCCACGTCCGCCGTCACGTCATGCCCGGCGTCACCATCGGCCGCGTCATCGGCATCATCCGCATCGAAAGCATCGACCTCGGCGTCATGCTCCGCATCGGCTTCTACGGTTGCGTCGGCAGCGTCGGCAGCGTCGGCAGCGTCGGCAGCGTCGGCAGCGTCAGGTGCGTCGGCAGCGTCAGGTGCGTCGGCAGCGTCGGCAGCGTCCACGGCGTCCTCAGCGCGGTCCGTCAGGACATCGACAGCCTCGACGTCTTTTTCATCAAGCGTGTCGTTCATGGGGGCATCGACGAGGGGATCCACCCCAGAGTCCGTCATGGATGACTCCGGCTCACCCGCGCCTGAACACGCCACCAAGAACAGCACCAGGGGTGCAGTCCACACCGCACGTCGGCCCGTCTCTCGCCCCCCGGGTAACATGAGGGGAAATCGTGGCATAGCGAGGGGACAAGCGCAAGGAGGGAGCGCACCCCGATCCAGTCGTTGCCAAGCGCGAGCTACCATCCGACCATACCCCGGACATGGAGACTTCGACCACGCCTTCCCTGGACGTCACTGGCTCCCTTGGCCCGGCCTGGACTCGAATGAAAGAGATCCTGTTCCCGTTCAACATCGGGACGTGGTTCGCCGTCGGCCTGATGGTCTTCATGGAGATGCTAGCCCAGGGGTCCACCGGGAATCTCAACCTGCCCGATACTTCCGGAGGTCCCGGAGGCACACCCAGCTCCCCCGCGGAATTCGCCGATCTCATCGACGAAGGCTTCGCGTGGGTCGAGCACAACATGGACCTGGTCATCCTGCTGGGCGTCCCGGTCCTCGTCCTCGCCTTCGGGCTCTACATCCTTCTGCTCTGGCTCAGCGCGAGAGGTCAGCTCATGCTGGCGCGCGCCGTGGCCAAGGACGACACCCGCGTGGGGGAGAACTGGCGCGCCACCCGTTTTCTGGTGGGGTCCCTGCTCAAGGCGCGTCTCGTGCTGGACTCCATCACGATCGTCATCGTGCTCGGCGCCATGGGCTCGTTGCTGTTCGTCCTTTACCGGCTCCTTCGACGCAACGAATCCGAGTGGCAAGCCTATCTCTTCGAGCTCGGCCCCATCGCCCTCGCGTGGTTCGTGGGCGCCCTGCTGCCCGGCGTGGCATCGTCGATCCTGCGCAACTTCGTGGTGCCCCTCATGCTGCACTTCCAGGAGTCGTGCATGGAGTCCTACCGACGGTTCCTGCCGGTGCTCAAGGCCAACGTGGGGGCGGTGATCCTGTTCTTCGTGCTACGTGCGATGCTGCACGTGGTATTCGGGATGGCGAACGTGTTGATCGTCCTGGTGACGTGCTGCATCGGCGGCCTGCCGGTGGTCAACCAGGCGATCACGGCGCCCTTCCACGTGTTCGACCGTGCATGGTCCATGTGCGCGCTCCGGTCTCTGGGCCGCGACTACGACCTGTTCGCCGTACCGGTGCAGCCACCTGCACCCGCCCCATGGGCTCCGCCGCCCGGGCCCTCGAACGGCTGAACGCCAACTTGGCCTCGAAACCCAGCTGACGCTTGACAACCGACCACCCATCCCCGACACGACCGTGAAGATGAATCGCCCCGCCTCCCTTGCCGCCGTGGCGATCCTGGCGCTCGGCGCCTGCGACCGTCCCTCCGCTGCTCCTCCAGCACCGGTCGCACCTCCCCTCGTGTCGTCCGCGTCCACGACTGCCCCGCCACCCGCGTCGTCTGCCGCCGAACCGCACGCGCCCCCCGGCGCCACCGCGTGCGGCAGCCTCCACTGCCTTCAGTTCGAAAGCCCCGAGGACGCTTTCCGCCACGTGCTCGCCACCAACCCCGTCGTCCTCGCCGTGGGAGAATCTCACGTGCAGAAGGGAAAGGGGACCGTCCCGTCCTCCGCGAAGCGATTCACGGACACGTTCCTCCCGTTCCTTCGCGGCAAGGCCTCGGACCTCGTCCTGGAGCTGATGGCCCCCAACCCGTCCTGCAAGAAGACCACGAAGGAAGTGAAAAAGAAGCACGAGGTGGTGACCGATCAGCAGGCTCCCACCGCCCAGAACGAGTACGTCCAGATGGGGGAGCGAGCACGGTCCCTGGGACTGGTACCTGACCTGCTCCGCCCATCCTGCGAAGACCTGAGCGCGATCAACGAAGCCGGCGACGACGCCGTCGCAACCACGCTGTCCACCATCGCGCGCCTCACGACCTCCCAGGTCCAGAAGATCCTCGGTCCAACCGGTCGAAAGCCCGAGGACGCCGGCAAGATGGTCGTCACGTACGGAGGCGTGCTGCACAACGATCCCGCCCCGGCAGGAGCCCGCGCGTCGTGGTCGTATGGCCCGGCCCTCGCGAAGGTCGCCAAGGACCGCTACGTGGCGCTCGACCTATTCGTGCCGGAGTTCATTGAAAACACCGAGGTGTGGCGCTCTCTGCCCTGGTTCGCCCACTACGACGCGGACCGACTCGGCGACAAGACCACCCTGTTTCGTCTCGAGGACGGCAGCTTCGTCCTCATCTTCCCACGCACCGACCCGTGAGGACGCTCCCGACAGAAGCCTGTCGTCACGCGGCGACGGTCGTCTCGATCTCGTCCATCTGCACCGTGCGAACGGCCGGGCCGTCGATCACCGCACGCTGCTGTCGAACCAGCGCGAGGAGCTCATCACGGGACGCGAGGCCGCCCTCCAGGAGCGCCTTCATGTAGCCGTCCACGAGCCCCTGGGCGTGGGCAAGGCGCGCGTAGTCCCCACCGCGATAGCGCATGTCGAGCATTTCCTTGATCAGCACGTTGAGCTCTCGCAGCATCTGGTCCTTGGGGCGCATCACACCGATCCTCCTGGTTTCCGAGAGGGGGAGCCAGCCCACCACGTCTCGTTCTACCTGGCACCGCTACCCAAGGCGCAGCCCTGCGGCCAACTTTCACGGTACAAGATCTTGAAACGCGTGCGATAGCTGCCTACGTTTGAGCTGTTGCGCAGGTGGACCTGGGACACCCCGAGCCGCCATGTCGCAACCCGGAAAGCGAGCAACATGCGCATCAACATGTTCAAGTCGAAGATCCACAGGGCCACCGTGACCCATGCTGACCTCGACTACGAAGGCAGCGTCACGATCGACCGGGATCTGCTGGAAGCTGCCGACATCCTCCCCAACGAAATGGTCCACATCTGGAACGTGACACGAGGCACGCGCCTGGTGACGTACGCCCTCGAGGGCCCCTCCGGCTCCGGCGCGATCTGCGTCAACGGCGCCGCCGCTCACCAGAACAAGCCAGGGGATCTTGTCATCCTCGCCACCTTCGCGGACATGACCCGCGACGAAGCGCGCGCCTACAAGCCCCGCGTGGTGATGGTGGACCGGGAGAACCGCATCGTGGACGCTGCCGCCCAGGAAAAGCCTGGCCCCATCCTCAACAGCTTGATCCAGGCGTAGCTCCGCCAGACAACGTTGGCAGAATACTGGCGTTGTGGCCGGCGTTCCTCTATGGCGGCTAGGAGGCGGTCGAAATCGATCCCCTGACGCCCCGGATCCCACCATGACGTCCATCGTTTCCCAGACGCTGCAGGCCATCGCTGCCCACCCGCGAGGCAACGACATCGCCCGCCTCGTTCGCGAATGTTTGCTCGCGAGCGCTCCTCACATGCCCGCTTCGTCGGCAGTCCAGGAGCACGCCGCCGCCGCGGGCCTCACGCCTGACGACGTGACCCTCGAGTCCGTGAGGGTGCTCGAAGCCCTGGCCGCTCCGCCCAGCACCCCCGAAACTTCCCTGCTCCTCGGCGCTCTCCTCGCCTACGCCCTCGCTCTGGACCCGGCCAAGGACACCTCCGAAGCCACCGCATTCAAGCTCACGACGCTCGCGACCCACGTCGGTGTCGACGCCTTCGTCGCCCTCGACGCTGCGATGGGAGACGACGCTTCCCCCTTGTGGGGCGCTCTGGCGGACCTGGTCCGCAAGCACGACAAGGACGGTTCCGGTTTGAGCCGACCCGAAGCGATCGTGGCGGCCTGCGCGCTGGCAATGAGCGAGAGTGCCACGGCAAGGACCCTGCGCGGAGACGTCGCGTCCGCGTGCAAGACGCCCATGCTCGCTCGCCTTCTCCACGCGGGAGGGGCCGCACCCGACGGTTCGGACAAGATGCTCGCGGGAGAGATCGTCCCCGCGCCCCGCGGCCCTGTCGCCACGTTCTTCCTCGGCCTCGTGGGCTGGTTGCTGGTGTCCCATGTGGCGCGACTCGTTGGACGGTTCGCCCTGCAGTACCGGCGCCCTGCGGAAGTTCGTGTCACCCGGCAGGGCATCCAGGTTCGTTCCACCACCCAGATGCTCGGCAAGGTCCTTCGCGAAAGCGAAACCCTCATCCCCCTCGACGGGCTGGTGCGCGCCACGCGCGAGGTCCGGTTCCCGCGCCTCGGTACGTATGCGGGATTGGTCACGCTCGCCATCGGTAGCTACGTCGGCGTCAGCTGGTTCATCGACGGCATCCGTTCCGGCTCGTTCTCCCTCGCCACCGTGGGCTTGTTGATCATCCTCGGCGGCGTGGCCCTCGACTTCGCGCTGGTGAGCCTGCTTCCCGGGCGCAAGGGGCGATGCCGCGTCGTGTTCGTACCTCGCAAGGGTGCGGTAACGTGTGTCGGTTGGGTGGACGCCGCCAAGGCAGACGTCCTGCTCCGCGGGATTGCCAAGGCGTCGTAGCCTTCGAGGGAGCTGCAACAGCGCTTTTCTGAGCTCTCGGTCGATGCTCCCATCGTTCGCGTGGTAGGCTTCGCCTCATGACACGCGTTCGCTGGGGAACCTTCGCGGGAGGAATCGCGCTCGCCTGCCTCGTGGGGCAAGCCGGGTGCGGTGGAGACGACGAAGCAAGCATCGACTCACCCGGCACGGGCGGCACCGCTGCTGATGCCTCCACGGGTGGCTCGGGCGGGTCGGGAGGCTCGTCGGGCACAGGCGGCACGGGAGGGCCGAGCGACGCGGCCATGGATTCCGAGGCCGATTCCGGGCCCGATTCCACCGCGGAGGATGCAAACCAAGACGCGGCCGAAGCAGGGGGCGACGCCGCGGACGACGTCAACGAAGCGGGGACCGATGGTCCCAGTGACGCTCCCTCCGACGGGACGGGGGAGGGCGGCCCTGAGGCGGGGACCGACGCTGGCGCTGACTCGAGCGCCGACTCCGGAGCAGACGTGGGCCCTGACGTGAGCGTGGATGCCCCTGCCGACGGCAACGCGGACGCGCACGACGGTTCCCAGGACGTGAGTCAGGACGCCCCGCAAGACGCGGACGCCGGTCCGCAGTGCACGCCGTTGGGCTCAACGTGTTCCCAGACCGCCCAGTGCTGCGCGCCGGAGACCGGGTTGTCCGCGTGTCGCAAGGCGATCTGTTCCCTCGGTCCCGGCACCTGTTTCCTGGACTCGATCGCTTGCACCCAGGACTGGGAGTGTTGTTCGAGCATCTGCGAGGACGGTGCGTGCGCCCCGCCGTTCTGCCTCCCGGACGGGCAGTCTTGCTCGGACGACTGGGAATGCTGCTCCGACGTGTGCGAGGGAGGGCTCTGCGTCACCCTCCCATGTGATGGGAACGGCTCTTCCTGCAGCGCCCACGAGGACTGCTGCTCGTACTACTGCGGCCCGGCCAACACGTGCGAGGACGCTCCGTGCGAAGCGAACGGGGAGGCCTGTTCCGCCCACACGGACTGTTGTTCCGCCTACTGCGGGGCGACGGACGTGTGCGAGGAGCGCCCGTGCGCTTCGATCGGCGATGCCTGCACGAACCACGACGAATGCTGCTCGTACTACTGCAGCAATCAGACCTGTTCCCCCTACCCCTGCCTGCCGAACGGCTCGTACTGCGTGAACAACTCGCAGTGCTGTTCCTATCACTGCAACGACATGTACACCTGCGTGCCCTGAGGGATCGCGGGTCTCCGCCCTCAGCGCGAGCCCGCGGGACGGGCCGGAGCTTCCTTGTCGACCTGCTCGATCGTCGCCGCCATCATGCTGAGAATGTGGCGCAATTGGGCGTCGGTCACATGCGTCTCGGCGCGAATCCGATCCCCATCGGCGCGGAACGTGACGGGGTCCAGAAGCCGACGCTTGGTAAACAGCAGATCCACCACCATCGCTTTGTTGACCGTTTCGGTGACGTCCGGTGCGTTCTTGGCCGCTGACTCCGCGTCGCGGTCCTTCGCTTCCAACCTTGCGTCCGCCCCTCCCGCCGGGTTGAGGCTCAACGAGAACCGCATCCATTCCACGCTCGTGGGCAGCTTGACGGGCAAGCCCCGGAAAGCGTTCGCCGGAGACTTCAGGAACAGCACGAGCGCGTCGTTTCCTCCTTGGGGGAACCGCAAGTTGCGAGGAAGCGCCAGCGCTTGGTCGAGGCCATCGGGCGGCACCACCACCAGAACGCCCGGGCCCGTCAGCACGAAGTAACGCTCCGCCCCGTCCACATTCGCCTTGGCCACGGGAACCCGCTTGTTCTCCCAGCGGCCCCCGCTGCGCTTGACAACCACGTCGATGGCAGCGCGGACCCGCTCTTGCGGCACGTTGTAACGAACCACAGCCACCACACGCGAGCTATCCCGTAGCTGCGGCCCAGCCAAAAGGATCCGGTCCGTGTCCCGCACCGGATCCAGTTCCGTGCCCCCGAAGAAGTTGCGCCAGTTCCGCAGCTTCGTCAGGGTGGGCGCGAACTGGTTCGCGAGACGGTGGGACCGGATGCGCTCGGGATAGATGAGCAACGAGACGTTCGGGTCCTGGGGCGCGATACGGCGTGCGTCCCCCGCAAGACCGATCGGGTCCCGAATGGGACGCGAGCCACCTGCTTCCGGGACACCGGCCTCGGCCCCCACGGTCCCGGCCTCCGGTGCCGTGCCTGGGCTCGCGTCCGGACCTGCCATCGCCGTGGATGCATCGAGCCCGTCCGCGCGCGCCACCTCCGCATCCAAGCCCGGCACCTTCGGGCCCGCGTCCGGGACCGCCGCGTCGGAAGCCTTGGCGGTAGCCGCGTCCAGTCCCGCATCAGGCTCGGCGTCGACCGCGCTCGCATCCGCATCTGCGGAAGCCTCGGGTCCCGCCTCGGCAAGCACGGGCTCCGCATCCGGCACCTGCTCAACCCCTGCGTCCTGCACGACCGGAGCCGTGGGAATCGCGCTGGGGTCTTCCTCGAGCGTGGGAGGCTGAAACGGAGAGGCCGCTCCCGCCGGTGACTCGTCCCCTTCGCCCAGCATCAGGTCGATCGGGATGATGGTCGAATGATCCGCCAGCTCGTCCGGCGTCGGCCCGAACCAGTGAAGCAAACCACCCAACAGGTACGCCGGGAAAGGAAGGACGTGCAGAACGACCGACAGCAGGATGGCGATCATGCGCCCGAGGGGCGGCGTGTCCCACGAACCGCGTCGCTGCGTCTTGTCGTCCACGGCATCGACCATAGCGCTTGTTCCTTGGACGGGCGAACCCCTCTTTGCGTGGAAACCAAACACCTGGCATGTCTCGTGCGTTCCGCAGTTTTGTGGATCGACAGGACCGTACACGCTACGAAGAACTGCCCCCGGGTGAAGAGCTCACCCCGCTGTACCGGGCACCAACGAATCGATGACAGGCAAGACGAAGCAGTCCCCGAAGACGAAGAACGAGCGCAAGCCGACCGCGAGGAGTGCGGCCCCGAAGGGACACGCGACCTCGGCTCGCGCGGACGCCAAGGCCAGTGGCGCGCTGGGCGTCGTCGCGGCCGTGCTGTTCGTGGCGGCCGGGTCCGTGTGGGCGTGGTCATGTTCCCGGGACAAACCCACGCCGCCGCCGATCGACACCGCGACGCGCGCACACCCTGCGACGTCCCCCGCGCAACCCACGGCGCCCGAACCCGAGCCCCCCGAGCAAGACGCTGGCCCGTCCGATGCGTCGGCAGGCCTCGACCCCGACGCCCCTTGGGAAGGCCCCTGGGTCGGCGCCCTCGTGCCGACAGCCCCCGTCTACGTCTCCACGTTTCGAACGCGGGAGAACATGATCGGGTACCTGCGCTACGGCACCAAGGCCCCTGCAACCAGCGGCAAGCCCCTGATGAAGGACAACTGCAAGGAAGGCTGGTACCGCCTTCATCCCCACGGCTACATCTGTGGCAGCCACGCTACGCCCGATCTCACCAACGCGCGGTTCCAGGCCGGCACCACCCCACCGGACGTCGAAGCGGTAGTGCCTTACAAGTACGCCTACAACAACCGCAACGGCACGCCCCTGTACCGTCGCATCCCCACTCCCGAGGAGATGGACACGTACGAACCGGACCGACCGCGATCGGACACCAAGACCAAAGGCGCCAAGACCAAGCGCACGGGTTCGTCGGACGCTGGCGAGGACGCCCGGGCAGCTCACGCGCCACCGCACGCATCGGCTCTTGCATCGGCCATCGCATCCGCTCTCGGCCCGGCGCATTCAGCCCCAGGCACGCCCAAGCCGGCGAAGAATGCCCCCTTGCCGCTTCTTCCCCTTCCGGGCGAGGACTCGACCGACGAAGGAAGCGCGCCCCAGGACGCGGGACTCGCGGACGCGTCCGAGGAAGTGAAGCCGTGGTGGATGCGCCCGGACGCTGGAGAGGAGGACTTGACCCTGGACCACATGCTGGAGGGCTCCGATGCGGTGATGGCCAAGCGCATGGCGCGCGGGTTCTTCGTGGCCGTGGACAAGACGTTCCGCAAGAACGGGCGGTTCTGGCACAAGACGACGGAAGGCCTGCTCGCTCCCTCCGATCGCATGTCCATCAACAGCCCGCCCACGTTCCGCGGCGTCGAGCTCGTCGGCGCGGAGGCTCCGTCGTTGCCGGTCGGTTGGACCCGTGTGAGCGCCGCCAAGTACATGCTCGCGGACGACGGCAAGACGTTCCGACGCAAGGGCAGCGTGGACCGCTTCACGATGGTCCCGCTGACGGGCAAGACGATGAAGCAGGGAGAGACGCTGTACCGCGAGGCGAAGGACGGCTTCTGGCTGAAGGGCACGCAGGTTGGCGTCACGGACCCTGGACCTCCGCCCTCGGGGTTGCGCCCGAACGAGCGATGGGTCGACGTGAACCTTTCGACGCAGACGTTGGTCGCGTTCGAGGGAGACAAGCCAGTGTTCGCGACGATGGTTTCGACGGGCAAGAAGGGGCAGACGAAGAAGACGGATCACAGCACGGTGAAGGGTACGTTTCGGATCCGTGAGAAGCACGTGACCGCCACGATGGACGGCGACGGTGCGGCGCCTGGCGAGGGCCCCTACAGCATTCAGGACGTTCCTTACATCCTGTACTTCGAACGTTCCTATGCCATTCACGGTGCGTTTTGGCACAACAACTACGGCACGCGCATGAGCCACGGATGCGTGAACATGTCCCCGTTGGACGCAAAGCGGATCTTCTTTTGGTCCGCGCCGCTGGTCCCGCCTGGGTGGCACGGCGCCTGGTCCACCACGGACATGCCCGGCTCGTTCATCGTGGTCCACGATTGAGCGGTTGAACGGTCGTTTCTCGCCACCAAGCGGTTTGTTTCAAACGGCTGCCGTGGTAGGGCCGAGCCCCATGCACGAGATCCTGACGAAAGACGAAGCGTCCCAGGGTCTGCGGCGCCTCGCCACCGAGATCGTAGACCGGGTCGGCGGCGCCGAAGAGCTTGCCCTCGTCGGTATCCGTCGCGGCGGGCCACCCCTCGCACAGCATCTGGCGGAGCTCATCTTCGAGTCCACCAGCCTGCGCGTCCCCATGGGCGCGGTCGACATCACGCTGTACCGGGACGACGCGCCCGCGCCGCTGGCCAACCCTCGGATCGGACGCTCCGAGGTCCCCTTCGACGTGCGGAGCAAGAAGATCGTATTGGTGGACGACGTGTTGTACACGGGCCGAACGGTCCGGGCCGCGATGCATGCGCTGCTCGACTACGGGCGATCTCGGGCGATCTTGCTGGCCGTGCTGGTGGACCGCGGTGGTCGAGAGTTGCCCATCCAGCCGGACTTCCTGGTCAAGGCGGTCGAGGTGTCCCCCGAGAACCAGATCGAGGTCTACGCCGAGGACGACGGCTTCCGTGCGGTCGTGGTCGGGGAGTAAGAGCGAGCGACGCGCCCTCTTCCGATCACGGGGGCAAACGTGTACCTTGCGCACCGGGACTCACCAATGACCGGGACTTGACCGGTTGCGCAAGGAGCATGACATGCCGGAGTTCACGTACCAGGATCCATTCCCGCTTCCCCACCACGACGACACCAGCTATCGACTCGTGACCAACGAGCACGTGTCCGTGGCCGACTTTCAGGGGACACCGATGCTCAAGGTCGCCCCGGAGGGACTCCGACGCGTTGCCAACGAGGCGATGCGCGACGTGTCGTTCCTGCTGCGAGCGAAGCATCTGGAGCAGGTAGCTGCGATCCTGGACGACCCCGAAGCATCCCCGAACGATCGCGGGGTGGCCGTGGCGCTATTGCGCAACGCGGAAGTCGCGGCGAAGTTCCAGCTCCCCTTCTGCCAGGACACCGGAACCGCCACGGTCGTGGCAAAGAAGGGACAGCAAGTCTTCACTGGCGTGAAGGACGAGGCCTTCCTGAGCCAAGGGATCTTCGACACGTACACGAAGGAAAGCCTGCGGTACTCCCAGAACGCCCCGCTCACGCTCTATGACGAGGTGAATACGAAGACGAACCTCCCCGGGCAGATCGACGTCTACGCGACGGAGGGGATGGCCTACAAGTTCCTCTTCATCGCCAAGGGCGGCGGCTCCGCGAACAAGACGTACCTGTTCCAGGAGACCAAGGCCACGCTCAACCCCGGCACGCTCGAGAAGTTCCTCGTCGCGAAGATGAAGACGCTCGGCACGGCCGCGTGCCCCCCCTATCACCTGGCCTTCGCCATCGGTGGCACCTCCGCCGAGTCCACCCTCAAGACGGTGAAGCTCGCGTCCGCCGGCTACCTCGACGGTCTCCCCACGAAGGGCAATGACCTCGGACAGGCGTTCCGCGACGTGGAGTTCGAGAAAATCCTTCTCGAGGCTGCGTACAAGTCCGGCTTCGGCGCCCAGTTCGGCGGCAAGTACTTCGCCCTCGACGTGCGGGTGGTCCGCCTCCCCCGCCACGGCGCTTCGTGCCCCATCGGCATGGGCGTGTCCTGCTCCGCGCACCGCAACGTGCTCGCCAAGATCGACGAGAAGGGCATCTGGGTAGAAGAGCTCGAGCGCAACCCCGGCCGGTTCATCCCCGACAAGTACCGGGGCAAACACGAGCACGGCATCGTCAAGATCGACCTGCAGCGACCGATGAAGGAGATCCTCGCGGAGCTTACCAAGCACCCGGTTCGCACCCAGCTGTCGCTGAGCGGCACGATCATCGTCGCGCGGGACATCGCCCACGCCAAGCTCAAGGAGCGCATCGACCGGGGCGAGGGGCTTCCTCAGTACGTCAAGGACCATCCGGTGTACTACGCCGGCCCGGCCAAGACCCCGGCGGGCCTGCCGTCCGGTTCGTTCGGGCCCACCACGGCAGGTCGCATGGACTCCTATGTGGACCTGTTCCAGTCCCAGGGCGGGTCGATGATCATGATCGCCAAGGGCAACCGCAGCAAGGGCGTGACCGACGCGTGCAAGAAGCACGGCGGGTTCTATCTCGGGTCCATCGGCGGCCCCGCGGCGCTCCTCGCCCAGG
Organism: uncultured Polyangiaceae bacterium; assembly: GCA_964488865.1. Lineage (GTDB taxonomy): Bacteria > Myxococcota_A > Polyangia > Polyangiales > Polyangiaceae > MWCO01. The sequence goes on along the minus strand of CAZAWR010000033.1, from coordinate 14,748 downwards.
AGAACATCAAGAAGGTCGAGCTGATCGAGTACCCCGAGCTCGGCATGGAAGCCATCTACCGCATCGAAGTCGTCGACTTCCCCGCCTTCATCCTGGTCGACGACAAGGGCAACGACTTCTTCGAACAGCTGTCCACGCAATCCTGAGCAGCGATTCGCCTTCCGAGGGGGCGAGCCGAACGGGGTTCGTCGATCTACGAGGAGAGAGGCAGGGCGCCGAGGTCAACTCAACGCCCGAAGGAGCGTGCGGTCAGCGCCCGTAGCCGCCGCCCGGAGGGCCGTAGCCGCCGGGAGGCGCACCACCGGGAGGAGGCCCGCCAAAGCCACCGGGGGGAGGCCCGAAGCCGCCGGGAGGCGCACCACCGGGGGGAGGACCACCGTACCCGCCAGGAGGCGCACCGCCGGGAGGACCGTACCCGCCAGGAGGCGCACCGCCGGGAGGACCACCGAAGCCGCCAGGGGGCGCACCCGGAGGAGGCCCACCAAACCCGCCCGCCGGGGGAGCGGCAGGAGGCGCGCCGTAAGGACCAGGAGGAGCGCCCATCCCCCCCGCCATGGGAGGCGCGCCGGCCCCCTTTTTCGGCGCGAAGATCAACGCGCCCACCACACCACCAAGCGTGCAGAGGATGGCAATGATGACCGCGTAGACAATCCCCGTGATGATCTGCATGACGACCGACCCCGCCATTTGGCCGACGGGAAGGTCGCCTCCCATGCTCCCCAGGACTCCCATGAGGATGCCCCCCAGCAGGATGACGAGGGGGATGCCGATGATGATGTAGATGGCTGCCGCCACGCCACCCGCGATCGCCCCGCAGATGGCGCCATCAGCGATGGGCACGCCCTGCTTGTTCAGGGCGTTGTTGTACAGGAACACGGCGAGAAAGCCGCCGAGAAGCGCCCACAGGCAACAGCAGTAATTGACGAGGGGTACGATCCCCAGGATGGCCGATAACAGACCGGCGACCGCTCCGCCGATGACCGCTGGTTTGACTTTGCTTGGGTTCATGGATTCCTCACTGGCTCCCCGACGGCTCCACCGCCATCGTTGTTGGACGTCTTGATGAACAGCTCACGCGCGGCAGCCACCATGGCTGGCACGAGGTAAAACGCCGTGGTTGCGCCAAGCAGACCGCCCGACACGGCCCGCGACCAGAACGTGTTGGGTACCCCAAACCATCCAAGCACGACGTCGAGGACGCAGGGGACGACCGCCAGGGCAAGCCATCGCCGCCTGGGAAGGCAAGCTTCGACGGAACGCAACACCGGGACGAGCAGCAGACCGATCACGCCGCCGAAGAGCAGGGCCGAGCAACGCGAGCAGACCGCGAGTGCGTGCCCCCACAGGTGAAAGCTTCGAAGCGGGTCCTGGTGGCACACCGGGCGGAAAGCCTCGTAGAGCACGACACTCGCGCCGTCGTGTCCGTGCGCGCGGAACCACGGGGCGCCCACAACCAGAGCAACGCCCGCCAAGCTGACGGCAAGCGTCCCGACGTAGGCCACCCACGCCACGCGGCGGCCGATAGGGGAAGAGCGGGCCGGAAGCATCGCCCCCTGTCCACCCGCTCCCGTGGTGCAAGCATGCTGCATGAACGAAGGCACACGCTACCAGCCCCGGGGTCCCCAAGCCAAGGGTCTCGTGGTCAGGAGGCTTGTTGGTTGGGAAGAACGGGCTCGGCAACGGTTCTCCCGGCCATCAAAGCGCTGGAAGATCCCTCGGGCAAACGAGCGACGGGAACTGCGAAGCGCGAACAAGCAGGAACAGAGTCCCAAACCAAGCCCTCTTCGAAGAGCGTGCTTGGGTTTGGGGCTATCCGAGCCGACGGGGAGGCGTCTTGGGGTGAGCCGCGGTGAGCGCAGCGAGGGACTTTGCGAAAGCCCCCTTGGAGAGACCTGGACCCAAAGCAGCGCGGAGCGCTTGATTTGGGTCTGGTGGGCGGAACAGGTTTCGAACCTGCGACATCCGGCTTGTAAGGCCAGCGCTCTACCGCTGAGCTATCCGCCCAAGGACGTCTCGCCCGAGCCGACCGCTCAGGCTTCCACCACCGTCGACGTCACGTCACTGCGTGAATCCGTGGCAGGAGCGTCATCGTTTCGAACGACGAGCTCGCCGTTCCTATACTCCATCACGCCGCGAGCGGGACCGAAAATCGCGGCAGGATTGTCGAGCGCAAGCGCCTCGCGCAGGACGTCGTCCATGTGCGCGGCGAGCACGATCCGGGTCGACCGCAGCACGCGCCTCGGGATCTCCCGTAGGTCCTTGCGGTTGTCCTTCGGTACCACCACGGTGTCGATGCCGGCACGGTGAGCCGCCAGCAGCTTCTCCTTGAGCCCACCGATCGGAAGCACGCGCCCTCGCAGCGTGATTTCCCCAGTCATCGCAAGATTGCTTCGAACCGGCACCTTCATGAGCGATGACGCGAGGCTCGTGGCCATCGTCACCCCCGCGCTCGGCCCATCCTTGGGCACGAACTCGGGGAAGTGAACGTGCACGTCGACCTTCTGATAGAAGTCCGGCTCGAGGCCGAAGGCGACAGCGCGCGAGCGGACGTAGCTCATGGCAGCCTGGGCACTCTCTTCCATCCCCTTTTCCAAAAGCCCGGTGATGAACAGCTTGCCCTTGCCCAGCAGGACGGTGACCTCGCAGGACAACAGATCGCCGCCGTAGGAGGTGACGGCAAGGCCGTTGGTGAGGCCGATCTCGCTCTTCTCCTCGGTCTTGGACAGGCGGTACTTGGGCACGCCGAGGAACAGGGGAACCCCGCGCGCCGCGATCTCGTGACGCTTCTCCGGCCCCTCCTTCACCACCTTGCGCGCGATCTTCCGGCAGACGTTCGCGATCTCCCGCTCCAGGGACCGCACCCCCGCCTCCTTCGTGTAGTGGTGGATGATCGTCCGGATCGCCCCCTCCGTGAGGTGCATGTCCACGTGCTCCAGACCACAATCCTTGCGCTGTCGCGGCAACAAGTAGCGCTGCGCGATGTGCAGCTTCTCGAACTCCGTGTACCCGCCGAGCTCGATGATCTCCATGCGGTCCTGCAACGGGACCGGAATGCCCTTGAGCGTGTTCGCCGTCGTGATGAACATCACGTCCGACAGGTCGTAGTCCAGGTCGAGGTAGTGGTCGTTGAACGCGTGGTTCTGCTCCGCATCGAGCACCTCGAGCAACGCCGCCGCCGGATCGCCCCGGAAGTCCGTCGACATCTTGTCGACCTCGTCCAGCAAGAACAGCGGGTTGTTCGTCGCCACCTTCTTCAAACTCTGGATGATCTTGCCCGGCAACGCGCCGATGTACGTGCGACGATGCCCGCGAATTTCCGCCTCGTCCCGCACACCGCCGAGGGAGAGCCTCACGTATTTTCGCCCCGTCGCGCGCGCGATGCTCTTCGCCAGGCTGGTCTTGCCCACGCCGGGGGGCCCCACGAAGCACAGGATCGGTCCCTTGAGCTTGTGCGTCAGCGCCTGGACCGCGAGGTACTCGAGGATGCGCTCCTTGATCTTCTTGAGCCCGTAGTGGTCCTCCTCGAGGATCTCCTCCGCCTCGTCAAGGTTGAAGCGCTCCTCGGTCGTGTCACCCCAGGGAAGGCCCAGGATCCAGTCGATGTAGTTGCGAACGACGGTGGCCTCCGCGCTGGTCGGGTGCATCATCCGGAGCTTCTTGATCTCCTTGGTGACCCGCGACGTGGCCTCCTCACTCATCTTCTTGGCCGCGAGCTGTTCCTCGAGCTCCTGGATCTCGTTCTTGAACTCGTCCTTCTCCCCGCCGAGCTCCTTCTGAATGGCCTGCATCTGCTCATTCAGGTAGTACTCCTTCTGCGTCTTCTCCATTTGCTTCTTGACGCGAGACCGTATCTTGCGCTCGACCTGCAGGATCTCGATCTCCGCCTGCATCACCTCGAAGAGCCGCTCGAGACGCGTCTTCACGTCCGCCGTCTCGAGCAGAGCTTGACGGTCGGAGAGCTTGATGGAGGGCAGGTTCGCCAGGATGGTGTCCGCCAGCCGCCCCTCGTCGTCGATCGACTGGACGGTCATCAACACTTCCGGCTGCACCTTCTTGTTGAGCTTCACGTAGACGTCGAAGCTCGCCTGGATGGACCGTACGAGCGCTTCGATCTCCACGCCCGTGGCCTTGGTCTCCGTCACGTCCTCGAGGTCGACGAGGAAGTAGGGTTCGGACTGGGTGAAGCGCTTGATGCGAGCGCGGCGCTTGCCTTCGACCAGCACCTTGACGGTACCGTCGGGCAGGCGGAGGAGCTGCTGGATGACGGAGACGGTGCCGACGGGGAAGATCTCGTCGGGCGAGGGGCTGTTGGTCTTCGCACTTTTCTGGGCGGCGAGAAAGATTTCCTTGTCGCGTCCCATGGCGTCATCGAGGGCGGCGATGGATCGATCGCGCCCGACGAACAGCTGGGAGACCATGGCAGGGAAGACGATGATGTCGCGCAGAGGCAACAGGGGGACGGGCTTTCTCCGGTTGGGGGCGGAGGGTCGGTCACCGTCATTCCTGAAGAACATCGAAAACTCCTCGACGCGAAGGTCGAAAGCAAGGTGGGGTCACGGGTCGGGGCGGAGGGGAGCTCAGGCGAGCTCGGCCTCCTTCTGATACACGATGAGCGGGGGCTCGTGCTTGGTCACGACGTCCTCGTTGATGATGACTTCCTTCACGCCGGCCTTCGAGGGGATCTCGTACATGATGTCGAGCATGGAGGATTCGAGGATGGCGCGCAGGCCGCGGGCGCCGGACTTGCGCTCGAGGGCCTCACGGGCGACGGCGGTCAGGGCGCCCTTGGTGAACTTGAGCTTGATGCCATCGAAGTCGAAGAGCTTCTGGTACTGGCGCTGCAAGCTGTTGCGGGGCTTGGTGAGGATGTCCACCAAGGCCGCCTCGTCCAGCTCGTGGAGGGTGGCGATGACGGGGAGCCTGCCGATGAACTCGGGGATGAGCCCGAACTTCAGCAAGTCCTCGGGCTGCACCTGCTCGAGCAGTACGCCGAGCTTCAGGTCCTTGCGAGATTGGATGTCCGCGCCGAACCCGAGGGTGTTCTGGCCGATGCGACGCTGGATGATGCCGTCGAGCCCCACGAAAGCGCCGCCGCAGATGAACAGGATGTTGGTCGTGTCGACCTGAAGGAAGTCCTGCTGCGGGTGCTTGCGACCGCCCTTGGGGGGCACGTTGGCCACCGTGCCTTCGATGATCTTGAGCAAAGCCTGCTGCACGCCCTCGCCCGACACGTCGCGGGTGATGCTTGGGTTGTCGCTCTTGCGGCTGATCTTGTCGATTTCGTCGATGTAGACGATGCCACGCTGCGCCCGCTCGACGTCGTGGTCGGCGTTCTGCAGGAGCTGGACGATGATGTTCTCGACGTCCTCCCCGACGTACCCGGCCTCGGTCAACGTGGTGGCGTCGGCGATGGCAAATGGGACGTTGAGGAGCTTGGCGAGGGTCTGGGCGAGGAGGGTCTTGCCGCAACCTGTGGGACCGAGCAGCAAGATGTTGGACTTCTGCAGCTCCACGTCATCGTTGCTGTGGCGGGACTCGATGCGCTTGTAGTGGTTGTGCACGGCCACGGACAGGATCCTCTTCGCGCGCTCCTGGCCGATCACATACTGGTCGAGGATGGCCTTGATTTCGGGCGGCTTGGGAGTCGGCGTCCCGCCCGCGTTGGGCTCCTCCTTCTCCACTTCCTCGTTGATGATGTCGTTGCAGAGCCCGATGCACTCATCGCAAATGTACACGGTGGGGCCTGCAATGAGCTTCTTCACCTCCTTCTGGGATTTTCCACAGAAAGAGCAGCTCAGGTTGCCGTTCTGACGATCGTCGCGCCGTCGATCCACATCTACCTCGACAAAGAGCCCGTCGGGCGTATCAAGAAGCCCGCGGGCTCCTGCTTGCGTAGTCTAGATCCCAGAAGCCCCTGTCGCAAGGGAACGGCAGGCACGTATCGAACGAGACACGCAGAGCCCCACGCCCTTGAAGACAACGGTTCCGTCGTGGTTGCTTCAGCCTTTCTTCTTGGGCTGGAACACCTCATCCACGATGCCGTATTCCTTGGCCTGCTCCGCGCCAAGATAAAAGTCGCGGTCGATGTCCTTGCTGATCTGCTCGGTGGTCTTGCCAGTGGCATCCACGAGGATCTGGGTGAGGACGTCCTTGAGATGGCGGATTTCCCGCGCCTGGATCTCGATGTCCGAGGCCTGCCCGCGTGCGCCACCCATGGGCTGGTGGAGCAACACGCGAGAATGAGGAAGCGCGAACCGTCGCCCCTTGCCCCCAGCGCAGAGCAAGACCGCCCCCATCGAAGCCGCCTGGCCGATGCAGATGGTCGACACGGGGCAGCGGACGTACTGCATCGTGTCAAAGATCGCGAGGCCGGCCGTCACCACGCCGCCCGGGCTGTTGATGTACAGCTGAACGTCCTTGTCCGGGTCCTCGCTCTCCAGAAAGAGCAACTGCGCGATGATGATGTTCGCGACGTCGTCGTTGACCTCGGTGCCAAGGAACACGATTCGGTCCTTGAGCAGACGGCTGAAGATGTCCCAGCTGCGTTCGCCCCGGTGGGTGGTCTCGACGACCTGGGGATAGGGGATGAAGTCGCGTGTGCGCTCGATCGTCTCGATGGCCTGCGAACGATTGCCAGGTCGCTTGCTCATGGTGCCTCCTGTGAACGTGCCTTGCGGGGGATCGCCCCGCGGGGGAATCCTAGCGACGCGGGCGCAGACTGCCAGTGGCAAGACGCGGACCCGCGTCCGCTCGACGGCAAGTGCGTCGAAAACGCTGATGGGAAGAGGGAAAGGTCAGCGAGGAAAGGGAGGAGCAACCCCGATCACCCGGCCTCGGAGCCGGCGACCTGGTCCTCGATTTTGGCAGCCTGCTCGATGATGGTCAGGACCTTGTCCTCCAGGATCATGCCGATCAGCATCTCGCGCTGCTTCGGGTCACGATACTGCACCTTGATCTTGTTCACGTTCTGGCCCGTCTGCTCCGCCAGCTCGACGTAGGCCTTCTGGATGTCTTCGTCCGTGATCTGGATCTTCTGGGACTTGGCGATCTCGGCCATGAGCAGGCCGGCGCGGACCTTGACTTCCGCGTCGATGCGGATGCGCTGGCGCATGTCCGGAGAGACGGACCGCACCTCGTTGCCCTGAGAGCGGGCGCGCTCGATGATCTCGTTTTCCTGCATGCGGGCCTGCTGGTCCACGAGGGAGGGCGGGACGGGGACGGGGTTCTTCTTGCAGAGCTCAACCACGAGCGCCTCGGCGACCTCGTTCTCCACCCGCTCGGCATGCGACTTCTCGATCTTCTGGCGGATGTCCTGCCGCAGCGCCTCGAGCGTGTCGAACGTGCCCACGTCCTTGGCGAACTCGTCGTCGGCCACGGGCAGAACGCGCTGCTTGATCTCCTTGAGGGTCACGTGGAACCCACCCTTCATCCCGCGGAACTCCTGGCGCTGGTAGTTCTCGGGGAACGTGAGGGCCACGTCGAACACCGCGCCGACCTCCTTGCCCTCGAAGCCTTCGCTGAGCTCGGGGAGCAAGTTGGCGCTGCCAACCTCCGCCGTCACGTCGCTGCCCTCGCCGCCGGGGACACTCTTGCCACCGACCTCGAGCACGAAGTCGAAGGTGACCACGTCTTCCTTTCGGACCGGACGGGCGGGGTCGGGCGCGACCAGCGTGGCGTGGCGCACGCGCAGCTTCTCGATCTCTTGATCGATCATGATGTCCGCCACCGGGTAGACGGGCCGCTTGACCGCGAGCCCCTCGTAGTCGACCTTCTCGATGTCCGGGGTGACCTCGAAGCGAGCGGTGTAGGCGAAGTCCTCGCTCGGATTGGGCTTGGGCTTCTCGATTTGCGGGTTCGAGATCGGACGGATGCTCTTGTCCTTCAGCGCGGCGCTCAGCGTGTCTTCCACCAGCTTGGTGGAGACATCGACGGCGATGCGGTCGCCGTAGAGGTGCTGTAGCACTTGCTGGGGGGCCTTTCCCTTGCGGAAGCCCTTGACATGAACGGACCTGGCGAGGTTGTCAAAGGCACGCTTCATGGATGCCTTGACCCGCTCGACGGGAACCGTGACGTGAAACTCGACCAGAACTGGGGATAGTCTCTCTACCGTGACCTGCATGGTGGGTCTCCCAACCGAGGCGCGGCGTCGTACGTCTGTCCCTTCGGCTCATGCCATGACAGGCGGACCGCCACGCGGGCGGGTGCTCGTGCCATGCCACGGTCACCACGTCAAGCCCTTCGGAAAGTTTTGGGGACGTGCCGGACAAAAAAGCGAGCCCCGGCGGGAGGCGACCGCCAGGGCTCCATGTCCCGGGAGGGACGAGCTTCGCGTCCGGGGACGCCAGGCCCCCGGACCGAAGACAAATTCAGTAGACGTCGTCAGGATCGAGGAAGTCGTCGCCTTCGATGTCGTCGTACTTGTCGCGCTCGAAAGCGTGCTCCTCGAGGTCGTCGATGGAAAAACCGATCTTGAAGCTCGGACGGATTTCTTCTCGCTCAAATTCGGCCCACGAGCTGTAGCTCCTCGCCATCTCGCAAATCCTCCCGCCGTCCCCTTGGTGGGGCACGGCAACCGCTGCCTAGAACCCTCGCCTCGAACCGCTCTCCCCGATCGGGCGAACCTCTCCCAGTACCCTCAGCTGCGCTCGACTTCGCTGCCGCGACGTCGCCCAGAAGACCGACGCCATCGCCCGCTCAGCCCCAGGCTGCAGCAAGCCCTCTTCCAATGCCTTGCCCAACGCGATTCTTTGTTTCGAACCCACCATGTCGCACCTGGTGGGATACTGTATTCCCATGGCTGACATGGGCCAAAAAGCGGACGTCGTTTTTCCTTCGTCCCTCGCCGAGACTCTCCTCATGGATCCTCCCTGCCGATCTCCTCCCATGCAATTCGCGGGGTTGGAGCAACCATCCCACATCGGCCTTGCAGAACCACTCCCTCGAAGGCTAATGCCGTCTTCCCCATGACGACCGCGAACCCCAAAGCCAGCGTCATTGCGATCGCCAACCAAAAAGGCGGCGTCGGCAAAACCACCACCGCCGTCAACCTGGCCGCAAGCGTGGCCGTGGCCGAGCGCCGTACCTTGCTCGTCGACTGCGACCCGCAAGCCAACGCGTCCAGCGGCGTGGGCATCGCCCCCCGAAGCCTCGAGCTGAGCCTGTACGACACCCTCATCGGCAGGGCCCAGCTGCGCGACATCCTCCAGAAAACCCCCATCGACCATCTCTGGGTCGCCCCCGCAACCCAGGACCTGGCAGCCGCCGAGGTCGAGTTGGTCGACGAAGACGACCGGGCCATGCGCCTCAAGAACGTGCTCGAGCCCGTCCTCCATGACTACGACTACATCTTCATCGATTGCCCACCCGCCCTGAGCTTGCTCACCATCAACGCCCTCGTCGCGGCCGACCGGGTCATCGTCCCCATGCAGTGCGAGTACTACCCCCTCGAAGGCCTCACCTACTTGATGGCCACCATCGATCGCATTCGCGCCGCCCTCAACCCGTCGCTCAAGGTCGAGGGCATCCTGTTGACCATGTTCGATCCCCGCAACCTGCTCGCGCGACAGGTGGCCACGGAAATTCGAAGCCACTTTCACGTCTTCGAGTCGATCATCCCCCGCAACGTCCGCCTGTCCGAGGCCCCGTCGCACGGAACCCCTGCCCTGCTGTACGACGCGAGGGCCAAGGGGGCGCAAAGCTATCTGAGCTTGGCCCACGAGCTGCTGGGGGATGGGGTATGAGCACGGAGAAGAAGCGCGCCCTGGGAAGGGGCCTGGACGCGCTGCTTCCCTCCGTCTCCACCAGCACACCCTCCGGGGCCAGCTATGGCGACCGCTCGGTCTTCACTTGCCCCATCGAGGCCCTTCACCCCCAGAAGGGGCAGCCCCGGCAGCACATGGACGGCGCCCGGCTCGATGAGCTCGCCGCGTCCCTCAAGGAGCACGGCCTCATCGAGCCCCTGGTGGTGCGTCGCAGCCCCAGCTCCCCGGACCGTTTCGAGATCATCGCGGGAGAGCGGCGTTGGCGAGCGGCCCAGCGCGCCGGGATCAAGGAGTTGCTCGTCGTCGTCAAGGACGTCTCCCCGAACACGGCGTTCGAGCTGGCTCTCATCGAGAACCTGCAGCGCGAAGACTTGGACCCCATCGAGGTGGCCGAAGCGATCGAGCGCTTGATCCAGGAGCACGGCTACACCCACGAGACCGTCGCGAACCGGCTCCACAAGGACCGGACGACGGTGACGAACGCGTTGCGGCTGTTGAAGCTCCCGCCGCGTGTCCGGACGATGGTGGTGGAGGGGAAGCTGTCGGAGGGGCATGCGCGAGCGCTTCTCGGGGCCGTGGAGGGGTCGGCCATCGAGCAGCTCGCTGACAAGGCTGTCCGGGGCAAGTTGAGCGTACGGAAGGTCGAGGCCTTGGTGCGGCAGCAGCGGGACGGCACGCCGGCAGGGCCGAAGCCGAAGGAGGCGCCGGAGGTCAAGAGTGCCAACGTGCGCGACCTGGAGCAGCGTCTGACCCGGCACGTGGGGCACAAGGTCGAAGTTCGGGACAACGGCGGTAAGGGTGAGATCGCGATCGCGTACGCGACGCTCGACGAGCTCGACGAGATCTTGGCGTCCCTCGGCTTGACGTAGGGGCGCTACTTGCGCGCCTCGTCGGCGGCTTCTTTGCACTTGCTGTCGGGGGCGACACGCACGCACGCCTCGAACGCTTCGATCGCCGCCTTCTTGTTCTTCTCCACGGTGAGCAGGAAGCGACCGTACAGGAAGTGGGCGGGAGCGTAGGTGGGGTCGGTCTCGATGGCCTTCTTGTAGTCGGCCTTGGCCCCGGCCTGGTCCTTCTTCATTTGCTTGCAGACGCCGCGGTTAGCGTAGAGCTGCGCCACGGGCTTGAGGGCAATGGCCTTGTCGTAGGTGCTGATGCACGCGTCGGGCGCGCGCGCCTTGCGGTACAACTCGGCGGACATGGCGAGCACGTCCACGCTTTGCGCCGCCTGCTGCACCGCCCTGTCGATGTGGGGCACCGCCTCCTCGAGCTTGTCATTCTCCACGAGCAACTCCGCCAGCCCCAATCGCACGTCCGGCGTGTCACCGAGCGCAAGGGCTGCGTCGAACGCCGCCTGCGCACCTGCCACGTCCTTCATCCCCATGCGTGCGTACGCGAGGTTGACCTGAACCGCCGGGTCCTTCGGGTTCCGCTTCGCCGAGGCCGCCAGCACTTTCTCCGCCTCGTCGAAGCGCTGGGCATCGATCAGCAACGCAGAGAGGTTCAACGCGGTGTCCGTCAGCGTGGGTGCCGCGGCGAGGGCCACGCGATAGTGCTTCTCCGCGCCCTCTGCGTCCCCGAGGTTCTCGAGCGCAACGGCAAGGTAGTGGTTCGCCTTGGGATGGTCCGGCCGCCGCTGGACAATCCCCGAGAACACGGTCTTGGCCTTGTCGAAGTCCTTGGCCTTGATCGCCTCCTCTCCCTCGGCCACCGCCTCGGAGTCGTCCTCGGAAGCCGGCGGATCCTCAGCAGGGGCGCCAGTCGGCGTGGCAGGCTCCGCCGGGGGCCCTCCGCATGCCGCCAGCAGCAAGAGACCGACCCATCCCAACCGCCAACCCAGCCTCACTGCCTGTCGTTCCATCTTCAGCTCCCTTCCCACGGTTGCTCCAAGGACTCCCGCAAGCGACGCTCGATCGCCTCGACCCGGGCCGCCTCCACCACCTTCGTGCCGTCGGCATCGGACACGTAGAACACGTCGGCGACCTTCGTCCCTTCGGTGTTGATCTTCGCCAGCTGAATGGACAGCTGCAAGTCACGAAACGTACTGGCCAGAGCGTATAGCAAGCCGGGACGGTCCCGGGTGAAGGCTTCCACGACCGTCCAGGAGGAGGAGGCGCGGTTGTCCACCACGATCTCGGTCGGCACGGGTGGCGATGGACGGCTGGCAGACGCACGCATGCGCGAGCGCATGAGGTCCTCGGCAGACGTCTTGCCGGCGACGATGTCCGCGAACGTGCTTTCCATCCGCGGGACGGACCGCCTCACGTCCTCGAAGGTCGTGCCGTTGGGTGCCGAGACGTGGAACACGTCCACGACCTCGGCACATCCGTCAGGACGTTTCCGGGAGTGGATCTGGGCCTCGAGCACGGAGTAGCGGTTCGCCGTGAGCACCGCAGCGATGGTCGCGAGCAACCCAGGCTGGTCGTCCGCCATGACCACGACCTCGGCAAGCGCGCCAGCGTGAACTGGGAACACCGCCACGCGCACCTGCCCGGGGACCCTGGCCGCCGCGATGCGCGCATGCGACACCACCCGTCGCTCGTCCAGTCCGAGCACGTACCGGTCGGGCATGGACTTGAGAAAGGCGCAGAGCTCTTCGTTCTCCCCTTCCGCCCGACAGATCCGCTCGATGCGCGCGTGAACTCCCGCGCTTCGCGACGCCTGGTCCGAGCGCCCGAGCAAGTGAGCCTCCACGTTGAGGAACAGCCGCTCGAGCAACGTCGCCTTCCACGCGGTCATGGCGTCCGGGGAGGTCGTGCTCACGTCCACGAAGGTGAGCAAGAGCAGCTCGCGCAGTCCCTCCGTCCCGTGCACGAGGCGGCCTACCTCGTCCCATACGTCAGGGTCATCCACGTCGCGCCGCGTCGCCACGTGGTACAAGACCAGGTGGTGGCGCACGAGATGAGCCACCTCATGCGCATCGTCGCGAGACAGGCCCAGCCTCCGCGCCACGTCGAAGGCGATGGGAGCCCCGCGCACCGCGTGGTCCTTGCGCCCGATCGCCTTGCCCACGTCGTGCAAGAGCACCGCGAGGAACACGATCCGGGGTCGCGCCATCTCCGTCGCGAGGCGGCGCAACAACCCGTGCGGGTCCATGCTCTCGCCACGGGCAAGCCGCCGCAGCTTGTCCAAGGCCGCGATCGAATGCGCGTCGACTGTGAGCACATGGTACACGTCGTGGTGAACGCGACCGACGAGGGGCACGAACTCAGGAACGAACGTGGTCAGCAAGCCGACGTCGTGCATGTCGCCGAGGGGGGAGTCCTGGCGCAGCTGGGTTTCCTGGACGGAGCAGCACAAGGAGAGGAAGGCCTGGCCGGCCTCGGGAAAGGAGCGGACGGCCTGCTGGAACCCCTGCATCCGCAAGGCGCGGCGTAGGATGTCGCGGGTGCCGGGGCTCAGGCGCATACGTCGCATCACGGCGTGCTGGAAGACCGCGAGGGCAAGCCTGGGTTCATGGGCGAGGGCGGCAGCGTTCTCGATGGCGATCTGGTCTCCGGCCGCCACCAAACCCGGAGCGATGCGCCGGGCAGCCGGCGCGTCCTTCTTCGCCTCGAGGGCACGCCCCACGATTCGCTCTCGAGCGCGGCAGACCCGGTGGGCATGGATGTAGTGCTCGCTCATCAAGCGCTCCGCCCCTTCGACAGGGTCGCCGAACCCCAAGCTCACCGCAACCTGCTCCTGCCGGTCGAAGGAGAGGCGGTCGCTACGACGTCCGGCGAGAAAATGGAGCTGGTTGCGCACGCGGCACAGGTGAGATTGGGCCGCCTGCAACTCGGAGAGCTCGGCCGGCACGAAGATTCCCTGGCGAGCGAGATCGTCGAAACGACTCACCTTCCAGCGCGCCTTCGCAACCCACAGCGCGACGTCGAGATCACGCAAGCCACCCGCCCCCTGCTTGATGTCAGGTTCCAGCAGGTACACGGACGCGCCGAATCGCTCGTGCCGAGCCACCGTGTCCGCCTCGAGACGCTCAATGAACGCCGTGGCCTCGTCATCACCGAACACCGACTCCTGTACCTGCGCAACGAGATCCGACGACATCGCCTCGTCCCCTGCCACGTGCCGCCAATCCAGGATCGTCGTCGCCGTACGCAAGTCCTTGACGGCAAGCTCCACCAGCGTCGGGACGTCGACCACCTGATAGCCGACGGACACCCTGACGTCCCAGAGCGGGTACAGCAGGGCGCGCGCGAGCGCCTCGGCTTCGTCATCCTGCTTTTCGACCACGATCCGAACGTCGACGTCGCTGTGCAAACCGAGCGTACCGCGGCCGTAGCTTCCGACGGCCCCCAGGGCGCGACGCGGGGCCGTGCTGCCCGAGACGATGGCGGTCGCGCAGCGGAACAAGGTATCGAGCAAGCCGTCGTAGACGCGGGCGCCGAAGGCACACGCTTCCAGACCACAGCCCGTGCCGCCGTCGCGAACCCGCGCGTGGAGCGTCTCGCGGTGGCGACCCAGGTAGTCGAGTAGCTCGGTGTGCAGCTGGGGGGCTGCGCTCTGGAGTCGGGCGTCGATGGTCTCGTCGCGAGTCATTGCTGGCTCCCGGTCATAGCGCATGATGCGAGCTTTCCACACCCCAAGGGTGGGTGGGACCCGACGACCTGACTTTTCGTGGGTAGGTTCCTTCCTCGCCCCAATCGCGGCGCAGGAACCGTGTGCTATCATCCGCGGTGCTGTTCATGGAGGAAGTCTTGCTCACCTTGCGTCGTCGAAATCGGACCCGACAGGGTTCCCTTAGGATCCTTTGCGCTCTCACCCTCGGACTCGGATGGGCTTCGGGGTGTGCCACGGGGGAAGAAACCACGGACGACAACTGGACAGCGGAGGGGGGAGCGGGTGGCTCCGGCGCGTCGGGCTCGTCGGGCGCGTCGGGCGCCTCAGGTGCTGGGGGTTCGGGAGGCACGGCGGAGACTGGTGGGGCCGCAGGAGCGTCAGGAACCGGCGGTTCAACAGGTGGAACTGGCGGATCGACGGGCGGCACGGG
>CAZAWR010000032.1:0-91156 GCA_964488865.1 uncultured Polyangiaceae bacterium | reverse complement strand
GAGCCCGCGGACAGGGAAGCTCGAGATCCGTTTCCCGTGGGTCTATCCAGATGGGAACTGCGTTGTCCACAACGGGACAGTTGTCGATCGCGGAGAGTTGCTCTCCATCGCAGTACGGCGCGTAAGTGCTGCCCGGCCCGCTGAGCCTGACGGGTGCGATCCTGGCGTGGGTCCCTGCACGCGCAGGGATGAGCCGGCCCGGACGGCACCGTGCGGGCATGCGGGGAAGCGGTCCCTGAAACGGCAACGCTGAGCCCGTTCGACCCCCCACGATCCACCCCTGACCCGCACGCGCACGCCGTCGCCCCCGAATCCCAGGCCCCCGGGAATGCCCCCCCGACCGATCCGCCATTGACCCCCGCGCTCACCCCGCCTAACCGAACAGGAGGGCGTCGGCTCGTCCCCGGGCCGGCAACGTGTACGCAACGAGGGGGCCATCCCCCTCACCCAACGACGCGCGAGGCAGAACCGATGAAGGTCTCCGATGTAAAGGTGTTCGGCGTGATCGGCGCCGGGCAAATGGGCGCGGGTATCGCTCAGGTCGCAGCCGCGACCGGCTACAAGGTCCTTTTGCTCGACGTGAACCGCGAGCTCGTGGAGAAGGCCAAGGGCAAGATCGGCTCGATCCTCCAGAAGCAGGTCGACAAGGGCAAGATGGACGCGGCCGCCCGCCAGAGCCTGCTCGACAACATCGAGCCCACCAGCGAGATGAAGTCGTTCGAGCGGGCCGACATCGTGGTCGAGGCCGCCACCGAGAACACCGAGATCAAGCTCGACCTGTTCCGCGCTGCCGACGATGCCATGCCCAAGGGCGCCATCCTCGCCTCCAACACGTCGTCCATCTCGATCACCAAGCTGGCCGCGTCCACCCGCCGCCCCGACATGGTGATCGGCATGCACTTCATGAACCCCGTGCCCCTCATGAAGCTCATCGAGGTCGTGCGCGGGCTGCAAACGGGCGAGGAGACCTACCAGACGGTGAAGGCGCTCTCGGAAAAGCTAGGCAAGACCGTGATCACGTCGAACGACCAGCCCGGCTTCATCGTGAACCGGATGCTCATCCCGTTCCTCAACGAGGCGTGTTTCGCGTTGCAGGGGGGGCTCGGATCGATCGAGGACGTCGACCAGGGCGCCAAGCTGGGGCTCAACCACCCGATGGGGCCGCTGGAGCTCGCAGACCTGGTGGGGCTCGACACCCTATTGTTCATCGCGGACGTGCTGCACAAGGAGTTCGGCGACGACAAGTACCGGGCGGCGACGCTGCTTCGCAACATGGTCGCGGCGGGGTGGCTCGGCCGCAAGGCGGGCATCGGGTTCTACGTCTACGAAGGCCCCAACAAGAAGCCCAACACGCGCGTGCATTGAGAGGAGCGAGACCATGAGCGATCTCGAGTTCGTGAAGGTCGAGCGCGACGGGCGCGTCGCGACGGTGACGATCAATCGTCCTGACAAACTCAACGCGCTGAGCACCAAGGTCGTCCGGGACCTGATGATGGCGTTCCACCAGCTGGTGTTTCCGTCGGATGGGGACCGACCTTGGGCGGTCATCCTGACGGGTGCCGGGGACAAGGCGTTCGTGGCGGGCGCCGACATCGCCGAGATGTCCGCGATGAATGCTGCGGAGGCCAAGGGGTTCGCCGACGCCGGGCACCGGCTCGGGGCGCTGATGGAGTCCGCGCCGTTCGTCGTCATCTCCGCCGTCAATGGGTTCGCCCTGGGAGGCGGGACTGAGCTGGCGCTGTGTGGCGACTTTATCTACGCGTCGGAAAAGGCGCGATTCGGGCAGCCCGAGGTGAAGCTCGGGGTCATCCCCGGGTTTGGCGGCACGCAGCGGCTCGCGCGCCGCGTGGGCCTCGGGATGGCGCGGGAGCTCGTGTACACGGGGCGCATGATCGACGCTGCCGAGGCGCTGCGGATCGGGCTTGCCAACCGGGTGGTCGCCCCCGGCGAGCTGATGGCGAAGGTGCGCGAGGTCGCCAACGAGATCGCGGCGCGCGGTCCCGTCGCCGTGGCCGCGGCCAAGCGCTGCATGCTGCGCGGCTACGACCAGGACTTGGTCAACGCCAACGAGCTCGAGGCTGCCGAGTTCGCGGTGCTCTTCGGTACAGAGGACCAGTCCGAAGGCATGAAGGCGTTCCTCGAGAAGCGCGAGCCGTCCTTCCAGGGGCGGTAACCGTCCGCGTCCCCTTTCGGTTTTCCGCGACAGATCCGAACCGCGCAGCGAAGCCGGGACAACGGCCGTCCGTGGCCCCCTAACCCGTCTTGGTCGTGATTTCGTTCACACGCTGTTCCAGCTGGGTGATGCGCTGCTCGTGCTTCCGGACCTTGCCTCGAAGCTCACGGTCCACGGTCAGAAGGTCACGTAACTCGTGCACGGCGCCCGCGACGGCGACGAGTTCGGTCGCCAGCCGGACCTCCGACTCCGTCTGACGTTTCTCGATCCTCTCGAGGCGCTCGTTGGTTCGCTCGAGGCGCTCGTTGGTTCGTTTGATCTCATCCCGGATTTGGATGAGGACTTCGGTACTCAGATCCTTGGGCACAGAGTGAGCTTAGCACGTCTCGCGCTCATCGCGACGACGGCCCCCACCCCCCCGCGCGTGGCAAGCGCCAAGCCCGCCACGATGATCGCCCTCGCGATCACCGCGCCTCGAACGCCCGCTCCTCGACCCCTTCGACCGCCTCCTCGCACTTCACCGCCACGCGAACCCGCCCTTCCACGTGCTCGTACACCGCTTGGGAGCACCCCGGCCCGGACACCACCATGCGCTCCGTGCCCGAGGGGGACTTTCGATCCATGCGCAACCCCTCGCCACGGCGCTGCACGCGCACTGTCGCGTCACCTTCCCGAAGCACGAAGACCGTTCCTTCGGGCGCGTTGTGAACGGAGAGGAGTCTTCCGGACAGGGGCTGGAGCAACCACCATCGAAGGAACGAGACAGGCAGTCCGCGCGGCGGCTTCGATGTCTGCTCGCTCGTCCAGATCTGGTCGCGGGCGGGGATCGCGAAACGCCACCGATCGCCCCGCACGAGCAAGTCGAGCGCCGTCATGCCGCCCGGGCCGAGCAGGACCATGCGCAGATCGCTGGGGGGACGTTGCGCGATCGCGCCCCGCCCGCTCATGACCACGTCGTGGCCTGCTGCGGTCATGCGGACTCGGACGCGAAGGGTCCCGGCCGTTGGCGCGAAGTCGGACTGCAGGGTGTCGAGCTCACGTTGCGCCTCGCGCCAGGCCTCGCCGCTCATCGCGGGCGCAGGCGTGGGTTGAGACGCGCACCCAAGGATCGACAACGCCAAACCCACGACCAGCAGCCCGCGCCTCACGGCGCTTCGACGGACACGATCGCGCCGCCCTCTTCGCCCTCTCCGTCCTCGTTGCCTGCGAGAACGACGAGGACCCGGTCCGCGCCGGCGGCGACCCACGCGGTGGCAAGCACGACGGCGGCGACACCGAGAGCGGCACTGGGGCCCAAGACGTCTTCCGCTCGCGTCACGCCCACGTCACGCCACGGGGTGTCGTCGAGGACGTTTGAGTCACCGACCTGCAGGACCTTCGAGGAAGCGCTTGGGCCAGGACACGTCGGTAGCGAATCTGGGTCGATGAGAACGAGGCGAGCGATGCCGGGGGTCGCGTCGAGCAGCAGGGTGGCCGCGGCCTCCGTATGCTGCGTCGGGTTCGCTTCTGCGACCATGCCCCAGGGATCGACGGCAGCGGCGAAGAGTCGGTCGGCGATGCCCGAGGCTACGAGCTCGCGAGCCGTGAGCAGGCTCGCCGCTCCCGCCTGGTGCGTGGACGACGTGGCGAGGGCCAGGCCCTGCAGTCCTAGGTAGATGGACACATGCCCGGCGAGCGAGGACAGCATCAGGTTGGGGAAGTCCGCGGGGGAGGCGAAGCGCGGGCCGCGAAGACGCACGCGGTCGAGGAACCGGCTGGTGGCGTCGGGGTTGCCCGAGGGCTTGCCCGCGACGATCCCCGTGGTGCGTTCGTCGTCGAGGAAATGTACGGCCCCGACGACCGCCGCGAGAATTCGTTCGGCGCGTCCGAGACGACGAGCGCGTGCGGGGTCGAGCCCGGCGGTGAGGTCATCGGGGAGCGGGCCGGTCGTGCCGTGAGAAGATGGCCATCGGTCGCTGTGGATGTCGTGCACGCCGTCGTGCAAGGCCGTGGCGCCGCCGTGGACCCAGACGGTCTTCTGGACGGTCTCGCGATCGGGAGCGAAGTCCGGGCGAGCGAGGACGATGACGCCGTCGAGCCCACCGAAGCCGAAGGAGTTGGAGAGCGCGGCGCGAAGGGGTGTGGGGCGCGAGGAGCCGAGCACGTGATGGGCCTGGCAGTCTGCGGCGGGGGTCGTCAACCCGGCGGTGGGCGGCACCCGCTGTTGCTCGATGGCGAGGGCGGTCAAGGCAGCTTCGACGGCGCCGGCGGCGCCCAGGCTGTGCCCCAGTTGCCCCTTGGTGGACGAGACGAGGACACGGTCGAACGCGTTGCCGAGGGCCTGCCGGATGGCGCGCACCTCCATCGGGTCGTTCAGGGGCGTCGCGGTGCCGTGCGCGTTGACGTAGTCCACGTCGTCGGGCTCGAGGCCGGCGACGTCGAGAGCGCGGCGCATGGTGCGGGTGGCGACGATGCCGTCGGGTTCCGGGTTGGTGATGTGGTGGGCTTCTGCGCCGGCGGCCCATCCCACGAGCTCGGCGATCGGGTGTGCGCCGCGGTTGCGTGCGTGGTCTTCCCGTTCGAGCACGAGGAACGCGGCGCCTTCGCCCAGCCCCAGGCCGGCGCGGGAGGCGTCGAAGGGGCGGCAGGGTGAGGGGTCGAGGGAGCCCAGGGCATTGAACCCCGTGAAGGTGAGCCTGCACAGGGAGTCACTCGCGCCTGCCAGCACGCACGAGGACAATCCGCCTCGCAGCCACGCGGCGGCGAGCAGCAGCGCATTCGCGCCCGTGGAGCAAGCGCTGGAGACGAGGCGTCGACGCCGAAACGGTCCGAGGGCCGAGGCCACGTGTTCGACGGTGAGCGAGAGCGGGTGCACGATGGCCCGGGAGAGAGGCGTGGGGGAGTCGGGCAGGAGCAAGCCTGGAAGCGATTCCTCCGTCTCGAAGGTCGCGCCCGTGGTGGTACCGACCACGAGGTCGACGCAGCCGTGGGACGGGACGATGCGGGCTTCCAGAAGGGCTTCGCGGGCTGCCGTGACCGCGAGGGCGTCGGTCCGCGACCATTCATGGCCTTGGCTGCGCGGGGCGACGTCCTGTACGCGCAGGTTGGGCACTTCGGCGGCGATCTGGCAGCGCTGGCCGTCGGGGTCGAACAAGGTCACGCGACGAAACGCGTGGGTGCCTTGGCACACGCGGTCCATGGTGGCTCGCGCCGTGGGGGCGAGCGGGGAGACGATGCCGACGCCGGTGACCCAGATTCTCATGGGGAGGGTGTTTGGGAGCGCTCGATGAACGCCGCGATGGTGTTCACGCTTCGGAAGATGCTTCGCGACTCGTCCCCTTCGGGGATGCGCACGCTGAAGCGTTCCTCGATGGCGACGGCGAGCTGGAGGGCGTCGAGGGAATCGAGCCCGAGGCCTTCCCCGAAGAGGGGCGCGTCGTCGTCGATGTCCTCCGGGCGCTGGTCCGGGAGGTTGAGCTCGTCGACGATGACCTGCTTGATTTGTGCGGGAAGTGAAGCGCTCATGATGAAACTGGCAGGAGTAGCGGGTAGCACGGCGTGGGCTGCTCGGCAATCGTTGCGGGGCGATCCACCTATCCAGTTGCAACCGTGCTCGCGGGAAGCGATAACGGAGCGCGAGCCATGACGTTGCCCTTTCTCCCTGCTTGCCGAGCCGCGTCGGTGATCGCCGTGGGGCTTTCCCTTGGTGCGGGGTGCGCGAAAGGGCCGGTCCCGTGTGCGACGACCGCCGCGTGCGGGGAAGGCACCCTGTGCGTAGCGGGCCGCTGTCGTGACGCGAAGGCCTCGCTGGCGCCTCAGAGCGCCCAGCGTGTGGTGCTCGAGCCCCTCGACGCGGTCGTGGTGTCGTCGTTGGGGCGCCATGAGCTCAGCTCGGCCCATGTCTCGTTCGGCAAGGAGTCGTGGGGCGAGGTGGTCTTGCTCTTGCGATTTCCGGCCCCGTTCCGGGACACCACGCAGATTTTGTCCGCGCACCTCGTGATGGACCCGTCGCCGGGGGCCGTTCCGGGGCCTGGGCCCGTTCGCCTGCGGCTCGCGCGTGTCCTCGAACCCTGGGGGCCCAAGGACGCAGCCTGGGCCACTTTGCCCCGGCTGTCCTCCGTGGACGATTCGTTCCTTGCTTCCTCCTGGGGCCATCGCCCCCTGCGTCTCGACGTGACGGAGCAGGTGCGAAGGTGGCGGGAGCACAGGTCGGACGACCAGGGGTTGGCGGTGCTGGCTTCGCCGCAGAACGAGGTGGGCGAGACCTACTCCCTTGGGCTTGCGGGGGGACGCGGCCCGCGGCTCGATGTCTACCTGCGATGAGCGACCCGTCCCAACCTGTCCTGTCGCTTCGAGGGCTGAGCACCGAAGTGCGGACCGATCGCGGGAGTGTGCGGGTGGTGGACGACGTGTCCTTCGACGTGCCTGCTGCCGGCAAGGTGGCGCTCGTGGGGGAGTCTGGCAGCGGCAAGACGATGACGGCGATGTCGGTGCTCCGGCTGGTCCCGAGTCCGTCGGCGAGGATCGTGGCCGGACGGGTGGAGTTCCGTGGGCGAGATCTGCTGTCCCTCTCCGAAAGGGAGATGCAGCGGTTGCGGGGCAACGAGCTGGCGATGGTGTTCCAGGAGCCGATGACCTCGCTCAACCCCGTGTTGACCGTGGGCTACCAAATCACCGAGACGCTGCGAGCGCACCAGAGCATCTCGCGCAAGCAGGCGCGAGCGCGCGCCGTGGAGTTGCTTGACCGTGTCGGCATTCCTTCGCCCTCCGCGCGGGTCGATGCGTACCCGCATCAGCTCTCGGGCGGGATGCGCCAGCGCGTGATGATGGCCATTGCCATGTGCTGCCGGCCTGCGTTGATCATCGCGGACGAGCCCACCACGGCGCTGGACGTCACGATCGAGGCGCAGATTCTCGACTTGTTGGATCAGGTGCGGGTGACCGACGGGACGGCGACGTTGCTGATCACGCACGACCTCGGCGTGGTGGCGGGGTTCGCGGAGCACGTGGTGGTGATGTACGCGGGGCAAGTCGTGGAGTCGGCTTCGGTGAAGGATCTGTTCCGGGCGCCGTCGCATCCGTACACGCAGGCGTTGCTGCGAAGCTTGCCTCCGCCGCCTGACAGCACGGCTCCGCGGGAGAAGAGGCTTCCGGTCATCGAGGGACGGGTCCCGGACTTGATGTCCCGACCGACGGGATGCCGCTTCCAGGATCGGTGTCCGCAGGTCCACGAGGCGTGCCGTGAGACGGTGCCGCCTTGGGTTGGACGCGGAGGGGGGCGAGGGGCTCGGTGCCTGCTGCTGCAGGGGGAGAGCGAGCCATGACGGAGCCCACGGGCGTTCCAGGGGAGCCCGCCGTTCCGGAGAAGAGACGTCCTCTCCTGCAGGTGGAGCGCATCTCCAAGCTGTTCCCCACCACGACGGGTTGGTTTGGCAGGGCGAGATTTGCACGGGCGGTCGACGGGGTGACGCTGTACGTGCGTCACGGTGAGACGCTCGCGCTGGTGGGCGAATCCGGGTGCGGCAAGACGACGTTGGGTCGTTGTGTGTTGCGGCTCATCGAGCCGACGTACGGGCGGATCGTGTTCGAGGGCAAGGATTTGAGCCCGTTGTCCCAGCGGCAGCTGCGCCCGTTTCGCAAGCAGATGCAGCTGATTTTTCAGGACCCCTACGGGTCTCTGAACCCACGGATGCGAGTCGGAGACATCGTGGCCGAAGGGATTCGCATCCACAAGCTGGCTTCCGGATCCGAGGTGACGGACCGGGTGGCGGCTGTGCTTGACTCCGTGGGGCTCGCTGCGGACTCGGTTTCGAGGTATCCCCACGCGTTCTCCGCAGGGCAGCGGCAGCGTATCGGCATCGCCCGCGCGCTCGCGGTGGAGCCCGCCTTCATCGTGTGCGACGAGCCGGTGAGTGCGCTCGATGTTTCGGTGCGGGCACAGATCACCAACCTGCTGCAGGACCTGCAGGAGCAGCGCAACATCGCGTACCTTTTCATCTCGCACGATTTGAGCGTGGTCCGTCACATGAGCCATCGCGTGGCGGTGATGTATCTCGGCAAGTTGGTGGAGGTAGGTGCAACGGACGACGTGTTCGCGGAGCCCTTGCACCCCTACACGCGAGCGCTGCTGTCGGCGGTCCCGGTGGCGGACCCGGAGCGCAAGCGTTTGAGGATTTTGCTGGAGGGCGAGATCCCGAGCCCCGTGAGTCCTCCATCCGGTTGCCCCTTTCACCCGCGTTGTCCGAAAAACGACGGGAAGTTCTGTGTCGAGAAAGTGCCGTCGTTGCGCGAGCTGAAGGCTGGTTCGCACCACCGTGTGGCGTGTTGGCACCCCGAGGGTGGTCCCGCGTGAAGTGCCTGGGCATGCGGACCGACCTTGACTGGAACCCGCTTGCTGGCGACCCTGCCATGCCCTAACGTTCCAGATCACCGTGGGAGCGTTGTTGTCAGGTCGATACCGCATGGAGCGACGGGTCGGTACCGGCGGGATGGGCGACGTGTACCGCGCGCTCGACATGACCACGAGCGAGCCCGTGGCGGTCAAGGTGCTGAAGGCCAAGGCGCGCCATGTGGACCGGAAGCGCTTCCAGCGCGAGATCCGCATCCTGGCCGAGCTGCGACACCCGGGCGTGGTGCACTACGTGGACCACGGGGTGACGGAAGACCGGCGCATGTTTCTCGTCATGGAATGGTTGGACGGGGAAGACCTGGCGGTGCGTCTGGCGCGGTCTCAGATCGGGTTGCGCGATGCGGTGGAGATCGTGCGACGGGCTTCGCAGGCGCTGGCGGCCGTCCATGCCCGGGGCATCGTGCATCGTGACCTGAAGCCTTCGAACATCTTCATCATTCGTCGGCGCCGCGGCCACGCCATCAAGCTGATCGACTTCGGCATGGTGAAGGTGCCGGAGCCGGACGACTCCTTCACGCAGCGGGGGACGTTTCTCGGTACCCCCTGGTTCATTGCGCCTGAGCAAGCCAAGGGCCACCATGTGGACCCCCGCGCGGACGTCTACTCGCTCGGCTCCGTGCTGTTCCGCATGGTGACCGGGCGCAACGCGTTCGAGACCACACACCTCATTGCGTATCTGGGGCGTCTCGTGCTCGAGGATGCGCCGCGGGCGTCGTCGCTGCGCAAGGACGTTCCGGACGAGCTCGACGAGTTGCTGGCGCGTTTGTTGCGCAGGGATCCGAGCGAGCGTCCGGCGGACGCGGGGGAGCTCTCACGGCTGCTCGCGCGGCTGCCGGAGCTGTCGAACGACCCGCCGCGTTTGAAGCCGAGCGTGCCGCCGCCTCCGATGGAGCAAACGCTGGGCGGGTTGATGCGCGGAAGGATGACGTCGTCGCCGCCATCGCCGGGCCAGGCGGTACTCCTGGGTTCGTTGGAGAGCCGTGTGGTGGCGGTGATGCTTGCCCAGCTTCCGGGGGGGACGCTTGCTGCGGGGGCGGCGCACCGGTTGCTTGCGATTCTGGGAGACCGGGCTCGGTTCGAGTCGCTACGGGACGGGCAGTTCGTGGCCGCCCTTGGACTGGACAAGACGCGGGGGGACGAGGCGATCCGTGCGGCGCGAGGGGCGCTGTTCCTGTCGAAAACCGTGCCGGGCGCGCGCATCACGGTGGCCATCGGTAGGGCCGTGGCCGGTCGCAAGGGCCTCGCGGGCGAAGCGCTGGAGGGTGCTGCCTCCCAGCTGCAAACGCTGCAGACACCCGGGATTCGCTGTGACCTTCCTGGCCGCTCCCTGCTTGACGGTCACTTCGTTCTCGAAGAGGACGCGAAGGGGGCGAGGTTGTTGCGGGAGGATATCGCGGACAACGAGCCTCGTCCGCTGCTCGGCAAGACTACGCCCATCGTGGGCCGCACGCGTGAGGTCGAGTCGCTCCTCGCGGTCTTCGACGAGGTGCAGCGCACGAAGCAACCGCGCGCCGTCGTGGTCATGGGCCCCGCAGGATGCGGGAAGTCGCGCATTCGCAAGGAAGTGGTCCGCCGTCTCCGCGCCGAGTTGCCTGGGATCGACTTGCTTCTGGCGCGTGGGGACCCGACGCTGTCATATCGCGGCGTATCGGACGTAGGGCGTGCGCTGCGTGCGAGGATGGGGATTCGCGACGGGCAGACGCCGGAGCGACAGGCGATGAAGCTCGTGCGGTACGTCTCGATGCGTTCGGGGTTTCCGGAGACCGGGGTCGACTTTCTCGGGGAGTTCGTGGGCATCGCGCCGCTGGAAGACAGCCAGGTGCTCCGGTCCGCGCGGGAGGCGCCTCCCATCATGGCGGCGCGCATCTTCCACGCCATCGAGGCGTTGTGCCGTCGCGACGCCGAGTTCGCGCCGCAGTTGTTGATCCTCGAGGACTTCGACAAGGCGGATGCGAACACCGTAGCGCTGGTGGAGTGGTTGCTCGAGTGCAAGGGGTTGCCGTTGACGGTGATCGCGCTCGGTCGTCCGGCCGTGGACAGCCGATTCCCTCAGCTGTGGGAGGGGAGGCTGGTGACGAGGATGGTGCTCGGGCCTCTGGCGCGCGCTGCGTGTGTGGAGCTCGTCCGGGCCGCTTGCCCGGACTTGGAGGAAGGGACATTGCAGCGCTTGGTCGATCGGGCGCAGGGCAATCCGTTGTTTCTCGAGGAGCTTGTCCGCCAGACGGGGTCGGGGCAGGCCAGCTTGCCTCTCTCGGTGCAGGCGTTGATCCAGACGCGTGTGGACGGGCTCGGGGAATCGCAGAGGCAAGTGCTCCGCGCGGCGTCGGTCTTCGGGGACGTGTTCTGGACGGAGGGGCTGTGTGCGCTGCTCGACCGTGACTGTGAGCCCGACCTCGACGGCTTGGTGGCCGACGAGATCCTCGTGCGGCACAACGCCACGCGGGTCCATGGGCATTCGCAGTGGTCGTTTCGGCACAGCCTGGTTCGTGACACCGTGTATGCGTCCTTGCTGGAGGGCGACCTGGCCCGATTCCATCGTCGGGCTGCGGAGTGGTTGGTGCTGGCGGGCGCACCGGACCCGGCGGCACTTGCCCTGCATGCGGAGGCGGGAAAGGATCGCGTGCAGGCCGTGCAGCTGTACGGGAAGGCGTCGAGCCTTGCGTTCGGCAAGGGGCAGCTGGACGCGGCGCTGGAGTTTGCGAGTCGGGGGGTGGCTTGTGCGGACGATCCGTTGAGTCGCGCGGAGTGCTTGTTGCAGCGGGCCCAGATCCTGTCCTGGATGGGGCGTTTTCCCGAGCAGAGGGAGGCGGCGAACTCGGCGGCCACGCTCGCGAGTCCCGGCTCGGATCTCTGGGGTGAGGCCCGGCGCCTGGCGGCCACGGCGATGCGCGAGGAGGGGCGGACCAGCGAGGCGGATGCGCTGATGGTGGCCACTCTGCAGGAGTCCCGGGTGGAGGGGCTGTCGGCGGGAACGCGCTCGCGGTTGCTGTCGGAGTGGGCGCGCGTGCTGGTGGAGCTCGGGAGGGCCAAGGAGGGATTGACCACGGCGGAGCGTGCGCTCGAGGAGGCGGAGCGCGCGGGGCCACAGGCAACGAACGCGCGGCTGCGCGCGCTGGATGCGCGTGGGCTCGCCCTGAACTTCCTGGGGGACTTCTCGGCGACCATCGAGGCGATGGACGCGGTGGTGACGCTGGCAGACCAGGTGGGGGAGCTGTTGATGGCTACCCGGTCGCGGGTGAACCTCGGCTTCGCCCTCACGCGGGTGGGCTGCATCGAGGCGGGGGAGCGATCCATCGAGCGCGCGCTCGAGGACGCGCGGATGTTGCGGATGCCCGCGGGGGAAGGCTTTGCCTTGCACAACCTCGGCCGGATCCGGGCGCGCCAGCGCAGGCTGGACGAGGCCATCGAGCTACAGCAGCAGGCCGCGGCCATCGGCGAGCGCATGGGGCACCAGCGCCTCACGCTCCTCGCGCGTATTTACGAGGCGATGTTCCTCGCCTGGCGGCGCCAGTCGGACGACGTGCAGAGGGCCGTGTTGCTGGTCGAGCTCGCGCGGGCGGATTCGCTATCCTACCCGTTCGCGGAGATCGAAGCCACGCTGGCACAGGCTCAGGTGGACCGGGCGCGCGACGACAAGGAGGCGGCCCTGCAGCGGTGCACGGAAGCTCTCGAACGCCTGTCCTCTCTCGGGTCCATGGAGGAAGGGGAGGAGGGGCTCCACCTGACCCGCTTGTGGGTCCTGCTCGACCTGGGCCGTGACGACGAGGCGGACGCGGCCGCTCGCGATGCCTACGACTGCGTACGGGCTCGGTGTGCCCGGCTCGGCAGCAAGACGCACCGGGAGGCCTACCTCTCCAACATCTACGAATGCCGCAAGATCATTGACGTTGCCGCGGACCGTCTCTCCCTGACGCGTCCCCTGGTGAGCGTGTATCCCCCGAGCATCAGAAGCGAATGACCTCTGAAGACCAAGGACGCAGCGTGAGGAAGATCCTCGTGGTGGAAGACGACCCCGTCAACGTGCTGGTCCTGTACGACTTTCTCTCCACGCGGGGCTATCAGACCACGCTCGCGCGCAATGGCCCCGACGGTCTCGCGCGATTCGAGGAGGACGAGCCTGACCTCGCCATCATCGACGTGCAGCTGCCGCTCAAGAACGGCTTCGAGGTGTGCTTCGACATCCGCCGGTCCCCGAAGGGCCAGTCGACGCCGATCTTGCTGATGAGCGCGGTGTACACAGACATCGAGCATGCCGAGCGGCACGCGACGCAGGGGCTGCAGGCCCAGGGGTATCTGCTCAAGCCTTTCGAGCTGACCACGCTGCTCGACCACGTGTACCGTTTGATCGGCAAGCCCTGAGCTTCTACCATGCCTTGACGGGGGACCCCGAACACCGTACGAAACCCACGGCGCAAACGATGCGTCGGCAATCCCAACGAGGCGAACGGACGACGATGAAGCTCGGACCCAACGAACCCTGTGCCTGCGGCTCCGGGAAGAAGTACAAGAAGTGCTGCTGGTTGAAGGACCGGGAGCTGGAAGCTGGAGCTGCCCAGGAGAACCGCGACGCCGCAGCTGCGGCGGCAGCCACCGCGACCGATGAGCCCGCTGGCGGCAAGCCCGCCCAGCAGCCTCGCTCGAAGGGTGCAGGCGCGGGCCGAAGCTCCGCCCCACGTCGTCGCGCCATCTGACCCGCGGCGACTCCCTGTTCTGCCGGCTTGACGCTGGCTTCCTCGCGATCACCCTGGTAGGACGAGCGCATGGCCATTCGTGCTGTTGCGCTCGTGCATATCGATCCCTCTCGCGTGAAGGCATTGCTGGACCCGGGTCCGGCCGAGGAACGCGCCAAGCTCAAGGACGATCGGATGGACGTCGTCGAAGGGGCGGACGGGAACGTCTACTTCATCGAGGCGTTCGACGACGCGACCGCCATTCGGATGGGGTTTGCGCTCGGTCATGCGGAGCCCGAGGTGATGGGGACGTTGGTGGCGGCGGCGCTCGGGGATCTCGTGGACGAACACGACGATCCCCGGGGCATTCCTCTGTACCCGGAGACCTACCGGCCGAAGGCCCGATCGTGGTCCGCCTTGCTGGACGAGATCGGCGAGGCCCTCGACTGGGCACCGATCGAGGGGACCGAGGTCATGGACGCCACGTTTGGCATGGGCGCTTTGCAACAAGGGGACCTCATGTCGATGGTGGCCCAGATGCAGGCGCAGATGTCCCCTCAGATGCTCGAGCAGGCGATGCAGATGGCACAGCGGCTCGCCGAGGGTGGGGGCATGGACGAGCTCCAGCGGGCCATGCAGCAAATGATGCCGGACATGGCGTCGGTTCAGGGCATGCCGATGGACATGGAAGCGATGGCGAGACAAGCGCAGCAAATGCTCGAGGCGGACCCCGAGCTGCAACAGCGTCTGGCAGGTCAGCTCGGCATCACGGACGCGGTGCTGGACGACGCCCCCGGCTCCGAGGATGACAAACCGCACAAGTAGCGGATCCGGGGACCGGCTACTTGGGAGGTCGGTCCGTGAAAGGCGGCAGGCCCTCCAGTTCCCACGTGACGTTGTCCAGCAAGACGGTGGAGTCGAAGCCATCGTCGCCCATGTCCCAGATGGCGAACCGGAGCTTGATGGTTTCGCCTGGTTCGATGGGGGCGGTCGTGCGGAGCCAGCTTGTCGCCCCACGGCCTTCGAACCCCGTCCCTAGCAGTTCGCCCGTCCCGAGCGGGCACTCGAACACCTTCCCGCCATGGGTGCCGGCCGGACAGACCTCCAGAAAGCCGTTGTTCACGGACACTGGGTTGCCCTGTGCGTCGAAGCAGATGTTGTTGTGCAGCACGTTGGTCGCGTGCACCGGCCACAGAAGGGCCACGAAGAAGTCGTTGTACTGAGAGCAGATGAAGTTCGGGTACTCGTACGTGTGGAAGTTGAAGTCGAACGAAAACCCCTTGGCGTTCGTGGGCGTGCGAATCTCCAATTCCAGAGCGATGGCGTCGTAGGCGGAGTTGTCGGTGTCGATGTCCTGCCCGGGGCACGCCGCTTCGGAAGGCGTCGGGAACCCAGTCGGAGTTCGGCTCGCCGTGCACATGTGCGCCCCCGCAGGCGACATGCCCTGCACCCCCGAGCGAGCCACCCCGGTCGACAGCACGAACATCGATTGGCCGCCCGTCGGTTCCGTCACGTTTCCGAACTTCGTGACGATCCCGCGCGATAGGGAGTTCGGGGGCGTTCCCTTCTGCCCGTCGCCCACGCAGTCCAACCCGAAGAGCTTGGGCGTGTCCGAGGTCGTCGAGCCGTCCGGAAACACGTACTTCGCGGACAGCACGCCCCACGTTCGTGTGCTCAAGGGTGCATTGGGGTCCGCGATCCGGCACAGCCCCATGGCCCGCGCCGCGTCCATCGCGTCATTGGCTTCCACCGCGAGCCCTTCGTCGCAACCCTTCGGCTCGTCGTCAGGCACGCCGTTGCAGTCTTCGTCCACCTTGCCCGGGTAGTCGTAGGCGCCAGGGTTCATGAGCGGCGTGCAGTCATTGCAATCGCCCTGAGCTACCGACCACCCATCCCCATCTTCGTCCCCATCCAGGTTGGCGTTGTCGCACGGGGGCTCGACCACCACTTCCCCGCCGTCCTTCGCGCCCGTGTCCGGATCGATGAACGACGTGTCGGCTTCTTGCTCGATCGCGACGTCCGATGGTGCGGTTCCGTCCGTGGCATCGGGGGATGCGTCGCCCTCTGGCGTGCTCGTGTACGGCTTCGCGTCCCCCACGGCAGATTGACACCCCCAGCCGAGTCCGACGACGAGCACGAACGAAAGGGGCCAAGCCTTCGCTCGGCCGAGTCCCATCGACATCGTCCTACCTTTCCGTGGAGCAAGGACCATCAACGCACCAGTGTAGCGTCGCCGCGGCAGAAGGGACAGGGCGCTTGACCAAGCACGCCCCATCCTCCATCTTCCCGTCGCCTTCTTCGCGATCTGGAATCATCCCATGTGCGGAATCGTCGTCGTCATCGATACCATCGAGCAAGAGTCCCCGCTGCGCGCGCGGCTGATCGAGCTGGCGCGCACCGTGCGCCATCGTGGTCCGGACTGGAGCGGTATTGCCTTGCAGCGCTGCAGCGGGGGCAACGGCCGGGTGAAGCTCCGGGGGATGGCCCACGAGCGGCTGGGCATCGTGTCCCCCGCCGCGGGAGCGCAGCCGTTGTTCGACGAATCGGGGGACATCGCGCTGGCGGTCAACGGCGAGATCTACAACCACGTGCACTTGCGCGGGACCCTGCGGGAGGCGCACCGTTTCGCGACGGGGTCGGACTGCGAGGTGATCGTGCACCTGTTCGAGGAGCGGGGCGCGGACTTCGTGGCGGACCTCGACGGGGACTTCGCGTTCGTGCTGTCGGACGAGAAGACGGGGCGGGTGCTGGCGGCACGAGATCCGATCGGTGTCGTTCCCTTGTACTGGGGTTGGGGCGAGGACGGGAGCACGTGGTTCGCGTCGGAGATGAAGGCGCTGACGGGTGTGTGCAAGCGATTCGAGCCGTTTCCTCCGGGGCACTACTGGGCGGACGGTGAGCTGGTGCGGTACTACGACCCGGTCTGGCAATCGCGGGAGGCGTGCACCACGTTGGCCACGGGGCCGATGCTTCGGGAAGCCCTGGAGGCGTCCGTGGTCAAGCGGCTGATGAGCGACGTCCCCTACGGGGTGTTGCTGTCGGGTGGGCTGGACTCGTCGCTGGTGGCGGCGATTGCGGCGAGGCACGCGGCGCGGCGGGTGGAGGACGGGGAGCGGACGGCGGCGTGGTGGCCGCGTTTGCACTCCTTCTGCATCGGGCTGGAGGGGTCGCCGGATCTCGCCGCGGCGCAGCAGGTGGCCGATCACCTCGGGACGGTGCACCACGGCTTCACGTTCACGATCCAGGAGGGGTTGGATGCCTTGCGTGACGTCATCCACCACGTGGAGACGTTCGACATCACGACCGTGCGGGCCTCGACGCCAATGTACCTGATGGCGCGCAAGATCAAGGCGATGGGCGTGAAGATGGTGTTGAGCGGCGAAGGAGCGGACGAGGTGTTCGGGGGGTACCTGTACTTCCATCGTGCGCCGGACGCTGGTGAGCTGCACGCCGAGACCGTGCGCAAGGTGCTCGCGCTGCACAGCTACGACTGCCAGCGCGCGAACAAGGCGATGGCCGCGTGGGGCGTGGAGGCGCGGGTGCCGTTCCTCGACAAGGGCTTCCTCGACGTCGCCATGGGGCTCGACCCGTCGAGCAAGATGCCGGACCTCGCGAACGGACGGATGGAGAAATACGTGCTTCGCGCCGCGTTCGACGTGCAGGGGGAGGCGTACCTGCCGAAGTCCGTGCTGTGGCGCCAGAAGGAGCAGTTCTCGGACGGTGTCGGCTACGGCTGGATCGACGCGTTGCGGGACTTCGCCCAGCAGCGCGTGAGCGACGAGCAGTTTGCCGCCCGGGAGCGTCGCTTTCCGGACAACCCACCTCTATCCAAGGAGGGATACCTCTACCGGCAGATGTTCGAGGACCTGTTCCCGCAGCCGTCGGCCGTGGCGAGCGTCCCTGCGGAGAAGAGCATCGCGTGCAGTTCTCCCACTGCACTGCGCTGGGACAAGGCGTGGGAGGCGAAGGCGGACCCCTCGGGTCGCGCAGTGGATACCCACACGGCGGCTTACGGGGACTCATGATCTAGGAGGATGAATGGGTACGCTCGCGCACGTGGTAGAGGCGGACGGTCAACACGCCATCCGTGACTTCTCCGACGTTCCCGGGTTGATCCAGTCCGGCGAGCGCACCGTCTGGATCGAGACGGACGAGCGCAAGCCGGAGGTGGAAGACTTCCTTCAGGAGAAACTCGGCCTGCACGCACTGACCGTCGAGGACATTTTCTGCGACCAGCCGACGCCGAAGGTCGAGGACCACGGAGAGTTTCTGTACATCGTGCTGCACGGCATCCACCGGGATGCGCAGGACCCCGAGTCCCTCGGGACCGTCGAGATCGACATCGTCGTCGGACCGACCTGGGTGTTCACGCACCACCCCAAGTCGATGAGGTCCGTCGAAGGGCTCCGGTCGGAGCTCGACCGGAACCCGCGCGTGCTGCAGCGCGGTCCCGCCTTCGTCGCTCATGCGATCATCGACCGGCTCACGGACAACTACTTCCCGATCATCGAGGCGTTTGACGACGACATCGACGAGGTGAGCAAGGACATCATCCAGAACCCCGTCCCGGGAATCTTGACCCGGCTCTTCGCGCTGCGACGCTCTTTGCAACGGCTGCGGCGGGTGTCCACCTACCAGCGCGACGTTCTGCTGCGACTGTCCCGGGGGGAGTTCGCCATCATCCCGGAGGAAGCGCACCCGTTCTATCGCGACGCCTACGATCACTTCGTCCGCATCGCCGACCACGCCGACTCGTACCGGGAGTTGGTGAACGCCTCGGTGGAGATGCACCTGTCGTCGGCGGCGAACCGGACGAACGAGATCATGCGCGTGCTCGCGATCATCTCGACGATCATGCTTCCGCTGACGTTCATCGCGGGGGTGTACGGGATGAACTTCGAGCACATGCCGGAGTTGCGGTGGCGTTGGGGGTATCCGTTCGCGGGCGGGCTGATGGTGACCGTGGTGGTGGGGTTGCTGGCGTATTTCTGGAAGAAACGGTGGCTTTGAGGGGGACTGCCCGCTCCGCTTACAGCGAGCAGGTGTTCTGAAGGCCAGGTGTGCCGTAGTCCCCGGACCCGAAGATCGCGGTCGCCGTGCACCAGTTGGTGAGGGTGTTGTTCTGGGCAGCCGTCCTGTGGTTCCGGCTCAACTCCTTGCTCTTGCCCGCGACGTCGAACGTCCCGCCCCAGACCACGCGGTCGATCTCCTGGCCGTGGGCCACGATGAGCAGCTCGTCGCCGCTGTTTCCGAGGCTCATGCTGGCGTATTGGTAGACGACCGGGACCCCGCCGTTGGTTGCGTAGCTCGCGTTGATCGAGAGCACGGCGTAGCCTTGCGCGGGAATGATGACCGGAGCCGCCGACGTCACCGTGTGCGTGTCCACGCCCAGGTCCTTGAGCACGAAGCCGCGGATGTCCACGTCGAACGCGCTGGCGTTGTACAGCTCGAACCATTCGCCCTGGGTGTCGCCCACGGCGTCCGGGTCGATGTGCAGCTCGTTGATGACGAGCAGGACCGACGAGCACGATCGGCCGCAGGCGCCGCAGTCGGACGTGCTGCTCGTCTTGCAAACGCTATTGCAGCAGAGTCCGCCGGTGTTGCTGCCGCAGGAGTTGCCGCACGCCCCGCAGTTGTTCGCGTCGCTCGTCTTGTCGAAGTCCTCGTCGACGAGGCCGTCGCAGTCTTCGTCGGTGCCGTCGCAGGTCTCGGCGTGTGGGACGGTGGAGCCGCAGTGGTACTCGCACCCGTTCGCGGGGTCGTTGTCGAGGTCGTAGTACTGGGCCTCGCAGGCCACGATCGCGCAAGTGCCGGCGGAGCAGGTCGTGCTGGCGTGGGCTGCACCGCAGGAGATCCCGCACGTGCCGCAGTGAGCGGGGTCGATGTTTTGGTTGGTCTCGCACCCGTTGTCGGGGTTGCCGTCACAGTCGCCCCACCCGGTCGCGCACCCGGGCGTGCAAACGCCGGACGAGCAAGCGATCGTTCCGTGCTCGTTCGCGCACTTCACGCCACAGTCTCCGCAGTTGTTCACGTCCGACGAGACGTTCCGCTCGCACCCGTTGTCCGGGTCCCCGTCGCAGCTCTCGTACCATGCGGCGCATACGGGACTGCAGGCAGCGCTGGTGCAGGTCGTGGTCCCATGGGCGTTCGTGCAGGTGTTGTCGCACGCCCCGCAGTTGTCGAGGTCCGCCGACACGGACGTCTCGCATCCGTTGTTGGGGTTGCCGTCGCAGTCCAGGTATCCCTGGGAGCACGTGGGAACGCAATCGCCGGTGACGCATGCGCGGCCACCGTGGTCGTTGGTGCAGACGATCCCGCAACCGCCGCAGTTGTTGATGTCGGCACCGGCGTTGGTCTCGCACCCGTCGTCTACGTTGCCGGCCTGCAGGCCGTTGCAGTCTGCGTAGCCCGCGCTGCAGACGTAGGAGCAAAGGCCCGCACCGCAAGCCCGGGACGTGTTGTTGAAGGTGGAGCAGGCCGCATTGCAGCCCCCGCAGTGCGCGATGGCGGAGGCGATGTCCACCTCGCACCCATTGGGGTCGAGTTGGTCGCAGTCGGCGTGTCCGCTGGTGCAGGCCGCCACCTCGCACTTGCCCAAGGTGCAGACCGCGGTGGCGTTCGCGAGCAAGCAAGCGTTGCCGCATGCGCCGCAGTGGGCCGGGGTCGTGTTCAGGTTCGTCTCGCACCCGTTCGAGCCGATTCCGTCGCAATCCCCGGTCCCCGGAGGGCACGCGGTGGCTTGGCAGTCCCCGTCCACACACGCGGACCCTCCCACGGGCTGGCAGACGTTGCTGCACGCGCCGCAGTGCGACGGGTCCAGCAGCGTGTTTGTCTCGCAGCCGTCCTGGGGGATTGCGTTGCAGTTGCCGTAGCCGTCGGCGCAGGCCGGTGTGCAGAGGCCTGCCATGCACTGCGTGGATCCGTGGGAATTCGTGCAGGTGATCCCGCATCCGCCGCAGTTGGCCACGTTCGAAAGGGTGTTGGTTTCGCACCCGTCATTGGGATTGTCGCAACTGGTGTAGCCGGACGCGCAAGAGGGCACGCATGCCCCTTGGACGCAGGCGGTCGACCCGTGATCGTTGGTGCACGTCACGCCACAGCCGCCGCAATGGTTCACGTCGTTTCCGAGCGTCGCCGTCTCGCAGCCGTCGTTGGGGTTTCCATTGCAGTCCGCGAACCCGCTCGCGCAGGTCGGTGTGCAAATCCCCAGGAAGCACTGCGTCGCCCCATGGTCGTTGCTGCATGCCACGCCGCAGCCGCCGCAGTTGTTGACGTCGGCGCTCGTCACGGTCTCGCAGCCGTCGTCGACGTTGCCGGGTTGCGGACCATTGCAGTCCGCGAACCCAGGGCTGCAGAGGTAGCTGCAAGAACCCTCGTCGCAAGTTCGTGACGTGTTGTTCGTGTTGGCGCACGGAGCCGCGCAGGAACCGCAGTTGGCGACGCTGGACAGCAGGTCCACCTCGCACCCGCCGAGGGGTTCGCCGTCACAGTCGCCGTAGCCGTCGTGGCACTGGTCGATCGTGCACTTGCCCCCTTCGCACAGGGGATCCGCGTGGGGCAGCGTGCAGGCGTTTTCGCAGAAACCGCAGTGCTCCACCGTGGACAACGTGTTCGTCTCGCACGCCGTGTCCGGGTTGCCGTCGCAGTCGCCCGTGCCGGGAGGGCAGCCGGTGGTCTGGCAGACCTTATTGGCGCACGCCGAGTACCCTACGGGCTGGCAGAGCAGGTTGCATTGCCCGCAGTGTGACGGGTCGAGGTTGACGTTGGTTTCGCAGCCATTCGCCACGCTCGGGTCGCAGTCGTCGAATCCGTCGTTGCACGAGGCGATGCCGCAGACGCCGGACTCGCACACCGGCGCCGCGTTGGGCAGCGAGCAGTAGTGGCCGCAGAAGCCACAGTTCGTGATGGACGTGTTCAGGTCCGCTTCGCACCCGTCGTCTGGGATCAGATTGCAGTCGTTCCAGTCGTTGTCGCAGGCTCCGAGGGCGCACTCCCCGTTGTCGCAGATCGCCGTGGCGTGATCGAGGGCGCAGGAGTCGCATTCCGGCGCCGCGCAGCCGGTGGAGGGGTCATCGATTGGGACGCAGGTCCCTGAGCAGGACTTGGTGCCCGACGGGCATCCGGCTTCCTCATGTGCATCGGTTGACGCATCCTCCTCGCTGCCGTCGGGTGCCCCATCGGCCTCCGGCTCCCCGGTGTCCTGCACAGGCGCGTCGGTCAGGGTATCCGCGGCTGTGTCCTGGGTGCTGATGTCCGGCAACACGCTGGTGTCCGTGGCGGCGTCGGAGGACTGGTATTCGGTCGTGCCGCCCCCTTCGGCGCAGGACACCGCCAAGGCGGAAACCCCTGCCAGGCCCAGCCGCAACGCCGATCGGGAAACGCTACCGAGTGTGGTCATGACTTACGCTCCAAGGCACCCCAGGGAGATGTCCACGCGCGCATTCGCGTCCTGGTGCATCATCTGGCAGGTCGACGGGCACAACGTGATCGTGGTCGGGGAGGCGTCGTCGTCGAAGAACCATCCGGACCCGCAGCTGCCCGCTCCGGGCTGGTGGGTCAGCGTTTGTTCGTTGCCCGTGCCGGGCGTGTAGATGAGCTGAACGTTGGAGGGATCGACGATACCCCCCTCGGGGACGGGAACGGGGAAGTCACAGCCCACGGACGCGGCACGTATCTCGTTGAGGACGAGCAGGAACGCGTCGGGGCCTCCACTCGTGACGCTGTAGGCCGACGTGGTTCCCCCGGCCGCGGCGATGGCGGAAAGCACCGAGAAATCGGCGCCACTCATGCCGACGACGTAGATCGGAATCGAGGGCGTCCCGCCAACGGACTGGGCGGCGATGGTCGCGAGCTGTTGCGTGTCGTTCGCACACGCTTCGTCCGGGAGCCCGTCGGTTACGAGCACGCCCACTACGCGCTGGTCTGCGCCTGGCATTCCGGAGGCGTAAGCGTAGGTGTACTGAGCGATTCCGTGGAGTGCGCCCTCGATGGGTGTGGTGACGCCGGCCGGATCCTCGCCCTCGAGGGAAGCGACGATGGCGGCGGCGTGAACGGGGAGCTGGCCCATCCCAACCTCCGGTACGGCGTAGGCACCTCCCGCGCAGTCGTGACCGATCTCCAGCGGGAAGTACTGCAAGGCGAGGTTCATCCCGTCGGCTGCCGGCAGCGCCACGAACTGCGAGAGCCCATCGACCACCGTCGCCCACTTGTTGGAGAAGGTCATGCTGCCCGATCGGTCCAACAGGACGTACATGGCGACCGGCGCCTGCCGTGCTTCGACCACCGTGATCGCACAAGCGTCCTGATCGGGTGCGGTGGCATCGTAGACGAAGCTCGCATCGTGCACGTCTGCCTCGTCGGAAGCATCGGAAGCATCGGAAGCGTCGGAGGGGGAATCCGCGACGACGCTATCGGGCTGCGCATCTGGTTGAGGAGCGTCGGGGGCCGAGGTCTCGGGCGACGTGTCCACGTTCGCGTCGGGGGGGGCTTGTTGGTAGTTGTTTGGGGACGCCTGATCGACGCCACACGCAATCACGCCGAGCAGCAGAGAAGCGATGAACGCGCGGCGAAGCATCCAGAAAGGGTACCACGGCCTGTTGATCGCGACACTTCCGAGACCACGGGCGTGATTGTCCTCGCCTTCCAGCCTGAGATTGCGACGCAGTGGGAGGACGCGAAGCGGTCTTGAAGGGAGTGAGACTTACAGGTGGCAGCACCGGCGCTGGTTCGTCACAACCTGAGCGCAAGAAAGCCGTACGCGTGCATTGAGGTGGCAACGGCTTGTCGTCATCATCATCCGGGAAACGGCCCGACGTAGCGGGGATTGCGATGGAAGAAGCCGTTGATGGGCGCGACCTTGTACTTCACCCTGACCCGCGATGTGGAGCCGGAGCAGGCTCCCGAGCCGCGCGTGGGCCTTTTCGTTGGACCTGGCAGTGCGTCCTTTGCGGGGAGCTTCTAAAGATGACGCGTCGTATTCCAGGAATCATCGCAGGCCTCTTCCTTCTCGGGTTTGCCGCGAACTGCTCCGTGATCGCATCCTCGGAGCTCAAGACCGGTGTCGGGTTGCCCTGTTCGTCCGACGACGAGTGCCAGGGTGGCGTGTGCAGCGAGGGGTTGTGCTCTGAAGAGTGCTCCACCACCGCCAACTGTCCGGACCCGTCGATCTGCATCGGGGGCTTGTGCAAGCTCGGGTGTGTGGAGGACACGGCGTGCGGGTCAGGCCAGATCTGCGAAGACAACGCGTGCCGCGTGGGATGCCGGGGCGACGAGGTGTGTGGGTCCGGCCAGATCTGTGTCGATCTCGCTTGCGCAGCGGGATGCCGGAGCGACGATGTGTGTGGGTCGGGCCAGATCTGCGTCGGCCTCGCGTGCGTGGCGGGATGCCGAACGGACACCGCGTGCGGGGTGGGGAGCATCTGCGAGGACGCCACGTGCGTGGCCGGGTGCCGGAATGATGCGGATTGCGGCGATGCGTCGGCCGGCAAGGTCTGCGAGAGCAAGGCGTGCGTGACGGGATGCAGGGACGACAGCTTCTGCGTGGGCCAGCCGGGCACCATCTGCACGGACCTCTCTTGCATGGTGGGCTGTCGAGACGACGACGCCTGCGGGAAGGGCAACATCTGCGAGTCGACCACGTGCGTACCGGGGTGCCGCAACACCGAGGGCTGTCCCGATGGGGACTACTGTGGCGACGGCCAGTGCAAGCCCACGCTGAAGGTGACCGCGGTGTTCTCGGGAGATTCCACGCGTCCCGCGGAAGACGCACTCACGGCGAGTCACAAGCTCGGCCTGGATCAGGCGGTGGCCTCGGCGGACTACGTGCTGTTCGGGCAGGAGCGCTACCGCATCACGGACAACGCCATGACCGCGCAGGCGGTGGATGCTGCGATCGAAGCGGCGATCGCCGCGGGCGCGAAGATCATCACCACCCACACGCGAGTGGCCAACGCGCAGGCGTTGCTCTCCGCCGAGAAACACCCGAGCGCCAAGTTCATCACGACCAGCGCGCGTGACCGCAACGCCCTGCCCAACGTCGGCGCCTACTCCGGCAAGGCGGACCAGCAATGGTACGCCACGGGCAAGCTCGCAGCGCGAAGGGCGGACAAGGGCACCAAGTGCATCGGCATGATCCTCCCGACCCCGACGAAGCAGATCGTGCGCGAGACCAACGCCTTCGCCCGCGGAGTGGCTTCCTTCGACCCCCAAATCAAGGTGGTCATCCGCTGGCTCGGCTCGCCGCGGGACAGAGACCCTTCGGGGCAGCCGATCTACTCCTACGTCGCGCAGAACTATCAGTTCAACACGGCGTCGGACGGCAAGCTCTACCGCGAAGAGCTTCTGGCGGCCCAGCTTGCGGACATGGGCTGCACGTTGATCGGACACCGTACCGACACGCAGCGGGTGGTGAACTTCCTGGAATCGATCGCCAACCGGGTGAACGTGGCCAAGCCCGTGGGCAACCACAACCTCTTCTCCCTCGGTGTCGATGTGAAGGACCAGTGCCGGGTGAACGCCACGGCTTCCGGAACGTGGGTCGCCTCTTGTCTCGGCGTGCCCTACTGGAACTGGGGCCCCCTGTACAGCAAGGTCTTCGACGAGATGAACCGGGGGGTCTGGGTCGGCCAGGAGACGCGGTACGACTTCCAGGTCGGCGCCTCGGCGATCATGAAGTTCGAGCTGAGCCCCAACACGACGGCGACCGGCATCTCCATCACGGACGCAAACAACGTGTTGGCCGCGGTGGCCAACGCCGGTTGGGACGCGGTGTTCAAGGGGCCCTACACCTTCAATGGGCAGCGGGACCTGAACAAGGACGGCACCGCGGACACGAACCAGAACCTCACCAGCAGCCAGTTGCTGTACGAGGAGGAAGTGGACCGCATGTGCTGGTTCGTGCAGGGGGTGTGGGAACTGCCCCAGCATGCCGTCATCGACTACACCACGGCCATTCCCGCCATGGTTCCTTACGGGCCCTCCGTATCCGGACAGGTGACCGTCATGGACAACACCTCGGCTTCCCAGGCGAAGTACGGGGACGTTGCCACATTCATCACCACGAAGCTTTCGCAGAACCCGAGTGAGGTGATGAGTTGCCCACTCAACTAGCTGCCAACGAGCTCATGAAAGGTGGAGAGACGATGCGAAGAAGTCTAGGAAGGGTAATCGTTCTCGCGCTGGTGGGGGTCGGGGCGGTGGGCTGCTGGGATGACGAGGTGGACAAGCCCGCCTTGGACGTGGATGCGGGCGCCGACGTGACACCGGACACGGTGCAGCCGGACGCGCCCGCGGACACCACCGTCGACACGCAGACGGACACCGGAACGGATACGGGGACGGACACCGGAACGGACACGGGGACGGATACGGGAACGGACACCGCGACGGACACCGCTACCGATACGCAACTGCC
This sequence comes from uncultured Polyangiaceae bacterium, assembly GCA_964488865.1. Taxonomy (GTDB): domain Bacteria; phylum Myxococcota_A; class Polyangia; order Polyangiales; family Polyangiaceae; genus MWCO01. The sequence goes on along the minus strand of CAZAWR010000032.1, from coordinate 65,513 downwards.
TCCGCCGTCCGGCACCATCCAGGTTCTGACCATCAACGACTTCCACGGCCAGATGGACCCCGTCTCCGCCACGGACTCTGGCATCACGTCCTATTACGGCGGTATCGCGTATGCGTCGGCCTACTTCGAGCAAGAGCATGCGCTCAACCCCAACACCATCATCCTCAACGGGGGCGACGAGGTTGGTGCGAGCCCTGCGCTGTGCGCCTATGGAACCGACGTGCGGGACGAGCCGGCGATGCTGGCCCTGAACTTCTTGGGCCTCGACGCGAGCAACATCGGCAATCACAGCTTCGACGAAGGGACCGCACACCTCAAGGTCCTGATGGACATCGCGGAGTTCGCCTACGTCGGCGCGAACGTGATCGATCCGGCCAACGAACTTGGCGGCAACGTCGTCAAGCCCTACAAGATGTTCGAGTACGGTGACCCTGCCAACCCGATCAAAGTAGCGGTCATCGGCATCTCGAACCCGGAGACCCCCCAGATCGTTCTCGCGGGGAACATGGGTTCGGTCACGATCAGCGAGCCCGTCGGGGCCGCCAACGATGCCGCGGCTCAGGCGCGCGCGGCCGGAGCCCACGTCGTGCTCGTGACCGCTCACATCGGCGCGACAGGGGTCGCCTCCGATGGGTCCGGCGCACCCGTCGGTCCGATCGTCGACCTCGCGTCCAACCTGCAGGGCGTTGACATGGTGCAGGGCGGGCACACCGAAGCCCTGGTCGGCTGGAAGCTGGGCGACGTCATGGTCGTGCAGAGCGACTCGAAGCTGATGGCCTACAACAAGGTCGTGATCACCGTGACCGACGGTGTGGTCACCGACATGGAGGTGTCCGAGGTTTCCGTCTTGGGCAAGCAGATCACCGACCCCACGTCCGGTACCTGTGCCGACAGCACGGCAGTCTGTCCGACCGACTTTTCGTGCAATGCCGACAACAAGTGTCAGAAGGATATCGTCACGGCGGACCCGGACGCCGCAACGTTGATGGAGCCGTGGAAGGAGAGCCTCGCTGCCAGGTTCGACGAGAAGATCGGCACGGTGGACGCGAAGTGGTTGCGGGACGGGAAGCTCGAGCGGTCCGTCGAGGTGCCATTTGGGGACGTCGCCGCCGACGCAATCCTCGACGCCTACTCGGGATTTGGGGTTCAGATCGCCTTCGTGAACGGTGGCGGCATCCGTGACTCGTTGCCCTCCGGCTATGCCCCGAAGGACACCACGCTGGTCCGGACGGACTGTTCCGAGACGAACGTGTGCGACGTGGTCCTCGGAGACATCTACACAATCCTTCCCTTCGGTAACACCGTCGTGATGAGGGACCTCCCGGGATCGATCGTTTGGGAGCTCGTCGAGCATGGGTTGTCGGCGTTGCCGGCGTTCCACGGTCGTTTCCAGCAAGTGGCGGGCATTCGCATCGTGCACAAGCTGAGCGCCGCCCCCGGCGCGCGTGTGCAGTCGATCACCTACTACGGGGACGGCTCCAACACCGAGATCACGGCAACGGACGACACCATCTACAAGATCGCCGTCAACAACTTCATGAACAGCGGAGGCGACGGGTTCGCGATGCTCGTGGAGGAGTGGCCGACCCCCGGCTGGGGCCTGATGGCTGACTCGGTCGCGGACTACATCAGGACGGTTGGTGCGCTGACCACGCCGCAGCCGTCTGACCGCATCATCGCCATCCCGTAGGAATTCCCTTTCAATCCAGCACGCAGAGGTTGATTGGCTCACGCGGCGGGTAGCGCCTCGTACAGCTTCACGTTCCGATCGGTCGGCGTGCCCTCGTGTCCTGTGCCCCACCCGGACGTGTGGTCGAGGATGGCCAAGCGACGCCCCTCTTCCGCCACCACGTCGTCGTCCGTGGCGAAGTCGACACCGATCAGCTGGATCGATAGGTATCCGTTATCCTCGTCCGCGATCTCCACGAGCCGCATCTGGTTCCGGAACTCGACGAGCGAGCATGTCTGGACTTCCCAGAAGCCGCCGGTCGCGCCTCCGACCCAGTTCACCACGTGGAAATGGGTGACCGGTGAGGCTCAGCACCACGTTGTTGTACGACAGCAAGAAGGTCTTGACCTCGTCTGCCAGGACCACGCTCTGTTTGGTGGCGCTGCTTCCGGAGCTGCCGTCGCCAAAGGACCCGAGCCCGTGATGAGAGACCAGCACCACGAGCTTGCCGTCGGTCTTGGCCTTGTCGAGCGCAGGCTTGAGGAACGCTTCGAGGTCGGGGCGTCGAAGGATGCCATCGGCCCCGCCCTCCTCGAGGGCCGTGTCGTGGACGACGAAACGCAAGGGCCCGACGTCGAAGACGTAGCTCGTGGGCTGGTCTGGATCAATCGCTCGCCCCCTCAAAGGTCCGGACGGCGTCGCAAGGCGTCCAGATCTTGTCGCCGTCATCGAACTGCACTTCGGCAATCCTTCCGTGTACGTCCCTGACCCGACCGGCGTACGTTTTTTCCGTTGGGCTCCACGGGGCTCGGACACGGTCGTCGGGGGCGACAGCACAGGCGTCTGGGGGCGGGGGAGTCGCGGTCGCCGGGGGTTCCAGCTCGACGGCGAGAACCCAGGCTTCGTCGCCGCGTTCGAACCGGACCCGTGCGAGCTTGCCGTACAGCTCGGCGATTTGCGCCGTTCCCATCGTCCCATCGCTTCTTGGGGCTTCGACTTCGCTGCCCACGGTAGATGGGGGCGTTTTGCGACCGCAGGCCCCGGCGAACGCGAGGGGGATGAGGGCGATGGGGAGGCTCCACCGAAAGTGGTGACGACCTGGGTGCACGTTACGACCTTCTGCCGGACGGTGGTGGTGGGATTGTTCCACGCCCCGTCGTGGGGTCAAGGGACGTCTCTAGACCCAAGTCAAGCGATCGCGCTGCTTTGGGCCTAGGTTTTTCTAAGGGGGCTTTCGAAAAGCCCCCTCGCCGCGCTCACCGCGGCGCACCCCGAAACGCCTCGCCTTCGGCTCGGATAGCCCCAAACCCAAGCACGTTCTTCGAACAGTGCTTGATTTGGGTCTAGAACGGCACTGAGCCGGGTCAAGGCTCCAGACGGCCCAGGATTTCGTGGGTGGATCGCGCGGTGCGGACCATCGCGGAGGACGACGGGATCAGGCGCCACCCCTGGCCGCCGATGTAGTCGACGGGTGCGGGAACGACCTCGATGCCCGCCTTGCGAAAAGCGACCACGGAGCGGGGGATGTGCAGTGCGCTGGTGACGAGCACCACCTTGGCCGGGTCGTGCTTGCGGAGGATCGAAGCGGAGAACGTTGCGTTGGTGGACGTGTCCGTGGCCTCGGGCTCGAGGGCGATCCGGTCCTTCGGCACGCCGTGGAGCGCGAGGTAATCCGCCATGGAGGAGACGTAAGGGATGCCCGTGCCCGTGACGATGACGACGGCGAAGGGGCCGTTTTCGCGGTAGACGCGCGCGGCGCCGAGCAGTCGGGCCTGGGTGGTCGCGTCGAGGCGTTCGACGGCGGGAAGGAAGTCGTAGGTGTTGCGCTGGCCGCCCGCGAGGACGACCAAGGCTCTGCGGGACGGGTCGGTGCCAGCCAGGGCGGAGGCCAGATCGTTGGACTCGGGCTCGAGAGCGCCGGCGAGCAGGTTCGACAGCCAGGGGGAGGCGGCGAGCCACAGCGCGGCGAACCCGGACCACGCGAGGACCTTCCACCGCAGCAGGGCGCGACGCGGTTGGGTGCGGGTCCAGCCCACCAGGCCGACGAGCACCAGCATGAGGCCGAGGAATGCGGGATCGAGAAGGCGGCTGATCATCCGGGGTGACCCTTGGTAGCGCGTGTTCTGTGGGAGGTTCAACGATTTGAGCGAGGCGGGTCGATTTCACGCAACCGATCCGTTCTGTGTCCGAAGGAAGGGCACCAACTCGAACTTCCCATGGAGGATTCCCATGCATGACTGTACCGTCAAAAGCCCATCCGCACTGGGTGGCGGTGGCACCCAGACGCCTGATTCCTGGCGCGCGGAGGTGGACGAAATCATCTCTCGCATCAACGCAAGGGAGCGTGAGGAGTGGGCAACCATTGGGCTGAGCTCGCGCAGCGAGACCCTCGTTCTGTCCGACGTCTCCTCGGGTGCGCCGCCCAGTGTGAACGCGGCAGGCTGCGCCTTTTCTGCCACCGAACCCGTCGTCGCTTGTGGGCGCTGCCCCAACTCCCTGGCCCTCGAGGAGGCGATCACGTCGCCCGTGCACCCGGCGACCCAAGCCTCGTTGCGCTCTGCGTGTGCGAGTCCCCGAGACCCCTTCGAGGTCACACTCCCTTCCGCTCCCCTAGCGCGGCAGCCTTCGGCGGAGGGGTTGGCAGACGGTGCTCCGGCTCGGCTTGTCGACGACGTGGCGCGTGGCGTACTCGAGGCATCCGAGCAGGTGAGAGCGGAGTTCGGCCCCGCCCTCGAGCCACTCGCGTTTCGGACGTTTCTTGCGCATGAGCTGAGGCTTCGTGGCTTCTCGGTGGTCGAGGACATCGCTGTCGCCGCGTCGTACAAGGGCAAGGTGATCGACGATGCGTACCGTATGGACTTGCTCGTGGAGGGCACGGTTATCGTCGACGTTGGGCGGTCGGAGTTGTCGCAAGAGGAACACGAGTTCAGGCTTCGGAAGCTGATGAGCAGCGTGGGAGCATTGGCTGGGGTGTTGGTAACGCGGCAGGCGGGCGAGGGGGATGCTGCGCGAAGAAGCTGACCGAGATCGCGACATCTCGGTGACAGACATGCCTGCGCCGGAGCCTGTTTGACCCGTGCAACCTGAAACGGGGTCAGGGGCCTGGCAACGGCTGGGCAGGGCGAGGTCGCTGTTGACCTCGCGTGGAGGGAGAAATCGACCGACCGGGTGATCTTTCTTAGCAACCGGTCTGGGCGTGCGTCCGAAGAGAGGGATGAGAGACGGGGCTTGGGCCCCGAGAAAGGTGCTGGACTATGAAGAATGAGATGTCTTGCTTGGGCGATGAGGATCAGGGAGCGGGCGCGGTGAGGGAGCCTGCGTCGCTCCGTTGGGCGAACGGTCTTCTGGTGGTGTTGTGTGCTGTGGCCTTCTCTTGCGGCGGAGAGGCCCCAGACGAGGTCGAGGATCGTGACTCGGTGACGGAAGGCGTGGTCACCAATATCATCCCTGATTCTTCCGCTTGCGACCGAGGCGCCATCAAGCCTTCGTGGTGCGTCTCGACGCCCCCAGCCACGGTGGACTCGAAGAATGCTGCTCGCTTTGTGGTGGACGGGAAGCGAGACCCGAAGGAATACGGTGGCGGAGTCACTCTCCCGTACACGGACTGGATGGTCAAAGCGGGGGGGACCGTGCACGCAAAGGCGTGGCGGCTGAAGCCAACGCTCGGCGCGAAGCCTGGTCTGGTGCCGATGGGTCGCACGAACAACCAGCTCCAGATCTACCTCGAGAACATACCCTTCTACTCGAAGGACGTCCGCGAGCTTTGCCTCTTCGTGGACAACAATCGCTTCACAGGAACGACAACTACAGCGGGGACCGAGGACCGCGTGTACTGCGTCGACATGAAGCAAGGTACGAACTCGAGAGTCTTGCGTCCGGGGTACCTCGGAAAGCTCCAGCAGGTCAGCGAGTGGTTCCCCGTGTCGACCCCCACGTGCGCTCCCGACCCGTCGACCGGTTCGGTGACGCGGTGCAGTGCTGAGCTCACGATCTCCCTTCCCGAAAGCGCTTTCGTCGCACCCGACCAGGGCCTCGATCCGGGGATCGGATTCGCCATCCTCGCCACGGGAGCCCCGGGGAATCCCTCTCATGGCAGCATGCCGGAGGCCATCACGCAGAGTGTGGCGCCTACCTCCCCGTGGGCGGACCGGAGGAAGGCCTTGACCTTGCTGCTCGGGCCACCCCAAGGCTTCGCCAAGAGCTACATGACCTGGAACGTCAGACGCTCGAGCATCGACAAGCTTGCTGGAGAGTTCAGTGTTGTCGACGACGAAGATATTGGCCTGTTCTTGGCGGGGCATCAGCCCGGGTCCTTCACCCCGCGCGACGTAGTCGCGATCCAGGAAGGGTGGAACGAAGACCAGATGGCAGAGGTTCTCGACACAGCGAACTACGTGCGGAACTCTCGTGGCCTGGGCCGGTACAACACCTACGGTCCAGTTGACTTCCAGCTGACGGTGTTCAGGAAGTTCGTCAACGAGATCGCGAAGCCCTTCATAGGAGACGAGGGCACGACCGGGGGACTCTGGATTCTCAGCCCGCTACCCGATGGTGGGAAGAGTTTCCATTCGTTCAACGCGTGCAAAGGAGAGGATTGCTTCAAAGCCAAGGGCGTGCAGTGGGTGCGTCTGATGCTGAACCCGCCGACGCCGGAGAACACCGACCAGAGCAAGTGCGCGGGGTCGTCCTCACAGGCGTGCGAGCCGCCCCCCAGCGGGGGTGACTACGTAGATGTCTTCAACACCCACTTGCAGGCGGACGACCCGAGGTTGTGCAAGGACGTGTTCCTGAAGGACTCCATCTGGTCGGAGCTCGGTGCGCTGGCGGCGACGATCACGGATCCGTTCGAGATCGGCGTCTTGGAGGGGTTGAAAAAGCTTGCACAGAACGATTGGAACTGCAGCATGTCGGACGAGGAGGTTCGCGCGCTGCAGCTCAAGGAAATGAATGCGTTCATCAGCTCGCACGCGGTCAACCCGGCCACGGGTCTGCCGGATCGTCCTGCCATCATCATGGGTGACTTCAACATCGATGGCAGTAAGCTCGGCTCTGAGTACCAGGGGATGCTGGAGACGCTGACCATATCGCCGCCGAACAGCGTGTACGGCCAGCCGGCTACCGATCTGCTCAACCCTTGGCCCTTCGACTTCGACTGGGACATCGATCATGGCGACATTGCGAAGGAGCGAGGTTCGCAGATTGACTTCTCCACCGGAAAGTGTGCCGGAACGTACATCGGCTCGACCGGAGGGAAGCAAGAGGACACGTGCGACTTCGCGGGCAAGTGGAATGGCAATGAGCGATTCGACTACGTCCTTGTCCGACCACCCTACCTTCCGAACCACTCGAGCTACGCAGCCACCACATGGGTGGCTGGAAAGAAGCAAGGAGAAGACCCCGGCTTGTGGTTCTCTCCGTTCCCGAGCTTTGGGTCCTATGGCGCACCGCCCGAGCGACTCTCCGATCACAAGCCTGTGACCGCCACGATCGAGCACGTGAAGCTCCGATATCCGCCGCTCTACCACGCACAGTGGAATCACGAGGTCGTCTTTCGGGTCACCTCTGCCGACGGGTCGAACCATGGGGATTGCTGGACGTGCGGCGCAGTGGACCCCCAGGTCATGCGGGGAGGGCTTCGACTGCACAACGGGCAGAACGAATGGCGCATGTACAAGGCATGGGGCAGTTACTGTCAGAACAACGCGACCGTCTCGTGGCCGGCTGATTCCTGCACCAACAACTGGAACTACAGCGACAAGCAAATTCTCCCGGCAGACACCGCGCACACGTTCTTCGCCGCGCTCTACGACGATGACGACTCGAGCGGCAACGATGCCATGTACACGTTCTCGAACGAAGAGTGGCCGCAGCAGGCCATCGATTGGGTTGGCGGCTGGGTCAGGATGCGGGGTTACAAGGACCCCTCCGGGAAGTTCTCGTGGATACCGGATTGGCCCATCCGAGACAGCGACCCCATTCCGCAATCGACAGGCTCGAGCCCGACTTCGATGACCTTGCTGTGCTCGTTCGCCGAGTTGCCCCCGGGGGAGCAGTAGCCAGCCTGGGGCCGTGACACCGGCGCTTGCACCGGTCCCGGGCGCGTGTGGACCTCGGCCTCAGCTTGCTGCGTAGTAGCTCCGGCCCATGATCTCCTTCTTCAGCTCGTCCGAGAGATCGTCGAAGTAGGCACAATAGCCTGCGATGCGGACCACGAGGTCTTTGTGCTTGCCCGGGTTCTCGTAGGCGTCCAGCAAGACCTCCCGGCTCACCAGGTTGGGCTGGAATTGCATGCCGCCTTGGTTGAAGTAGCCACTGATGAGGCCCGCCAGGTTCCTCACCCCGTCCGTCCCTGGGAACAGGCCCGCGTCGATGGTCGAGGTGAGGGTGGTCCCGTTGGGTGCGTAGCTGGCGAAGTCCACCTTCGCCACGGCGTTCAACGCTGAGGTCAGGTCCGTCTTCTGCATCCCATAGTGCGGGCAAATGCTGTTGGCGAGGGGCTGCCCCCGCAACCGCCCCGAGGGCAAGGAGGGGGTCTTTCGCCCGTAGACCATGTTCACGTTCAAGCCGTAGTAGCCAGCCACGTACTTGCCGTTGCGGGTCGCGTGCACGGCAGCGTCCAAGGCGTTCGTCCAGGCTTGGAGGACCCGATTCACCCAGACGTGCCCGCCCGCATCGTCGTTGCCGAACTTGGGCGCCGTGAGCAGACTGGCGAGGATCTTCTGGTTGTCCTCCCCCTCGAAGTCGGAGTCCATGGCGCGCACCACCTGCGCTAGCGTGTAGAGCTTCCTGTCGAAGACGACGTCCTTCAGGGCGAGCAGCGAATCGGCCACATCCGTCACCCCCACGGCCTGGATGCCGCTCGTGTTGAGGGTTGCCCCGCCTTCGTACACGTCCTTTCCGCGGTCTACGCAGCCTCGGAACAAGGAGGAGGCCAGGGGGGTGTGGAATTCGCGGGCCAGGACGCCTTCGATGGTCTGGTGGTCCGAAAGGACGTCGCGCACGAGCTCGATCAGGCGTTCTTGGAAGCGCGCCATCAGCGCGTCGAGGCTCTCGGGGGGGGAGACCCCGGAGAGGCGGTCCACGGCCCTGGACAGGACGCTCAGCCGGTTGCGTCTCGCTATCACCCTACCCGCCCGGCGAAGGAGCCTCTGGTCCACGTGGCCGAGGGCGCCGTATCGCCAGAGTCGCCGGCTGTCCCCCCGCAACGCTTGCAGGAACGGGAGCACCACGTTGACGTTGGCGCAATCCGTGTTGGCGAAGTGGTCGTCCGTCGCCACCGGCTCGACGCACCCTACGATGGAGTAGTTGCGTACGTCGGCGAGGCTTGCAGGGTAGTGGTTGCGCAGCGCGGGGACGTAGACTTCGTCGTTGTAGAGCGCGGGCATCGGTGACCCCCCGAGGTACACCTCTGCGATCCTTCGCACGTACGCCTCGGGACTGTCTCGATGGATCCGGGCAGCCATGTTCACGCCGATGGGACGAAGCTCGCAGACGTCCAGGAGCAGGTAGGTCACGTCGCTGGTCGCGTCGTTCCCGTCTTCGTCGGTCCCGCCCAGGGTGACGGTCTCGACGGGAGAGAGGCTCTCGAACAGCTTGCCGAGCTGGAAGGCCGAGTCGCCGTCGTTGAGGAAGATGACCTCGTCGAACTTGAGCACGAAGCAGGCGAGCAGCTCCCGGGCCTTCTCGTGGTCCAGGCGTCCGGCGGCCAGATCGGCCTCGAAGAAGGGCTGGAGGATCTTGTCGAGGCGGCCGAGGGAGATGGCATTCTCGAACGACTCGGTGCAGAGGGCGATCTCGAGGAAAAGGATGCTCTGCAGCGCCTCGTGGAAGGTCGTGGCCGGGCTTTTGGGCACGCGCGAGCAAACGTGCGCCATGTCCTCGAGCTCTGCGCGGCGGGTGGGGTCACGCTCTTGTTGCGCGAGCGAGCGGAGGTGGTGGGCATAGCGGTCGGCGAGCTCCTCCAGGGCCCGGAGGGCGATCAGGACGCCGTCGTAGAAGTCGGACGCGGGGCGTTGGCTTCCGGCCGCCTTGGCGCGGATTTCCGCGGCGAGCCCGCACGTGCCGAGGCGCAGCACGCGGTCGCAGTGGACGATGTAGTGGGCAATGGCAGCCATGTTGTTGTTGAAGCCGACGCGTTTCTCGAAGGTGCGGGCGAGAAAGAGCGCGAAGTCCCCGAGCCTGGGAAAGGCCTTCGCTGCCAGGCTGTGCTTGGCCCAGAAGGGGAGAAGCTCGCCGTAGAACACGGCCTTCTCAGCGGCCGAGCAGGCGAAAGCGACGGGCTTCTGGCGGTCGATCCGCCAGAAGTGGACGGCCATCGATGGGGCGAAGTACTCGACCCAGGCATTGCCGGCGACCCGTTTCGCCGTGAAGTTACCCACGAGAAGCTCATGGGGATGGACCTGGACCGTCTTGCGGTTGAGCACGTAGCGCAAGGCGCGTGCCCGGTGAACGGGGACGGCGGCGTCGAACCCGTGCGCCTTGTAGAACGCTGTCTTCAGGCGGGCCGACTCGAGGCAGACCGCGTGACCGCTCTCGCGGATTGCGCGCTGAATGGCGCTCACGCGCGGCGTGAACCGGACCGGCGCGGCGCCAGCGGTCGTGGAGGGAAGAGTCACCGAGATGCCCAAGGATCGGAAGGCCTCGGCCGCGCGTGTCAACGCTTCAGATGCCACGTGCGATGCAATGGACAGGGGCTCCTTGGCCAGGCGCAGCCGCACTGCTTTCTGCTCGTGGAGGTCGAAGTAGCGCAGCAATTCGAGGGAGGGGCAGCCGAGATCCCGGAGGAAGCTCGCGATGGCGGTGATGCTCGCGGGCGAGTCGTTGTGACCGGGCACGACGCACATTCTGAAGCGAACGTTGGCCCGGGCCGTCACGAGGCGGCGGATGTTGGCTTCCACAGGTCCGAGGCGGCGGGAGGTGAGCCGGAAGTGCAGGTCGTCGTCTCCCGCGGCCTTCAGGTCGACGAGAAACAGGTCCACGAACGGCAGGCAGGCTTGGAAGGTGGACCAAGGGGCGTCGGCGGCGGTTTCGACGGCCACGTGGATGCCCTCGGCTCGAAGGGAGTGCAGCAACGCGAGCAGGCTCGAGGGGTCTTGGAGCATGGGGTCGCCCCCGCTGAGGGTCACGCCGCCATGGGTGGTGGTGAAGTAGGTCCTATCTAGGCGGATCTGGCGCAGGACTTCGGAGACGGCAGTGCGGGACGGGCCGTTGGTGCGGCCGAAGGGTTGGGCTTCGGGGTTATGGCACCACGTGCAGCGCATGCGACAGCCCCGGAAGAAGACGACGGTGCGCAGGCCGGGGCCGTCGTGCACGCAGGTGCGCTGGACGCGCAAGACGTCGAGATTGCCTGCCGGGTCATCGTGTGGGGCGGCGATCTCGAGGGGCAGGGCGTGAGCGGTCATGGGCGCCTCCTGGGGACTCAGCTTGGCCTGTTAGTTATGTGGATTCTGTAGCACCAGAATATACAGATTGCAAGGAGCTGCTAACGCGAGGCGTTGGTTCGTGGGCCGATCGCAGGGCATTTCGCTTGATTGACGACCGGTTGCGGTCGGGCCAGAAGGCCGAGTGCGTCAATCGGCTGGCCAGGCTGCGTGCCCCGCCGTACCATCGTGCCCCGCCGGGAGGAGGTGCCCCATGCTCTGGACGCTGAAGAAGACGCTGTACCGGACGCAACAACGTGTCATGAAGGAGACGGCCAAGGTCCTGCCGTTCCCCGTTCCCGTGCTTCTGACGGGCCCGGGGAGCGTCAAGCAGTTGGCGGAGAACGTGAGCATCCGCGGACTGCGGCACGTCTTGGTGGTGACCGACAAGGTGTTGATGGGGATCGGGCTTCCCCGACCGCTGCTCGAGTCGCTCGACGCGAAGGGGATTGCGTACACGGTGTTCGACGACGTGCAGCCCAATCCGACGATCGAGAACGTCGCGGCGGGGGTGCGGGTGTACCGGGAGCATGGTTGCGACGCGATCATCGCGATCGGCGGCGGGTCGCCCATGGATTGCGCCAAGATCATCGGGGCGAGGGTGGCGAACCCGTACCTACCGGTGCGCTGGATGAAGGGTCTGTTCAAGGTGGTGCTGCCGATTCCGCCGTTCTTCTGCGTGCCCACCACAGCGGGGACGGGGTCAGAGACCACGGTCGTGGCTGTGATCACGGACGCGTCGACGCACGAGAAGTTTGCGATCAACGACTTGAAGCTCATTCCGAAGATTGCGGTGCTGGATCCCGAGTTGATGGTGGGGCTGCCGCCGCACATCACGGCGGCGACGGGGATGGACGCGTTGACCCACGCGGTGGAGGCTTACATCGGGCTCAACGGCAACCCGTTCACGGATCACAACGCGGAGAAGGCCACGCGGTTGATCTTCGAGAATCTCGAGGAGGTATACCGCAACGGTGCGAACCTCGACGCGCGCTACAGCATGGCCTTGGCTTCGTACTGCGCTGGTGCGGCGTTCACGCGCGCCTACGTGGGCTACGTGCATGCCGTCGCGCACAACATGGGGGGCCTGTACGGTGTGCCCCACGGTCTTGCCAACGCGATCATCCTGCCGCACGTGCTCAGGTTCTGCCGCGTCGAAGCGGAGCACAAGCTTGCGTCCTTGGCGATCGCAGGAGGCATCGGAGAGGTCGGCGAGCCGGAGGCCGCGCTTGCGGATCGGTTCATCGAGCGAGTCGGGCAGATGAACGAGAGGATGGGGATTCCCACCACGATCGCCGAGCTACGTGCGGAGGACATCCCGTTGATCGTGGACCGCGCACTGGCGGAGGCGCACCCGGACTATCCTGTGCCGCGGCTCATGACGCGTGACGAGTGCGAGACGCTGGTCAGGCAGCTTCTGGCGTGACGAGGATGGCAGTCGGGCCGTGGGTCAGGTCCGTTCGATCACGGTGCCCGTCTCGCCGTTGATCGCGCGTTCGAGGTTCGCCGGGTTGGTGATGATGGCGCGCTGTCCCCCGCGGTCGAGGAACTGCAGGACGGCTTCCATCTTGGGCTTCATGGATCCCGGGGCGAAGTGGCCTTCGCTCATGTACTGTCGGGCTTGCTCGGCCGTGATGCGTGAGAGGTCCTGCTGGTCCGGCTTGCCGTAGTTCAGCGACACCTTCTCCACCGCGGTCGAGATGACGAACAGGTCGGCGTTGATGTTCGCGGCCATCAAGGCCGAGAGCCGATCCTTGTCGATGACGGCAGCGACCCCGTCGAGGTGTCCGTCCTGCTTTCGGATGACCGGGATACCGCCGCCGCCGCCAGCGATGACGATCCACCCCTGCTTGACGGCCGCGGTGATCGCGTCTTGCTCGATGACCTCGATCGGATGCGGCGAGGCGATCACGCGACGCCACCCTCGCCCTGCGTCCTCGACCACGTCCCAGCCTTCTTCTTCGCGCATCTTCTTGGCGGTGGCTTCGTCCATGAACGAGCCGATGGGCTTGGTGGGGTTCTTGAAAGCGGTGTCTTCCCGATCGACGAGCACCTGGGTCACGACCGTGAACGCGCGGCGGAAGAGCCCGCGGCTCACGAACTCGTTGTTCAGGCACTGCTGGAGCATGTAGCCGATGCTGCCCTGCGTGTCGGCGACGATGATGTCCAGCGGCGTGGTGTGAAGCTCTCCGGACGCAATCTCGTTGCGTCGCAGGATGAAGCCGACCTGGGGGCCGTTGCCGTGGGTGACGACGACGGTCCACCCCTTCTCGACCATGTTGGCGATGTGAACGCAGGTCTCGCGGACGGCGTCCCACTGGAAGCGAACTTCCTGGTGGTGCTTGTCTTTGATGAGGGAGTTGCCGCCGATGGCGACGACCGCGATGGGGTGGGAGCGGTCGGGCGACGATTTGCGATCGAACTGGGTCATGATCCAGCCCTCGGGAGCCACCACGCGGACGGGTGCATGCATTGCGCGTCGTCGTGATGGCGGGTGTTCTCGGCGTACCGGACGCGGGGGCGGCGTGATCAGACCGGCCTGATCACGATCGTCTCCGGCCGAGACGCGCGGGGGAACAGAACCGGGTACAACCAGACGCGGATCGGGTCAACACCCTCGGGCCAGCCTCACGGGAAGTTGTCGAAGTAGGACCCTTGGATGCCGAGAAAAAGCCACTGGTGCATCTCGGTGGCGACGATGGATTCGGTCACCTCGACGACTTCGGAGCCGTCGCCTTCCAGGTCCGTGAACCCGAGGGAGGAGTACTGGCCGACGGACAGGGAGACGAAGGGGCCGACGAGCATCGTTTCCGTTTTCACGCCGCAGCGGCTACGCTGTCGTCGAGTCCCACCCCATGCACCCCAGGCTCCACGAATCTTTGCTCGGACACATTGTCCCCCTGACCATCGTGCGCCTGGAACCACCGGGTGCGTACCTTGCGGGCGACGACGACATTCCTCCGCTCCTGCTTCCGTCGGCGGAGGTGCCGGAGGACGCGTCGCCTGGAGACACGCTCGACGTGTTCGTGTACCTGGACTCCGAGACGCGTCCGATCGCGACGCGTGTGCAGCCCAGGATCGTGCTCGACGAGGTAGCGTTCCTGGAGGTTACCGACCTCGTTCCGTTCGGCGCCTTCGTCGACTGGGGGTTGTCGAAGGAGCTTCTGGTGCCGCTTGCCGAGCAGACCCGTCCGTTGGCCGTGGGAGACCGGCACCCGATCGGCTTGTACGTGGACGCGTCAGGACGGCTTGCCGGAACGATGCGTGTGGCGGAGATGCTCGCGCCCGGGGGGGACTTCGAGGTCGGCACGTGGGTGCAGGGGGAAGCGTGGCGCAACGAGCCGCGGATCGGGCTGTTCGTGATCCTCGAACGTCGCTTCGTGGGGTTGGTCCCGGCCGACGAGCCGCACACGTTGCAGCGAGGGGATACCGCCAGCTTCCGTGTCGCCACGCGGCTGGAGGATGGGAAGCTCACGCTGTCTCTTCGTCGTCATGCGTTGGAAGAGCGGCCGGAGGACGCGGAGCGAATCCTGTCCACGCTCAGGGGCGGCCGGCATCGGGTGGGCAATCACTCGAGTCCCGCGCAGGTGCGAGCGCTGTTCGGCATGAGCAAGAAGGCCTTCAAGCGTGCTGTCGGATTGCTTCTCAGGGAGGGCAAGGTCGACTTCGACGAGGAGGGGAATTTGCGTGTCGTGGCGCGGCGTCGCATCGTGGGGTAGGCGCGGCGGAGGAGGAAACCACGGAAGCCGCAGGGAGCGGCCGAACTGGTGAGCTGGGGACCGGGAGCCGGGAGCCGGGAATTGCGAGCAGAGGACGCTTCCGTCCGTTCGCACACACCCGCTTGACTGCGGCGCTACGTGACCGCGTGTCCAACACCATTCGTTGGCGTTTGCAGCTTCGGTGGTTGCTTTGAATGTTCTGGAAGGGACCAGACCAGCGATGGCCCGGCGTGCTATGGGAGGGTTGACCGCGCGCTCATGGCGCGACGGTCACGGTCTGTCGGCTACCAGCGGCCGCCCGAGCGTCCGCCGCCGCCGCCGCCGCCGCCGCCGCCACCGCCCGTGCGCTCGCGCGCTTCGTTGACCGTCAGCGCGCGGCCGTCGAGCTCGACGCCGTTCAGCTCGTGGATGGCCTTCTGCGCGTCAGCGGCAGTCGCCATTTCCACGAACCCGAACCCGCGCGCTTGGCCGGTCATGCGATCGATCACGAGCTGAGCGGAGGACACTTGACCGTGCTGAGCGAAGGTGTCGCGAAGCTCGGACTCGGTGACGTTGTATGAAAGGTTACCTACGTAAAGTCGAGTTCCCATGGAATCTAACCCCAATGACGCGCACGAAGATCACCCACGAGTGACGGCAGCGCGTCGGGCGCTCCCTCGAGGACCGTTCCGACATGGAACCAGTCACCCACTGAACTCGAGCTTAGAGCGGATCCCCTGAAGATAAGAGCAACCGTGAGGCTGCGATAAGAGAGACGACTGGGGGAACTGATCAAAACGAAGGTCCTGCGGATAGCGACGGCAAGATGGACCTTGCCGACTCCAAAAGCAATGGGTCGAGCGAAAATAGTTCCGAAAGCGCACGAGCTGCCCTGCAAAACGTGCTCGAAAAAAAAGCCACGCACATCCGCGACCGGGTGGCTTCCCCACGATGCCTTGCTCGTGCGTGGAGGTGCGCGGTGTCCGCGCCTGGTCTACGATGGACCCCATGCTTGCCGCGATCTCGTCTCCCGCGCCGCTGATCGCAATCTGCGTCGCGCTCGTCGGGTGCGGCTCGCACGCCACGGAGCAGCCCGCACGCGTCGGCTGCCCCGACTGCACGGTGCTCACCGGCGCCAACGTGTTCGACGGCACGCACGCGGGGCAAGGCACCGTCGTGCTGCAGGGCGAGCGGGTAACGGCGCTGCATCGAGGCCCGGTCGAGATCGTCGACGGGGACGTCGTCCGCCTCCCGGGTCACACGATCCTCCCGGGGTTGATCGATCTGCACGTGCACATCCGTGCGTCGGCTGGGCCTCCCGCCATGGCGGTTCTTCAGGACGCAGTTCATGCGCACTTCAAGGCGTTGCTGCGCTCGGGCGTGACCACAGCGCTCGACCTGGGGGCCGAGCGTCACGTCGTCGTCGCGTACCGCCAGCGCATCCGAGACGGGGTCTTGCTGGGCCCTTCCTTGCTCGCCGCGGGCCCCGGGCTCACGCCCACGGGTGGACATCCCTGCACCTTGGGCCGACCAGGCTTCGACCTCTGCGCCTTCGTGGACGATCCGATCGACGCGCACGCGGTGGTGACCGATCTGGCCCGTGATCGCCCCGACGTGGTGAAGGCCATCCTCGAGTCGGGAACGGTCGCCAAGCCCCTGCCTGAGCTCAGCAGCCCGGCTCTCGAGACGCTCCGCGCTACCGCGGACGCGGCCGGCATCCCCGTCGTGGTGCACGTGGCCGAGGCAGCCGACATGCACAAGGCCCTCGACGCAGGCGTGCGATTCTTCGCCCACCTGCCGGTCCGTGATCGCATCGACGACGCGCTTGCCGGTCGTCTCGCGGCTCTCGGCGCGGTGGTGATTCCCACGGCCGCGGTGGAGGACGCTCGTCATCGCGCGTCTCTGGGACAGCTCGACGAGGTCTTTGGGGACGATGCCGCGAAGGACATCTCCCAGGACGTGCTGTCAGCGTGGCGGGACCCGGCGATGGTCGCCTCGCTTAGGGAGCCGGAGGCGCAAGAAGAAGCGCAGCGCCGGCGAACCAACCTCCTCGAGAACCTTCGCACGTGCCACCGAGCTGGCGTGACGATCGTCGCGGGCACCGATGCGGGCAACCCCGCCACGTTCCATGGCGTGTCCCTGCGTCGCGAAATCGGGCTGTACGTGGAGGCGGGGCTCACGCCGACGGATGCGCTGCGCACGGCGACGTCGGGCGCTGCGTGGGCGCTCGGGCTGAGGGACCGCGGGCGGATCGAGGCGGGGATGCGCGCCGACTTGCTCGTGGTGCAAGGCAATCCGGTGGACGGCATCGAAGCGCTCGGGAACGTGGTGACCATCTATCGGCTTGGCGAGCGGCTCGATCCCGCGGAGCTTGCGGTCGACGGCGCCCTCGACCTCGAGCGAACGAAGGTAGAGGGGCTGGTGGATGGGGACACATGCCTGGGGGAGAGCGAGTGTGCAGCGGGGGTGTCCTGCACCTGGCTGGCGTGGTGTCGAAGCGACTGTGACGGGACCGACTGCCCTGCCGGGCAAGCGTGCTTCGACTGGGATGCCGGGTCGGAGCGGCCGTACTGCGAACCGGGAGATGGGTGCGACCCGATCGCGCAAGACTGTGCCAATGGCATCGCCTGCATCTGGCTCGGGGCCGGGGTGACCCGGTGCTGGTATCCCAGCGAGGCAGTAGCGGGCGAACCTTGCTCGTCCTGGGGGGCCTGTGCTCCGGGCTTCCAATGCGATCGTGCGAAGGGGACCTGCGTGCGGCTGTGCGACCCGTCGTCCGGGACTCCCGACTGCGAGCAGGGGGAAGCGTGCGTGGACCGGTCCGTCGAGGCGGGGGTGCGGGTTGGGGAGTGCCGATGAGCTGTGAGCGTCGAGCATCGAGCCATGACCGCTTGCCCGTTCGTGTTCGCCGCAGATCCCGCGGATAGTCGCAGATGGTTCTGGTTGTTTTCGCGGAGGGGCGGCGGTCGACCCGCCCGGCCCACTCCGATGGCTCCGGATTTGGGTGCTCAGCGCCTCGTTGCATTCCGGGCGCGCTTGCCTGACGATCCCACCATGCAACCCCCCACGCATCGCTCCCTGTCCTGCCTGATCACGCTGTCGGCTGCCATCGTGGCCGTCGGTTGCGGCGACGACGCGATCTCCGACGCCGGTGCCGGCGGAACCAGCGCCGACGCAGGAACGGATGTGCTTTCCGAGGCAACCTCGGACACCTCGGGTGAAGATGCCACCAGCGAAGAGAGCCCGGACGCGACCGAGGAGGACAGTGCAGTAAGCGATGGTAACGTGGACGCCGCGCTCGATACCGCGAAGCTACAGCAGATGCTGGCCGAAGCGCTCCCCGACGCTCCCGCGGGCGTCGACGGGATCAGCCTCGTCGTTCACGACGCCCAGGACCGTCGGGTCATCGAGTTAACGGTTGGGGACTTCGCGACGGACCGTCGCGTGCCCGTAGCGAGCGCGAGCAAGCTGGTGACAGGGCTGGTGCTGCTGCGGTTGGTGGAGGAGGGGACGCTGCACATGACCGATACGCCTGGAGAGGTGCTCGGCTGGACGGGGACGACGGCGGCGAATGCCACGCTCGACCACCTCGGGGCGTTCGTCTCGGGGATCTCTCCCGACGCGCTGTGCATCTATCGTCCGATGGTGACGTTGCAGCAATGCGTGGCGGAGATCGGCGCTCTTGACCCGCTCGCGGCGCCGGGCGAGCGGTTCGACTATGGGGGGACGCATCAGGCGGTGGCCGCCGCGATGGCCGAGGTGGTGACCGGCCAGGCGTGGGCTGCGCTGTTCGACGCGAAGCTCAAGACACCGCTCGGGCTGGACAGCCCGGACCTGCGCTACGTCACGCTCCCCAAGCAGGCCACGGGGGAGCAGAACCCGCTCGTGGCGGGTGGTCTGCTCGCCACGCCCGACGAGTACCTGTCGATGCTCGCCGTGCTGTTTCACAAGGGGAAAGTCGACGGTGAATCGTGGATCTCGCCGTCGGTCATCGAACGATTCGGGGAGAACCTCTACACGGGGGCGGTGATTGGGGAGACCCCGATGGGGGCGATCGGCCTGGACTTTCACTATGGATGGTCGTCGTGGCTGAACTGTGCGGGGGCGGTGGCGTCTTGTGACGTGGTGTCCTCGCCGGGCGCTTATGGCTTCAGTCCCTGGGTCGACTGGGAGACTGGGTACTACGCGGTGCTTGCGATGGAGTCCGACGAGCCGGGGGCTGGGTCGGAGTTTTCCGCTCCGTTGATGGAGGCGGTGCGGGCGGAGATCGAGGGGCTGTTGGGGCCGTGATCGAGATCGATGGTTGCACGGCGCTGACGGGCAATCGCAAGGCGCTCGTTTCCGGTTTGCTGCTCGCGGTGGTGGGCCTGTCGATGGTCGCCCAGGGGCCGACGCAGCCGGCGCTGCTCGCCGTGGGGGGGACTCTCGCGTTCGCTGGGTTGCTGTTCTCGTTTCTCACGCGCAGGTACGAGGGATCGCCGCTGCCCTCCCGACGAACCGGTCGTCTCGTGGTGTCGCAGTCCGGCTTCCTGCTGGACGGTCGGCCCGTCGTTGCGTCAGGGGCCGTGACGTGGGCGACCGTGGACAGGGCGGACGCGCCGAGAGCGAGGGTGCGGCTTCTGGGGCGCGAAGGGGTTGCGCTGGCGGAGATCGATGTCGAGAGCGACCGATCGGGATGGGAGCCTTCCGTGCGACGCGCACGTTGTTGGAGGTGGGCCGGGACGGTCTCGTGCTCCAGAGGTTGGGTCGATCTCGCTACGTGTCGTTTCGGTACCTGGCGGGGACCGAGCCGTGGGGGGAACCGGGGACCCGGTGGGCTTCCGCCGAGGGAGCGGGGCTGGACCTCCTTCTCCGGACGGGAGAGCGGATATCGCTTCGCACGCTCCGGCAGCGGCAGGCGATGCGGACCCCAAACATGGACCCCGTAGCGCGGGAGGTCGAGCGGGCGCTGGCATCGTACCGCCATTCCCCGGGTCGAGAGTCGCTCGAGCTTCCGACCTTCCGTCGCCCCGCGGACGTGTGGGTGGAGAGCCTTCGGGCGATCGGACGGCAGACCGACGCCTACCGGCTTGCGTCGTTGTCCCGGGACGCGCTCTGGGCGGGACTCGAGGAGCCGCGAGAGGAGCCATTGCGGCGGATTGCGGCCGCGGTTGTGCTGCACGCGGGCGGGGAGGAGCCGGAGCGCATGCGTCGTATGTCCGGGGCGGTGGCTGACCCGAAGCTGCGCCGGGCGCTTCAGGTGGCGGCGGAGGGGGGGAATGTGGAGACGGATCTGGAAGAATACGGGTGAGCCGGGAATGGGGAGTCCCGTCCCGGGTCACCGCTCCCAGCTACGGACACGTGGTCGTGGACGAGGTCGAGACCGAGCCTCCACACGCCCCGTTGCCCATCTCGCACGGGGCCCCGTAGGAGCGAGTCAGCCCACCCCAAGATCGACCTAAGCAACGCGTCACCCGCTGGACGTTCGCGTGTCCAAGGTCAGGCGCGCAGCCCGCCGACCGGCTCGCGACCTCCGCGGTTGAGCGAAAGCGCCAGCTCGAGGCGAAGCGTCCCAAGAAGGCCGCCCCCACTTCTGGGGCTCTGAGAATTTGCCGAACCGAATTTCGTTGGTCGAGGAATGAATGTCACCGGTCCTTGGTTGAGGTGCCACAGCAAGCCAGCCCAAGGCCCCCCTGGCCGACCAGAGGAACCAATGAGAGACGAGAACCGGCTGACACTCTGGACCCGACCCGACCAGATCATCAAGAGCGGACACGGGACGATCACCTACCGCGAGTGGTGCGAACACGAGCGTGAGCGCATCAACCGGGCCGGTGGAAACACCGAGTTGGTCACCCGCCTGGACGGATTCGTCGCGTTGTTCCGGGTACCGCACCTGCCATCGTGCAAGATGGCAGGGCCGCGTGAACGGGTCAGCGGAGTGTGAAGGGAGCGGGTCGACGTCGGCGTGGAGTCCCTTGATGTACGACAGCTGGGTGCGCCAAGGCACCGACGGACACGTGTGACGCGCTGCGTTCTGAGGCCGAGTCCTTCGATCGTGCTTGCCAGGCAGTTCGCTTCGCCGATCACGCAGACCGGAAGCTCCCCTCGAACGCCTTCCCCACGTGCCAAAGATACGCATCCATGCTCTTGGCGCGTACCACGTGCTTCACGGCCTTGGCCCCCGGCGCGAAGGACGCCGTCCAGTAGGACCACAGCTCTTGCATCTTGTGCAGCACGTGGGCGTCGCCGCTGAGCACCGTGCGGTGGTGTTCGAGCAAGGCGTCGTGAAAGCTTTTGATACGGCCCATGTCAGGCCGGACCGACGGGTCCTTCAGACGCGATGGGAGAAAGGGATCGGAGACGGCGCCTCGCCCGATCATCCAGCGCGTGACCGTGGGGAAGTCAGCACGGCGATCGCGGAACGAGGCAGCGCTGACGATGTCGCCGTTGAAGGTGAGGGGGTGGCGGCTGCGTTTGAGGCAGCGTGAGAAGGCTTCGAGGTCCACGTGGCCGCGGTACATCTGGGCGGCCGTCCGAGGGTGCAAGGTGACCTCGGTGAGGGGGTGGCGGTTGAGCACGTCGAGGACGGGATCGGCTTCCTCGGCGGCGTGCATGCCGAGGCGGAGCTTCACGGACACGCGAGGGCCGAGGGCATCGATGACGTGGGTGAGGAAGTCGTGGATGCGGTCGGGGAAGGGGAGCAAGCCCGCGCCGAAGCTGCGGCGTGTGACCATGGGGTGGGGGCAGCCGAGGTTCCAGTTGACGTCTTGGCAGCCGGCTTCGAAAAACCATCGCGCGGTGGCGACGAAGGCGGCGGGGTCACTCGTGAGGATCTGGGGCACGGTGGGCAGGGCGGGGTTCGCCGCGGGGGTGGCGTCGTGCAAGTGGCGGGTGGGGGGCAAGCGTCCCTTTTCGGGAACGACGAAGGGAGCCAAGGCGGCGTCGAAACCTCCGAAGTGCTTCGCGAACAGGGTTCGGAACGCGGCGTGGGTGATGCCGCGGATGGGGGCGAAAAGGAGGGTGGGCAGAGGTTCGGTCATGGCGGGGGTGAATCTACTCGCTGTGACCGTGAGGCGCACACGGGCCGTTTCGAGTCGGGTGGCTCGAGTCCAAGACGCGCCACGAAATCCACCGCTTGTGAGCGCGCGCAGCTTTGGTATCGTGGTGGGCTATGAAAGAACTGGACAGCGACGAGCGGATGCGGCTCTTGCGGCTGGCCTGCACGGTCGCGTGGGCGGACACGGAGATCCAGCAGCACGAGCGGGGCTACATCGCCAAGCTCATGTTCCAGATGGGGACGCCCGCGGCGGAGATCCGGCAAGTGAAGAAGTGGCTCGAGAGCCCGCCGCCGGACGACGACTTCGACCCGTCGACCATTCCGGTGGCGCACCGGGAGATGTTCCTGAACGCGTGCAAGGGGGTGATGGCCGCGGACGGCACGGTGACGGCTGAGGAGGAAGCGGAGTTGACGCGCCTCTCGGGGAAGCTCGGCCTGGGCTAGCCTCACCCCAAAACGCCCCAAACCCGAGCACGTTCTTCGAAGAGTGCTTGATTTGGGGCTAGGTGTTGGTGCTCGAGCAGGTCTGGTCGACGCACTGCTCGCCCATGCCGCAGCACACGCCGTTGCAGCACAGCCATAGGCAAGTTATGCCGAGGCACGGGTTGGTGTTCAGCTTGCAGAAGCCGTTCTGACAGGCGGCGGCTCCAGTACACGTGCAGGTGAGGAAACCTCCACACCCGTTGGGGATGGTCCCACACTGGTTGGGCGCGCACCCGATCGACGTGCACCCGCACTGGTTCGGGACCCCTCCGCCCCCGCACGTTGCGGGAAGCACGCAGCCCCCGCAGCTCAGCGTCCCTCCGCACCCGTCGCTGATGGTGCCGCAGGTGGAGCCCGCGGCCGCGCAGGTCGTGGGCGTGCACGGGGCGGTCCCGCACTCGTTCGCGTTGCACACCTTGTTGACATCGCACCCGCCGCAGTCGAGCGTTCCCCCGCACCCGTCGCTGATCGAACCGCAGTCCGCGTCTTGCGCCCCGCACGTGGTCTTCGTGCAGCCGCACACGTTGGCTTGCCCTCCGCCGGCGCATGTGGCGGGAGGCGTGCACCCGCCGCAGTCCACCGTGCCCCCGCACCCGTCGGACGCCGCCCCGCAAGCGATGCCGAGCTGTGCGCAGGTGCTCGGTGTGCACCCGCAGGTGTTGGTGACCCCTGCGCCGCCACACGTTTCGGGCGCGGTGCAACCGCCGCAGTCCACCGTGCTGCTGCACCCGTCGGACACCACGCCACACTCTGCGCCGAGTTGCGCGCAGGTCTTGGGAGTGCACGTGCCGGCGCCGCAGATGTACGGGATGCTGCCGCCACCGCACGTCTCCTCCTGGGCGCAGCTTCCGCAAAGCGCGACGCCTCCGCACCCGTCGGGAATCTCCCCGCACTCCGCCTGCACCGTGTCGCAGTCGATCGGTGCACAGCCGCACTTCGTGTCGTCTCCGCCGCCGCCGCACGCGGAAGGCGCGTCGCAAGTACCGCAGAAGATAGGAGTGCCACAGCCGTCCTCATGGGCGCCGCACTCCGCCCCGATGTCCGCGCAGTCCTTGGGCTGGCAGAGGCAGAAGAACGAGGCGCCGTCGGCGACGCACAGCTCGTTGTCCTCGCACGTGCCGCATTGCAGGGTGCCCCCACATCCATCAGGCATCGTCCCGCACGATGCGTTCAGTTGCTCGCAGGTCGCTCTGGTGCAGCTTCCTCCGCACCGGTTGGGAGTTTCGGCGCCGCAGACCGAGTCTCCCGCGCAGGTGCCGCACTGCAGGGTGTTGCCGCACCCGTCGGAGATCTCTCCGCAGTCGGCGCCGCGGTCGGTGCACGTCTCCGGTACGCACGCGTCGCTCGTCGCGTCGGTGCCGGGTGCATCGACACCCGCATCCGGTGAGGGGTCGGACGAGGAGAACTCGGACCCGGAGCATCCAGAAGTGATGGCGAGGGCGAGGAGCCAACGGAGGCGCATGGCAGGAAGATAGCACCTGGCGCAGCGGTGCGGGGGCTGGCTGATGCGGATCAACCAGAGGGCGACGCCGCGCACGTCTACCGGAGCCAGCTTCAAGGTCTCGAAGGGCATGTCGAGGAGCCAGCCCTTCGTCTGTAGGAAAAAGATTCGCGCAGGCTGAACGCATGGGGGCTCGTACCGGTCGCGCGTCACCTCGAGCAACAGCGGAATCCGACGCCGTCGAAGCCGTAGCCGGGAGAGCCGTTGCAGGCGCTGTCGCAACGGAGGCTGTCGCCGCCACCGGAGAACGAGCCCCCCCGCAGGCGGCACGCAATGGGACTGCCGGTGTCGAGGCAGGAGTCCTCCCACTCCCACACGTTCCCGCTCAGATCATAGACTCCACCGTAGCCTTTCGTCTCCGACACGCACCCCTTCAGACTTCCCACCACCACCGTGGTGCACGCGCCGCTTGCACAGCCGGTCACGGCGTTGTCGGCCCCATTGCACACCTGCTCTCCATAGACGTCCCCGTAGGGATAGTCATGCAACCCTCCTGACGTGGACGCGGCGTACCACTGGCTCGAGCTCACTGTCGCGTAGTCATCGTACCCACTCGGCCCTTTTCCGATCTTCCCGCACAACCGCTTCCCCGCGCCAGCGCAGTACTCCCACGCATCGCACCAGTCCACGCATACCTGGGGGTGTCCGCCGCAGCCCATCCCCTGACATGCGCGCGCGCTGCTCATGCAGCCCGCATCGGGGACCAGCGTGGTATTCGATGTGCAACGCGGCGACTGCCCCGTCATGGTCGGCTTCGACGCCAGCCAGGCCTCGTATTGCGAGCGCGTCACTTCCGTGGCATCGATCGCGAACCCTGTCGCGACCGCCACCGACTTTGCCACGCAACGGCCACCCTCTTCGCACTCCTCCAGCGGGCCGCAACTGCATCCTCCCCCGCTCCCAGCGCTGCCACCGGTTCTCGCCGAGTCACCCGCTCCATCGGCGCCCCCTACTCCCGCGTTGCCGCCTGCATCGGCGCCCGCCACGCCCGCGTTGCTGCCTGCATCGGCGCCCGCCAGACCCGGGTTGCCCGTCGCCCCCCCCTCTCCGTCCACGATAGTGAGCGTGTCAGCGCTCGATTCGTCGCCAATGCAGCCAGCCAGCAGGCTGAGCCCAACCACAGCCACGATCGCCCCCGCGCACACAGACCGGACGCGTCGCCGCGGGTTCCCTTCGGTCGGGAGCGGAACACCGGGTAAGCGGGCGGGGGGACAACGACTCGCTGCTCTCATGGGTTTCCTGGCTGGGTCACGACGACCCGATACGAAGGCTTGACGCGGACCGCCCTAGCCGGGGGAATAGAGCGGCTTAGAGGCAGATACAGATCCAATTGACGCAGGAGGCTCCCAGCCCACAGTCGTTACCGCACTCCCCGCAGTTGGCCGAGTCGGTCTGGAGGTTCGCACAAGCGCCGTCACAGATCGTGTCGTCACAGAGAACACAGGCTCCCGCCGAGCACCACTCGTCCGCCGAGCAGACATTGCCGCAAGCCCCGCAGTTCTTGCGGTCGTCTTCCAAGTATGCACATGAGCCGCCGCATTCTGACTCGCACGTAGTGCAGGTGCCTGCGTTGCAGATCTGGTCCGCCAAACAGGTGTTGGCGCACACACCGCAGTTGTTTCGATCCCATGCGAGGTCGGCGCACGAACCCTCGCACACGGCTGTGCAGGTCACGCAGAACCCGCCGCTGCATTGCTCGCTCGGCGCACAGGAGTTGCCGCACGCTCCGCAGTTGTCAGAATCGACCGACAGATCGACACACGTCGTTCCACACGCGACGCCAACGCAACAGATCACACCCGCGTCGGCGTCCGGCGCACCGGTGTCGGGCGTACCGGTGTCGGGCGTACCGGTGTCGGGCGTACCGGTGTCCGGCGTACCGGTGTCCGTAGCTCCCGCATCCGCAGCGTCGGATTCGGCGGAGTCCAAGACCGGGGCTCCGTCGTTCGGGCCTGCGTCACCGGACGCACCGCCCGCGCCGACGTCGTCGGTGCCCGTATCGACCGTGGCATCTTGGTCACCCGCGTCCACGGCGCCCGCGTCCGTCGTGCACGTCGCCATCTCGACGTGATTGTTGTCCATGGTAACGGCGCCGTTTCGAGCCAACGCCCTTCCGTCTACCTGCGCGCCGGTCGCCAAGGTAATGCTCGTCAGCGCGAGAATGTTTCCGACGAACGTCGTCGTCGTGCCGAGTGCCGCGGAGCTGCCGACCTGCCAGACCGTATTGCAGGACTGCGCACCGTTGGTCGTTATCACTGAGGCGTTGCTAGCCGTCGTCAGCGTGCTGCCAATCTGGAAAGCAAAGACCGCGTCCGGGTTCCCTTCCGCGTTCAGGGTGAGCGCGCCGGTGAGCTGGGCCGAAGACGAGAAGCAGTAGACGCCTGGCGTGAGCGTCTGGCCGCCGAGGTCTTGACCCGTCAGGTCGTGATCGCAAGCCAGTCCGGCGACGCTGTTGTAGGCCGTGGTGATGTCAGCCTGGGCCTGAAGCGCAACGGGGTCCCCTGCGTGGATCACGCCGCCCGAGACCATTCCCGGTGGAAAACCCGTGACTGCAAGGCCGGGACTCACGCCTAGATTGCCCAGGACGGTCGTCGGTCCGGTGTTGGTCACCGCTTGTCCGCCTACCACCGCGAATGTCTCCGCGGTTCCGAGCGCAGGCAGGGTAATGCTCGCCGATCGTTGCGGGCCCGGAGCGGGTGACGTGCACGCAACGAGCGGAAAGGAGGCGACAGAGAGCAGCGCGAGGACGCGCATCGACGATCGTGCCATGGTATGACTCCGGGTGGTTGGAATGAGGTAGCTGGCATCGGAGCAGAGCAACTATTGAACCACCGAGGGCTGGCGACGAAGCGATCGTTGCGATGCCGCATGGCGCCTGAATTGAACCCCGCGCCGTTTTCCCAGCGTCGCCTTCGGCCTGCGCTGCGGGAACGCACCCCGACCGCTCATTCAAATCGACGCTGACACGGCCTCATATTGATGCCGGGAGGAGCACAGCGCTGGTCCCTTCCTCGAGTCCGCCAAAGAGGGCGTAGACCATTGTCGTTGCGACGGTGTTGCTCATGGGCCTGCGTTTGTCGACGGGCAGCCTAGCTGTGAGGAAGAAGGCTTCCGACGTGCCCGGAGCGAACATCGTGGGCCATGCGGTGGCGGGTTGAACCAGCGCGAGGGCGTGTTCCGGATCCTCCGCGAAGAGGTTGTTTTCTGGGGGGAACCGGAGGGAGCCCGAAGGCGTCGTCAGATCAAAGTTGCCGAAAAATGGCTTCCATCTTCGGTCGCTGCGTCCGCGCTGGCGTCGGCGCTCGCGTCCGCGCTGGCGTCCCCCGTGGTGGTGGCGTCGTGGCTTGCCCCGTCCGTCGTACCGATCGCATCCTTCGTTCCGCCGTCATGGGTGGGCGGGGTAACGGTGGAATCGGCGTCGGAAGAACATCCCGCGAGTACGAACAAGACGGGCCAAAGGCGTGTACGCATCGCAGCAGTCCTCATGGCAGAAGGAAAACCCGATTCTACGGTCGCGCCGATCACGCTTGGCGTCAAGCGTCTTGCTTCCGACGACGACGACGACGACGACGACGACGACACCGATCGAGAAGGACTGGTGACGGATCAGGCGCGGGCGCCTATGCGCTCACGGACTCGTACTCTCTCGGCGGGTGCTGGCTTGGCGTCTGTCGGTCCCGTCTCCATCTCCGAGCGGTGCGCGCTCTGCCTGGTCAGCTCTCTGCCTCTGTGTTCGGCACGCGCTCGAGGCACACCCTCCTTACCGTGCGGCGACGGCAGCTTCCAGCGCAGCGATATCAATCTTCGTCATCGTCATCATCGCCTCCATCGCACGCTTGGCCATGTCGCGGTCGGGATCGGTCGTCAGGTCCATCAGCCGCTTCGGCGTGATCTGCCAGGAGAAGCCCCAGCGGTCCTTGCACCAGCCGCAGGCGCTTTCGCTGCCGCCGTGTCCGACAATTGCGTTCCAGTAGCGGTCGGTCTCTTCTTGATCTTCGGTCAGCACCATGAAGCTGACGGATTCGTTCGCCTTGAAATTCGGGCCGCCGTTCAGGCCAAGGAACGACTGGCCGAGCACGGAGAACTCGACGGTCAGTTCATTGCCTTCCCGGCCGCCGCCGGGATAGTCGGTCGCGGCCGCGATCGCCCGGCCGACATGGCTGTCGGGAAAAATGGCGGCATAGAACTCCGCCGCCTTGCGTGCTTCGCCGTGGTCGAACCACAGGCAGGTCACGAGCTTGGTCATATCCAATCTCCTCGGGTCTTGGGGTTATGGGTCTGCGCCCCCGCAGTGTACCCCAGCCCGGAGGCCAACACCGCGAAGGATTGACGGTCGATCCAGTCGCCGAATGACCGCGCGGCCCGGCGGGGGCTCGCTCGCCGCAAGACGCTTGACTCCCCCTCTTCCGGCTGCGTACCGTGATCCACCATGCGCCAGATGGGACTTGCTCTCTGGGTCGTGATCGCGGCCGGCTGCGGCGGGGGCAGCGAGGATTCGGCCCCGGCAACGGGCGCCGTCGACGCGGGACACGATGGCACCGGCGGGAGCCAGGGCGACGCGAATTCGGTCGATGCTGCCTCCGAGGCTCCCTGGCCCGAGGACGCTGCGCCCGACATGGCCCCCGATGGCCCTGGCTGTGGCGACGACACCTGCGCGGACGACGAGTCTTGCGCGACCTGCCCCGAGGACTGCGGCGCGTGCGATCCCGGGCCCTGCACCTCCGAGGGCGGCCGGTCCTGCGGAGGCAATGGCATCGACGGCGACCCGAATACCCTCTACGTCTGCGCCGGCGGCGAATGGACCGTCGATCACGGGTGCGGGGGGCCCTGCGAGCGCATGCCTTCCGGCGTTCCCGATCGCTGTCCGTCCGACCTCACCGTTCCCCAGAGCCTCGTCGATGCAATCGACGCCAAGCCTTACGTGGAAGTCGACTGCCAGCCGGGCAGCTACCCCGGGTGGCCCTACGATGCGAAGGAGTGCACCTACACGGCAGGGGGCGTCACCGCCACCGTGACCGTGGCGAACCCCGGTCCGGATCGCGTCGCCGCCTGGATCGTCGACTCTTCCACGTGGATTCCGGCGCTGTGGAATCTCAAGTGGGAATCCCCGCCGGACTACAAGCAGGGGCTGATCGTGATCGGGACAGCCATGATGATGCAGTCGTCGCGCATTTTTCCATTGCACGGCGGGATCATCGAGAACATGGGGAGCGGCTACGAGGTCTACCCCTTCGACAAGGGAGTCACGGAGGGCTGCTCGTCCGGGTGCTATTGCCGCATCAACTCCATGCACCGAACCGAGTGGTGCGGCTACCAGGAGTTCATGGGCGTGCAGTCATCGTCGGACTGTCTCGACGACGTAGGGGCATCGGGACTGACGCCCGCTTGGGGCGATCGGTGCCTGAAGAATCACGTCGATGCGTGGACGTCGTCGAGCAACGAGCACTTTCGTGCGAAGGCGTGGAAGGCGAATCAGACCGTCCTGTCGTTGTGCCCGACGTACGGGTCGTGCACGCCCGCCGAGGTGGTGGCAGCGGTCGAGCATGGGTACAACTGAGGGGCATCGACGGTTTTGCGGTCGAGCCGATGATGTGCCCCCACCGCATCATCCCGTGGAGCGATACTTCGACGCCTACAGCATCAATCGCAGTGAGTCTTGCGGGGGTCGGGTTTTCCGTCGCACCTCGGACAGATGGCGCAGGTCGATCGCCGGTGGCTCCGTGATCGCGGCGATGAACCGATCCTGCGCCCTCAGCTCTCGAGCGCCTTTTTCACCGCCTCGAGCGTGGCGTCCACGGATACCGGCGCGTTCGCGAAGTGCGACACGATCCCCGGCAGCGTCCCCTTGTGATACCCCACCACCGCATCGGGATCCTTGAGCACGTGACCCGTCAGAATCCCGCACACGCGCTCTCCCTTTCGAATCACACCGCCCTCGACCAGCTTCTTCAGCCCCGCGACGGTCGCACACGACGCCGGCTCCGCACCGATGCCTGCCGCGTCCACGTGCGCCTTGGCGTCCATGATCTCCTGGTCGCTCACCTCTTCGACGACGCCGTTGGTGGCGTGCACACCTCGCAGGCTCTTCTTCCAAGAAACGGGGTTGCCGATCTTGATGGCGGTGGCGAGGGTGTGGGCGTTGGGGACAGGGACGAGGGCCTCGCCGGTCAGGAACGCCTTGTACAAGGGGCTCGCGCCTTCGGCTTGGATGACGGCGAAGCGAGGGATCCGCGAGAGCAGGCCGAGGTCGTACATCTCCTGCAGCGCCTTGTAGATCGCGGAGCTGTTGCCGAGGTTTCCGCCGGGCAGCACGAGCCAGTCGGGCACCTCCCAGTCCAGGTCTTGCATCAGCTCCCACCCGATCGCCTTCTGTCCTTCGATGCGGAACGGGTTCAGCGAGTTGAGCAGGTAAATTCCCTCGCTGTCGCAGAGGTCCTCCACCAGGTCCATGGCGGCGTCGAAGTCCCCCGCGATCTGGATCGTCTTCGCCCCGTACGCCAAGGCCTGGCTCAGCTTGCCGTAGGCGATGTGGCCTTCGGGAATGAACACGTAAGCGCGCATGCCCGCCACGGCCGCGTAGGACGCCATCGACGCCGACGTGTTGCCCGTGGAAGCGCAGGCCACGCGCGTCATGCCGAGCTGCCGTGCCACGCTCACGCCAGCGGTCATGCCGCGGTCCTTGAAGGATGCCGTCGGGTTCTCGCCCTCGTGTTTCAGCAGAAGCTGGTCGACCCCTGCGTAGCGTGCGACGGAAGGCGCGTCGTACAGGTTCGTGTTGCCTTCGCGCCTGGTGACGATGTGCTCGGGGGCGAGGGGCAGGATGAACTCGCGGAAACGCCACACGCCGGAGCGGTCGATCGCGCTCTTGGACGCGAGGCGCGCGTCGAGGACGTTGAGCGAGGGCAGGCGGACACGACGGAAGTCGTGCACCACGTCGAGGGTGCCGAAGCAGTCGCAGCGGTAGCGGGGGTCGAGGCCGGGGTAGGTGGCGCCGCAATCGACACAGACCAGCTTCCAGGGGACATCGTTCATGGGCGTCGCACTCCTGGGCAATCGAGGGGGGAGACGTGGGTGGTGGCGTCGAGACCGGCGCGGGCGAAGGCTTGTTTCATGGCCTCCCCGACGCGCTGGGCCGCGGGGGTGGAGTGGCAGAGGGCGAAGATCGAGGGGCCTGCGCCGGAGATGGAGGACGCGAGGGCACCCGCGCCGCGAGCGGCTTGCATGACCTCGGACCCGCCCGGAATGAGCCTCGCGCGGACGGGCGTGACGACATCGTCGACGATGCAGCGGCCGAGCAGGTCGATGTCGCCAGTATAGAGAGCACTGACGAGTCCGGCGAGGTTGGCGGAGTTGTGCACGAGGGAGCGGAGGGGGACTTGCTCGGGTAGGGCCGCGCGTGCGCCGCGTGTTTCCAGCTCGAAGGCGGGCGAGCAGACCACGATCATCAGTCCTTCGGGGACGGGGAGCCGCACGACGTCGAGGGGGTCGACGCTGCGGACCAGCACCATGCCTCCGAGCAGGCAGGGTGCCACGTTGTCCGCGTGTCGTCCTGCGACCGTGGCTTCGGCCTCGAGGCAGGGCTCGATGAGCTGGTGCTTGCGCAACGGTGAGCCGACGAGGAGGTTGACGGCGAACGCCGCGGCGACGGCGCTGGCCGCCGACGATCCGAGCCCCGATCCAATGGGCATTCCCTTCGCGAGGTCGAGCTCGACGCCGACGTCCACGCCGGCGCATCGCAGCACGGCGGCTGCGGCGATGCCCGCGGTGTTCTTGCGTGCGTCAGTGGGCAGCTTGCCGCCATCCCCTTCGATCCGACGAATCGTCACGCCGGGGTTCGGGCTCATGCGCGCGGTCACGGTGTCTCCCGGGGCGCGAATGGCAAGGCCCAGCACGTCGAAGCCAGGGCCCAGGTTGGAGACCGTCGCCGGTGCGTATGCTTTCACTTCGCCAAGGCTCGAGGGTGCCATGTTCCTACCTCCGCTCTGCCGCGATTCGAAGAATGTCACCCATCACGCCCATGGCCGTCACGTCAACACCCGCACCGGGGCCCGAGACCACCAGCGGGCGATCGTCGTAGCGCTCCGAATGGAACACGATCATGTTGTCCGTGCCTCGTAGCATGCCGAGGGCCGAATCCGCTTCGACCTCGATCAGGCCCACGTCGATCCGCCCTGCCTCCACGGTCGCCACGAAGCGCAACACCTTGCCCTGCGCTCGCGCGTTGTCCACCCGCGTCCGCATCACGTCATCCAGATCGCGTACGCGCTGCCGCCACGTTTCCAGCGGCAAGCCGACCCAGGAGGTGTCGACCATGCCCGTGAGCTGTACCGGCACGTCGCCGTCGATCAGGCCCGAGACGCGCCCGAGGATGACGGCTTTTCGCCCGACGTCAGCGCCGCACAGGTCGATCATGGGATCGGGTTCGGTGTAGCCCGCTTGCATGGCAGCTTCCACGGCCGCGGACAGGGGCACGCCAGCTTCGAGCTTCGAGAGCACGAACGCGAGGGTTCCCGAGAGGCATCCCTGCGCGCGCCGTAGCTGATCACCCGAGCCCACCATGGTCTCGAGCGTGTCCATCACCGGCAGTCCTGCGCCGACGGTGGCTTCGGCCTTGAGCACGCGTCCGAGCGAGGAAGCCTCGGCGCGAAGGGCGCGATAGGAATCGAAGGACCCGGCGAGCGGTTTCTTGTTCGCGGTGGCGACGTCGCAGCCGAGCCGGAAGGCCTCGCGCATGATGTCGGCGGACGCATCGGAGTCGGACACGTCGACGAGGATGGGGCGAGCGAGCCGGAATTGAAGGGCTTCACGCAGCATGTCGGCGGGGTCGTGGGACGCGGTCGCGCCTGGGTGGTCGCGCAGGGGAACCCCGTTCTTCTTGGCGGCGAGCAGGCCGCGCAGCTCGTCCATGGGGATGCCATTGGGCCGGAAGAGGAAGCCGCTTCGGTCACAGAGGGCCACGATGCGAGGCTCGAGGCGAAAGCGCTCGAACACGTGGGAGCGTCGCTCCAGGACCATCTCGCACAGGGCCCGGCCGATGCTCCCGCAGCCGAGCAGCAGGATGTCCAGCCGGCCCGTGGTGTCCTCCCCCGTGTCGCGACGGTGTAGTTCGAACTGCTCGTGGATGGCGCGCAAGGCCTCGTCGACCTGTCGCTGCTCGACGGCGAGGGAGATGTTGAGCTCGGAAGACCCTTGGGCGATGGCGAGGACGTTGACGCGTCGGCGTCCGAGGGCGCCGAAGAGTCTTGCCGCGACGCCCGGGGTCTGGGCCATGCCGAGGCCCACGGCGGCGATGAGTCCGACGTGTCGCTGGACGACGATCTCGTCGACGTCGCCGGAGGTGATGGCATTTCGGAAGGCGCGCTTGAGGGCCAGCTCGGCGGCCTCGGCGTCCCGGTCGCGGACGGCGAAGCAGACGGAGGACTCGGAGCTGGACTGGCTGATCATGGTGATGCTGATGCCGCGTTCGGCGAGGGCGCCGAAGATGCGGGCGGCGACGCCGGGGATGCCGGCCATGCCTTTGCCTTCGACGGAGACGAGGGCCTGCTCGCGGATGGCGCTGATGGCCTTGACCGGGTGGGAGCCGGGGGTGAACCGCGAGTCGATCCAAGTGCCTTCCAGATCGGGTTGGAAGGAGTTGCGGATGCGCACGGGGATGGCGCGTCGCGTGACGGGGAGGATCGTCCTTGGGTGCAGGATCTTGGCGCCGTAGAACGAGAGCTCGGCGGCTTCCCGGTAGTTGAGCTGGCGCAGCAGATGCGCGTCGGGCACCACGCGCGGGTCGGCGGTGTGCACGCCGTCCACGTCGGTCCAGATGGTGACTTCGTCGGCACCGAGGGCAGCGGCCACGATGGTGGCGCTGTAGTCAGATCCGCCGCGGCCCAACGTGGTGGTGGAGCCGTCGGGGGCACGGCCGACGAAGCCCGTCACCACCGGAACCTGGCCGTCGTCGAGCAAGGGCTGAAGAAGGGCTGCAATGCCGCGGTCGGTGACACCGGGCAGGGGGCTCGCTTCGCCAAAGGAGTCGTCCGTGTCCACGAGGGTGTCGCCATCGACCCACAAGGCGCGGGCGCCCTCCCGACGCATGACCGCGGTGAGTAGCCGGACGGCGAGCTTCTCCCCGAGGGAGAGGACGAGGTCACGGGTTTGGGGGTGGAGCAGGCGAAGGTGAGCGACCGCACGCAGCACGTCCGTGACCTGGGTGGTGAGGTCGCGCAGCTCGGTGCGGGCGTCGTCGGCGTTTTGGGGGGCGAGGGTGTCGAGGGTGCGCTCGTGCTGCTCGAGCAAGTCCGACAGGATCACCAGGGCCTTGCCTCGATCCCCTGCGGCTGCAGCCGCGGCCGCGTCGGACAGGGCGTCCGTCACGCCGGACATGGCGGAGGAGACGACGACGAGGGGACCTCGCTTGGCGGCGGCGACCATCAGGTGGGCTACGGAGGCGATCCTCCGGGCGTCCCCGACGCTGGTCCCGCCGAACTTGTGAACTTCGATTCGCGGCATCGCGGGCGGTACATAGGAGGAAGGCAGGCGGAAGGCAACGAGGCGGGGCCGGCCCGCGCGGGAATGCGTAACCGGATACATATCCGCGTCCGGCGAATCAAGGTCGAGCGTGCATTTTCGGCGCCTACGTCACTTTCTTGGCTCGCCCAGTCCTGGACGGTGGCTGGACAACCTCCTCCGGCGGAACTCGGACTTGACCCGGGGCCGGGAAAGAGGTTCAACGTAGTCTGAACGTAACGTCGACGGGACGCAGAACACCGGTGGCCGAACCACGAAAGAGAGCGGAACCCCAAGGCAGCTCGGGAGATGTCGATCCTGCGTCTCGCGTGGGCAGCGTCATCCGTGGCAAGTGGCGTGTCGACTCGCTCGTGGGGTCGGGCGGCATGGCTTCGGTGTACGCAGCCACCCACCGCAACGGTCAGACCGCGGCGCTCAAGATCCTGCACACCTCCCTCGCGAACGAGACCGGCATCCGCGACCGGTTCCTGAGGGAAGGGTACGTTGCGAACTCCGTGAACCACCCTGGCGTGGTCGCGGTGCTCGACGATGATCAGACGGACGACGGCGCTCCGTTCTTGATCATGGAGCTGCTGATCGGTCAGACCCTGTCGAAGCGGTGGAAGAAGCTGAGCAAGCGGATGCCGATCCCCGAGGCGTTTCGCATTGCGATTCCGGTGCTCGACTGTTTGGCGGCCTGCCATGGCGCGAGCGTCATTCACCGCGACATTAAGCCACCGAACATCTTCTTGACCGAGGATGGGCGTGTGAAGATCTTGGACTTCGGCGTTGCCCAGTTGCGCGACGCCACCACGGAGAAGACGCGCACGGGGACGGCGCTCGGCACGCCGTACTACATGTCGCCGGAGCAGGCGATGGGGCTCGTCGATCAGCTCGACGGTCGCGCAGACCTGTTCTCCATCGGGGCGATCCTGCACGCGCTCATCACGGGGCAGCGCATCCACAACGCTCGCACGGAGAACGAGGCGCTCATCCTCGCGGCCACCACGCCTGTTCCGTCCGTTGCCCGCGTGGACCCGAACCTGCCCGTCGAGGTCATCAAGCTCATCGACAAGGCTCTCGCGTGGGACCGTCGCAACCGTCACGCGGACGCGAAGGAGATGCGCGAGGACGTGGATCGGACCCTGGCGTTGGTGGAGGGGCAAGCGCCTGCTGTGCAGGTTCGGATGCCTTCGCCGCGTGATGTGGCGCCTGTGCCGCGCGCGCCTGCGTCGAGGGCTGGCGCCTCGCCCGCGGCCGTCGCTGCCCCTCAGGCTCCTGCGTTCTCGCCCCGACAGTCCCAGTCCCTGCCGGCGCAGGCCGTGGCGTCTCGTCGCCCTTCGATGCCTCCTGCGGCGGTGGTGGAGGAGACGGCGGATGAGGACGATCCTCGCGTCCAGGAGGCTCGCGACCTGTTCAAGCACGTCGAGAGGCTCCTTCCGACGGTTCGCCAGCTCGGGTTGGAGCATCCTGCGACCGAGCGGGCGATGAGGACGAGCTTCGAGGCCTTCGTGGCCGCGTTGAATCGCAACCCCAAGGTGGTGCAGCTCAAGATCAGGCCGTACTCCTTCCTGGTGCTGAACCAGACCGTGTGGGAGCCGGGGGCGCCGTTCGACACCATCCCGTACAACATGTTCGCGGCGGGCATGCGCACCTTCGCGATGCTTCCGGGCCTGCAGTTCGACGAATTCCGCGCGACGATCGCGTTGATGATGATCGACCCGGGGCAGGACCTCCCTCCCGAGGATGACCTCGTGTCGGCTTTCTGGGACCGCGGGTTGGCCCACGTGACGTTCGAGACCACGGACCCGTTCACGGACGGCGACGCGGGGCAGCGCGAGGCTTTCGTGGACGAGGCGGACGAGCTCGAGGACCTCGCGGCCAAGGCGTCCGAAGCCAGGCTCAACCTCATCGAGGCCAAGGCCATGGCCGTCTCGACGGATCGCAACGCGCTCGGCCAGGGGGCGGGGGTCTCGCCGATGGCGATCGATCAGCCCATGCAACTCGCGTTTGCCCCCCAGCTCGAGATCTCCCGTGAGCAATGGACCGAGCGCTACGTGGACGTGGTGGTCGACGGTCTGAAGGAGACCCTGCAGGTGGGGGACTCCCAGATCGTTTTCGGGTCGCTGCGCAAGTCGGCATCGGACCTGGTCGTGGCAGGGCGTCTGCGCGTGGCCGTGGAGCTGCACAGAACGCTGGCCGGCAAGCTGCGTTCGAACAACCATGACGCCAGCCTTCGCGGCGCCGTGGGTGAGCTGACGGACTCGATGTTTGGTGGGGATACTCTCCGCATCTTCTTGGACCGCATCATCGCGGAGCCGGACCTGGCGGATGCGCTTGACACCATCCTCGTGCACCTCTCGGCCAACGAGCTGCCGGTCGTGCTCGCGGCCTTGCAGCGAAGCTTGCCCGCCGCCGTTCGAAGCACCCTCCTGCAGTTCATTGAGCGTACGCTCAAGGGCCACGAAGAGACCCTGGCGGAGGCCATTCCGGGTCTCGACCCCGTCGTCTTGTTCCCGCTGCTCGAGCTGTTGAACCGCATCCAGACCCCGGCGGCGCGCGAGGCCATTGCCGTGCTCACCAAGAGCAACGACATCGCGGTCCGCATCGAGGCCAAGATCCTCTCGGCTCGCACCCCAGAAGCCGTCGAGGAAGAACTCACCGCCCTCATCAATGACAAGTCCGTCGGCGTTCGCATCGCCTCCTTGCGCGCCATCGCCAGGCACGGTTTGAAGAAGACATTGCCGGCGGTCACCCGGCGAATCAACGCGTCGAACTTCGGGGACCTCGTTCCCGAGGAGCGTCGGGAGCTATTTGCCACCGTCATCTTGCTGGCACCCGATCGAGGTGAGGCGCTGGCGCTCGAGACGGCGAAGAAGGGCGGCCTGTTCACCAACGAGTCGCGCGAGACGACACGTGCCGCGGCCATCGATGCCCTGGGCGCGGCTTCGGCGTCGATGCGGGTCGCGCAGGAGCTCGTTCAGGTGGCCCAGTCCCGGTGGGCCACCTCCGATGACACCCGCAGCCGTGCCACTGCCGCGGCAGCGCAGATCGAAGCCCGGGCGGCGGCCGGCAGGGGAGGTGCCTCGTGACCGCCGGGATCGACATCGTCACCAACGATGCGGGCGATCGCGTACGCAGTGCTCATGCGCGCGACATGGGCGAGGACGTCATCGTCGCGCTGCACAGGCTCGTCCGCCTCACGCGCCTGCACGATTCGGACAACGAGGCGTTCGCGAGGCAGCTCGAGCAGACGCACAAGCTCGTGGTCGAGTACGGTTTGCACGCGGGAACTCATCTGACCGTGCTGTTCGCCAGCAAGGTGGTGCTCGTCGGCGGCCAGATCCTCAAGGGGTCACGCAGCGCGTACGACGCAGCTCTGGACCTTGGCGAAATCCTTTCCTGGTGTGGCGGCGCCGAGCTGGCCATCGCTCGCGACATCACCATGAAGGAGCTCAAAGCCTTCTCCGACGCGCTCTCCGAGGCGCAGCGGGGACGACGAACCGACTCCTTCGAATCCCCCACGCGAAAGATCCGCCTTCGCGCCGTGTCCGCGTCCGCCCGTCTGCGTGGCGTGGACATCGAGCCCATGACGCTCGAGCAGAAGGTCGTCCGTACCTACGCCTCGGCGGTTGTGGTGATGCGACGGTTCTTCGACGACCTGCGGCGCGGTCAGTACGTTCTTCCCCCCAAGATCAAGCGCATCGCCCAGAATCTCGTCGACCTGTCCGAAGGCAAGACGCCCGCGTTCCTTGGCGTCACCGAGGTTCGGAACCAGAACTTCGACGACGCCGGGCGCGCAGTCAACACAGCCATTCTCTCCGTGGCCGCTGCCCGCCAGATCACGTCGAACCGCTCCTTGCTTTGTCAGGTCGCGATGGCGGCGCTGATGCACGACGTGGCGCGTCCGCGCGCCATCGGGCAGTTCACCGGCGGGCTGCCCGGCGTGGTGCCGCGGCTCAGCGAGGACGCGGAGGACCGCCAGCCTGCGGGAGCCGCCGCTGTGCTCACCGCCCTGGGCCGAGTCAACGAGCCCACGGTCGCGCGCACCGTGGTCACGTACGAGTCCTTGTGGCTTCGTCGTGGCATGTACCTGGGACCGCTTTACGGTGGGCTTCGGGAGCCGACCGTGCATGCACGCATGATCGCCATCGCCCGGCGGTTCAACGACCTGGTCACGCCCGAGCCGGGCTTGCCGCCTCCTGCGCCGGACGTCGCCATCGCGCGCATCTTCCGCGAGTCCGAGCACCCCGCGGACAAGACCGTGTTGCGGATGCTCGTGGCCGCGCTCGGCCTGTTTCCGGTCGGCACGCTCGTGCGGTTGTCCACGGGGGAGACGGCCGAGGTCGTGGCGGGGCGGGACATGGGGGCGCCCACGGACCGGCCGCGTGTGCAGATCATCATGGATGCGCGTGGCGGCATGGTGACTCCGCCGCGCGAAGTCGACCTCTCCCAGCCTCCTCCGGGCCTGCGCAACTCCTTCATTCAGCAGGTGCTGAG
Organism: uncultured Polyangiaceae bacterium; assembly: GCA_964488865.1. Taxonomy (GTDB): domain Bacteria; phylum Myxococcota_A; class Polyangia; order Polyangiales; family Polyangiaceae; genus MWCO01. The sequence continues at coordinate 26,710 of CAZAWR010000032.1, read as the reverse complement.
CACCGACGGGTGGGGACGGGGCGTGGACCTCGAGGCTGAGGCGCAGGAGCAGGAAGAGCAGCGCTACGAGCCAGTGTCATCGGCTCCCCCTCCTCCCCCTGCGTCGATCCCGCCGCGTTCGTTTGCCCCAGCCGCGGTGCCTGCGGACGAAGCTTTCCTGATGGAAGGCAGCGTGTCTCCCGGGTCCTATCCCCCTTCCGAGCCTTCCTTCGAGGACTCCGGCCAGAGCGCCCTGTCCAACAGTGCGAGCCGTTCCCTGGGGTGGCACGACGCTCCTCCCCCGGTGACCCGTCCTGTGAGGGACGACCCGCTGCGGCAGACCGTGCCCGCCTCGCTCAAAGCGAGGCAGGCGATGCCGACCGCTCCACCCCCCACGGCTCGGGCTCGGCCTCAGCCGCCTCCCGAGCCGCAGGACGAGGACGAGCGCACCCTCTACGAGCCGTCGCCGTACGGGGAGCAGAACGAAGCGGTCCCGGAGGAGGAAGCGGACGAAGACGAGGCGGGGACCATCTTCTTCCAGCGCGGCTCGGCTCCTCCTGAGGTGACGGGTGCGAAGCTGCGCGAGCAGGCGGGCATCCCTCCTACGGCGCAGGGGGATCTCGCCAAGACGCCCCTCGTGCATGTGCTGGTGTACGTGCTGGACCGCGAGTTGTCCGGCTCGATGGTGGTCCTCGACCCGGAGGGGCGCGAGCATTGCGTGTTCTTCGACCGTGGCGCGCCGGCCAAGGTGCGCACGGAGCATCCCGTGGCGATGCTGGGCGAGGAGCTCATCGCGGCGCGAATGTTGCCCCCGGCGGCCCTCGACGCGATGGTGCGCGCTGCCCAAGAGCATACGAGCTTGCTCGGCGACTACCTGGTGCGCAACCGGCTCGTGACCCGGGTGGCGGTGGACCAGGCGCTCAGGTCCCAGGTCATCCACCGGCTCGAGTGGCTGGCCAAGCTTCCGGGCGAGACGCGCTACGAGTTCTACCGCGACCAGAACCTGCTCGCTTCCTGGGGGGGGGACATGACCCCCTGCGAGCCGCTCGGTGCGATCCTGTGCGCCATGCGGTCCTGGAACGACCACGATCGCATCATCTCCAACTTGATGCGATTGAAGGAGAACCCCATCCGTCTTCACCCCAAGGCGGCGCTCGAAGGCATCGTGCTCACGCCCGAAGAAGACCGGGTCGTGTCCATCATCCGCACCCGCGAGGTCTCCCTGCTCGAGCTCTACGGCAACAGCTTGTCTGCCGACCGCGGCATCAGCGCGTTTCTGTACATGCTCTTCGCCACCCGGCAGCTCCAGATCCCCGGCCAGGACCGCGCTCCCATGCGCTCCACCCTCCAGGGCCGCCCCGCGGTGCCACTCTCCGATTCGCAGCGCGCCCCCCTCATCGCCCACGTCGATCCCACTGTCACGAACGCACCCGATCAGGACGACGACGAGCTCTCCTACGAGTCCTACCCGTCGCTCGCGACCAGTCCCTCCGCGGTGGCGCAGGCGGTGATCACCGACATGAAGGCGGCCATCTCGTTCCGGCCCGATGCGCCGCCTGAGCCGGGGCAGGCCTCCGACGAGTCCATCGTGCCGGCGGGGCTCGAGCCCACGGCGCGCGGGAAGCTGGGTGGGACTCCCCTCATCCACGTGCTCACGTACATGCTCGACCACCAAGCGACCGGCACGGTCGTGTTTCAGGAGCCCGACGGCGTCCAGCACGTGGCGTACTTCGAGAATGGGGCGGCAGCCAAGATGCGAACGGGTCGTCCCATGGCGCAGCTCGGCGAGCTCTTGGTCGCCGCGGGGCAGCTGTCCCCGGACCAGGTCGACTTGGCGGTGTCGACGGCCCAGGAGATCGGCGCGCTGCTCGGTGAGTATCTCATCGTGGACAACCTCTCGAGCCGTGGTGCGGTGATTCACGCTCTGGAAAGCCAGGTCACGGCCAAGATCGTGGGGCTGGCCAACCTTCCCGAGGACGCACGCTACGCCTATTACCGAGGCACCAACCTGCTGGCCACCTGGGCTGGCGATGACCTCTTCCCCGCCAACGCGCTGAGTGTGATCCTGGCCGTGGCGAGGGCCTGGCAAGATCGTCGCCGCATCCGTGGCGCGCTGCACAAGATCGTGGATCAAGAGCTCCGTCTTCACGCCGAGTGTGACCTCGCGCGTCTGGCGACCACCGACGGTGAAGTGGCGGTGCTCAACGCGATCGTGGCGGGAGGCTTGACGTTGCGCGATCTGCACGGGCAGCGCCTCGCCCGCCAGGACGACGTCAACTCCTTGGTCTATGCGCTCGCGATCACGCGGCAGTTCCAGTTCCGCAAGCAGCAGAAGCCGCCCATGCGCTTCGTAGGGGCGCGACGCTCGCAGCTCGATCCTCCGGTGAGCGCCCGGCCCAGTCGGCCTCCTCCGTCGGACCCGCCCTCTACGAGCGGCATGCGCGTGAGCTTCGTACCAGCACAGACCTTTGGGGCCAGCCCGGCGTCCCAGCAGGCGCCACCGTCGAGTGAGCGCTCCCCCGTGTCGCTGCCGTATCCCGCGGCCGCTGCCCTGCGACCCGAGCCGACGAACGAGCGGTCTCCTGTGCCACCATCGTATGGGGCGGCGCCCTCGTCCCAGCCGGTGCAGCCTGTGAGTCAGAGGTTTCAACAGACGCAGGCGCAGGTTGCCAACCCGCTGCCCGTGCCCAGGCCACCTCCGCTTCGTGCGTCTCGGCCGAGTTGGCCCGGCCTCGACGCGCAGCAGGACCCGGCGCCCGCCTCGGCCCCTGCTTCGACCCCTCCGAGCTCGGTCCGTCGCACGCCCACCGTGCCCGCTTCCCCTCCCGCCTCGGACGAGGACAAGCAGCGCGCAGCGGCGGACTTTCTCGCCGCACAGGAGGCCCTGAAGCGAGGCGACCTCGCGAGGGCGGAGCGTCTGGCCCGGCAAGCGGCGGAATACAACCCCGACGCGGAAGACCATGCCGCCTTGATCGCCTGGATCCGTGCGTCCTCGCCGCGCCCCAACGCGCTGGGCGAGAGCATCGCTGCATTGACGAACCTCCTGAGGAGGCACCCCCGCTGCGAGCTCGCGCTGCTCTACCGGTCCAAGTTGTTCCGGCGTGCCGGCAAGGTGGACCCGGCCCTCAGCGACCTCGATCAGTTGCTCGCCATCAACCCCGACCACCGGGAAGCCCAGGCCGAGGCTCGCCTCCTGCGTGCGAAGCAGCGCAGTCGCTGAGGGGCGAACGACGGGGTTCGCGTCGGGAGAAACCACAGAAGGCGCAGAGACCACAGAAGCCAGAGGCTTCGCTGTCCGCTGTCGGGTTGGCGACTCTTACCCGCCAACCTTCTCACGAACCGCCCCTCCTGCCAGGCGCGGCGGTCAGCATGCGTTCCTTCGGACGCACAACCCGTCGCTACGCAGCCACCCACATCCGCACAAACAACGAAACCATCTGCGGTTCTCCGCGGAATCTGCGGCCAACTCCGAAGGCTCCGGATCTGGGCCCGCGGCGACTTGTGGCCTGAACAAGTTTTCAGTATGAGAGCATCCATGGAGCCCGAGTGCATCGAGATTCGCGGCGCACGCCAGCACAATCTCCGCATCGACCACCTCAGCATCCCCAAGAAGAAGCTGATCGTGTTCACCGGCGTCAGTGGCTCGGGCAAGACCTCCCTCGCCTTCGACACCCTCTACGCCGAGGGGCAGCGCCGGTACGTCGAGAGCCTCTCCTCCTATGCAAGGCAGTTCCTCGGCCAAATGGAGAAGCCCGCCTTCGAGAGCCTTCGTGGCCTCAGCCCCACCATCGCCATCGAGCAGAAGACCGCGTCCAGCAACCCTCGGTCCACCGTCGGCACCATCACCGAGATCTACGACTACCTGCGCGTCCTGTACGCGCGCGTGGGGACCCAGCACTGCCCCCTTTGCCACGAGATCGTGACGCCGCTCTCCGCCGAGCAAGTGGTTCACGAGCTTCGACGCATGGACCGGAACGTGATGATCCTCGCCCCCCTCGTGGACAACCGCAAGGGCGAGCTCCGAGACCTGATGGCGAGCATGCGGGAGAGGGGCTTCGTGCGCGTACGCGTCGACGGCAAGCTCGAGCGCCTCGAGCACCTGACCGGTCTCTCGAAGTCGCGCAAGCACACCGTCGAGCTGGTAGTGGACCGGCTCAACCCCCACACCGCTGACCTGGCTCGTCTGACGGATTCGGTCGAGTCCGCCATGCGCGAGGGGGAAGGCTCCCTGATGGTGGTTTGCCCCCACGACAGCGTGCCTCCCGTCCGTCTCAGCCAGCGTCGCGCCTGCATGGCGTGCGGCATCGGCCTTCCGGACTTGTCGCCCCAGAGCTTTTCTTTCAACAGTCCTCTGGGCATGTGCCCCACGTGTCACGGCATCGGCCGCCGCATGGAGATGGACCCGAGACTGGTGGTGCCCGACGAATCTCTGTCCATTCGTCAGGGTGCCATCGAGCCCTGGGCCTCTGTGATGGAGCGAGGGGAGGGGTGGAGCTACGAGATCTTTGCTGGCCTCGAGCGGGCCTACGGGATCGACTTCGACCGGCCGTGGAAGGATCTCCCGCGCAAGCAGCGGGAGATCGTCCTGCGTGGCACGGGGGGCCGGCGCATCGAGGTCGAGCATCGCAACCGTGCAGGGGCCGGCAAGTGGTCCATCGAGTTCGAAGGTGTGCTCAACACCTTGCTCCGTCGCTACTCCGAGACGAAGTCCGAGGCGATGCGCCAGTACTACCAGAAGTACTTCTCCGACGCCGAGTGCTCGGACTGCGGGGGGCGGCGGTTGCGCCCCGAGTCGCTCGCCGTGCGAGTGCAGAGCCACGATATCGACGAGGTCGTGCGGATGTCCGTGGACCTGGCCCGTTCCCACTTTGGTGCACTATCCCTCGAGGGACAGCATGCCGTCGTGGCGCGGGAGCTGCTCCGGGAGATCGTGGGGCGGCTCGACTTCTTGCGGTCCGTGGGGCTGGGCTACCTCACGCTGGACCGTGGCGGACCCTCCTTGTCCGGCGGAGAGGCGCAGCGGATCCGTCTGGCCAGCCAGCTGGGAAGCGAACTGTCTGGCGTGATGTACGTGCTCGACGAGCCGTCCATCGGTCTGCACGCGCGGGACAATCTGCGTCTCATCCGGACGCTGGAGCGTCTGCGGGATGCCGGCAACACGGTCATCGTGGTCGAGCACGATGCGGAGATGATGTTGCACGCGGACCACGTCGTGGACTTCGGTCCGGGGGCGGGGGAGCAGGGGGGGCGTGTGGTGTTCTCCGGATCGTCCGAGGACCTGTTGCGCAGCTCCACGTCGACGGGGCTCTACGTCTCGGGGACCAAGCGCATCGAGGTGCCGGCTCGAAGGAGGCGAGGGCGGGGGACGCTTGTCGTACGCGGGGCGCGCGCCAACAACCTCAAGGGCATCGACGTGGCCTTTCCTCTCGGCACGTTCATCACGGTCACCGGGGTCTCGGGGGCGGGCAAGAGCTCGCTCGTGACAGGCATTCTTCACCCAGCGCTGGCGCGCAACCTGCACCAGGCCAAGGTCCCGGTCGGGGCACACGACGGCATCGACGGGCTCGAAGCGATCGACAAGTGCATACACATCGACCAGAGCCCGATCGGTAGGACGCCGCGGTCGAACCCTGCAACGTACACGAAGGCATTCGACCTGGTGCGTGACCTCTTCGCACGGACGCAAGAGGCGCGCGCCTTCGGCTTTGGCCCGGGTCGGTTTTCGTTCAACGTGCGCGGGGGGCGGTGCGAAGCGTGCGAGGGGGACGGGGTGAAGCGGGTGGAAATGCACTTCTTGCCCGACGTGTACGTGCCGTGCGAGGTGTGCGAGGGGAAGCGGTACAACGAGGCGACCCTTCGCGTTCACTACCGGGGGATGAGCATCGCGGACGTGCTGGCGTTGCCGGTCCTTCGGGCGCGGGAGGTGTTTTCGGCCCACCCGAAGCTCGCCCGGATTCTCCAGACGCTATGCGACGTGGGGCTGGACTATGTGAAGCTGGGACAGCCCGCGCCCACGCTTTCGGGAGGGGAAGCGCAGCGCGTGAAGCTCAGCCGTGAGCTGGCGAGAACCGACACGGGCAAGACCTTGTACATCCTCGACGAGCCCACCACGGGGCTTCACTTCGAGGACATCCAGAAGCTGCTCGGGGTGCTGGGCCGTCTCGTGGACGCGGGCAACACGGTGGTGGTCATCGAGCACAACCTCGACGTGATCAAGTGCGCGGATCACGTCATTGACCTTGGGCCGGAGGGAGGTGAGCAGGGGGGACGTGTCCTCGTGCAGGGAACCCCCGAGCGGGTGGCGAAGCACCCCAATTCGCTCACGGGCGAGGTGCTCGCCCGGGTGCTCGCGCGCTGACCTTTTTGGCATGCCGCAGTGGTACGATCCGCCCATGGATCTGCTCGGAGCGATCGGGTGGGCGGACGTCGAGGGCGTTGCCGTTCAGCTAGGACTCCACCTCGTCGGCAGGCGGCTCGGTGCCTTTGAGGTCACCGGATCGCTCTCCGGATTCCCTGTCCGTGCGCTCATTCCGGCCCTCCCCAGCCAAGGGATCGCGGTCGAGGTGCGCTCGCCCTTCGCTCCTCGGCTCGACTTGGGGTTGCGGGTGGTGCGGGAGCAGATCGACCCCTACCAACCGCTCTCGGTGGATGCCGACGAGCCCGATAGGGCCCAAGCGTTCCTCGGGGACACCCTGCGCCAGGCGCTCTCCCCGCGTTTTCTTGGAGCCGTGTTGACGGACGAGGAGGTCCTGGTCCGTGCGGTGGACCCCTATCGAGAGCTGTTCGGCGACGCACGCTCGGAGACCCTGATCCGGATGTTCCGGTGGACCGAGGAGCTCGCGTCCCTCGTGCAGATCTCCCGGCAAGCCGTGCCTGTCGCCTCGCCGCTCGCGCCCTACGAGCAAGCATGGGTCGGGCTCGCGGACAGAGAAAGCTTGACCGTGGAGCGATGCCCACTATCCATTTTCGGATTGCTGGGCGGAGCTGCCGTGAGCCTCACGGCGATCCGGTGCCGTCCCCTCGCGTACGAGTTCGCGCTTCGGGTGGACTTCGAAGCGCCTCTGCCGTTCGCGTTCGAGATTCGGCCGGCGAAGCTCCGAAATCGCGTCGCCGACTGGTTCGGGGCGGGCGACCCGAAGGTCGGCAACGCCGCGTTCGACGAGGCCTTCGAGCTGCGCTTCCACGACGAAGCCTCGTTGCGTCGTCTGCTGTGCGAGCAGTCCGTCGAGACCCTTCTGGATCTGTCTCGGCGGGGTGAGGTGACGGTAAACGAGGGGGGGCTGAAGGTGGCATTCCGTGAAGGCGCAGACCCCGAGTCGTTGCTGCGCGACATGCAGAAGGCGCGAGACGTGTCGAAGGTCCTGTTCGCGAACGCGTTCGGCCTCTCGTCGTCGGGGCGGCCGTATCGCACGTGAGCACGCGACCGTTGCGAGCGTGCAACAACCCGCGCCGAAAGGGGCCTCACGAGCGTGCCTCGGTTGACGAGCTGACGGGAGCGCTCCTAGCGTGGCCGTATGATCCCTCGTCGAACCTCGTGGGTGGTGGCCTGTCTGATCGCGTGCTTCGTCGGCGGCTGCAAGGGCGCGAAGTCCGACGCGGCTCCCGCTGGAGAGAGCGCCGCTGGAAAGGAAGCTCCGGCCTTGTCGAGTGCCCCGCTTCCCGCGTCGACGTTGCCGACGAACGAACGGGACAGGTTGATTCCGCTGGCGCAGAAGGTCCTCGGGTTCGTGAGGAACAAGGACACCGAGGCGCTGGTGCTCATGGCTGCGCCGGGAGCTCGACCGCAGATGACCCGATCCCTGCAGACCGGGGAGGCGATGCACCAGAAGCTGTTCGAGGCCGACGGGTGGAGCTGGAGGGCGGTCGATGGCTGGGACGACGAGATCGACGACGTGCGCGTGAAGGGCGACGAGGCGCGCGCGAAGTATGCGGAGATCGACGCCAAGCGAGCGGCCGTCGTGGTGTTCCGCAAGGTCGATGGCGTGTGGCACTTCGAGGGCGTGGACGACCCGGCGCTCGACGCGTATGGGTCGTGGGGCGAACCGGCCCGATAGGACGGCCCGAGCCCGGAAAACCACAGAGGACGCAGAAGGCACAGAAGGGTTGGGGGTTGGTGCGGAGACCAGGCACGTCGCCTCGGCTCACGTCACAGGCGCTGTGTGCTCTCCGTGCGCGGCCTCGTCCACGCGCTTCATCCAGGCCACGAGCGAGGCGCGGGCGTCCACACGCTGGCGGGCGGCGGGCGTCATCTCCTGGCGGAGCCCCTGCAGCGGACCGAAGATCGCGAAGTCCGCTGCCGTCGGAGCGTCTCCGCAGAAGAACGGGTCCTGCCCCAGAAGCCCCACCAACATGTCCAGGCGCGCCTCGAGCTGCGCAAGCACCTCGTCCTGGGTCAGTCTTCCCAGACCCTGCGCGAACAGAGACTTGACCACACCCCGCCGGATCATCGAAGGGACGAGCCATCGCAACGCCACAGGGATGAACGTGAACTCCTTCGCTAGCCGTTGAAAGTTCTCGTCCACACCCCACCGCTGGTGCACACAGAACCAGTACAGAGACTCGTCCGCCCAGTCTTCGAGCACGTCGACGCGGGCACGGGCGGCTGCGCCTTCCGGGTAGAGCCTTGGGGATGGCTGTAGCTCGTCGAGCGCTCGGAGTATCGCCGACGAATCCGCGATCATGCGTCCGTCGATCGCGAGCACGGGCAGCTTCCCCCTCGGGTTGATCTTCTTGATGGCGGCTGGACTTGCGGCGTTCTTCGGTCGGTACGCGATCCCTTTGAACGCGAGGGCGCGATGAACCTTCGTGCAGAACGGGGAACCGGAGTCGACCCCCGGAAAGGGACCGAACTGGTGCAGGGTGATCGTGGGCATGACCAACACATACGAACGAGCACGGCCTGCGGTCAATCGCACCGAGAACCACCTCGCCCATGATACAGTCCCGCCATGGCGTCGTTCTGGATGACCTTTCAGAATGCGGGCTTCTACGCGTACGGCATACTCCTGTGCGCGCTGGTTGCCTTCATGGTCTGTGTGGTGGCCCTCGTCGGCTCGCTTGCGTGGGGGCGATCGCGGGCGTGGCTGTGGGTGGCTGCCGGAGGCTTGCTCTTCGCGGGCATGGGGCTGTCGCTTGGCGGCATCGGCACCTGGCTTTCGCGCGGAAAGGTCGACGAGGCGCTGTCCGGACCGAGCGTCGACTGGACGATGATGGAGAGGATCTACGTCCAGGGGTACTCGGAGGCGCGCGACGTGTCGGTTGTGGCGGTGTTGTTCCTCGCCTTTCCTCTGCTGATCGGTCTTGCCGCGGCAGGCATCTCGGCCGCGCGAGCGCGCACGAAGAGCGGCGCGCGTCCGGGGATCGACCTCGTTGCGGTGGGCTTGGCGGTCGGGTTTGCGTTGCTAGGCGCCGTCTCTTCTCTGGTAGGGCTGCCGTCCAGTGAAGATGCGGCCAGGGAGCGCGCGAGGACGTCGGTGAATAGCCAGCTCGGGGCCATGCTGGCGAGAACCGACTGCGACGTGTGCGAGAACCTCGGGGCGGCACTGCAGTGGCGGGGGGCGGAGCAGCTCGAGGCGGATGTACCGGGGGCGCGCGAGCGCGCAGGCAAGTGCGTGGACGACAAGTTGTTGGAGATCGACACGGGGAAGCGCCGCTCGCTGGGCAACTGCTCGGACCATCCGGGACGGGTGGCCCCTGCACCCGAGGAGAAGCCGACTGCGGAGGAGAGGCTTCCAGCCGAGGGGAATGCGGAACCTCCGGCGCTCGACGCCCGCGCCCGCGCGCTGCGCGAGGCCGCCGAGTTCGGGATGATTGGGCTGTTGGGAGGATCGCCCGTGAAGGACCGCAAGGCAGCTCTGGAAGAGCTTCGGGATTCGCCGCTCCTGATCGACCCGGTCCAGAAGAAGAGGGTGGCAGATCTCATCGCCGAGGAAGAGGCGAAGGCTGAGCGCCCCGCGATGCCTGACCCGATCGAACCCAGTGGCGACGTGAAGGGAAAGATCCGATTGGGCGCTACGTCGGTGAACGGCCGCCTCCCGCCGGAAGTGATCCAGCGCGTTGTGCGGCAGAACCAGGGACGGTTCAGGGCATGCTACGCCGACGGGTTGAATCGCAATCCCACCCTCGAAGGGAGGGTGTCCGTGCGCTTCGTCATCGGCCGCGATGGAACGGTATCGAACGCGGCGAACAGCGGTTCGGACCTTCCGGACCCAAAGGTCGTCGCCTGTGTCGTGCGGGTATTCGAGAGGACGACCTTTCCCGCGCCCGATGGCGGAATCGTCACGGTGAGTTATCCCCTGGTGTTCAGCCCAGGCACGTAGGACCCCGACGTGACGCCCGCGAAACAGGCGCCCGCCAAACCCTCCCCCTTCGCGTTGCTGTACGGCGCGTTTCTCCTGGGGATGGGTGGATTGCTCGCGTGGCTCGTCTCCGTGGTCGACGACGCACCCATGCCAGCGTGGGCTTCCGTGCTTCACGCCCTGGTGGGACCCTGGGGCATCTTCGCGGCTTTCGCGGTGCCTGCTGCCCTGCTCTGGGTGGGATTCGCCTCCCAGTGGCTTGGCATGCTCCCAGCGTCGCTGAAGACACCCGTGGATCGCGCGCTGCGATCGCTCTTCGGCTTCTGCATGACCGTGGGGCTTCTCCTCGGGGGCGGTGCAGGCGCCATCCTGTGCTTCGGAGACGGTCGCTGGTTCTTCGGTTCTCTCCTCTTGCTCGTCGCGGTCGCGGGAGCCGCGTTCTCGCTTGCCGTCGTCGGAGCGCGACGGGTCGCCGTGGGTCTTGTGTACGGCGGATTCGTGCTTGTGCTCTTCGCCGGGGTGCCCGCGATGCTTGGCTACTGGGCTTATGAGTCCCATCTTGTCGGACACCAGGGCCGCACCGTGCTGGGCGGCGTCCTGGCGGGCCTCTGGATCGCGGCCGAGGTCGTGCTGGGCGTCGGGTTCTTGCAGCAGAAGATGTTTAGGCGATCGCAACGTGCGAATGAGGAGCCTGGGGCGTCGGCGTGATCGAAGGGTCACGGGGCAGGCAGGACACGGTTCGGCTGAACTATACTGAATCACGTTGAGCCGTGGCGAAACCGAGGTCATCGAAACTAGGAACTAGGAACAGGAATGCGAACACGGAAGGTAGAATGGGCTCCGCACCGCAGGCTTCGTGATCACCCTCCGCGACACGCTGGCGTTCGCATTCGCATTCCGTGTTCCTCTTCCTAGTTCCTAGTTTTCCGCACGGATCGATGTGATTCGGTTTGGTCCGTCATAGACCGTGTCGACTTCGTCGTAAGGAGGGGGGATCTCGAAGAAGCCATTGACGGTGGCCTGGATCAGGTCGCCCGTGAGCGGGTGAACGTCGGTGTGCAGTCAGATCACCCCTTGCCCCTTGAGCCATGCGAGGAAGTCGCGAACCTGGGCACGCAGCTCTTGCTGGGAAATCTCACGCGTGGCCCGGTTCATGGCGTGCTGATCGGTCTCGTCGAACGCGATCGTCCCGACCTCGGTTCCGAAGTCCAAGGTGCGCACCGTGGCAGACCGCGGCTGCTTCCACGAGGGGAGACCCACGAGAACCTTCCCGTCCTCGGTCGGGGTCACGCTGCCTCCGAGAATCTGGGCGACGAACTGCAGCGGAACATACGCGATGCCGTCGCGAAGGGCGGTGGCGGCAGGCATCTCGAGCGCCTTGCCGTCGACGTCTACGCTGCGGGAGCCGGGTGTGAAGCGGAGGGTCTTTCCCTCGACGGTGATCGTGTGGCCCTTGTGCTGGTAAGAAAAAGCGGACAGTGGGGCGCGCGTCGTGGGCGAGAACGTGCCGGAGGGGAGGGCGGGCGGGCGCACGTACCCCGGGAGTGGGTCATAGAACACGCCGTAGTTCCCCGCGGGCGCTCCGGCGTCGATCCCCTCTCGCACCGCGCGGGCTGCACCGATCAGGTCGTACCGGTCGAGGGTGGAGGCGTTTGCTGCCCCCACGTCCCATGCCTTGCGATCCTCCCCGGACACGAACTCGAACGAGATGTCGCGTGAGGGGTCTGTCGCGTCGAGCTCGAGCGATGCGCGGCGACGCATCTTGGGGGAGCGGATGGTCGCGGGGTCCGGGTCGAGGGAGGTGATGGGCAGCACGATGTCCTCGAGGGTCTTGCCCTTGGGAGAGAAGGTGATGCCCGCTTTGGCGGCTTCGTCGAGGACGATTCGGACCGCCTCGTCCTCCGTGAGGAACACGATGCGCGTGGCCGCCACGCCGCCGGAAGAGGCCACTCCCTTTCCGTGCTCGAAGACGGGCGCCACCTTGGCGAGAGCCGTACGCTTGGGTCCGATGGGGCCTGAGGAGCTGGACGGGGACCCGGAGAACCAGTCGCCGGCGCCCAGATCGCAGCATGACACCGAGGCAAGGGTTGCAAGGACCGCGACGACGGCGGGTCGTGCGCGCCAGCGTTCCGGGATGGCCTGCAGCAGCTCGGGGCGTGCCAGGATCTCGACCCGGGTGGGGTATCGCGGTGGGGCGTAGTTTCGGATGGGCTGGAGTCGCACGGCCGTCCCTCCTCGTGGTCGTGGGTCGAGCGTACGACCGTTGGGGAAACAATGAAACCGATCGGGTGACGAGGAGGATCCTGGGTCGTGAGCGAATGGGCCGCATGGCGAGAGGTTCAGGAAATACCTACCTGTTGCCTTGCCCTGCGTGCCGCACGAGGCGTAGCGTACGCCCTTGGTTGCCAGGCGGTCATGAGGGCGATGCCCACAGGCATACGTTCCCCCCAAACAAACCGAACCGCCGCGGTCGACCAGAAAGCGGAAAGGGTTCATGTCGACGGTCTACTGGAACGCAGCGGCTCTCTGCACCGTGGCTTGCGCACTCGTGGTGGGCGCATGCGGCTCGGACGATACCTCGACCCCGGAGAGCGGCGGGTCGGGCGCCACGGCGGGCTCTGGCGGAACTGCGGCGGGCGGCGAAGCGGGAACCGGCGCCACGGGAGGCACGGCGGGCACGGGAACCGGGGGCACGGCGACCGGAGGCACGGCGGGCACGGGAACCGGGGGCTCGGCGACCGGAGGAACCGCGGGCACCGGTGGCGGATCCAGCGACGACAGCGACTGCGACCTGGAGACGACCGAGGTGGAATGCTCCGCGTGCTGCGTGTCTCACCACCCCGCGGGGGACGCGTTCTTGAAGGCCGCTCAGCTGACCTGCATCTGTACGACGTGTGAGACGGAATGCGCGGCGACGGTGTGCGCGACTCCGCCCGTGGCCCCGGACGACGCGTGCAAAACGTGTGCAGGACCTTGCAACAAGTCGGCTATGACGGAGTGTGCCTCCGACGCCGACTGCGCTGCAATGCTCGACTGCGGCAAGACGTACTGTGCCGACAAGTCCTGAGCACCCACCCGTGTGCTAACCTCCACCCGATCAGGAGGTCACTCAGCTCATGGGCATCAAAGCAGGCAATCCTGAGAGCATCACCATCGTGGGCGGACGCCCCATGCACCGTGCTGTGGAGGCCAAGGACTTACCGCAAGGGGTCGAGCAGGTTCTCACCCTCGCAGGACTCGACCCGGACTTCCGCTCGGCCGTGAGCAAGGACCCCGTGGCGGCCGCCGCTGCCAAGGGCATCGCGCTCGACCCCGTGGAAGCCGCATTGCTCCAGTCCCTGCCGCCCGAAGATGTCGCCGCCATGGCCGACCGCATCATCACTCCACGCACCCCTGGTCGCCGCACCTTCATGAAGGCGGTGTCCGCGTCCGTCGTCGCCATGGTCACCGGTCATGCCTTCCTTCTCTGCTCCGGGTGCACCGGCGCCGACACGTTTGCGCCGGATTCGAACCCGGAGCAGCGATGGATGAACCTGGCCGGCTACACCTGCTACGTGTGCATCCCGTCGCTCTCGGACGATGCGGGGCCACGCCCGATGCCCGTGCTCATCGCATTGCACGGCGACGGCGAAACGTGCCTCTCCAGTGCGCAGCGCTGGCAGGCCGCGGGCGAGCAGTTCGGCTTCTGTCTCGTCGCCATCAACTGGACCCAGGACGCGCGCCTCCCGGAAGAGCGAACGGAGCTGCTGGGCAAGCTCGGCACCCTGCTCGAGGACCTCCGCGCGGAGCTTGGGATCGACACGAGCGACGTCTTCCTTTCCGCGCGCGGGCCGGCCGCGGACATGCTCCTTCAAGCCGGCTATCTCGGCGCGAGCCCCGTGCCGTTCAAGGCCGTCAACATGCTCGGGGGCGCCCCGCAAGGCGACTGGGGGACCGACGCGGAGACGCTGCTCTCCGGCATGATCTCGAGCCCGCCCGGGATCTACTGCGTTCTCGGACAGCAGGACCCCGACTACACGCAAGGGCGCGCCTTCGTCGATGCGCTTGGAGCACGCGGCGTGGACGTGAAGCTCGAGGAGGCGACGGGGACCACCGACGCCGCGGTCCTCTCCTTTTCCGCCATCTGGGGATGGATGGCCGCGTGAGCAGCAGAAACGTGGCCGACGTCACCCTCGTGAACATGAACATGCTGTGCGTCCGCTATGTGGACCGCAGCGAGCGTGAGGTGCACTTGCCGCTCGGTCCGCTGTACCTTGCCAGCGCGATCGAGAAGGAGGGCTACGCGGTCGACTTTCGCGACTTCCAGCTCGAGGATCGCGCCGACAAGTTCTCTCCCGAGGTCTTGGGACGGTTCCTGTCCGACGCCGCGGACGTGCTGTTCGTGAGCTGCATGGCCAACCTCCTGCCGTTCACCCTGCTCGCTCTTCGGAGCTACAGGGAAGTGCATCCCGATGCGTTCATCGCCCTCGGTGGGGTCGGCGCGGCCGGTGTCGAGCGCGAGGTGCTCGCCCTCTGCCCATGGGTCGATGCCATCGGGGTCGGGGAAGGGGAGGTCTCCGGTCCCGCGCTGTTGCGTGCCGCCAAGCGAGGCCGAACCGCGAGCGGCCGATATGACCTTTCCGAGGTCCCCGGCATCGTGTGGCGCGAAGGGGACGAACTCCGGGCGCAGCCGTCGCCGTGTCGTCTCCAGGATCTCGACGCAACCGCTCCCGCCTGGCATCTCGTGGATCTTCCCCGGTACGCCGGCATCAACGTCATCACGTCGCGCGGGTGTCCTTTCCCATGCTCGTTCTGCTCCGTCGCGCCGGTGTGGGGCAGGAAGCCCGTCCTCCGCAGTGTCGAAGGCATCGTTGCGGAGATGGAGCAGCTGCACGAGCTGGCGGGGTGCGACCTGTTTCTCTTTCAGGACGAGTACTTCGTGTCATCGCCAGATCGGGTTCACGCCTTGTGCAACGCGATCGTGGCGCGCGGTCTTCCCGTTCGGTGGAAGGCGTTCGGGCGCATCGATCAAACGGACGATGCGACGATGCGAGCGATGGCCGGAGCGGGGTGCATCGAGCTTCGGTACGGGGTCGAGTCGGGGTCCGATCGGGTCTTGTCGAGGGTGGTCAAGGGGTTCGATGCGAAAAGGGCGCACGAGGTCCTGAGCGAGGCGGTCGGCATCTTCCCCGGCGTGGACGCCTTCTACATGTGGGGGTTCCCCTTCGAGACGATGCAGGACTTCCAGCAGACGCTGCTGCACATGATTGCGAGTCGCGCGATGGGGGTTCGCATCCTGCCTTCGCTCCTGTCGTTGCTCCCCCAGACCACGCTCTACCGGGATCTCGACCCGTCGACCCAGCTCGAGTTCTTCCCCGAGCTCTTCCCCGAGTACATGCTCACGGGCCACGAGGTGTGCGACGCAGGACGTGTGCGCATCGCCGACGAGCACGCCCCGATCTACGCGTTCATCCGGCAGCATCCAAGGATATTTCCTGGGTTCTTTCACGTCGACGTGGAAGGCAACGTGCTGCCGAAGTACCGGTTGCTGCAGAAGTTCGGGTTCTACGCGTCGCAGGACCGGCACGAGCTTCTGGGCGCGGAGGTGGAATGCTGCGGCGCCCACTCGCCGTGAATCCAAGCCAGAAGCCACAGAGGCCGCAGAAGGCACAGAAGGTTTTTTTATCGGAGGTAGGCAGGCCGAGGGCGCCGCCCGATCGTGCTCGTGCCCAGCGCGATGCGCACGCGGACCCCAATCGGTACAACTCCGCCGGCACCGCCGTGCGTGAAAAACTCGCCGAGCCCCTCGTTCCCAATCCGGGCCGGGTGGGCTATGTAACCCCCCATGATTCCCGCTCCCCTCGTCTTCTCCACCAGCGCCTACGACTACCTGCGCGACGAGATCTGCACGCTGGGCCGACTCGAACGAGGAGAGGTCGACACGCGCACCTTCCCCGACGGCGAACGGTACCAGAGGATCTGCGAGAGCGTCTCCGGCCGTGACGTCGTGCTGGTCGGGGGCACGATCAATGACGAGGCGACGCTGGAGATCTTCGATCTCGCATCCGCGCTCGTGAAGTACGGTGCGGACCGGTTGACGCTGGTGATCCCGTACTTCGGGTACTCGACGATGGAGCGAGCGGTGCGGCCGGGGGAGGTGGTGACGGCGAAGACCCGAGCGCGCTTGATCTCGGCGATCCCGCCGGCTTCGCGCGGGAACCGTGTGTTCTTGCTGGACCTGCACACGGAGGGCATCACGCACTACTTCGAGGGGGCCATCACGCCGCGGCACGTGTCGGGGCGGAAGGTGATCGGCCAAGCCGCACGCGAGCTCGGAGGCAAAGACTTCGTCCTCGCGTGCACGGATGCCGGGCGCGCCAAGTGGGTCGAGTCCCTCGCCAACGACCTCGGCATGCATGCTGCCTTCGTGTTCAAGCGACGGCTCGACGACACCCGCACGGAGGTCACGGCGGTGAGCGCGCAGGTGCGTGGCAAGAACGTGGTGATCTACGACGACATGATTCGCACGGGGGGATCGTTGCTGCACGCAGCCCAGGCCTACGCGGATGCGGGGGCGGCGAGCTTGCACGCCATAGCGACGCATGGGCTGCTGCCTGGTGATGCGCTCGAGAAGCTCCGGAAGGGCGGGCTACTGCAGCGCGTGGTGTGCACGAACAGCCATCCGAACGCGCGCAAGCTGCAGGACGATTTCCTGCAAGTGGTGTCCGTGGCGGACATTCTGGTGGACGAGCTTCGGGCGCCGTAGGCAGGCGAAGTTAACGAACCCACATTCTGGTAGGCTCGTCGCCATGAACACCGAATGGGCATTCTTCGGCGTGGCGTCGATCTTCTTGTCCGCTCTTGCAGGCTGCGGTGATGACGAAGCCTGTGATTGTGCAAGCGCGCCGGGCGGCGCTGGGGCAACCGGGGGCAGCGGCGGTGCGACCGGCGGAACGGGTGGCGCGACCGGTGGCACGGCAGGAACCGGCGGAACGGGCGGCAGCGCCACGGGAGGCACGGGAGGCGCGAGCGGCGAAGCCGGAGCAGGCGGCGTCGAGCCTGCCCCCGCCGAGACGCGGACGTTTGGCGAAACCGACGAGGTCTTTGCCAATCCGGAACGCGGATTTCACCGCAACGTCAATCTGGTGGAAAGCACGGACTACGGTTGGGTCGCCGATGACGGATACACGCTCGCTCGGTCCTACGTTCGGCTCGACGACTACCGGGACGGTCCCATTCCGGACACGCTGCTCGATGACATTTCGCTCGGATTCCAAGCCGCGC
Source organism: uncultured Polyangiaceae bacterium (assembly GCA_964488865.1). Taxonomy (GTDB): domain Bacteria; phylum Myxococcota_A; class Polyangia; order Polyangiales; family Polyangiaceae; genus MWCO01. Next base: position 9,170 of record CAZAWR010000032.1, on the reverse strand, counting down.
GCCAGGCGGGCATCAAGATCATCCCCCGGTTCGCCTACAACTTTGGATTCGAGGACGATGCGCCCCTCGCCCGCGTCCTCGAGCACATCGGCCAAATCACTCCCGTGTTGCAAGCCAACGCCGACGTGATCGCCGTGTTGCACGCCGGGTTCATCGGCGCGTGGGGGGAATGGCACGCTTCCACAAACGACCTGACAACCCCCGAGAACAGCAAACAGATCGCCGAAGCCCTGCTCGACGCGTTGCCTGCCTCGCGTATGATCCAAGTGCGCACGCCGCGCGCCAAAGAGGCGATGTGGGGTGTGCCGCTCACTGCGGCGGAGGCCTTCGACGGGTCGTACAAGGCGCGAACCGGTCACCTCAACGACTGCTTCTTGTGCAATGACACCGACGCCGGGACGTATCCTTCGAGCGACCTGGAGACCTACAAGAACTTCGTCGCCCAGGAGACCTTGTTCACGCCCATGGGCGGCGAGACTTGCCAGGTCAACGAGGGAAATCAACGAGGCGATTGCGCGACGACCCTTGCCGAAATGGAGCGACTGCACTGGAGCTACATCAACCTGGACTTCTTTGAGCCCGCCATCTCACGCTGGCGTACGGAGGGGTGTTTCGACACGATCGAGCGTCGGCTTGGGTATCGCTTCGAGCTCGTCGAGGCGGACGTTCCGCCTCACGTGCGACCTGGGGGAAACTTCGTGCTGCGCGTGCAGCTGCACAACGACGGGTTTGGGTCGCTGTACAACGAGCGGCCGCTGTTTGTGGTGCTCGATGATGGTTCGAACCGATACGAGGTCGAGCTGGAGTCCGTGGACGCGCGCCGTTGGGCGGCAGGGGAGGATGCGGAATGGTCTGCGCACCTCGAGCTGCCCAGCAACGTGCCGGAGGGCGACTACGCTCTCGCGGTGTGGCTCCCGGACGAGGCGTCCGCCTTGCGCGCCAACCCCGCTTACAGCGTACGCTTTGCCAATGACGCGGGCTGGGATCCGGTCCGCGGATACCAAGTCCTGGGCGAGGTGCGGATCGACAATGACGGGGCGGGATCGAGCAATCCTGACGCCGATGCGTTCACTGTGCTCGACGAGCCTTGACGGGGACCTGTCAGAAAACCACAGAGGACGCAGAAGGCACAGAAGGCTGTGCGGAATCAGCCCGTGCGATTCGTGCCTGTACGAGCCATTCCTGGTTCTCTGTCGACTGCGCCTTCGGCTTCGTCGTCCTCCGTGGACTCCGCAAGCAGAGCTGGAGAGCTGGCCTCCGTCCACTCCGGTGCTCGGAGTGGTGCTCCAGGGGGTCGAGAAAACAAGGGTGATGTGCGTTTCGGGACTTTGTGCGGCTCGTCAGTCGCCCGTTTTGAGGGCGAACAGGGGTTGGCCCGACGATGAGGGAGCCGGGTCATAATCGGTGCCGATGAGATGAAGGTAGCGCTGGGTCACGGCCAGCGAGGAATGACCCATCATCCGTCGGACCGCCTCGATGCTGACGCGGCGCCGCAGCAGCGTGGTCGCAAACCAGTGCCGAAAGCAGTTGAACCTGTGCTCGGGCGCACCGAGCCGCCGCTGCAGCCGATGCAGCGCCACGTCGATCGACACGGCGCATGGCGCGTCACCACTGGGGCCACGCAGCACGGATGCATCGCGTCCGCGCCCTTTGCAGGCCTCGTCCAGCATCGCGAAAGGTTCGCAACCGAACATCTCGGCGTAGATCCTGACGCGCCGCTCGTCGCCACTCTTCGGGGTTTTGATGTCGGCCTCCGAGTAGGCTCGGCAAACCGAGACCCAACCCGCATGCCGATCGATGTCGCCGACGCGCAGGGCCCTCACCTCGCCCTTGCGGAGCCCGCAGCAGGCTCCGAGCACGATGGCATGCCGCAAGTAACCGGACGCCTCCGCGAAACACGCCGCAACCGTTTCGTCCGATGGCAGATCGATCTCGCGGTAAGGTTGCTTGGGTAGCGGCGGCAGTGGAACGACGACCGGCGAATGCTTGGTCTCCGCTGCCTGCTTCAGTAGAGTGCGAAGAAGAGCCATGGGCTTTCGCGCCTGAACTCCACGACCCGTGATTCGCTGAAGAAACAGTTGATGGTGAGCCTGCGAAATCTGGTCGAATCGCAGGTGCCCGTAGTGCGCCTCGATATCCTTGATGTGTGATTTGTACGCGCGTCGACTGCCGGCCGTGTACGCGGTCTCCATGTACACGGGCGAGAAATACGAATCGATGAAGGCCTGCACCGTGCTTGCCTTGACCGGTCGTTCATCGGGAAGCTCCGGCGTGCCATCGTTGAGATAGCTGAGCCACCGGCGTGTCGCCTCTGCCTCCGCAGCCTCCATGGGCGGTCAAACACACACGACCGCCCGGATCGTAGCGCAACGAGACGTGACCCGACACGGCGTCGTCACTCGACGAGGACGACTCGGAAACGCCACGACTGACCGAACTTGACGGCGGTAACCCCACCTCCGAGGCGGGCAACCGTCGATCTCCCCTCGCGCCTCGCCGCTCGTCTCGCTCGCGCTCGCAGCGCCTCAGGATCGAGACCCAGAATCACAGCAGCCTGCTCCGTGGTGAGATACTCCTGCCTCATCACGACCTCCGAGCAGCAGCCAGCAGCACGAACGAGTCGCACACCTTGCACGGCAGCCGAAATCGAAACCGTTAACGTTCGGGGCCCATCTGGAGCCGCACCTCACATGGCATCGCTGAACATGTACACGGGCGGTAAGCCCAAGTACGGGTTCAGGGTGGTGGAGCGCGGGAACCTCGAACCCATCGACAACGAGCAACATGTCATCGCCCTGGCTGGGGAGCTTCGTTCACAGGGACTTTCCCTCCGTCGCGTCTCCGATGAGCTTGCCGGAAGGGGCCACATGTCCAGGGCCGGAAAGCCCTTCGTGCCGTGTCAGATTCGGGCCATGACGGAGTCGAGGGAGGCCGTCTGAGCCCGAGCCCAACCCAACGTCGTCCCCACGCACCCCGACGGCACGAGCACGGGGCGACGAGTTGGGCTACCTCGCAAGTCCCGCAAGTTCCGACAAAACAAGTCGCGCCTCGTCGGCCAGTTCACCGGTCGTAGCTGTTGCTATGTTCTGCAACACCGAGATAGCGTCCGGTGTGCCAACCTCGGCCAATGCGCCAATACACTTCAGTTGAAGGTGCCTGAACGTGTCTGACGGAAGGCCAGAGTGAAGCGCACGAGTCAGGCTCGGCACTGCATCCGAGTGCCGCAAGACAGCAAGCAAGTCCACCACCTGTTCATTGGGGGCGAAGTCGTCCTGTAAGTCCAGTATGGCACACAAGGGCTCAACGTAGGCCGGGTCTGGGTGAGAATGCGCCACGGCGAGCAGCAGTGCCCCGAATCCCCACTCACGGGTAACGGCGAGCGACCTCAACAAGTCTGCGACCTGGGCGCTCGGATTCGGAAGCCCGACTGCCCATCTCCTGAAATCGTCGAGTAGGGGTTCTGCATCTGATGCTACTTGAATAGCAGCCAAGAATGACCGGATCTTTTCAGCCGTGTCCATCCTAGAACCTCTGGAAGCTGGTGATTGCGTTGTTGAACAAGGTCAATCCGGTTGAGCTTGACCCCAAGCCGTAGCTCAGCACGCCGTTGGCTTCGAGCTTCAGTTGGACCGCTGACGAGCCGGTCGTGAAGGCGGGGCGGCCCGGAAATGCTCCTGCCGCCGACGGGTGGGTGGCTCCGAGCCCCTGCAACGCACGGGCCGTTCCTTTCTGAACTTGGAACCCCACGACCACGGGGTACTTGCCAGACCCACCTTTTCGAGAAGCAAGAGACAACGCATACTGAAGGCTCCGCGTCACACCCACATACGAGTTGCCCTCCGAACGTGTCACGAGTCCTCCCGCGTCTGTGACCCGCTTGAACTCCTTCTGTGACATGGCCCGGTAGAACCACTCCCCAGCGTCTTCGGCTGTCGCCGCCGCGCCAGGGGGAGTCTCGGAAGCTACGCTCTTCCAAGCCAGCCCTCCGCCCGCCAGCCCAGCCTCTGCCAAGGCGTAGTCGTGGACGACCCCCGCTATCGTCGGCAACCGAAGGGCCAGTTGTTGCCCCCCTGCTAGAGCCAAAGGTGGCCCGTATGCAACGGTCAAGGCCCCGGCACCTGCTGCCACCGGAATGCCGGCGGCCGTCGCCGCACCCTTCTTCGTGAAGTCGGTGGTGAAGTTCGTTCCACCCCGCATCACCTCCTGGTCCGCACCTTGATGGAGCTGGCGTAGGCCTTCCAGGTGTTCGCCGGAGGGAATCGGAGAGGGGTTGTCCTTGTAGAACGCCTGGGCGATGCCCGAGTACAAGTTGTGCAGCCAGTCACCACTGGAATCCGGAGCGGGCGAAGCAGTCTTTCCTCCGGTCGGAACCTCCCGTTCCATTGGCGTCCCGCCTGTCGGCCCCGGTGCTACCCCGCCAGGGATCGACTCTCCCTCAGGTGCCTCCTGCAACCCCACCGGATCAACCGCAACAAGAACCTTCCCATGCACATAAGCATAAAGGTTCAGGTCGGCCTCGCCCGGAGCATGCACGGCCAAAGGATCCGCCGAGATCCACCTCTGAAGCAAAGGAGCGTAATACCGCTTCCCAAAGTAAATCAGCCCAACCTCGACATCGTCCTCCTTGCCCGTGAAACAGTGGTCTGCCGTCCCTTCGTAGCCGACAGGGCAGAAATCCCCGATGGGATAGGGCATTCAGATGAGAAAGACCAGGTGCAGTCGGGGATTCCGAAGAAAAATCCCCGGTGCGAGTTCGAAGACTACAACAGGCTTCGCCCCAGGGGCAAGCCCGAGGTGAGCATCACCCCATGTCTTCGGGGTCGTCTTCTGATTCAGCTTCCAGGGCGGCCAAGAGGACCGTCTCTGGGTCTTCTTGGGGCTCCGGTTGGTCGGACTTCAAGGGCCGTTCTTGACCTTGTAGAAGGGCACCAGGGTGGGTTGCGGCATGAACCGCCTGAAGCCTTCGGATCGAAACCCTGGTGTAGACTTGGGTGGACTCCAGACTGGCGTGCCCCAGGATCTCCTGGATGGATCGGATGTCCGCCCCCGCATCCAACATGGCAGTTGCCATGGCGTGACGGAAGGCATGACACGCCCCTGTCTTGCCCACGTCAGCAGCGAGGATGTAGCCCTTGGCGATCTTGCTCAGCCAGTCCACGTCGAGTCCCTCACCAAGCGTGCTCAGGAAGAGCACCCCTTCATCGGGATGGAGTGCCCATCCAGGCCGGACATCTTCGAGGTACTTGGTGATCCAGTGGATGGCTCGGTCGCCGATGGGGACGACACGGTCTCTCTTGCCCTTGCCCTCTCGGATCGTCAGCGTTCCACGTTCGCCGTCAAGGTCTACAAGGTGCAGGTTCGCAAGCTCGCTTCGTCTCACCCCCGTCGAGTAGAAGACTTCCAGCATGGCTCGGTCTCTCACTCCCACGGGTGATCCCAGGTCGGTCTGGGCCATGACCGCCTCAACTTCGCTGTGGGTCAATACGGGCGGGGGCAACCTGTGTGGCAATCTCGGAAGCTCGATCTCGGAAGCTGGGTTCGCCTGAATGGCATTCTGTTTCCCGAGCCACCGGAAGAATGCCCTGACAGCTACGAGCCTTTGGTGTTGGGCTCGAAACGATAGGGGACGTCCATCCCGCTGCCTCAAGTAGTACAGGTGACGCTGGTAGCGTTCGAGGATCGGCTTGGTGACCTCGTGGGGACGAGCGATCCCCCTGACGGCCAGCCAGTCCACGAGAAACGCGAGATAGGATCGCCGGTTGCCCACCGTCCTTGGGCTGAAGTTCCGGATCTGCAACCATTCAAGGTGCTTGCCGACCCAGGTGAAGAAGCCATCCTTGACGCCTGGGTCACCGATGACACGTTGTTCGCGACGGTGGCTACCCTTCCTTGGCGGCATCAGCCCTGCCCCTCACTACGACGGCATTTCTTCCCTGACCCCCGGTGCGGTTTCTTGGGGTCATGACCATCTGGATCACGATTCGAAGCCACTTCCTTGGCCTTTTCGACCGATTCCACAGCCTGCACCCACCCCACCGATACCGGCCCGCTCTTGGCCCGATCTCGCGCCGCCAAGCTTGACGGCTCGGAGAGTCCTACGATGAAGGGGGAGCCGTCCTGGCCTTCTCCTGACCAGGCAAGCTCGTAGAGAGTTCCGCCGGATCCGGCCCGATGGGCCAAGATGTACTCCATCTCGACGAGCCTTCCCAGGTGGACACGAAGCTGGGTCTGGCCCCACCCGACGTGTTCTCGCAGCATCCGGCGGGTGAAGCGGAAGTCGCCATGGTCAATGCCCACGGTGGAGTCAAGGAGCCGTGGCTCGATATGGGCGGCCCCGTACGCTCCCTCTTGATCGCCGTCTTCGGGTGGGTTGCTGAACAGGAACGGGTGCGTATCGTCGAGAGAACCAGGGCGGGGCTGGAGCACGCTCGGGCCAGGGGCATCCGTCTCGGAAGGCCCAAGGCCAGGCTCGATCTTGATGCCGCCCTTCGCCTCCGTCATGAAGGCATGAGCCTTCGTGACGTGGCGAAGCAGATGAAGGTTGGGGCGAGCACCCTTCATCGGGCACTTCAAGGTGTCCCGAAAACGGTATGCCCGTGAGGGGGGGCCAAGTGCTCGAATCTTCGTGGTTGGAATGATGTCCCGCAAGGGAAGGGTTCTGGAACGGCCAGGAACCGCACGGTTACCTTTTCAACCCGTCCCACAACCTCCTGCACCCCGTCTCTTCCCCACGCACGGACACCGCACGGCTCCTCGTGGGGGGAGTGGGGGGCGGGGACGAGGCAGGGCTGGTTCGGCCCCATTCAAGTGCTCGATACTCCCGTTTCGAGGGAGATGTTCACCGCACCACTACACATGCTCCCGCTTGCTCAAGACCTGCTTAGTCTCGTTGAGTGTGGCCAACAGTGCAACGATCTCGTCCCTCAGTTCTGGTCTATCCGCAGCGAGCAGCCGCAGGTATTTCAGGACCCTCGGCTCAATCTCAGATACGTAGATGGCACAGTTCGTCAAGATCTCGGCACATGCGACGGCATCCTCTGCGGAGGATGACTCTGCGAGTTGGGTCCATGTATGCAATGCGTACACGAGTTCGCGAGCAGCCGCACGAAGCCACGTCAATTGGCAGGAGTTGTACTCCTCAACACCTCGACCAGACGTTACCTCGGCCAACAGTCCTAGTAACTCTGACCGCTTCCGGCCCTCGGAGCGAATCGCAACGGCGACGAGGCAGGCAACAACGTCCTTCGTCGCCTCCGATGGAAGACCCAAGTCCGAAGCATAGGCTTCCAGCAAGCTAAGCGGGACTCTCCACTCTTCTTGATTGCTGTTGCTGGATCTGAGCACTTTCTCAAGCAGACGTGGAACGTCCTTGGGTCTTTCGAAGCCATCCAGTGTATCCCAATCGTGGCACTCGACTTCCCACATCACACCCTCCCCATCATCGATCACTTCGGAATGTTGTTTCGGGTGGGAATGGCCCACGTCCGAACGTATTCTCGCACCCTACGCACACATCGACGTAGTCTCCAAGACGGACGCTAATGGGCCTCGAATAGAGCCCGTTCGGCATCGCTTCAGCCGACACGACTTCTGCATGAGCCCCAGGTCTGCTGGCAAATGCCCCGGCCTCGTCGGTGAGCGGGTCGAAACGACCTATCACTACGGCCGGCTTCTTGCCGTACCCCCCTTTCTTGACTGCTTCGACCGCTTGGCGTTCCCACGCAAGGGCATCGGCGACTTCGATTCCTTCGTCCAGCGTCGGGCGGCGAACTTCGATTGTGGGTTCTGTCGGAGTGAAGCTTTTCGAGGTCGCCGTCGCAGTGGGTTTTGTAGGAGATATCTTCGGCAACCCTGGCATGGACATTACTAGCCCAGCCGAACCGACCATTGTTGCTTGTGTTCCCTCCGCCGAGGTGTGGTCAGAAGCGTTTGTAGCCAGATACCCTATGGCGATGAACGGTGCAGCTGGGGGAAAACCAGCGGACACCCCTACAGCGCCATAGGCAAGCGTAGCGGCAGCCTTCTCCTCCGCAGTCAGCCCACTCGACAGCCGACCGCCACCGAAAGGCTCGTACCCAGCCTGAACGTCGTCAAGCGGGTTGTACTGCCCTCCATTGGCCTGGTAGTTACGCCAGGCTGGACCGCCGGTGGGAGCCTGGATTGGCTCGCACCTTTGGGGAAGTGGTGAAGGGGTGGTAGTGCCATCCGCGTTCCCAGTCGACCCATCCTCGTATTGAGTCTGGGCGTAGGAGGGGCCAGATGTGCCCTCGTCCTCCTCCAACCCCACCGGATCCACAGCCACGAGAACCCGCCCATGCACGTAAGCATAAAGGTTCAGGTCCGCCTCCCCAGGAGCATGAATCGCCAAGGGGTCCGGAGAGATCCACCGCTGCAACAACGGAGCGTAATACCGCTTCCCAAAGTAGATCAGCCCAACCTCGACATCATCCTCCTTGCCCGTGAACCGGTAGTCCTCCCGGAACTCGTCGAACTTCTCCGGCCGGTACGACGACTCCGCTGCCCCATACGCATACGCCGTGTCCCGCTGCACCAACTCGCCCGTCGCGCGGTCGAGAACCACGCTCGTCGAGCCCAGGTGGTCCCCAAGCTCGAGATACACCCCGGTCGAATCGCCATGCACCACCCGGGCAAGCCGCACCCCGTTCGCAAACAGGTAAGGGACCTCCGTCTGGGAGTAGTCCCCAGCCTCGTACTCGGCCCCGCGAAGCTCCAGGGATGCGAACACGTACAGCGTGTGCCGCACCCCCGACGTCTTTCGCACCCGCTGGTCCGACGCGTCGTACGTGAACACAAGCTCCGCGTCCGGAGGCACGGTGTCCGGGTTGGACATGTCCCAGCGACGCGCCCGCACCAGCCTTCCCACCTCGTCCCATGCGTAGGCGAAGTGCTGGAGCTCGCACTTGTTCGCCGGCACGCACGCCCCGTTTCTCGACAGCGCGAGGGTTTGAAGATGCCCCCCCGCGTCGTAGGTGGCATGCAAGCTTCCGTGCCGTGGGCTCGACGGCTGGTTCGATGCCGCCGCGAGCTTGTACCCATCGTTGGTCACCGTGCCGAGCGAGCGGTCGTAGAAGGCTTGGGCGTCGTCGTCCGTGAGCTCGGTGTTGCCGAGCCAGTCGTAGCGGAACGACTGCCACTGCACGCGTTTGCCA
>CAZAWR010000031.1:0-91680 GCA_964488865.1 uncultured Polyangiaceae bacterium | reverse complement strand
AAAACGGACCCTTGAGGGGGCCCGTGTTTTCTCCTGCATACGTGGTTCTCAGCTCGGCAGTCGTAGCCCTGGGCGAGCGCCGAAGTGGCGGCTCTTAAGAGGCCGCAAACCGCGATGTACAAAGAAAACCGGTGCGGCCTGGCCATAGCGCGCGCGTGGGGTCCCAAGGGCGCGATGCACCTGACGCGAGTCTCCGAAGAAAACTTAGGCGATCGCAGGCATGCTCATTGACAAGACAACGACGATGTGTTTCGGGCTCCAGCTGCCGGGGCCTCCCGGCGACGGGCGCCTGAAGGACAAGCGTAAAGGACACTTGCCCCGAGGTGTCCTTTAGAAATTCCTTGGACGTTCGACATGTTACGCATCTTCTGGCCACGCCAAACCCGTGTCGTCACGGACCGCGTCCTTTGTCGTCGGCGAGCCGATACTTGCGCCAGCGGCGCTCCCCGGCCGCAACGATCGCGCCCTCGGAGAGCAGCGCGCTAAGCGCCCGGGCGACGGCCTTCTCGTGAATTTCGGGGCCGATGCGGCGGTGAATATCAGCCCTGCCGGACTCCGGGAAGCGCTCGAGGTCCTCCAGGATGAGCGCTCGCAGCCGGTGCGGCTGAACCCTGGCGAGCGTCGTGAGCGCATCGAGTCCGGCTTCGCGCAGGAGCGCAGGCGGCACGAAGTAGCGCGTGGCCTTTGTGCGGCCCGACTGCTCGACGAGCCCAAACGACAGGAGGCGCCCCAGCCACCGGCGCAGCGCTCCGGCGTCCGGCAGCTCCAGTTCTTCGGCGAGTTCGACCGCAGAGATACCTTCGGTCTGCGCGATGAGCGCGAAGGTGATGCGCTCGCGCTGCGCGAGCTGGTAGCGCCGGTCCGCCTCGACGAGCAGCTTGATGACGCCGGGCTGCACTACTCGGCGCGGCACCGTGACGTGAACGGAGTCGGTCCCCTCGCTGATGGTCGGCACCTTGCGCCCGCTCGCGAGCAGCCGCTCGAAGAGCATGTCGATGCCGCTGCCCTCCCGCTCCATCAGCTTCAAGTCGTGGAAGATGCGAGCGAGGCCGTCGTTCCGGCGGCGGCTCGTCGCGTGGAGGATGTTCTTCGGCGTGACGCCGATCGGCAGCCTTCCTGGGTTCACGACCTCGAGGCGGTCGGGGTGCAGGTTCAGGTAGATGTCGCCCCGCTGCGTGTAGGGGCGATGCACGAGAGCATTCACGAGCAGCTCGCGAACGACGAGCTCGTCGTAGGCCGGCAGCTTCGTGCGGAGCATGCCGTCGGGCAGCTCGTAGCTCTCGCGGAAGTCGGGGATTTCGGTCCAGACGGCGTCGATCAGCTCCAGGGGCGACAGCTCGTGGTCGTCCCAGCTCCACTTCGCGACCTTCACCTCGCGCTCGTCGTACTTGATGGCCTGCACGATGGGGGCGCTGCCGAGGCCGGCGCGGTTCTGCCTACCGACCAGAAGCAGCACGCCGAGGTTCGTGAGCACCTCGCCTTTCGCGAGGTCGTAGTGCGTGAGGAGCTCGTCGTCGGTCTTCTCCTTCACCGACGGCTTCACTCGGTCCGAAGCACGCAGATGAGCGCAGATGCTCGCGACCTTCGCGGCGTCCGCGTTCGCCCTGGGGACCCCCTGCGAGGTCATCTTCTCCCACGGCGTGGCTGGACGCTCGTTGGCGAGGCGCATCACGTCGTCGCCGACGATGGGACGGCACGTGTCGCCGACGCGGAGGAAGTACCGGCCGTCGCTCGTCGAGGCGACACCCGCCGCCCGCGGGATGCCGAGCGCAATGTACTCGCCCCCGTTCTCGTGGCGCTTCAGCTCCGGCACCACCTGCACGTTCACGGTCAGCTCGCCGACGCGCTTGCGAATGCGGTCGGGCAGCCCGGGATCGACGCGCTGGTCCACGGGCGGGGCGACGCCGTCGTCCTCGATGCCGATGAGCAGCGTGCCTCCCGCGCCGTTCGCGAAGCAGACGCAGTCCTGCGCGAGCTCGCTGAAGTCCGCGGTTGAGCCCGTGACCTTGCGGAGCGACTTGCGGTCGAGGTGATGGGATTCGGGTGGGAAGGCGGTCATGTCATCCTCGGAATCGCCGGGGCGAACTTCTTGCGATCATACAGGACTCAACGGCGGTCGTTTGTTTCGTCCGGCGCCCCTGGCGTCGGTCCATGGGCGGGCAACTCCTGCAAGGGAAGCGCTTGGTAGCCTGCGCGGTCATGTCGTAATCGACGGACGTGGCGTAGATGTCGGTGATCTTCTGGTAGAACTTGCGCTCCGACAGCCGGATCTCGCGGACGCGCTGGAGTTGCTCCTCAAAGTAGCGATCGCTCAGGACGGAGCCGCCACGCTTGAGGCGTTCGTCGTCCATCGCGAAGCCCTTGACGGTGAACTCCTCGACGACGCGCGTGGCCCACTTGCGGAACTGCACGGCCCTCTCGGAGTTGACCTTGTACCCGACGGCGATGATGGCCGAGAGGTTGTAGTGCTTCGTGTCGTAGGTCTTGCTGTCGGCGGCAGTTATTCGAAAACTTCTAATAACTGAGTCCTCCTCGAGCTCGCTGTCCTCGAAGACCTTTTTCAAGTGGTAGTTGATGGTCGGGATCTCCACGCCGTAGAGCCGGGCCATCATCTTCTGGCTGAGCCACACGTTCTCGTCGGCGTACACTGCTTCGACACCGCCTTCGCCGCTGGAAGCGACGAAGGTCAGGTACTCGGCCGCCGAGGATCGAACAAGGGAGGCGGTGGGGGGGGGCTTCTTGCGCCGCGAAGCCGATCGCGACTGCGCGGCGGAAGTAGGTGGCGAATCGGGCGAAGGCGCTGGACTGTTCCGCCGCGAAGAGCGACGTGTCGCTCCGATGAGCAATTCCTCTCCTCCACACCGCCTTGAGCTCGAACGTCGAAGGGCGGAAGTCACTGCCATTCTTGCCGACGCAGTGCTGGCCGCCGTTGGCGTCTCCGCGGGCCCAGAGGGGGCGCCGACACCTCGACCGAGCCGTTCCCCACCCCGCACGCCGAACGCGCCCACGATCGCGACCACGAGCCCGGACAGGCCCCCACTCTCGCGGGTCCGGGATGCGAAGCCCCACGAACTGCCGACCGTCGTCAGGCTCCTCCGGGGAACCGGGCCGACGCTTGCAGATATCGAGCAAGCCAGGGACAGCTCCTGCCTCGTCGTCGATGCCAGGCGCATGGGGCCAATCGCAGCGGCGTACCTGGAATGCCACGGAAACCTGGGCGTGCTCCGCGGAGTGTTCGTCATGCGGACCTGGCGTCTGCGGGGACTTGGTACACGGCTCACCAACGAGGCGCTACGCCGCGCCCGGCAGCGCGGGCTGGCTGCTGTGTACACGGCAGCTCTGCTCCCGCCTTGGTTTCTCGACACGCTCGGCTTCGCGCTTGTCGCGCGTGACCTCGTCCCCGGCGACGTGCTCCATCTTCCCGGCATCGCGGGACGTGAGGACGCGAACGTGTACCGACTCGACCTGGCCGCGCTGGTGTCTGTGAAGGCGCGCAAGCGCCACGCCGCGCAACGCGTTGCCCACGCCATCGAATCCGGAGAACCGTGGTGGCCTGATGCAGAGGGGACAGTCGGCGGCAACGACCGAGAGAGGGAGTAGGCGGTTCGGTCATTCCTCCTCGACCATCCAGGCCCAAGCGGCGCGCTGCCGGGCCCAGCGGGATTCCCGTGCGATGATTCGCAACGCGCGTTCGGTGGTCGGCTCGGCGCCGTCGACAGCCTCCATGTGCAGAACGAGTTCTTGTAGGTCAGGGGCGAGGAGGAGGATGTCAAGCAACTGCGTTATCCGGGCCCGCGTCACCCTGAGCTTGCGAGCCACCGCCGCGCGGTCCCGTTCCCGGCCGGCGTCGAGCGAATCCTGAATGCGGTGTGCGAGGGCGAGCATTCGAGCGACTCGCGCAGGTCTTCGTGGCGCTGGCACCTCGGGATTGAAGGTCTTCTCTTCCGGCCGCACTCGCTGAAGAGTCCCGGTGATGACTCTGCAGCGCAGGCCCGCTTGCGGATGGGTCATGAACTCCCCTCGCCGCTCCCGTCGCTGTTCCGCCAGTCGAGCTCGAACAGGTACACATCGACCTGGCCCGTGCGTTCGTTCACATCCACGTGGTCCAGGAGGGCGCGGAGCAAACGCCCCCGTGCGGTAACGCTCATGGCTCTCCAGAGCACTCCGAAGTCGCCGAGAATGCTGCGATACGCGTCGGGAGACTGAGGGACTCCGTCAAGGGCGGCTGCGTTTCGCATGACCTCCGCAAGCTGCCGTTCCGCAAGCGCGAGCTTCTCCGATTCCGCCTGGAGGCTCGCCTCGGCGATGTCGCGCGCCCTACCGTTCAGTCGCGTGAGTTCCTCGACCAGTCGCGATGTGGTTGCGGAATGTAGTCCAACCTTCGCCGGAAGCTGGGTTCGCAACGTCTCGAGCCGTGCGCGGTGCTCCTGCAACCTTTTCTGAACTGCACTCAACACGGCCGGCCCGAAGATCTGATCGAGCCGAACCTCGGAGAGGCGATCGGCGACGAAACGCTCGATCGCCGGCGCCGGAACGTGCCGTGCCGGGCAGGCCCCGATACCGCTTCTGTCGCGCGTCGTGCAGCGATAGTAGCGGTAGTTGGCGCGGTGCCTCGAACTGGACGACGGTGTCATGAGCTCGCCGCAGATGCTGCACCGAAGCAGGCCCCGGAGAACGTACTCGAAGTTGACCCCGGCGAAGCGCATGCTTGGCATGCGCCCATCGAGCATCCGTTGCACCAGCGCGAACATTTCCTTGTCGACAAGCGCGGTGTCCTCCCCAGGGTAGAGCTCATCGCCGGAATTCAACATGCCAGCGTAGACCGGATTGCGCAGCAGTCGCACGATCGAGTCCTTGGTCCACGCGATCGGCCGTTCACCGCGACGCTTGGCAGCGCGAGGCAGCATGCCGCGCTCGTTGAGCGTGCGGGCAACCATCGCACGTTGGCGCAATTGGATGAATAGCGCGAACGCCTCTCGGACCGTGATCGCCTCAACGTCATTCACCTCCAGGCGCTTGTCTTTGAGCGCGTATCCGAGCGGAGTGACGCCGCCGGTCCACTTCCCCTTCCTGCGGGAGGCGGCAATCTTGTCGCGTGTTCGCTCCGCGATCATCTCGCGTTCGAACTCCGCGAAGCTCATCAACATGTTGAGTGTGAGCCTGCCCATCGCATCGGCTGTGGAGAAGTTCTGCGTGACGGACACGAACGACGCGCCACCGGAGTTCAGTCGCTCGACGACCTTGGCGAAGTCGAGAAGAGACCGCGAGAGCCGATCAACCTTGTAGACAACGACGACATCGACCTTGTCCGCATCGACATCCGCGAGGAGCCGCTGAAATGCCGGGCGGTCGGTGTTCGCCCCGGTGAATCCGCCATCGTCGTATCGCTCCTCGAGCAGCACCCATCGTTCGTGTCTCTGAATGTAGGCTGCGCACGCTTCACGTTGCGCGTCGAGGCTGTTGAAGTCCTTCTCCAGACCGGCGGTCGTGGACTTTCGCGTGTACACGGCGCAGCGCTTCGGTGCGCTCTCGACCGTTCCACGACGTGTGCGAGGGCTCATCGCATTGCCCTCTTTTTACGCGGCAGTCCGGCCAGCCCGAAAAAAGGCAAAGCCGCTCCACATGGTACCGGAGATTCGGTTCGCGACCGCGCTGAGACTCTTGAACTGCTCGCCGGCGTACAGGAATCCGTCCTCGCACACCAATACCTCATGGATCACGTTGTGGTGCTTCCGGCGAAGCGTGGTCCCCGGAGGCGGCAATCGCGGGTCTCGCTCGACCGCCTCGACAGCGGGAGGTGGAGGCGCCGGGCGATTCCTCCAGGCGTCGGGGACCCAATCTCCGAGCTCATCAATCTTGCGCAGCGCGGCCTCCGACAGCCCACCTTCTGCGAGCTCCTGCAGTCGCCATCGGAGCCGCTTGACCAGATGAGGTCGGCTGTGGGTCCGGTCCGGGAACCCGAAGACCTCTCGGAATGTGGCCTGCAACGAGGTCAGAGGCATTGCGTCGAGCGCATCCATCTGCGCGTCCAGATCGCCGGCATCCAAGACCAAGCCGGATCCAGGTGATTGCGGTTCTTTCGACATCACGCTCCTGTTCTCGCGCGGTCAAAAACGGCCCGCGCGATTGGAGGGGCATGACGGCTCCTTCCGGCTCTGAAGACAAGAAGAGAACGTGGCGCACCGCAGGGCGTGAGCTATGTTCGGGCGCCATGAATGCAGTCGATGCCCACACCGAGGCTCGGGCGCCGTTCGCTAGCATCGAGGCGAAGGGATCGAGTTGTTGCAGAATCTGCAACAGCTGGGAGGCCGCATGATTCTCTGCGCGGCCGGCGACATCCACGGAGCGATCGATCTCCTATACGAGGGCGTCATCGCCTTCGAGAGTTCGCTCGGGCTCACCTTCGACTGGGTGCTCCACGTCGGCGACTTCGGCATCTGGCCCGACCCGAGCCGCATCGACCGAGCCACCCGACGTCACGACGGCGCCGGCGACTTCCCGAGGTGGCATGCGGAGCGACGCGCGGTTCCGCGCCCCACCGTTTTCGTCAAAGGGAATCACGAGGACTTCGTTTGGCTCGACAGCCGTCCAGACGGCGAGGCACTGCCTGGATTGCGCTACCTCCGGAACGGGGAGGTCGCCGACCTTGCCGCAGGCGGCGAGGTCCTCCGCGTTGCCGGGCTCGGCGGATGCTACGGCCCATCGGACTTCGAGCGCCCGTCTCGCACGCTGCAAGGCTACGCGAAGCGCCACTACACGCGAGACGAGATCGCAGCGCTGAGCGCGCGGGAGGGGATCGACATCCTGCTCGTGCACGACGCGCCGAAGGGCGTGCGGTTCGATCGCCACCGTCGCGGCGCGGGGTTCGTGAGCGAAGCTGCGGGGCTGGATGAGCTGGTTGCCAAGACCCAGCCTCGCGTCTGCTTCTTCGGACACCACCACGCGCGCCTCGAGGCCGAGATCGCGGGGGTGCGATGCATCGGGTTGAACAAGGTGGCGCGCCCGGGCAATCTCGTGGCGTTCGAGATTCCTACGGGGGAAGCTGGTTGGCGGCTCCTCGGGGAGTGGCCGGAGGCCGCCCGCTGACCAGGGGACTCATCAGCGGCGCCTACATGTTCGTCACCTGCCGAGAGGTTCCTCACCACCCTGCATCAGCCTCGCCGCTCGGATGCACCTCTCCACGAGTGCCTTCGTCGTCTTGTTGCCAAACAAGGCCGCCATTTCGTGGAGGCGACCCGGCTTCCACCGACCCGACCGGAGGGTCTCCGTGAGGCGCTGTTCCAGTTCGGAAAGGGATGCGCCGGCCATGTCGTGGTGCTGGAGGAGGTCGACTACGAACCACTCCGCCGTGAGCTCGTCAGGGATGGGCTCTCGCCGAAGAATGAACGGCCGTCCATCAAGGGTGAACGCACCCGATCGCTTGGCGTTGTACGCGAGCGTCGCCGAAAAAATCGCGGTCGTACCCAGGCCCAGGGCGTTCCAGCGCGGCGGGCCGGTGATGACGAATCGCTCGCCACCGAGGAACGCTTGAAGGAGCGCCTCGTCGCTTGCGGGAACCTTGCCGAACCTGCTTTCCTCGGGGACGTAGTAGAGCCCGCGTGCAGCTCTTCGAAGACGGCCTTCACGGACGAGGCGTTGAACCAGCCGCGCCGGATTGGCGCTCCAGCGTCGTAGCTCGCCAGTCCGGTAGACTCGCCCCGGCTCGAGCGGCGGAAGGGTTTCCGAGGCCATGTTCGGCTTGAGGGAGCTTACCGCGCGGAGGGTGCATGGGGGAACGTTCGCGGCGAGCGATGGATCGCTGCAGCAACTACGTGCCCCGTCACCACGAGATCATCGGTACAGAGGGCGACGGACAACACGGGCGCTGAGGCTCACTCAGCTACCCGGCGGTTTCAGCCGACTCCCGACGCATCGTCGCGGATCCGCGTTCAGCGCTTTCGCGCCTTGCGCCGCAGCCAGCATCGGAACGCGCCGATCGCCGCTTCTTGTGAGCGTCCCCACAGTGCGCGAGTTCCTCGAGGGACCTCGATGCCAACCTGCCTCGCGGCCTCGACGACGTTGCCACCCGCCATCGAGATGGCGATGTCCCACTCGTCGCGTTCCACCCTCCCGAGGCAGCGCTCGTCCGGGGCGAAGAGGAAGGCCTGCTCGTCGCGTCGCTCGCGCTCCCATCGTTGTTCGTCTCTGCCACGAGCGGCGCCCTTGCGCTTCACCATCGTCTCCCCCACTCGTCTCGGGAACGTCGGACATCGCCGCCTGCTCAGGAGGTCATGTCGGCGTGGGCCGGCGTGACCGGCGTCTCGTCGTCGAAGCTGATCCAATCCGCATCAAACCGCTGGTACGGCTCGATGTCAGCAAGCGAGATGTCATCCGTTCCGAGCGGCTCGACGCCGGCGCACTCAATCCCGGGCCTGAACTGGTCCCAGAATCTGTGGATGGTCTGCTCGAGCTCTTCTCGCTTCTTGGGCCAGGCTGCACCACCGCACTTTTCGTAGGGGACGGCGACGAGCAGGTGGCATTGGTACGGCTTCTCTTCCGGTAGCTCGTCGAGCGTCGACAAGCGAAGGTAGATGCCCTGAATCCACTCGCTGTGGTTCTTGAGGAGCTTCTGCCAGTCCTTCAGCTTGGAGCGCCACCGAAGGTCGAAGGCCGTCGGGAAAGCCGCACGGATGTATCGCTTCGCAAGCCACTCCGCGACCAGCCGGCGCTCCTTGTCGGGGAGGTAGCGGGCGGGAGCTTCCTGCCGCAGCAATTCCCGAGGGATGAACCACCTATCGTGTACCGAGAGTGAGAGCACGATCGGCTCGTCGCTGTCCACAATGACGATTTGCATCGTTCGCGGGTTTCTACCTGACGACAGCTGCTTGTCGGCTTTCTTCCCGTGCGTGATGCTCGCACGCACAACTTCGACGACCGGCTCCTTGTCGATGCTGAAGTTGACGACGTCACAGTCGTGGCTCGTGACGATGAGCCAACCGTCGTCCTCAGCGGGCGACCGCGCGGGAGCGTGATGGCGCGCGCTGACGGCGAGCTTGTCGCCAAGGATCGCGCCCTGACGCCAGCCCAGCTTCGCAATCGCGTTGCTGTCGAACTGCTCCTTCATAACCTACCGCCGGGGCCAGTCTTTCAACGCCAGGTTCGTTGCGAGTCGCGCTCGACGTTCGTCGTCGGTCGGGTCTTCGAAGCCGAGCGCCCGCAGGCGGTCTTCGCGCCTCGTCCTCCTGTTCGACGCTTCCTGTTTGAGCGTGCGGGCTTGCTCGAGCTGTCGCACGATGCGTTCTTCGTCGAGCTCCTCAGCCGAGAGCAGGTCGATGATCGATGGCGCATCCAGCTCCATCGGCTTTCGCACGAATCGGGCATGGATGGGCTCGGCGCCGGAAACCGACACGCGAGCGAGAATGCGAAGGAGCGCGTGGATGCGGTCGGCGTTAGAGGAGTTGGGCTCTTTGCCCTGGAACCAGTCATACATCGTCGGGCGAGTCACCCGCAGGACTTGGGCAAGCTGGCTCTTGTTGATGGAAAGCGCCGCGAGCAGCTCATGCATCTGCTCGATGACGGGCAGCGCGATCACGGAGACGAACTCGGTCGAGACTTGCGGTCGAACGAGCGTCGATGCGCGCTTGCGAGCAGGCCTGCGATCCACGACGAAGGAGCTGGACCCAATGCTCGGCAAGATGGGCCCGTAGTCTGCAACGAGCATGACGACGCCCGACCTTCCGGACCCCGCGTGCATCAAGACCGCCATCCATGCTTCCTCATCGCTGCTCCGGTCGTAGCAGGATTCGCGGGCCAGCATCGCGCTCGCCCCTCTCGCGGCTTCATACTCCTCGTAGGTGATGGACGACGTCACCTCCACACCTCGATCGCTTCCGTGGTTACGACGTGCTCGTGAAGGGTTTCGATGAGGTGATCGTGTATCTCAAAGGCCCTCGCCACAATCCAGTCCGCACTGGGATCGAAGGTCCCGTCAATGTAGTGGTCCATGTCGACCAGGGTGATCAGCTCATTCGGTTTCGCTCGAGGCGCATGCTTCGGCGCCGCTCCGAGCAAGTCCGGCGGCAACGAGAAACCTCGGTCGTTCTGAACGATGCGGACGACCATCGTGCCATCGAGGTCTCCCACGGTGGTCTTCCCGGTGCTTTCGAGATGAAGACGGTGGGTTCCCTCCTTGAAGACGTCGTCGGTCACGCCGTGCAAACCGGGCCGGAGATAGAACCGGAAGTCTTCTCCCTGCCGCGGTTGGATGACGTCCACATACCGGAGACCAACGCGCTGGACGACGCCAAGCTTGTCGTGCTCGGTCTTGGCAAGAACGGTTCGGAGGGCGTGCTGGAGCTTTTCTGCAAAGCCCTCGAACTTTTCATAGGACGTGGTCTGCAGGACAACGCTGTCCTGCATCACGATCACGCTCCAGGTTTCGTCCTTCGTGCGGTATTCCCAGCGCTGCTGCTCGATCACCTGCACGGGGACCCCGCCGCCGGGGCCAAAGATGAGCTGCTGGATCTTGCCGGCGCGCTCCAGCGGGAACCCGTACCTCCGAAATTCCTCTTGAATTGCGGGGATGTAGTCCGCCATCTGACGGATCGGGCTGTATCGGACCTGGCCCAGAACCAGCACCAGCGGCTGCTTGGACAGGGGCACGTACCGGCACTTGCGCTCCATGGGGTCCTCCTTACACTGAATCTTACAACTTAGGCAACACATCAGGCTACAGATTTGTTCCCGAGGATCGCATCCGCAAGGTCTCACAGGCCGGCCCGTTCGGGCTCGGGCGCTTCCCTCGCTCACGGGGTCGAAAATGGGTGACCACCTCCACGCCAAGCTCGAGTGGTCCGGCGAGTAGCGTGCGCGCCACAGGTCATTCCTGGGTTGTCGACTCGGCCGCGCTTCTCTCTCGAGCGACCTTCTCGGTGTCAACGCGGAGCTTCGTGAGCGGGTCGACCTTGTCCGCGTACGCCAGCATCCACACCGTGAACTCTTCCAGCGGCCCGCCTTCAGCGATTGTCAGTTCAGCGGTGGAGACCATCCTCCCCATCGCCCCGACGTACTCGCGAATGTCCTGGGCGAGTCGGAAGCGTTCAATCCGCTTGAGCAGATCCCTCTCCCTTTCTGCTTCCAGCCCCGGGAGATGGCTGGAGCATGCCGTGGGCGAGCTCGCGCATGGGCGCCAGCTGAGTGGTAGATCGCGGCTGAACCCGGGTGAGCGTTGTCAGCGCGTCGAGGCCAGCTTCGCGCAGGAGCGCGGGGGGCACGAAGTAGCGCGTGGCCTTCGTGCGCCTTCACCCACGCCCCATCCGAGCCATCCGAATCTCCCCGCGCGTCATCGGCCCCCGCATCAGCGAGATCGTCTCGCGCGGATTCAACAGCACCGGCTGCGACGAGGCGTGCGCGTCCCGCACCACGAACCACCGCGGGGCAAGCCGCTTGATCGTCTGGTCCAGGTCCTCGCGCGACGACGGCTCCGCGCCTTCGAGCCCGTCCAGCAACCGCGCCCGGTCGGCGTCCGTCTGCAGCCGTCCCAGGCACCACACACCCGCGTTGGACAGCGCACGGTAGTCCAGGTCCATCGGGTTCTGCGTCGCCACGATCACGCCCACGCCAAAGGCACGGGCCTGCTTCATCAGCGACACCAGCGGACGCTTCGTGGGCGGGTTTGCCGGATGGGGCGGCAGAAAGCCGTACACCTCGTCGAAGACCACGAGCGCCTCGAGCTGCCGCGAGCCGCCCAGCCCGCGCACCCAGCATAGAATCTCCTCGAGCACCACGCCGAGCGCGAGCGCCCTCTGGTCTCACGATGCGCTCTGCGAGCCCCCGTTCCCCCGGACCTCTGCCAGATCCACGGCTTACCTCCGCGCCCATCCGGCCTGTTTCGTCGCAAGCTCTCGCGATGGAAAGCCGGCAGAAGACGTATGGCTGGGTTGGACAGTTAACCCCCGCCGACCCGTCCACCGCGAAGCCGCCGATCCGTTAAACGCTCTCGGTTTCTCTCTCCCCGCTGGCCAGAGAAGAGAGCGCGAGCCTTGTCCAGCGCCGCCGTGGGGCGCCACGTCGCGCTCTTTGTCGGCGCCGACGGGCCACGCCCCGCCGTCGACCCGCATCGCCAGCACCCAGCGTTTCCAGGCCCACAAACGCAGAAGGCCCCGCATGTCGATCTGCGAGGCCCTGTTGACTGCCCACCCCTCGGTTCTTCGCAAAGAGGTGGACTTGGCTCGGCAGTCGTAGCCCTACGCAAACGTCTGCGACGGGATTCTTAAGAGGCCGCAAACCGCTTCCAGACAAAGAAAACCGAGGTACCCGTGGCCAGAGCTCGAGAGTGGGGTACCAAGCGCGCGATGCACCTGGCCGCGGGTTCGAGTCCCGCACGCCCGCCCTCGACGGGCGCCAACCCGATCCCAAATAACCCTGGACCCAGCCGTCAACCGCTCCGGCGACCGGACGAACCGCTCAGTTTTCGCGACGCGAGCGCATCCAATTCCTGAATAGAACCTCCTTCAAACCGGTTCGCACCCGCCCCGGCGGAGACGAACGCCAACTTCGGCCCGACGTGGCTGCCTGGTGCGCTCCGCGCGCGCACGTCGCCCTTCGGCTCGCGCTGCGAACCGGGCGCCGTCGTGGGCCAACCTGCGCCGAACGTGGACGCTACGCCGCCGCGCGGTCCGGAGCAACGCCGTCGTCGCGTTCGACCAGCGAGTACCCCTGCAGAAGGCCGTTCGCGTACATGCGCCGCACCAACTTGCGCGTCCGCAGCTGCTCGAGATCGAGCACCACGGCCTCCGGCTGCCCGCGCGCGACCTCGTTCGGTGTGCGCCCATCGAGCCCTTGGTGTGCCCGTTCGGCGTTCGCGTACGCGCGGTACTCGTCGAGCCAGTCTTGGAGCTCCACGACGTCGTGCACGCGCACGTGGCGCAACAGCTCGCGGCGAACGGAGCCGATCCACCGCTCGACGTAGCAATTCATGTACGGCATGCGAGCCGGCGTGAGCTCGCGCTCGATGCCGAGCACGCGAAGCTGGCGCGCAAACTGGCCGAGGAACGTCGGGCCGTGGTCGTGCACGACCTTCGTCGGTAGGCGCTTCACAGCACTGGCGATCGCGTTGAACGCGCGGATTGTCCAGTACGAATCGACGTCCCAGCCGTCGTACGCGCGGAGCCCGAGCACCTCGCGCGTGTGCACATCGATCACGATCAGCACCTGCAACCACGCTCCGGTCGCCGTCTTCACCGCGAAGAAATCGAGGGCCCAGAGCGCATCCTTGACGGACGACTGCACGCGCTCGAACGACAGCTTGCGCAGCGGGTGCGGCGTGAACCCGTGCTCGCGCAGGATGCGCATGATGGTCGGCTCGCTCACGCGAATGCCCATGCGTCGAAGCTCCTCGCGGATCCGCCGCTGGCCCCAGCTCGGGTTCTCGCGTTTCAGCGTCACCACGAGGTCTTCGACATCGACATCGGTGCGCGGCCGTCCTCCGAGCGATCGCCCCCAGAGCGATCGGAACCGGGTCAGCCACCGCTCGATCGTTGCGCGCGGTGACGACAAGAAGTACCTCAGGAATTGCTCGTCGCCGCGCGTGAGCAGCAGCGCGAACACCTGCGCGGCGCGCACCGACAGCGGCTTCGCGCGGCGCTTGTTCTCGATGCGCGCGAGGTGATCTTCGAGCGCATCGAGCTGCGCCTTGAGCGCGATGTTCTGGCGATACAAGCGCGCGGCTTCGGGCAGCATCGTGGTGCGAGGAAGGCGCGCGACGCGATCCACGACCGCGAGCAGCACGTGGTAGAACAGGAACTCGATGGTGCGGAAGGCGAGGGACAACACGGGGCGCGCGTTGAAGCGCGAGTCCATCGAGTAGTCAACGCGCAGCGGTCCATGGACCACGAAGAGGCGATCCGCACCATTGCGTGATCGCCTCTTTGTACTGGCTCCAGCTGCTGGGTATCTCCCAGCGACCCGGCGGTTTCAGCCGCCTGCTCTACCGACTGAGCAAAGCTGAACGAGGGGAACAGACCACACGCCGCGTGCGCGTGTCAAGAAGCACTCGCAGCACCTGCGACGCGCGACCTCCGCCGCCTCGCCTACCTCGGCAGCCGCACCTCGCGCGAGACCTCGGTCAGCGTCCACCTCGACGGCGTGATGAGCAACTGCTCGGCCAGACCGTAGGGCAGCACCTGATCCACCCACGAGCGCAGCGGCTGCTCCATCGAGAACAGCAAGCACACGGACATCGCTTGCGCCAGGCGCTCGCTCGCGAACGCCACGAGGTCGCGCTCCTCAGCCGGTGTCACGCGTCGCTGCTCGAGCGGATAGCCCTGGTAGCCGCCTGCGTGGATGCTCTCGACGGGTCCGTTGCGCCACGCGGTGTTCACGAACGCATTGGCGAGCACACGGCTGGGATGGCGTTCAACGTCCGCGCGCACCCGTTCGAGGCGCGACTCGTGGGATGCACGAAACGCATCGACGAGCTGCGATGCCAGCCCTGACTCCGCAAGAGCAGCGACCTCGGTGACCTTCATCCGAGATGTCTTCTTGGGCATCGGCAGGTATGCGACAGCCCGATTCACGAACTGCTCGTACGCGCTCCCGCCTCGGTCGGCGCGGTAGAGGTCGATCCACTCAGCGAGCGCGGCCGACGCATCGATGTTGATGCGCGCCATCTCCTCGTCGCTGATGCGGCTCGTGGCCGGCGAGTTGACCTCGGGCCAGACCGGCTTGTCGTGGTCGAGCAGGACGGCGAGGTACGAACCCCATCGCAAGACGAGCGCTGCGGCGGCGACTCCTTCACGGCCGACCATCGAACCGGAAGGGTGCGTTGGCGGGTCAGCCTTCTCGCGCAGGTACGAGAAGACCTGGTGGAACAGCGTGGTCGCGGGCGGCCGGATGATCCACGCCGGCCCGCTCGGTTCCGAGATCGCCTCGCAGGCCCCAGCGTCGAGCATCAACTCGTCGTTGATCCGCACCTGGAGCCGCTTCTTTGCGCCCATGGCCGCTGCCTTGGCTACATGATCTCCCGATCCGCCTTGTGGTTCACAAGCTCGCGAAGCTTCGCGAGATCGCCCTCGCTCGGCTTCCACGTGCTCAGGTGGTCGAGGCGGCGCTTCGCGAACCTGTGTTCAGCTGCAATCACGCCTGGCTGCGGCCCCTCAATCCGCAGCCCACCGAACGCCGCCTCTCCCACGGTCGCCATGACAGCCTTGAAGTGCTTGCGGTCGAGCTTGCCGTTCTTGAGAACGCGGTGCTGGTAGAACCCGATCCGCAGCACCTCGACTGCGCGACGGTTCTCGAGGTTCACGACCACCTGCGCGTAGCGCACGAAGCCCTCGTCGTCGGCCGGAAGGCGCGCTGCATTCGAGAAGAACTCGTCCAACGCGCGTTGACTGACCAGATGAAGCTCGCCCTCTCGTGGTCGCATGAAGGTCCAGACGCTCACGCCCATGCAGACCACGATCGCTCACGTTGCCGGGATTGGCTACCGTCTTGATCGCGCAATGGCGGTGCGACAGGTCGCCGCGACCAGAGGACGAACCGGCCCCGAACCCTGTCCCCGGTACGGGCGAACGCGCGGTAGCGGGCATGTGCAGCAGCGCGTATCATGCCGCGGGAATGTCGATTTCTACGGCATGGGTCAAGCCTGCTCCCGCGGTCACGGGTCAGGACCATCTCGGCACGCAGGCGCCATGCGTGTCGATCTTCACCGACCTTTTGCCCGGCATCACCAACGTGACGACGCGCGCCCGGTACTACAGCTTCTATCCGTGGCTGCTCCGCTCGTACGACCGCCGCTTCACGCATTCGGACACCGACCACCTGCAACAAACGCTTCGTCGCGCAGAATGCCTGTTCGCGCTCATCGGCGCGAGACACGGGCTCGTGCTCAACGAGCATCCCGATCTCCACGGGGCAGCGATGGTCGGGCGCGACGTGTTGGTCCCCGTGCTTGAAGCGCTCGGCCCGGACGATCACGTTCGATTGTCGACCCATGCGACACTGGACGAAGGCGCGGCGAGGTACTTCAAAAACCCGCTGGGGGGCCTCGGTCAGTACTACTTCGGCCCGCTGCGCGACTCCGGCGTCCTCGGCGGGGAGACGCGAACGCGGCAGGTGAAGTTCACCCCGGAGCGCGGCGGGCCCCTCGCGGAGGCCTTCGACAAGGGCAACGATGGGACCGCGTTCTTCAAGCTCGTCGACAATGACGTGTGCACGCTCGGCGACCTCGACCGGCTCGCTTCGTTCTGCCCGTGCGGGCTCAAGCACCAGGCCGTGGAGCGAGACGCGCTTCTTGAGTTCTTCTTCGACCGGACGGGCGCCCAGGGGCAGGAGGCGCACTCGCGCCGGATGACGCTCGGGCTGCTTCTCGACCTCATCCAGCACGGGACGCGACGCGAGGACACCTCGCTGGAAAGCGAGTTTCGCGCAGCTGCTTACAGCGGTGCGTTTGCCGATTCTTCACTCTGGTTGCTGCCCGATGCGATGACGCGGGTGCGGAGCGCGTGGGGAGTGTACCAGCGCAACGAGCTGCTTTCCGTGGTCGCCCAGACGCTCTTCTGGTTGGCGCTCGACACGGCGATCAGCACCAAGCGCACGCAGGCTCCCGACTCGAGCGCGATCGCCAGGCTCGTCGTCACCTCTCCGGCAGCCAATGCTCTCCAGTTCGACGGCCGGGAGAGCCTTGCAAATCATGTGGAACGAGCCCGACGTGAGCTGCCACCGATCGCCTCCTGGAACGACGATGGCCACGAAATGCAGTCGGCTTGGCGAGTACTTGATGCCACGCGCGAGCGCCCGGGGGACTCGATCACCGCCCTCGACGGCGCCGTTCGGATCCTGCTCGCCCTGTTGGCTCGCGGCACGGAGGGAGATCCCTACCGAGGCTGTTCGTTCGAGGCCGGCTACTTCGATCGATACCCCATCAACCTTCGTTCTATCGTAACCCGCTGGGCATCCGCTTGGGCAGACATGAGCCTTGAGCAGGTCCTGCACTCGTTCACGACGTGGACCATCGAGACGCATTTCCGCGTGGCGATGCAGAAGCTTGCTGGCTCACCCCCGCGCGACACGTTCAAGGTGCGCCCCTTCGATGGGGAGTTGCGCGTGGTCGATGCGCCCGGACCTTCGTTCACGATCCCCAGGATTCAGAGGGCTCTCAGCATGCTGCGGGACCTTGACCTCGTCGCGAACGACGATGCGGGCAATCCCCACCTGACCGCCTTGGGCGAGACGCTGCTAGGAGAGATCCATGGTTGAGCGTGTCTCGCTGCTGGATGAACTGCGCTCCGGCCGATTCGAAGCGTCGATCGCCACGACCTACTCGATCCACTTTCCGTTCCTCGAGACCGTCGTACACCGACGACTGCTGGGGTCCGGCTGCCTGCAGCAGATCGTGCTTGTGGACCGCGGACAATGCGCAGCAGGCCTGTCCTCACCGGACCTGAGGCCGGCACTCGCAGGCAGTTCGTATCTCCTCGTACCCATCGCCGCGCCGGGCGCATTCCACCCCAAGATTCACGTGCTGCTCGGCAAAAAGAGCGGAAAGGTATTCGTCGGCAGTCACAATCTCACGTTCGCGGGGTTTGGCGGGAACGCCGAAGTCACGAACCTCGTCACGATCGAGCCACGCGATCGCGGGAGCGTCGCAGTGGCACGCGCGGCGCTCGACGCCATCCGTGCGTGGACCCGCGGTCAGCCGCCCTTGATTGAGGAGTGCGTGAAGGCCGCCGAAGACGTGGCTCCGTGGCTTCGCGGCCCGCTGCCCACCGACCCCCGCGAGTTGCTGCTGTGGTCCGCGCCCGGAACTACTCCATCCCTCTGGGAGCAGCTTCGCGCGCACGTTCGTGGTCGATGCTCCCGAGTCACTGTTCTGGGCCCCTACTTTGACGAAGAACTAGCGTTTCTTCGCCGGTTGCAGGAGGACTTGCGACCCTCGGAGCTGATCGTGGGAGTGGAGCCTGCCTCGTCGAAGCTGTCGGTTGCTGCAGCTCGACGGCTGCAGGGCGTTCGCTTCGTCGATGCACGCGTGGTCCTCGCCGCTCTCACAACGCGAACCAGCGATTCCGAGGAGGCCGGGGTACCTCCGCTGCACGCGAAGATGCTCTGGATCGAGGGCGATGATCAGGAGCTACTCGTCACCGGAAGCGCGAACCCTTCGCGGCCCGCATGGCTGGACACGGGGACGAACGCGGAGGCGATCCTCGTTCGAATCAATCCCGAGGCTTCGACAGTCGAGAACCTCGCGCTCGCGCGTCTGCACAACGCCCCTGACCTGTCCGCCGCCGAGTGGCGCGTTGTCGAGGAACGGGCGGAGGCGCGCACGAACGAGCAGCGAGACACCCGGCGGGTGGATGTAGCCGTCGCGGAAGGTGAAGGCATCGTGATCCGAGGGATCCCCGATTCCGCCCAAGTGGTGTCGGTCGCCCTACACACCCGGGAGGGTAGCGTCGTCGAGAATCTCCGGTGGTCGCGAAGCGAGGGGATTCTGACCGTGACCGCCACCGCAGAAATCGTCGAGGAGGCGTCGCTCGTCGAGGTGCGGGGAACCCCGCAGTCCTTCGCGATCGTGCATCACGCACCGCGGCTTCGCGGCGCTGGCGGGTCCAGCGGCGTGCAGCGCGAGCTGCGGACCGCGCTCGGAGCGATGACGGCTGATCCCACGCAGCTCGGCAATGTCATGCAGATTGTCGAGAAGGCAATCTTCGACGAAGACGGCGTGAATTTTCGGAAGGGCGAACTCCATGTAGCGCCGGCCCAAGGGGCGACCGAGGCGGCACCAGTCGGGAATCTCTCGATCAGCTTGGAGGAGGTCAAGCGACGCCGGGGAGCACGCAAGTCGATCGCGGGGCGAAACCTGGCGGTGGTGCTCGACCTGCTGATCCACCGCCTCGGGCAGGGTCTGCACGACGACGCTCCTCCGGTCGCCCCTCCAGAGATGGAGGAGAAGGACTTGGAGGTCGCCGACCGGGACGCTGCGCCGGACGAGCCCCCCGCCGAGCCAATCGATGCAGAGGCACTTCTTCGCGCCTGCCACCGCAAGGTGAAGAAGCTGATGACCAGGATGAGCGAACGGCTCGAGCGGCTCGACGGCTCTCCCGAAGCCGCCGCTTCGGCTGTGGCGCAGCTGGCGGCCGTCGTCGGGGTTCTTCGGTGGCTCCGGCGCTCCGATCCCACGTTCGCTTGGCTTCAGAAAGGGGCGAGCGTCATTCCGGAGAAGCCTCGCAACCAGTTCTTCTGGGATATTGCGGGGCACTTCAAGACCTCCGCGGGATCGCCGATCGCCGTCGCACGCACCGGGCTCGGTGACGGCCCTTGGCAGGAGGCCTCCTTGGTGCTCGGCCTACTCGGGTGGCTGGGATGGGAGTGCGAGGTCGACAGGCGAACGCTCAAGGCCCACCCCGTCGAGGACGAGGTGTCGGACTACGACTGGGTGTCGCGACTCACGTGGGTGCTTCGCGAACCCGTGCTCGATGAGGGGGCGCAGGCCATCTTGCGTGAGACCATGGCCGGCGTGCGCCGCTGGCGGAGCGATCCCTTGGCGTGGCTGATTGAGCACCTTGCGTGGTCTGAAGCGCTCGCCGTGCTGGAGTCCGATCCGAAGGGTGCGCCAGCGCTGCGCCGCTCGCTTCAGCGGGGAGATTTGGTTCGACTCGACATGCCCAACGGCACGTCCACGATCGCCTATGTTCTGAGCTTCGACGAGAGCAAGGTGTACGTCGCGGATCCCGGCTACGAGGAGGGTCGACCGGTCCTGCGCAGGTTTGCCACGGTGCTCGATTGGGCGGGCATGGTGCCGGATTCGGCGTCCGCGGCATCGTGAGCGGCCGCGCGGTTGCGGCCGGCAGATGGCTCCGCACGCGGCGTCCACGGGGTGGACTGGGTTGGCGATATTCAGCGCTCCAAGCGAAGTGGTTGATTTCACTCGGGCCCCATTAGCCGCTTTCCAAGCCGGCTATTCCCCCTCTCCCTCCCACCTTTAAAGGCGGCTACGCGCACTTCTCAGATGATGTCGAGTGCCGCAGCATTGGGAAGCCCCACAGTCGCGGCCAGGAGAGCCCTAATTGCCAAGTCCGCTTCGTCAATGCTGATGAACAATCCCGCGAGTTCTGCCCGTTCACTAGCCAGGTCGTTGATTGCCAACGCCCGTAGCAGAGCGCGCGCCAACGCGGGCGCCTGCGTGTCAGCCGCACTCACGGTACCGGGATTCGAGGGCTTGAGCTTCGAGAGCCGAGCCGAGAGCCTGTTGATCGCAGAATACACGCTGATGGATGGCCCGAGCCCTTTCTTGTGCGGCTGAGTGAGCCCCGGAAGACAAATTCGTGGCGCGGAACTCGCAATTCGCGCGAGGAATTCTGCTCCTGCCTTGTCACTGTCGCAGCCGCAGTACGCGCAGGCAGTGTAGTCGATGTTGCACCGCTTCGGGTGGTGTTTCACGAAATCGACGTGCTTGGCGCCAGTCAAAGAGATGTCGCCCTCCACCATGATTTCAAGACAGTAGTTGCCATTCCAGTGTTGTTGACCCGTTGAATCGATCCACCACGGTCCGTCGCCGACCGTTGGGTCATAGGGCACCAGTAGTGAGCTGTAGTCGACGTCGGTGATGAGAATTCGGCAGGCCTCTATTCCGTACGCGATGCTCTCCACCCAAAACGCTCGCTTACCGTCGACAAGCGTTGGCCAGTCAAAATCGAAGCGGATGTTTCCATATCGAGACCCACCCGCGCCGTCCCAGTCGTTCGGAGATAGCCACACGACCCTGATGCGCTCCTTGTTGAGCTTGCTCTTGTCGTAGACGAGATCGGCCCGCAAACGGGCGTCCTCGGCTATCCGGATGGCGATCGGAACGTGTGCCACGTGCGACACCCGGACCAGTGGCTGGCAGTCCGGGTTGGTCCACTTGGCATGCGCGCTCGGCTCGCCGACGGAGAACTTCGACCAGGGGTTTGCGCCCATCCGAGCATCGTACCAGCGCCTCGGGCCGGTACGCGATCGCATCCGTTCCGCCCGGACTTTGTTGCAGCCCCAGCGCCTACATTTTCCGCGTCAACCCCGTCCTGATCATCTCCGCCACCAGCGACGCCGCCTTCTCCTCATCGGTCTCGCCCGTGATCTTGAGCTCGACCTCTTCGAACTTCGCGGCGTTCTGCACCACCCAGTCGATGTACTCGGGGAGCGTGAACTGCTCGACACCGAACGCGATGTCCTGCATCGCCTTGACGATCTGCACCGCGGTGCCGCGGAAGACGCGGCCATCACGCATCACGATGTTCATGCGACCCTCTCTCTCCGGCGCGCGCGCCAGCTGCCAGAGCTGATCACGGGTCGTCCGACGACGCGATCGGCGGGCAAAAGGTAGGTTTCGACGGTGGAGCCGTCCTCGAGGGCGATCGGGGCGCGCCGGTAGAACCGGGGATGGCCTTCGAGCTGATCCAAGCGGGCCAGGGTGTCCGGCCCGACGATGTACACTTCTCCCTCGACCGCGTGCTCGCCGCCAGCGACCAGACCTGGGAAGCCACCCAGGTCGTGAAGCGCGAAGCGGGGAGGCGTGCGAGCCGGGCCAAGGAACTCAGCGCGGCGAAGCAGATCGTGGTTCCCCTCCCCCTGCAGGAGCGTCCCGTAGACGAACACGCGCGTGCTGGCCCCACGTTGGCTCACGTCGCGGTTCATGCCGCCACCCGCGCTGCGGCAGCCAGGCGCCGCCGGTCGAAGCCCAAGCGGGTGTACGCGCGCCGCAGGACTGCGTAGTAGTCCGGGGCGGGCTCCCACGGCTCGAAACCCTCCTCGGGCTGGAGGTAGAGGTGCACGCGTCGGCGGCGGTCCCCCTCGTCGATGACGATGCGCTCCACGCGCTCGTACGCGAAGGGGTGACCCTCGCAGCGGTCGAGCGCCGCGATGTCCTCGGCGTCGATGGCGTAGAGGAGCCCGTGCACTTCGGCTCCTTGCGCGCGGATGACGCTCGCCACCGGGCCGCCCCAGCGGTGGCTGAACCCGCCGAACGTCAGGGCGTAGCCGCGCAGGAGCGCGCGCGGACCGCGAACGGCGCTGGCGCAGCGCTCGCGCATCTGCGCCTCATCGAGATTGGATCCGTATGCGAAGTAGAGCACGTTGGTTTCTCCCGCGCTGCGGGCTGCTGCCCGCGTAGCATGATCGCTTCTGGTTCGCGACAAGTCGAGGGCGGGAGCGCTCGCTGCGCCCCGCCCCCCGGCCCGGTCAGCCCACCACCTTTCGGAGCAGCGCGAGCCCGCGCTTCGTCTCGGCGTCGTCGGCCTTGACCAGCTCGAGGTACACCCGCCCGCTCTCGTCGCCGAAAGCGTCGACTTCGACGACCCAGTTGTCCCCGGCCGGCGTCGCGGTCTCGAGCTTCGCGGCAAGGGCGTAGAGGGCGGCGCGCACTACGCGGTAGTGGGTCCCGCGCGGGTAGCGGATCTCGACCTGCGGCTGCGCTGTCCCGTAGCGGCTGTGGGCAAGCGATACATTGATGTTGGCGTTCGCGGGCGTCTTGCTGATTGCGTTGTTCGTCTTCATGGCCAGATGTACATGCGGGTTGTGTTCCAACTATCACCTTCGATAATCCTCGAGGATTCTCGCCCCCGGATTGTCGCCGCCCTGATGTACGTATCAGGGCCTGCGGGTTCTTCGAGGATTCTGCGTGATGCCCGAATCAGGGCGTCAGCAGAACTTGCGGCCTGGCTTGGGGGCCCGCGGCCGGGCCCCCCCCGGGCTATTGCGTCATGCGGCACGTTCCTCCTGGGCTGCGGGCTGGTCGCCCTGGGCGCGATCGCGGCGCTCGCCCTTCCAAGCCGCGGAGCCGCCGAGCTTCTTGAGCAGGTGCAGCCGGGCGGTCTTGAACTCGTCGCCAATCATCCCGAGCCCGAGGAGCCAGACTCGCATGTCGTACTTCGAAGTCGCTGCGCTGTATTCGCGGCGGCGGCTCGACGCTGCCTTGCTCCCGAGCGCCTTGGCAGCGAGCGCGAGAGCGAATTGAATGTAGGACTTGATCTCGCCCGCGTGGGTCGTTCCGTTGAAGAATCTCAGCTCGATCGATCCCCTGAAAAATAGACTGTTTAGGTTGACTCCATGATAGCGACTGGAATCATAGCGATCGGGGTTCGCGTTGCGGCGTCCGTACCAGGCGTCGCTGACTTCCTGCATCGTGCGCGGGCGGCGACTCTCGAGGCGGCGGATGAACTCCTCATCAACCGGGCGGCAGTAGCGCGCGAGCCGGGTCTCGCTGATCCCGAGCGCCTGCTCGATCAGGCGCTCCTGCTTGTGGACCATCTTGACCAGGTTGGTCACCCCTCGCGCGTCGAAGCGGCTGCCGTCGATG
The DNA here is from genome assembly GCA_964488865.1 of uncultured Polyangiaceae bacterium. GTDB lineage: Bacteria > Myxococcota_A > Polyangia > Polyangiales > Polyangiaceae > MWCO01. The sequence continues at coordinate 68,375 of CAZAWR010000031.1, read as the reverse complement.
TGAACGTGGATTCCGCAACTCTGGTCGGACCGTCCTCCGGCGTGGCGCACCGCGCGCACCACCTGCTGCAGCTCCTCGATGTCCCCGTACGCGAGGATCGGGCTGACAATCTCTCCGCTCTGCTCGCCGCCGCTCAGCGAGCCATCCGGCACCACCCTCCAGGTCCGGCCCTTGGCGTCTACGATCTTCCAGCTGCGGTAATCGGCAGTCTTGGTTCCGCCGACCGCGCTCTGAATCGCATTCGCGAGGCCCTCGCGTCCCAGCCCCACCGTCTCGATCTCGATCCCGAAGCGCAGCGTGTTGAGCATTGTCTTTCTCCGTTGTCCCGAGGGGGTGCGTTGTCGTCGCGTGGGACATACAGGCTCCGGTGTGCGGGATTATCAAGGCGTCAATCGACAGAAAAAGGTTCTTTTTCCAGCGGTTGAGATACATGCAACATTCCGCGGGGATGCTGCTTGGACTGCCATGTAGGGGTTATGTAGGCAGGCTATGGTGGAATCGCGGATTGGGATTCAGGCGGCTTGCTCCGGGCCGAAAAGCGCGGCCGCGTCGTGGGCGCCGATGTGCTCGAGGTAGTGGCCGAGCGCGCGCCGGAAGAACTCCATCCTGGTCTTCATCCCGTGCGCTCGCCACGCCGCGTCCATCTGCTCGACCGCGCTGGCGTCGAGGCGCAGGGGAAGGATGCGGACGTCGGTCGCGCCCTGCTGATCCGGGCTTCTGGTCTCGCGCGGGCCGATCGGGATCCTCCCCTTCTCCGCCTCGCGGATCTTCCAGATCAGGTAGCCTTTGTCAGTCGAGCCAGTAGGGCGGCCGACCTTCTGCAGGTACATCGCCTGGAGCTCCTCGACGGTCATGCTCTTGAACCGCCCGCGCTCGGCGCGGCCGGCGGAGGCTCCTTCGGAAGTGTTCTTCCTCGCCCTCTTCTTGGGCTGTGCGCTCTGCTGTGCGGGCTCGGCGTGTTCTTCTGCGGTGGGCGTCTCCTCGTGAGGGGCGGCGACTTCTTCGGGGTTCGCAGCAGGTTCGCCGGTGTCTGCCTCCTCCTCCGTGGCCACTGCTTCGCTCTGTGCTCGGGCCTCGAGCTCGTGGTGCGGCTCGGGCTGCTCTTCGGGCTCTGCCGGCGTGGGCGTCTCCTCCTGGGGTTCCGGCGCATCCGGCTGCTCGGCTCGCTGCAGCAACGCCTGCTCGATGCGGCGAATGAGGAAGGTGCGATTCGGGCAACGGGTCTCCTCGCCGACAACTTCGAGGAAGCGCTGTTGCAACTCGGGGAGACGGAGACTCTCGAGGTCGTTGGTCTGCTGGGTTCGTCGCGGCATGGTCGGACTCCTTCTGCGGGTACACGTTCCCCTCGCGCGGCATCCCGCTCTGCACGCCGAGGGCGTCGTCTTCTCTCGCCCTGCTTTGTCGGGCTTCGCTGCGCACATACAGGCTCCGCCGATCGGCGAAGGCAAGGTCGCATTCGAGATCGCGATGTCGATTCTACGTGACGGCGGAAGGCGCGCAGCCAGAGCGGGGGGACCGTCCGGCTGCTGGTGAGTTGGGTGCGGGGTGGGGACGAGAGCGGCATTCGCGAGAAGCACACCACCTCGACGGCGTGACGGACGTGGGCAGATTGGCTACAGGGGAATGCTGACTCGCGGTCGCCCCGCGGTCGTCGCCGAGTCGTTCTGCTCTGGCGGTGGCGCGAGCCTTCCGGTGGCGGAGCGAGCATCGGCCTGGTGTTCGGTATCGTGGGCCGCGCCACGTATTCTTTGGAATCGGCCGATACCAAGCGCGACCCGCGGCGTAGAAGCCATGCCCGACCGAACTTCTCGGCGAGGCCACTGCTTGTCGTTCGCGCGCCGATGGTCCACCATCGCGCGCGCATGCGATGGCGGTTGACGCACTTCACTTCCTTCTGTTTCCTCGCAGTCGTCTGCGTCGCGAACCATACGCTCGCCCTTGAACGCATCGTGGTCGCACACGACGGTCGTGCAACGCCAGTCTCCGGGTTCGCCGACGCGTTGCGCATCCAGGTGGCAGGAATGGCGGTGGTGATCGAGGGTTCGCGGATCCAGGACCCCGCGCACAACGCCGTCGAACGAATGGCCAGCGAGCTCCGGCGACTCGACGCGGACTTCGGCCTCTGGGTCGAGCTGCTGCCGGCCGGGGAGGGTGGGGATGGAACGGTGGTGGTGCGCGTCATCTCTCGCCGGTCTGGTCGCGTCGAGGTGGTCTCGGCACAACCAAGACCAGGTGTGGAGCGGACGCTCGCGCTCAAGGTTCGCGAAGTGCTCGATGCAGCGATTCAGTCTCGACAGCGACCAACCATGCCCTCGCCGAAGCCCGAGCCGCCCGAGCCCAGACCTGTTCCACCAACAAAACTACGACAGGAAGCGGACTCGCTATCCTTCGTCGTCGAGACGTCGGGCGCGGGAGTCGCATCGATCGATGGCGATGGCGGAGTGCAATTCGGGGCTGACCTCGTGGCGGGGCTTCGGATCGCGAAGGGGAAGCTTGCGTTGGAGCCGACCCTCGCGCTCACACTGCTCACGCCAAAGGTGCACAATGAGGAGGGACGGGACCTACGTGTTGACACCCGAAGCGGGCGGTTCGAGCTGCGCGGATTTCGTTACTGGGACGGTGTCGGCCTCGGTGCGAGGATGTGGCTCGGCGCGGACTGGTTGGCGGCGGAAGGACGGGCGCCCGACGGGGGGTCGGGTTCGGAATCCGTGTTTCTTTCAAGATGGGGCGTCGGTCCTGCATTTCGCCTTCGATTGCACCCGCAGCTGGAGCTCAGCGCGTCGATCGCGGCAGGAATAGGGTTTCGTCGCCAGCGATTCAGCATCCGGGGTGAGGAAACGCTCGATGTAGGCCTCAGTCAGCTCGAGTCGCATATCGGACTCGCTGCATTCGGTTGGTAGCAGAAGCACGAAAGAAAAATTCAACCGATCGGGTTGTCGACGCCACTGTACTTTGGTGAACGTGGGACCGGATAGAATCGATCGCTTGCAGAGAGGCGTTGATGACGCCGCGCTTGTTGAAGGATGTCGCAAGGGCGATCGAAATAGCTTGGAACGCGTGCTGCGCCGAGAAGCGCCCGCGTTGCTTGCGCTCTTGACACGGTTGGCCGGACCTCGCGCGGATGCCGACGATCTGCTCCAACAGTCATTGGAGGCAGCCGTCCGTGCATTTTCGAGCTTCCGCGGGGAAGCGTCGGTGCGCACGTGGCTCACGCGGATCGCCGTGCGCACCGCCATGCGCGAGCTCTCGAAGCCGACGCACCGTCGCGTTGCGCTCGAGCTCGTGGACGGAGTCGGCAGGGACTCCGCGACCGACGCGGTTGTGGCGGCTCGGCGCCAGCTCGAGCGCGTGCAAGAGCACCTAGGGTGCCTGCCCGTCAAGCAGCGGCTCTCGTTCGTTTTGCACGTGGTCGACGGACGCTCGATCGAGGAGGTGGCCGCATTGATGTCCGCCACCCAGACCGCTACCAAGTCACGAATCTTCCTCGCGCGGCGGACCCTGGTGCGCCGCGCCCAGCGGGACCCCGTGCTTCAGGAGCTGATGCGGGGAGGTACGCCATGATCGGCTGTGTGCGCGCAGGCGTGCTTCTCGAGAGACGAGCGTCCGGACTCGACGAGGCCGACCGGCTCGTTCTGGAAGAGCACCTCCAAACCTGTCCGCGCTGTCGAGAAGAGGCAAACGTGCTCGACGCCATTCGCCAGACCATGGCAAGCACCTCGCCCGCATCTCCAGCCCGCCTCCAGCGAGCCGTCCACAGCGCCATCAACCGGGGCCTACGACCCGAATCCCCGCAAGCTGGATCCCGTGTTTCGGCTCGTCTCGCGTTGGCGGCAGCGCTGGCGGCAGTGATCTGTGTTCTCGTGCTGGTCGCCTGGCCGAAGCCGCAGCCACGTGCGCCGGCACAGGCATCCGTCGACTTCAGCGCGCTTCGCGCCCATCGCGTGGTCGAGGGTTCGTTGCGCATCGGGGACCAACAGGTCGGCATCGACGGCCCGGTGCCAGACAATCGGCAGATGTCAGCTCCCGAGCTCGTCAGGCTCGCGCTCGAGGACGCCAGCGTCGAGATCGACCGGGGAAGCGTCGTATCTTGGCACTCCGGTCAGACGAGCCTCGCGTTGGTCGAAGGGGCCGTGCGCGTGGACCTACCACCGCGGGCGGATCGAACCTTTCGGGTGACGACACCGAGTTTCGTGGTGGAAGTGGTGGGCACCCGGTTCCAGGTCACGCCACGGAGTGTGACCGTCGAGCGCGGAAAGGTGAGAGTGACGGTTCCGGGGCAGTCGTCGGTGTTGGTGTCCGCTGGTGAGCGATGGTCGATTCCGGAGTCATCGGCGAAGCCAGCGGAGGAAATCACGGAGACATCTAGCCGTCCTTCGGGGCCGAGTGTCGCGGCGCTGCTGGCGCGCGCGCGCCAAGCGATCGCGCGGGGTGAAGTAGTCGCCGCACGACGGGACATCGCAGCGGCATTGCGGTCCACGCCCACGACGCAGCAGGTTGCGGAAGCCGATACGTTGAGCGCGGAGTGCGCGCTCGTGGCTGGCGACAGCGAGGGTGCGGCGAGGCGTTATCAGGAAGTCGCAAAGCAACATGCAGGATCCGCGGCGGGGGAAAACGCCCTGTTCGCGGCGGCCAGGCTTGCTGCGACGAAGGGCAAGCGCGCAGAGGCGGTGAAGCTCTTTCGCAGGTACTTAACGCAGTATCCCGACGGGCAGTTCAACAGCGAGGCCCGGGCTCGGCTCGAGGCTCTCGCGAGCGCGGAGTGAACCATGCGTAAGAGTCGAACCATCTGCATCGTGCTAGCGGGACTTTCGCACTTGGCGACCAGAAACGGCACCGCATGCGCATGAAAACCAGATGATTTCGGCATTCGATACCTGCATGAACAAACGAATCGCCGGTCCATTGAAGCACGAACGTCACTGGCGCCGATGTGCGCGTGTCGTTTTCGCTTCACTTGAAGGGCGAAACCCTGCCCGAGGCCAACTGTTCGTTCATCCATGCAAACTGAACGCATCTGGCTTGATTCTAAGCGCATTCGGTTCGACGCTGCGAAAGTCCCGCTAGGCCTGGCATCCGCGGCGCTTCTCGCAGGAGCCTGCGGTTCCGACACGACGGAAGTGGTGGGCGAGCCCGGATCCGACGCCGGGATCGATAGCTCCCTGGGAGGTTCCGGGGGGATGGCAGGTGAAGGTGGGGCGGCTGGGACGTCCGGCGGCTCGGGAGGCTCCAGCGCGGGTTCGGGAGGTTCGTCGGGCAGCACGGGAGGTAGTGGTGGCGTTGTGACCAACTGCGCCGAGACGGGCGAGACTTGTACTTCGGCGATCGACTGCTGTTCGCTCAACTGCGAAGGCGGTGTGTGCGCCTCGGAGTTCGGGTGCACGCAGCTCGGGCAGGACTGTACGGACAACAGTGAGTGCTGCTCGAACCTGTGCAACGGGGGCGTCTGCGACCAGGGAGGCGGGTGCTTGCAGCCTGGCGAGGATTGCTCGGTGGGAGGCAGCGTATGCTGCAGCGGAATCTGTCAGGACGCGCCGACCGGCGGACAGGTCTGCGGTCAGGCTGCCCTGGGATGCCGGGCGATCGGTGACGTCTGCGGGGCAAGCTCCGACTGCTGCTCCAATCTGTGCGAGGACGCGGGCAACGGGGTGATGCGCTGCACCTCGCTCGGCGCCTGCAAGCCCGTGGGCGAGCCTTGCAACGGTCCGAGCCAGTGCTGTTCGAATGCGTGCATTGAGATCGTGGCTGGCGCGAGTTTCTGCGCGAGCATCGGCGGTTGCCGTCCCATCGGCGAGCTCTGTTCGGATGCGGCCGACTGCTGCACAAGCAATTGCGAAGAGAAGTCGAGCGGTGTGAAGCTATGCGGACAGCCACCCAACTGCCGGCCTCCAGGGGAAATCTGCGACCCAAGCTTCGGCGAGTGCTGTCCGGGGGTGCCGCAAGGAAAACTGCTCTGCTTCGAAGGCGTCAATGGTGTGGCGCGTTGCCAGGACCCGTGCTGTGCGCTCAGCGGCCAAGCGTGTGTCGATGACTCCGACTGCTGCTCCCACCAGTGCTCTCCGCAAGGTGTTTGCGAGAACGGTATGGGATGCAAGGTCATCAGTGAGGACTGTTCCGGGAACGACGATTGCTGCAGCGGATTGTGTACGGGTGGCAAGTGTGAGGACTGCGTTTGCCGGGACGATGGGGAGCCTTGCGCGGTGCCCGACGACTGCTGCTGCGGGATATGCAATCCGGACCCGACGGACGGCACATTCAAGTGTGACTGCGATGAAGAGCCACCTCCTGACGGGGGTACCGGCGGCTCGGGTGGCAGCGGTGGCTCGGGAGGTAGCGGTGGCGGAACCACCGAGTGCGTCGACCCGGCTACGTGCACGTCCAACGCCGACTGCTGCGACGGGCTGTGCGGTGGCGGTGAGTTCCCGCAGTGTATTTCTTCGGAGTGCAAGTCCGTGGGGGCATCGTGTTCTGACACGACCGAGTGTTGCTCGGGCCTGACCTGCGAGGGCGGGGTTTGCTCGCTTTGAGAGCCAGAGACGAAGGGAAGGGAAGAGGGGTGAACCGGAATCGCAATCGAAACTGGGGTAAGCTGGTTTGCTTCGAAGGCGCGGCTTGAAAAGCAAAGGACGTGGAGAGTGAGCATGTCAGAATACACCGTACGCCGGCTGCCAGGGGCGATTTGGCTCCTGGTAACGGCACTCGTAACCTTCGTGCCAGCCTGCGGAGACGATGGCGATAGCGAGGAGCCTCAAGGCACGGCAGGCGCCGCCGATGGCGGCGATGTCGCCGCAGGTAGCACGGCCATCGTCGCGATCCTCAACCCTGTGGTCAACGACCCGCACACCGCAGAGGTTCCCGACGAGCTTGGAACCGACAGGGACGGTATCGATGTCGACGCCGAACCAGGCGAGGCCGCCACGACCGGCAACGAAGGACTAGCCGTCGTCGACGTCCCCGTCGGAGCCATCGATCTGCACATCGGAGGCGCGCCAGACGAGCCGGTCCTCGGCCACACGGTCGTCGCCGAAGGCGACGTGTACGACGCTGCCATCGCGTACGACGGCACGGGTGCGGCGTTCTTCCCCAACACCCCCATCCGCTACGCTGTAGGAGAGAAGTCCGGCGCGTTCTTCTACGACCCGGAGGACGACTTCAGCACCATCAACGCCCGGCTCGAGGAGGATGACGTCGTCGTCGTCCTCAGGCCGGGCACCTACATCGGCAGTCTCGACATCCGTGGACAGGGTGTGCTGCTCTTTGGCGAGGGATGGAGCGATCGGGCAGTGGTGCTCGATGGCGACGTCGTGGTCAACGGAGGAAATGTCAGGCTCCGCGGTGTGACCATCACGGGCGACCTCACGTCGAACGGTAACGGATTCGGTATCAGCTTCTCACTCGTCAAAGGCGTCACGGACATCAAGGGCAACGCTGGCGCGTTCCTGCGCAACATCTTCTGCGGCCACGCTACCGTTCCGTCCAGCAATGCGACGCTCCTCGACAACTACGGCATTCCGCCGCTCACCACGCTGCCTGAAGGGGCATGCAAATGATGGGGAAACGATGAAACTCCTGCCCATGGTCTGCACCGCACTGCTGTTGTTCGGCTGCGGAGACAATGACGACGACGGCCCGAGCGGTCCTTACCATCCAGAAGGTGTGGGCAACGCCTGCTCACACGACTCGGATTGCCCGACGAACAACTGCTACCTCGGCCCCGGCGGCGGGTATTGCACGTCGGATTGCCAAGACGAAGGCAGCACGGACCAGTGTCCCGACGACACGGTGTGCAAGCCGATTCAGGGAGGCCAGGCGAGTTGCCTGCTCGTGTGTGGCTCGGAGTACTACTGCCCCGCGAATACGACGTGTGACGATCGGTGGTGCCCGTCGGGCTCTAGCTGTGTGTCGGTCAGCGGCACGGATCTGTGGGCGTGCGAGCCGGAACCGTCGTGAGATGAGCTGAACTCAGTCCTTCTTGCGTTTCTCCGCTTCGAAGCCCCCTACCGCCGGACGGGGGTGAAAAGAGATCCAACCAAGCGGAATGCGCTCGCCACCGTGTTCGGGTGAACAACTGCCACTCGACTCCCAGACCCGCGAAGGTGGGCGGCACCCCTGCCAGCCTGGGAAAGCCGGAGCGGGGGGACCCGTCCGGCTAAGTCGTTGTTCGGTGCGGGGCTATCGTCGCGCGAATGCCCAGGTCCGCTTGGATCCGTATCGCAGCTGCGTTCCCGCGATCAGCAGGACATCGGAGGGGGCCATTCCGTCGCGGCAGACAGCAACGTCGTCGTCTTCCTCGGCGAGGACGTTCTCACGTTGAACTACCCCGGCGACCGAGTACTCAAAAAAGGCCAAGAGGGTTGTTCAGCCAGGTAGAGTTCTGCTTCCGGGTCGTACTGCTGCAGCATCTCGATCAGCTCTCCCACCTTCATCGTTTGCTCCTTTTCCGGGGGGTGATTCGCGTGCCCCGCGAGCGACATACAGGCTCCGGCTGCGCGGCATATCAAGGCCGGTAGAGCAGATTCTGGAGGGGAATCACGGGGGCGCCAGAAGTCCGGGGATTCTGGCGATGTCGAGCCAGCCGCGCAGGACGCGATTGCCCACCAGCAGCTGCTTGCCTTGCACGCGAAAGCGGGACACGCGGCGCCGTCCCGCAGCCTTGCCGGTCTTCTGATCGAAGAGCCCGTAGTCAAAGGTCGCAATCGCTCCGGCTTTCTCGTCGATACTCTCGAGTACGCACACGTGCTCCGGCATTGCCACGTAGAGGACGTCGCCCGGCTTCGGTCGCTTCTTGACCGTGGTCCAGACGAAGGACTTCCCTGTGCGGAAGACGAGTTTCGAGAGGTTCTGGCCGATGCTCCACGGCTTGCTGCCGCCATCGTCGCTGCGGTTCAGGATGCGCTCGTCGCGAAGGCCGAGCCGCATCAGCGCGTACTGCGGGAGGTCACCGCAGGCAGAGTACTTGGGCCAGCGGTTGCGTCCCTCGGTGACCTCCTCGAACACCGGGTCGCCGAGCACGCGGCCCTCGTCGCCGTTGCAGGCGTAGCGCGCAATCGCGATCGCGGCGTCGCGCAGGTCCTGCTCGGTGGCGAATGGGCCGTTGGGAAGGTCGATGGGCTCCATGACGCGACTCAATCGTGGGTCGAAGCGTTGCGGTTGCGGCCGCGGAGTTCGTCAATGGCCTCGCGCAGCGCGAGCAGCGCCGCCTCGACCTTGGTGATCGCCACGGTCTGCGCCTCCGAGATCTGTGCGACCTTCTCGTAGAGGTCCTTCACCTCCTGGTCCTTCTTCTCGCTGACGCGCCAGAACGCCCAGCCGAGGATGGCGACAATGCCGTAGGGCCCGGTGGCCTTGAGGAACTCTGCAATTGCAGCGTACGTCTCCATGCTACTTGCTCCTTCGTTTCGACTCGTTTTCGGGCTCCACGCTGTCCGGCACGAAGTACCGAACGGCGAGGAGCTCGCTCACACGGGTCTTGAACCCGCGCACTGCCTCGGTTTCTTTCGGGTCGCCGAGCGCCTGCAGCGCCTGGCGGACGACGGGCGACACGTTCCCTTGATCCTGCAGGGCTCTCGACACGAGCTTGGGCCGGTCCTTGATGATGTTCAGCAGGACCAGTTGCGGTCGCGGATCACCGTCTTCGACCATCCCTTTCCACAGGGCTTCGAGAGACGCATCGTCGGTGATGGTCTTCTTCACCTCGTCGGAGATTGCGCCCCAGCAAGCGACGGCACCGTTGGGGCCCTTCTTGTTGACGAGCTCGACCACGGCTTTCGCTGCTGGCGTCCCCAACGCCGCAACGCGGTCGCGCAGCGCTTCGCGCGTGCTTCGAATCATCGGGGCCTCCTACGCAACACGGTATGCCCCCACCGTGATGAAGAGCTGATAGGACGAGGTGTTCTGCACCCAGAGCTCGCAGTCGTATCCGCCGGAGACGGTGACCTTGGACATCCAGCAGCGGACTTGCGACGTCAGCGAGCCTTGAATGTACGTCGTGGCCTCGGGCCACCCGTTGCTCCCTACGTAGTTGTAGGCCAGCTCAATGACGTGCGGAAAGTCGTCGAGTGTCGTGTATCGCTTCGTTTCGCCCGCGTTGACTTTGTCCGACAGCCGAAACACCTCCCGCAGGTATCGCGCGTCGTGGTCCGCGGAGCCGGCGTGCGTGTTGAGGTGCTGGGCGTCGGCGCGGATCTGGTCGCGCACCGAGCCGGCGGAGAGCGCGTATGGCGTGCCGGCGAGCGCGTCGTTGCCGACGAGGCTCGCGCCACTGGCGGGGCTCGCGTGGGATTGGAGGTCCGTCGCGATCTCCTGGAGCTGCGCCTGTACGCTCGTCGCGGCGACGAACGAGTGCGGCGTGGCCGAGATGGCCGAGGCCGCGTGGGCGTTCGCGGCCGCTCCCTCGTGGGCGTTGAGCCAAGCGAGGGTCTGCGAGAGCTGGCCGTCGACAGAGCCCGCGGGAAGGGCGTGCGGGGTTCCGGGAACCGCGTCGGCGCCGACGCGAGCCGCGCCAGGGCTCCCCTGGGTGGCGGTGCTCAGGTCGTCGATGAGCTCGTCGAGGGCGCCCTTCACGTTGCTCGCCGCAACGAAGCCGTGCGGGGTGTAGTCGACGTCCTGCGCCTTGTGCCGGTGCGAGGTCGCCGCGAAGTGCCCGGCCAGAAGCTGGTCTACAGAGTCGAGCGCTGCCTGGACGCTGTTCGCGGCGGCGCTGATCGCGGTCCACAGCCCGGAGAGTACCTGGACAGCGTCGCCATGCGCGAACACGAAGGCCTGGCGCCGGGCGACGCTGATGTCGGCGTTCTGCACCTGGAGCTGCCCGGCGCGACGGCGCACGTCGCAGATGAGTAGCTCGTCGTCGACGAGGGGAACCTTGGGCGCGGAGCCGATCGGTGCCTGCGGGCCTTGGCGGACCACGAGCTCGAACGATTCGTCTCGCCGGAAGAAGACCTGCTGGGAGTTGCCATCGGTGCGCGGGTCCGAGAGGAGCCGCTTGAAGCGAATGAACACGCCAAGCCACCGTTCGTGCGTGTTGGTCGAGACGTCGGTGGGGATGCCCGTGGAGTCGACGGCCAGGTTCACCGTCTGGCCCGTGCCGAAGAACACGCGCTGCCCGAGCCGGTCGTAGGCTCGGCCGGGGGCGGACAGGTCGATGGTGAGGTCGGCGATTGGCGCGTGCTGCGTGGGCACGGCGCCGCTGACGACGCCGTAGACCCCGATGTCAGCGGCGAGGTTGTGGTCGGCCTTCTCGAGCAGCTCGAAGCCCAGGTCGAGCTCGGCCTCGGTGACCTTCTGCCGGAAGTAGTAGTCGAGACGGTCTGCCATGCCCGAGGCCTTCGGGGAGGCAGAGGATGCACGGCGCGGTGTTGGGACGCGTCCGGTTCGGCTATCATCCGCGACGTGGTGAGGTCCGAATGAAGCGCAAGTCCCTGTCACAAGCCAAGAACGCCATGCGGAGATCACTGGCCGACTTGGTGGATTCCCCCGCCAGTCAAACGGAGCAGGACCGGCTGAGAGAATACTTCCAACACCGGTGCGCCTACTGCGGGGCGGCGGCACCGCGGAGAGAAGGTCACCTCGACCACGCAGTCGCCGACGGCGGAAGCCACGTGGGAAACCTGGTGCTCGCCTGTAAGACCTGCAACGGCGATGAGAAGCGCGAACGGGGTTGGGAGCAGTTCCTCCGAGAGAAGACGGCTGACGATGACGCTCAATTCGCGGTTCGGTACGCCCGCATAGCCGGGTGGATGGCGAAGAATCCGAGCATGAGACCGCCGTTACCCTCGGAGGTTGTAGACGCGCTCAAGACGGCCGAAACGGCGATCAACGCTTTCGAGCAAGCCTACGACGCCGTTCGAAAAGCGATGCTCCGCGATCGAATGAGGCGTGAGGAGGCTGCCAACACCGAATCAGTGGAGCGTTGACTCTCCTCCGACCTCGCTCACCCCAAGCTCCCAGTGGTCCGGCACGATCGGCGGCAGTGGCTCGATCAGGTTCACGAAGTGCGTGTGGGCTGGCTTCATGTAGTTCACGATCGCGCGTAGGTGCTTGCGCTCCGTCGACGTGAGCACGCGCCCCACCTTCACGTCGAACGCGTAGCGCGCGAACCGATCCGAGGGCCCGAGCTCCCAATCGATGCCCAGCTCCGACACTCCCAGCACCAGGGCCGTCGCGGCGAGTCCTGTGATCGCCTCGATCTCGAGGCCGAGGAAGAAGCGCACCGCGTTGCGGATGCCGATCGCTGTCCCCTTCTGCCGGTACATCTCGACGAGCACCGTGGCGAGCCTGCGCTTGCTCAGCTCGTCGAGGTCGAAGGGGAACGGGTTGCCCAGGTCGCGCAGGATCAGGTCGAGGAATGGCGAAGGGGCGCGTTCGATGTCCCATAGGTCGGGGAAGCGATCGACCTCGGCGAGAAGCAGATCGACGACCTCCTGGAGGCACGCGATGAACCGCGCCAGGTCGCCGGTGGTGTCGCTGCGGCGATTGTGCTTCGGCAGCATCGACCACAAGTCGAAGCGCCGGCGCGGGTGGCGGGTCGGACGAAAGCCCTGGAACACGGCGGTGTCGAAGGGCGCGAGCACGGGGTTTCCCTTGCGGTCCCGCACTCCGGTGGCGACCAGGCGGTAGGTGACGTCGGGCGTCATCCCGGTCGAGAGCGTCACGTCTACGAGCGTTTCGATCGCGGTGGCCGCCTCGGGCGCCACGGGGACGGCAGGCGCGCCAAGCGCCGCGAAGGCGAAACCCGAAGGATCGGACACAACGACCGGCTCGTCGAAGCCGAGGCGCACGACGGTCTGGGAGATGGCGATCGCCGCGAGGAGCTTCGGGGCAGTGCGATCCTCGACATGGAACGAATATGCCCGGTCGAGCGGGAAGCCTCCGCCGGCTAGGGCCGACACAACGCGAACGGTCACGGTCGCCAGGCTCGCGAAGGGAACGACGGGGTCCAGCACCAGGCGCAAGGCGTCGGGCGTCTGCTCGACCGCGGATCGGGCGCCCGCGAACGCTGGAGTTGGGTTGCCGTCGAAGGCGAGCTCGCCGTCGATCCACACACGCGTGACGGCCACATCGATGCCGGCCGGGCCCGAGTCCACAAGCTCGAGGGTGACGGTCGAGTTGATCGGCACGTCCGTCTCGTACGGACCGGGCGCGCGATTAATGAGCAGCGGACGAGCGCTCTCCACCGTTGCCGCGACGGACTCGACAACAAGCGCGGGCAGCTCGATCTCGGCCATCACGCGACCACCAGCTCCAGGCGCACGCCGACTTCGTGCGCGCCGGTCAGCTTCGACACGTTCGCGGCCAAATCCGTGATGGTTCGCGTGCGGCCCGACTCACACGTAGTGCGCGCGAGCTTGACGCCATCGACCACGATCGATGCTTCCCATGCTCCTCCAGCGGGGAGTCCAGGAGGCACCCGGAGCGTTAGCCGAACGCGAACGAGCGTCACGCCCGTGAGCTCAGTCGTCTGCACGACCTCGGCGCAGTCGCCTGTCGCAAGGTCGAACAGCTGCCCGGGTTCGAGAGCGCCGAGCACGAAGCGCAGCTCGCCGGGAGCGACTTCCACGCGCCCTTGCGTCACGCCGAGGTTCGTGCGGAAGGCGTCGAGCTCGGACATCGAATCGGCCTACTGGAATTGACGGTAGAGCTGAAGGTGGTCGAAGAAGCAGCGGCGTGTCACGTCGGCGACCGCGAAGCCGAATCCGGCCCGACCCGACGTGAGCGGCTGCGAGCCGCTGTTGATGCCGAGTTGGTCGTCGACAAACGTGGGCATGCCCGCGACGGGCTGCCAGTTGGGTGCGACGTTGAGCGGATGCGTGTCGAGGTCGTTGCGCATCACGGTGAGCACGACATCGCCGTTCGGGTTGACGACGGCGTCGAGCCGCAGGTGCAGCCACGTTCCCTGCGTGAAGCTCTCGCTCGAGCGAAGCAGCACGCCTGGACCGTCGGATTCGGGCACGCCCGCGACGATGCTCCCCTTGCGCAGGACGATGCGGTGCGGGTCATCGTCGGACAGGCCGAGCAGATAGGCGTTGTCGTTGACCGAGGTGCCCTGGCCGCAGACGAACAAGAACGGCGAGAATCCGGTTGGGCCGCCGCCCGGCCCACGCTGGATGCAGCCGCGGATCGTCGCGCCCTTCGACATCGGCGCGAAGTGCTGCAGATTCACGAACAGCGCGACTGCGCCTTTGGCCGCTACGAGGGAGTTGAACCCGTACATGAATGTCCCTCCCCCGGGGGGACGGGCAATGCCGGCGGTCACACCGCGGTCGACCGAGGCGATATCGAGTCCATCGTTCAGGAACGTCCAGTCCGCGCTGCCCATTGGTCCTCCGTCACGGTGTGTGCTGCATCGGTGTCCACGCGCCCTCGAAGCGTTCGACGTTGACGGTCCAGCCGTCGAAGCCGGCGCCCTCCCACGTGGCGAAGAACGGCGGCATCCAGGCCTCGAATCCTTCGACCGGCTGGCCGTCGAACTCGGCCGCGTCGTCGGTGACGTCGTCCCACGAGCTCACGAAAGGCGACGACACCCAGCCGGTCTCCATATCGTCGAAGTCATTGCTGGCGAAGAGAGCCGGATCGGCGTTGCCGCCGGTCAGCTCGATCAGCAACGGTCCGTCGTTCCAGCCCTCCTCGAAGTCCTCGTATCCCTCGGCGAGCGAGTCGAACATCGCTATTGCGATATCGGCTTGTCCGAAGCTCGTGCGTAGCTCGAACCACCGCTCGAAGTCCTCCCGTGCGGTCTCAGGCGCGGGACCGAATCCCGCAACCCGCTGCGCCTGGCATAGCGTGCGGAGAATCCAATTCGCGGCTTCACCGGGCAGGGCGCCGGGATCGCGGAAGGAGGGATTGAGGAACATCAGAGGATGACCCCAGTGTCCCCGTCGAAGAGAGTGACCATCCGGAGCACGGGGAATTCCTTGAGCCCGAGCTTCACGTCGCTGGGAAGGCCGTTCAGCTTGAGGTCGAAGGGGCCATCGCCGAGCTTGCGAACACCGTCCGTGTCGCGGATGACGTTGAACACGTCCGACCACGCGATTTCGCCTGCGGGGTTCCCCTCGGAATCGCGGACATTGAAGCCGAAGTCGATGTCGGGATTGGGCGTCCCATCGGAGAGCTCGATGCGGAACATCTCGGTGAGCCGCCGTCGGATGCGGTCTCGCGCATCACCGGGAGTGGCACCCTGCCGCAGGAAGACGCGCGCTTCCACGTCGACGGTTCGGAAGACGGGGTCCTGCACGCTGACCTGGAACGTGAGCGTGCACGGGTACACCTCGGTCAGCTGCTTGAGCACGAGGTTCTTGAGCGCGGGCGTCGGCAGGCCGCCTCCCTGCGGAATCACGAACAGCACACCGCTGTTCTCCTGGATCGTCGAGTCCTCGTTCGTGGTGAGCATGAGGGCGCGGGAGACGCCGGGAACGCGCCGGGCGTTGATCTCGAAGTCCTCGCGCGACACCGTTCGCGTGAGGGCGCGCAGGCTTTCGGGCGCAAGGAGCTTGGCCGCCGCGATGCTCTGGCGATCCGAGCCTCCCTGCGCGGGCGCCGGATTGGTGACCATCAACCGAACCGGACGCCCATGCGCGTCGGCGAAGCTGCTCTCCACCACGACGAGCCGGCCGGCGTCGACGTTTCCGAGCGCCCCCCCGCCGGTCTTGTACGTGGCCGAGATCGTGCCCGACGGCGGCGCGCCGTTCACGCCGTTACCGAATCGGATCATCGCCCGGTCGCTTTGATCGACGAGCACAAGAAAGTGCCTGTCGTTCGGCCCCGAGCCGAGCAGGCTATCGACCTCGACGTACGTGCCATTCGAAGCGGCGATCGTCGCAGAGGCGTCGATGTAGGGGGTGCGATCGAGGAGCAGATCGAGGCCCGCAAGGCCTCGCGAGTCGAAGAGCTGCGTGTGCGTCTCGGAGTGCTCAACAACCGCCGATGCGACCGGGGGCGACGTCCCGGCCGCGATCACCAGGGGCGCCAGGAGTTGGAAGCGGACGGGCTCGGTGACTTCCTGGGTCCGCACCACGGTTCCCGCCTGGAGCGCCACGTTGGCCGACGGTGGCGCTTGCAGCGAGAACTGGACTGCGGCCTTGGCCGCGCGCGCCCCCTGCAACTTGAAGCCAAGCATGCGCGCCAGCGCGATCACGTTCTTGCGCTGCGTCGCGGTCGCCAGCCGCGACTCGCGGGCCTGGGCGTCGAGGTAGTACGTGATGACGTCGCCGACGAAGGCGTACATCTCGAGCAGGATGTTGCCGAAGCCAGCGACGGAGAAGTCGCTCCACTCGGGGAACACCGACTGAAGCAGGGCGATGAGCCGCTCGCGCAGCGAGTCGAAGTCCTTCGAAGTGTAGTCGACGCTGGGCGGGAGCAAGGGCACGGCAGGGGCCTCCGGGGAGGCAGAGGTTGGCCCGGAGACGCGAGGGACAGGTCGGCTACGTCGGCGGGGTGCCGACGACAGGATATTCGGTGAGAATGCCGTCAAGTTCAGCGAGAATTCGAGGCAGGTCCGTCTGATCGATATCGAACTCGAAGGTCAAACGGTTGCCAGTGCCAGGAGTGTCCACCGCTTCGCCGGAAACCGAAACGTGGCCTTTGCCATCGCCCACCAGCTGTAGCCTCAGCCACTCCTCCATCGAGTCGAGAGTCGCTTCGCCGGTAAGTCGCTCGTACAACGAGGACAACCCGACGCGGAACCGCGCGAACTCGTCCGTTCTCAACTGCGCCCGGTAGGCCCCGCGGAAACCACCAGCTCGGACTCGGACCTCAGCGTATACCCAGTTCCCGTCCCAGTAGTCGGGCGAATCCGGCCATTCACGCTGGGTAGGCTCGACGCTCACGTGGTCGTTGCCGGCGTAGCCGATCAGCAGGGCAGCCATGATCACCTCGTAGCCCGTCGGCCGGGCGGTCGACCTCTACCCGTGATCCGGGCTGACGGCCACTGTGACGTCTACAGGCACCGACGCCCGCTGACCTCGCACACGAATTCGAATACTCAGGTCCGCTCCATCAGCGGACGGCGTGACATCCAGCGCCACAGCCTCCGGCACCCACTTCCGCAACGCATCCCGCACGTACACTCGCGCGAGTTCGGCCAATACGGCGTCGTTACGCTGGTGGCGAAGTAGCTGCAGAGGCGTGCCGAACGCGGTGCGCCACGGCAGCTCCCCCGACGACCGCGCCGAGGCTCCTTCGGTGGCGAGCAACTGCTCAACCTTGGAGGCAAGCAACTCCTCCCCCTCGCCAGACGCGAAGTCCCGCTTGCGATCGCGGCGGAAGGGGATGAGTACGCCGCTCACTTCATCGGCCCCGGCACCGCAGTCCTTGCGCCCTCGAGTGCCTTGATGAGAGCGTCGAAGGGCGGGATCGCATCGTCAAGAGGACGGCCGGCCAGGTCCTTGAGGTCCGGCACCTGCGGGCCGCCGATCAGGCCCATGAAGATGTTGATGATGCCGAGCAGCTTGCCGAGCGCCGCCAGGGCCTTGCCGACGTTCGCCGCCTCGGTCGCGACGTTGGCCTGCGCGCACTGGCAGATCGCCATCAGGCCGGCGTCGTCGAGGTTCTTCGCACGGTCAATCGCGCCCAGGATCTGGAGCATCTGCGCCTGCAAGTGCATGAGCTGGCTGCGGACGGTGCGCAGCGTCTCGATGGCCAGCGTGAGGAGCCGTCGCACCATGCGCGGAAGGACCACCCACGGCAGCATGTTCAGCAACTTGTTGAGCTTCTCCGCGAGGTCGGGAAGGCACGCCGTGAGAATGCTCGGGTCGGGCGGTGGGCCAAGCGCGTCAGGGATGGCTTTGAGGCAATTATAAATGGCGACGATCATGTCGATCATGTCGAAGAACGGCACCAGGGGCGTGAGCGCCGGCTGGATGATCTTCATCAGGTTGACGTCCGAGATTTCGACCGGGCCCGGCATCACGAAGTCGAAGGGGTCCGGAAATTCAGGCAATTGCAGGCAGATGTCGAACGCCATCAGATAGCCTCCGCCACGGGGCGAACCACCCTGCCCGCGATGTTTACCTGCGTGGCCTCGACCGTGATGCCGCCGACTGCGCGGATCGTGAGGGAGGTCGTCGCCTGCAGCGTGACCGTGTTCGCCTCGGCGTTGAACTCGAGGTAGTCGCCGGTCTTCTTGTTGGTCAGTTTGAGCTTCCGCGCGCCCTTGGTTTCGTCGAGCTCGATGCGGAATGTCTCGGTCGCCAAGACCCGATTGTCGGGCGGATCCTTCTGCGCCTCCTCCGGGACTTCGGATTGCCCGTCGGGCTTCCCCCAGTGCGCTGCGAGGTAGTAGGGCTGGTCGATGTCCCCCTGATTGAAGAACAGCGCGACCTCGGCGTTCTCCTCGGGCACGGCGAAGAACCCTCGATTCTTCGAGCCTCCCCCGACGGTCCCGAGCGGCCACGCCCAGCCGCTGCTTGGCTCGATCAACCCGGGCACGCACACGCGGACGCGGCCGAGCCCCTCCGGATCCTTGCGGTCGACCACGTATCCCACGTACATGCCGAGCAGCCGGGTGTCGTGCTGGCCGAGGTCGTCATCGAATTGCGGATACACGACTATCGCCCTCCATCGTGTGGCCTTGCCTCGGGGTCATTCGAACGGCCGCTGTCGTCGCGGTATTCGACGTACGTCTCCCCGGTCTCTGGATTGACCCGTTCGACAGGCTGGCGTTTGCCAGGTACCTTGGGCGCCGACGCGTTGTGGTCGCCGGTCTGCGGCTTGGTGCGCTGCGAGCCCGCACCCCCACCCTGACCGGGCTTTCCCTTGCCGTCGCGCTTGAGCTTGAGGTCTACCGTGTAGCCCGACGACGACACGAAGTGCTTGGCCTCGGTGACGTAGTACTTCCCCGAGAGCAGCGGCGAGATGCCTCGGACCTCGACCACGGTCTTCGCCGCGATCGTGGGGTCGCCGACCACCTGCATCGTGAGCTTGATGGTCTCGCGTTCCGCCTTCACGAAGCGGGCGTCGGCTTCTCGCTGGGCAGCGGTCTTCGTGGTGGCCGTCGAGGGCGCGACATTCGCCGTCGCGTTTCGCTTCAGCACGGAGGTGGTGCCGTTGGCCGGGTTGACCACCTCGATCGTGTCGGCGAGCGTCGACCTCTTCGCCGTGTCGGCGTTCGACGACACCTCGTGCGTGGTCTTCGCCTTCGGGTCGCGCCCCTTCACGGTCACGTTGCCAGCACGCTTCGCGAGGTCGGAGTCCGTGTTGACGGAGATCACGTCGCCCCGCTCGGGGTCCGCGTACCACGTGAACACGTGGGTGGGCGCCGCATCCTGGCGTCGCGGGTGGAAGTGCAGCCCGGTGCCATCGACGAAGAATTGGAAGCCCTCCTTGGCCGCGAGGCGCGTGAGGAAGCGCGCGTCGGTCTCGGCCGCCTGGTTGATCACGTCGATCGCGTCGGGCGTATCCTCGATGTCCACGATGGCCCCCTCGTAGCCGGCGTCCTTGGCGACCTCGCGGACGACCTCGGACCGGGTCTTGCCCTCCCATCGCCGGGTCCTGGCTTGCTGGTTCATCAGCGTCGAGAACGCCTGGCCCTCGAGCGTGAGTTGCTGGAAGCCCTTCATCGACTTGATGACGACGCGCCGCGGCGGAGACATGTTGCCTGGGTAGCCCCACGACACCTCGACGATGGCGCCGCCCATGAGCTCCTCGCGGTCGAAGAGGGCGAGGTCGAAGTTGTCGAGCTGCAGGGAAAGCTTGTCGGCCTTGTTGTCGCAGTCCTCGAAGGTCATCGAGAGCAGGCGTCCGTCCAGGTCGAGGGGCTCACCGGTGGTGGCTTTCTCGTCCTTGAAGAGCGTGAGGCGGACGCCGGGGGCGGTGCGGGTGGGCATACAGGCTCCGGCCTATACAGATCCCGCGTCGCGGGCTGGTGGGACACGTTGGCGGCAGCGATCAATTGAATCTCCGAAGTCCCGTCCTATCGGGGAACCACCACTGATGTGCGATTCGCTGGTTGATCCGAGCAAGCTACCGGTACAATGTCGCGGTTCCCAATGCAGATAAATTGGTCAGATTTGAATCGTTCGGCGCGGCGACGAGCTTCCATTCGAGCAACCTCCGTGCCCGCGATTCTGTTGAGCGTCCTTTGGGGCTGCTCCCTTTCGGGGACCCCGAAGGCAGGCGCCCCACCGTCCGCAGAACCTGTGCACGCAACCAAGCCGCTCGCCCAGCGCGCCGACGGCCCCACGGCAGGTGCGACGGAGGACTACATCATAGCTGCCCTCGGCGATGCCCCACGCTTCAGGGTTGATGGGCGAGGTCGGCCATGTGCCGGTCCCGAGGACGCGCCTGTCACGATCGTCGAATACGTCGACTTTGAGTGTCCGTTCACACGTCGGGTCGAGCTCGTGGTGGAGCAGCTTCTGAAGGCCTACGAAGGCAAAGTTCGCCTGTGTACGCGGCACAATCCCATCCACCAGGATCATCCGAATGCGTTGTTGGCTGCACACGCTGCTGAAGAGGTGTTCGCGCGCAAGGGTGCCGAGGCCTTTGTAGCCATCAGGAAGGACCTCCTCAGCAAGGAGTTGACCGCCGAAGGCATCGTCGCGCTGGTCGAGCGGCAAGGCATTGACCTTGCCCGGTTCAAGGACGCTGTATCACGAAACACCCACGGCAACACGATCGCGGCTGATGTCGAGCTTCTCCACCGCATGGATGCCAGCGGGACGCCCGAGTTCTTCATCAACGGACGAAGGATCGGGGGAGCGAAGCCCTATGAGGCATTCGCCGCCGTAGTCGATGATGAAATCACGAGAATGAGCGCACTCGTTCGTGCCGGAGTGTCCCCCGAACAGCTCTTCTCGACAGTCCTGGCTCACAGCTTGGGCAGCCGGGCTGCCCCGCCGGCCCTGCCAGGCGAGCCCGCCGCCGTCCGCATTCGGTTCATTCACATCTGCCACAGCGGACAGGGGGCTACAGCCCAGGCGCGCTCGCGCGATGAGGCCTTGATGTTGGCGAAAGACATTCGACAACGGATCCAAAAAGGGGCGGACTTCGAGGACCTCGCCAGGCGTTACAGCAATGCGAGCAACGCCCAATCGGGAGGTGCCTTCGGCTGGCTCCGCCGCGGAACGCTAACGCCTGAGGCGGATTCAACCGCACTGGCGCTCACCGTTGGTGAGCTCAGCGATGTGGTGGATCAGCCCGGTTGCTTCTCACTCATCCAGCGACTCGAGTGAACGGCCCGCTATCCCTACTCCCTCCGCCTACCCTCCGCCAGGATCACGTCCGTCAGCACCCGCGTCGACGGGATGACCATCGTCGTCCCCTCCTCGAGCGCAAGCGTCGGGTCGAGGATCGGGTCCGGTTGAAAGTCAGCGATCGCCCACCAAAAGCCACACGCTCGCGGCAGCGGTGCGAAGTACCGGCCCGCCAAGTCGAACAGCGTCTCTCCGCCGACGACGCGGTGGACGCGGTTGTCGGACGACACGCGGTACCGGAAGGGCTCGCGCTCGGTAAGGAACCTGCGACCGCGCTCGTCGAGCACACCGAGGCAGAAGCCGTGGCGCGAACCAGACTGTGGCGGCATCAGCGCTCCTCCCCTCGCTCCTCGGACGTCACGCGAACGTCGAGGATCTCCTCGAACGTCACCGTAGCCGTGTAGACCTGCACGGTGCCGTCGGCTCCGAACTGCTTGTACTGAAACTCGAGGTCGGTCAGCACCGTCTCGATGGTGAGCACGTTGGGCCAGATGAACAGTGTGCGCGGCGGGGCCGTGGCGGGCACGCCCTCGGTGCCCTTGGGCGGCACGGTCAGCGCGCGGAGGAACCCGCGGAACTCGAGGATGTCCGGGGTCGCGACCTGCTCTGCAGCGAAGAACCTATCGAGGTAGAACTCGACTCCGGACAGCTGCCGGTTCCCCGTCGACTGGAACTGCAGGAGCTGGTGCGACAGCCCCAGCACGGTGACGCGGTTCCAGTTGATCTGGACCTTCTCCGAAAGCTGCGTCGGGTTGAACAGGCAATCGATGCTCTCGGCCGTGTCGACGTTGACCAGCGAGCAACGGGAGGGACGCGTTCCTGCGTATTCGATTCCCATCGCGTCCTCAGTACGCCGGCACCGGTGAGAAGCTTCGCGAAGCCGTGTCCGAGCCCGCCTTGTGGACAGCGCGCGCCACGGTTTGCCCGTCGATCTGCACGTTCACGACGACGGGCTGCGGCGGTGGCACGTTTTGAGTCACCGGCAGCGCGAACGGATTCGGCTGGGACGACAGCGGGAGCGATGCAAGCGCGGGCATGGGCGTGGTCGCAGGCGTTGCCGACGCTGGCGCTCGCCCGGCCGTGGTCGGCTTCACTGGTGTGAAGCTGAGCGACTCCACGCCGAAGTCCTTCGCCATCTCGCGGTGCGTGAATCCCTTGAAGTCCCGCACGGCGGACTGGATGCCCGTGGACGCGCCGAACAGGCCGGCAATCGAATCGATCACGCCGCCGATGGCGCCCGCGAGCTCGAGCACGGCGCCGATGACCGCATCGATCACGCCGAACGCGATGAGCTTCATGCCGGTCCAGATCTCGCTCCACGAGCCGCTGAAGATGCCTCCGATGATGAACACCACGCCGGTGACCACGTCGGCCAGCCCCGAGAAGATCGCCATGATGGCGCCGACGACACCGCTGACGATCGACACCGCCGCCGAGATGACCGCCACCACGATGCCGATGGCCCCCACGACCACCGACACGGCAAATCCGATGACCGTGCCGAGCGACGTCCAAGCATCGCCGTTCTCACGAGTCGCCGTCGCGTTCCCGGATAGGGCGTTGATCGACTCCCCGAGCTTCGTCCCGAGCTGCGTCACCGCGTTCGACAACAGCCCCGCCGCAGGGCGCACCATGTCCCAAGCGCTGGCGACACCCGTGGCGATGTGGATGACCGCGGTCATTCCCTGCACCAGGAGGTCGAATGCGACCGCCAGGGTCCTCCCCACCGATTCCCCGGTGGTGCCGAAAGCCTTGAACTTCGCGCCAGCGGCGCCCGCGTCGTCGCGCTCGCTCAGGAACCCGAGCGCCATTCCGAGCCGCCCGAGCGCAGCCATGAACCGGTCCAGGGTGGGACGGGCTGCCTCCACGCCAGCCGAGAACCCCGTGGCGATGCCCCCGAAGAAGTTGCTGATTCGATTACCCCACAGGAAGAGGTTGATCAGGAAGTCCTTCAGCCCTGCGTTCTCTGCCTTGTTGAGCTCCTCACGCACCGCGCCCGAGAACCCGCCCTGCTCGACGAGCTGCTTGATGGCGTCGAAGAAGAGCGACACGCGCGCCCACATGCGCTGGGAGAAGTCCGCGATGCCTCCCACGTTTTTCTGGAATGCCACGTAGAGCCCCGCAATGGCGAGGCCGATCGCAGCGACCACTGCGATCGCCGGCAGCATCACGGCCACAATCCCGCCGATGGTGATTCCCGCAGCCTTGAGGCCAATCACGAGCAGCGCGATACCCGCCTTGGCGGCGATGGCCGCGCCGACGACCGTGAGAATCGCGCCGGCGCCGACGAAGAGCGCGGCGAAGCCCTTCGTCACCGGGCCGGGCATTGCGCGGACGAACCGGATGAACCCGTTGAGAGCGTCGATGACCACCGCGATGATCGGCTTGAACACCTTGGCAAAGGGCTCGCCGACGACAATCGCCAGCGTCTCGAGCGAGCCGCTCAGCACCTGCTTCTGCCCGGCGAAGGTGTCGAGCATCTTGTCGCGGAACGCGGCCGCGGTGCCTCCGGCGTTCTCGAACTGCTTGCGGAGGTAGGCGATTGCGTCGGCGCCTTTCACCGTCGCGCCGGTGTTCGTGGTGATGCCGTTGGTCACCTGCGTAAGAATCGCCTGCAAGCTGCCGAGCGCGTGGGCGCCGAAGGTGTCAATGAGGAACGAGGACCGCTTCGCGTCGGTCATCTCGTTGAGCTTCGGCACCATGTCCCCGATGATGTCGAGGAAGCTCCGGAAGCCCCCTTCCTTGGTCGTGACCGATACGCCGAGGCCCTTGAGAGCGTTCTGGACCTTGTGGTCGGCCATGCGCTCCATCGCGACCGCCAGGCCGGTGGAAGCGCGCTCGACCCCGGGGATGATGTTCTTGACCAGGCCGAGTGAGACGAGCGTCTCCGACATCGACTGGTGCAGCGCCTGCGCCCCGCGCGATGCGATGCCGAGGGCCATGGGGAGCTCAGACGCGTTCAGGGCGAACACGTTGACCGCCTGCAGCATCTGGTCGACCGCCATCGTCGCGGAGTCCGCCGACAGCCCAAACGCCTTCAGCGCCTGCGATGCCAAGCCCGCCGCCTGCGCTGGGCTCAGCTCCCCGAGGGAGCCGCCCGCAAGGTCCAGCACGGGGATGAGCAGCTTCATCGAGTCCTGGGCGTTGAAGCCGGCCTGCGCGAGCTCCTTGAGCCCGACTGTCGCCTCGGTCGGGGAGAACTGGGTCGCGATGCCGGCGTCGATGGCGGCGTCCTTGAGGAGGGCCAGCTCCTCCCTGGAGGCGCCCGAGACCGCGGCGACGGCCGCGATCGCCTGCTCGAACTGGCCGGCCTTGTCCGCGAGGGCGAACGCCCCGCCGACCATGGCGGCGCCTGCGGTCATCACCCCGAGCCCCATGCTGAGCTGCCCGAACGCAGAGGCGATGCTGTCGGTGCCGAGGCCGACCCGCCGGTCCAGGCTCATGAAGTGGCGCTCGAGCGACATCATCTTCGAGGACGCGAGGTCCCGTGCGGTGAAGATGAAGCCGAGGCCCATGTTATTCATCATGGCTGGTCACCGTTTCTTGCCGGCGCGTTCGATCTCCTTCGCCTCACGCGAGCGCTGGTCGCCGATGCGCTCGATGAACCAGTCGCGATCGGCCGTGGTCATGGCGAGTGCCTCGCCCATGCTCATGCCGAGCCCCGACCCGCCGTGCTGTCGCCAGCAGAGCTGGAACAGCGCCTCGCGCCAGGCATCGGGGTCTACTGCGGGGAGGAGCCACTCGGGTCCCGCCTCCGTGCCGTCCGGGCCTTGCCCGGAAGGAAGAAGCTCTGGTCGAAAGGGAGCTGCACGTGTTGCCGCGCGAAGCACTCGGGGCACTCCACCTCGATCGTGGTCTCGACGCCGCAGTCCACGCGGTCAAACTCGTCGAGCAGGAAGTCGGCGTCGCGCATCGAGACATCCTCGAGGAAACGACGCTTGTCCTTGTCCTCGACGCCTTCGACCTCGATGCAGCGAAAGCCGAGCATCGCCGAGAGCATGCGCTCACCCGCGTTGCGCTTGATGGCCGGGAGCTTCCGCTCGTCGGCGCCGGTCAGCAGCCGGAACCACGCACGACGCCCCGCGTCGGGGAGCTTCGTCTCGAAGCGGTTCCCGTCGAGGAACGCGGCGCGGCTCGTTTCCGAGAGCGGGCGCACGGGCAGCTCACGCAGGTCGAGCTCCCAGTCAATGCGCGCGCGGCACCCGGCCTCGCTGCACGTGACCGAGAACGCGTACTCGGAGCCGTAGGTCAGCGCGCGGATTTCGATCAGAGCGAAGAAGCGGTCGCCCTGCAGGACCTTGTCCCAGTCGATCGTCCTGCCGCCGAAGTCGTAGGGGCTGGCGTCGTGGGTCTCCTCCCAGCACGCGCGGAGCAGCTCGTCGACGACGCTGCCGTTCTTGGCGAGCTTGCGATCAGCGAGGAAGCGCTCTTCGCGGACCTTGAGGCCGCGGATCGAGCCGGTAAGGCCCGTGGGGCAAGTGATGATGTGGGGCATGCAGGCGCCTTTCGGAGCGTGGGGATCCGAGAGGGCAGAGGCGAGCGGCCCCCAGCCGGGGACCATGGATCCGATCAAACCCGGCGGAGACGCTGGACTGCCGATACAGATACCGTGAACCGTTGCGCGGCGCCGAGTTCTGACGATAGCTTGTTCCACAGGAGAAGCAGACATGGCGCACTTCCTTCCGCTCCGCTGGGTCATCGAACTTCCCGACAACGACATCGCAGATCTCGAACGCGATCCGGTTACAAAAGCTCGCTTCGTGCACGAGTACATTCACTACGTCCAGTGCCTCACTGGCACGATTGGGCGCCACATCCTCGTCGAGATTGCTCGCGTCTCGATCTTCGCCGGTCTTCATAAGGCGTACGGTTGGCCCCCGCCTAAGAACTACGGCCAGATCGACCTTGCGGACGTGCTTGGGCGCGCCGAGAAGGTCGACTTCATAGGAACGGAGCCAGCGGCCCAATATCAGGAATTCGATCGTGAGCTGAGGTTCGCACTGGCTGCTCACATGACTCGATACAATGGCGCTGTTGCGTCAAGTAGTCCGTTCGTCTCAACCTCCCACCAGGTGGGCCAGTTCAAGGTAGACGATTTCGTCCACGTCGTTTCGCAGCATCCGACGGCCGGCTCGATGCTGATTCCCGTGACGGACCGGGTGGTGTTCGAAAACATGGCGAGACAGGTGCAGAAGAACTTCCTCCGGTTCAACAACGACCTGGACACCACTGCCGTGGACGATCACCGACTCGGTCCCAGCGCGGATCTTCCTTATGTTTGTCTGCACGACCATCTTCGCGCGCGCCTAGCTGAAGGAGAGGATCCGGCGAAGTGGACGATCACCCTCTGCCAAATCGCACTCCTGTGTCGCAACCCCGGCACCGCAATGCGGCAAATGTGGCAGCACCTTCGCGACCAAGACAACTGCGACCTCGATGCCTTCACCAAGGTAGTCGGCCGCGATGACTGGTTCAAGGGGGAGTTCAATCACCCCCCGCTGCAGAAAACGTTGGACGAGTTGATCGGGGGTCTTGGGACCGCCATGCGGATGACCGAGAATTGGGAGTTGCGCGAATTCACCAAGTGCATCGCGACCGCTAGCAACACCTTGGTGGACAGATACGACTACTTCGCCGATCCCCTCCTCGAGTGGAAGACCGTAGCAAGCTGGGTTTCGCGATTCGGATGCCCGCCGGTCATTTGTCGCGATGGAAGATGCACGGAGATAATGGGCGCCAAGACTTCAATGCCATGGCACGACTACTTCACGCTCGCCGATAGGCTCCTTTCATAGCCCAGCGCGTCGATACGTCATTGGATCAGCTCAAAGAAGTCGTACGCCAGCGTCACCGACTCGATCACGTTCTCGTCCGCCTCGTTATCCCACTCCCCGGCCACGAACTTCGTCGGCCAGGCGCGTGACAAGCACCATCGACGCAGCGTGGTGCCGTCGCGGTCCTGCTGCACGATGTCGAGGTTGCGCTTGTAGTACGGGTCGGTGAGGCCGAGCCCGCTCGACGTGACCACGACGTCCTGGAGCCAGTCGAACAGGTCGCGGTCGACCGTGGCGCCGCGCTCGAGCGTCACGTCCGCGAACGTCACGCGGCCCGGGCTCTTGTTCGGGATCAGCGAGCCGCCCTCGAAGTACTGCACGTTCGCGACCTCGACCGAGAGCTCGCTGCACTTCTGGAAGCCCGCGTGCCCGACGTCGTCGATTTCGACGATGAACTTGAACTTTTTGTGGAAGCTGCGCGGGTTGCCGATGACTGCCATGACTCCTCCGATCAGCCGCCGGCAGCGGCGAGCTCCGCCTCGAGGGCGCGGGTGTCCTGCGAGATGCGCAGCACGATGAACTCCGCCGGCTTGTTGGTGGCGAGCCCCACGCGCGCGATCAGCTTGCCGGCGAACACCACGCTGGGCGTGTTGAGCTGGTCCGAGACGTCGACGAAGAACGCCGTCTTCGGCTCCCGGCTGCGGAACGCGCCGTTGTTCATCTGCGTGAGCAGGAACGCGGTGATGGTGCGTCGGACCGTGGCGCGCAGGCCTTCGGTGTTGTTCTTGTGGCGGGCGAACTGGAGTCCTTGCTTCAGGCTGCGCTCGATGAAAATGACCCCGCGGCGCTCTGCCACGTAGGGGAAGTTCCCGTCGCCCTTGAGCGTGCGGGAACCGTCGATGAAGCGCGGCAATCCCGGCCCCGTGGTCAGCGGGTTGATCCGCTTCGGGTAGACCAGGTCGCGCTTGCGCTCCTCGAGGACCTCGTCGGTCTCGAAGCCGAGCACGCCGAACATCCGCCCGGCGTCGATGCCTGCGGGCGGGTCGTAGATGCCTCCGGGGTGGGCGGCGTCGGTGCGCGCGTAGACGCCCGCGAGGATGCCCGAGGGGGGCACTACGAGCTTGTCCTGCGAGCCGAACACCGCCTTCGACGGATTGAGCACCTTGACCCTGGGCCAGTACAGGGCGCCGAACTCGGACAGGTTCAGGAGCGCGGCGGTGAGCTCGACGTAGCCCACGATCTCGATCGCCGACATTCCCGCGGGCGGGTCCAGGACCGCGAACACCGTGCCGTCGCGATCGACCTCGCAATACCGGAGCATCGCGTTGTGGACCGCCGAAGTGGCTCGCCCGGGGACGAGCAGCAGGGCAATGTCCTGCACCTGGTCGAGGGCGTGCATTGCAGTCTTGCCCGTGGGCGAGCCGATGAAGTCGTTGTCGTCGAGGCCGGCCAGCCCGTCGTCGCCTCCCGCAAGCTGCGCGGCCTGGATGGCAAGTGATGGGGAGCCCTGGAGCAGCTGGTCGATGACCCGGATCAGGTTCGAGCCGGAGCGGGCGTCGTTGACGACGCGCTCAACGTAGCGCTCCGCCCCGGGCATCATTCGGACGTTTGGGAAGACCTCGCGGTAGACGCCGTCCTCGACCACAGCCAGGTCGAAGGCGCCGACCTCCCCGGAGCTGGGCACGCGAACCTCGACCTCGATGCTGTTCGCGTACGCGCCCGGGTCTTTCCCCTCGACGCGCAGCGCGTTCGCAGCGCCGGACGCGGCTCCCTGGTGCAGAGCCGTGTCGACGCCGAAGCCCTGCGACGTCGCCGCGCGCATCTGGAGCTGGGCGGTCACCCCAGTCGCGACCGTGCGCAGCTCGAGGAAGCCGCCGGGAAGCGTCGACACGATGACTCCTGCGATTGCAGCCTCGACAATCTGCTGGACCTCGAGCGTGGTCACCGCATGCACGTCGCTTACGTTGCCGGTGCCGAGGGACGGGTTGGCGGGGAAGCCAAGCACCGTGTTCGCAGGGCCCCCGGTCACCTCGACCCGGCTCGTGGTGCCCATCCGGTCGCTCGCGAGCCGGACGGCATTCCCGGAGACAGTCGCCTTCCCGCCCTCGAGCCTCGCGTTGACGGCGGCGGCCACTTCGTTGGCGGTCGCGCTGGCGATGCTGTCGAAGTCCCCGGTCGCGAATGCCAGAACCTGCGGAGGGCCGCCGTCGATACGGACCGCGAGGACCTGGCCGTCCGCCAGGGCGAACGGGCCTGCCACCGACTCCACGTATGCGGGAGCCCCCTGGAACACCGCTTCCTGGTCTGCGCCACCATTCACGGCGCCAACGAGCTTGTCGCCGTTCTCGAGGCGGAAGGGGGCGGGCGCGGTGCCCACGACCGTCGCAGGGGTCGGTGCCCCCGGCGACGTGAGGTAGCCCGACGCGCGGATCGCAGTCGCGGTCCCGGCCTCCGCGATCTCCGCGTGATGGCACGTGCGCACGCACCAGAGCTGCGTCCCTCCGTTCTCGAAGAACCCCATGGCGCCGAGAGTCATGTCCGCAGTCAGCGTGAATCCCCCGAATCGGGTTTGGTACTCCTCGAACGACGAGCACAGCACCGGTACATCGATGGGACCGCGCTCGGCGATCCCGACCGCCGAGGCAACCGACGTTGGAGCGGAAGGAATGCCGCGCACGCGAGGCTCTTCCTCCACGACTACGACTTTGGATGACAGCAGCTCTCCACTCATCGATTACCTCGCAGTCGGGATTCGAGCCCTCACGGCGTAGCTCCGTGTGCGCCGACGTTCACCTCGGCGCCGGCGTCGGACACGGCCTTCCCCAGGTCGAGGAGCTGGCCCTCGTCGATGTCGAAGCCGCGGACGACGAGACCCCATGTGAACGCGCGGACGTCGTCCTTGCCTTCGAGGTTCACATGCAGCTCGCCGAGGGGATCCATCTCCCAGCGTACAGAGCCCTTCGCGGGCTCATCGGGGTCACGCAACATCGCGAGCCACCGGTTGGTGTTCAGGAAAGTCGAGGTGGCACCGATGAGGTTGAGCAGCTCGACGGCCCTGTCCGAGGCTCCCGTGATACCGAACTCCAGGTCGACCGTGAGCGGCGGCCGGCGCCGTCGGAGCTCAGGGCCCGAGGGGCCGACGACGGCTTCCTCGAGCAGCTCGTTCGTCGAGAGCGCTCGATTCTCGCGCAGGCGAGGACCGGAGAGGACGAGCGAGGGGAGCTTGGAGATCGCGATGACATCCAGGCCGTCCAGCGGCGTGTCGTCGAAGTCGACCGCGACCGACAGGGATACGTTCTCGATGACCTGGCGCTTCAACTCGCGCAGCAAGGCGCGAATGAGCCGGGTGAGGTCGGCTTCCCGCACGATGCGCGGCCGCAGGAACCGGTAGGCGGAGGACAGGAGTGCGAGCTCGCCGGGGACGAGGTGCCCAGCAGCATCGAGATTCTGCAGGGCGATATCGACCAGCGCCTCGGCGTGCGGTGGAGTTCTGACGACCGCGATCGATTGCGCGCCGTCCTGACGAACGGATTCCACCACGGCGTCGGCAGCGCCGAATCGGACTGCCACCTTGATGCCGAATCCTGTCCCCCGCAGGGTGACCAGGTCGCCGCCACTGGTGGGGCCGGACGCCGGCTCGGGGGGGAGAAGCGTGGGAATCGCCACGGCCTACACCCGCAGCCCGATCGCTCGGGCGATGCGCTGGAGGAATCGCTTCTGCACGCCCTTCTTGAACGCTTCGAAGGCCGGCCGCAGGAACGGGCGAGGAGGAATCTGGATCACGACGACACCCTTGCCGCCGCCGGAATTGGAGGGCTCGACGCCCGCCTTCTTGAGCAGCGCGAACAGGAATCGCCGCATCTTGGGGGTCATGGGCACGACGAAGGGCCCAGCGCCGAACTCGTGGATCTCGGCCACGTTCGCGAGCGACGAGCCTCCCTTGCCTCGGGCCTTTCGGAGCACGCCGACGAACACCTCGTCCGCATCACCAACGACTGTGATGGAGTTTCGTAGGTCGCCTTTCCGGATGAGTGCTTTGCTCCCCCCGAAGCCCTTGAGCTGCCGCGCTGCGATGGTCGTGGGGGCAAGTGGCGAGAACGGCTGGCCGCCAGGAGCCTGGTTCGTGATCCCCTGGACAATCTCCTTGCGGAGGCCCTGCGCCTCCTGCTTGAGCGCCATGGAGACCGCGCCCTTGAGGCGGGCGCCTCCCCCGGCGAGGATTCGCCTGGCGAGCGCCCAGTCTCCGGTACGCAGCACGGCCATCGGTCAGTTCGTGGGGTGGCGGAGGTCGTGGGCGTAGGCGTCGAGGTACTCGATCGCGGCGTGGCTCGCGTGATTCGTGATGGCCCCCCTCTTCACCGCTTCCGACGCCATCCGCACGGTCGTTGCCGCCACCTGGATGTCGGCCTCACTCACGTTGTAGGCCTTCAGTGGAGCGACCAGCTTCTCGGCGGGGATGAGCTCCCCAGTCCGCCAGTACTGCAGCTCGAGCTGGCAGCGATATGCCTCGGCCTCGAGGTGCGCCCGCCCGCTCGACGAGCCCAGGTACTTCCACGCGAACCGGAGCGGTCCGAGCCAGTCGAGCTGGTGGATGTGCTGGCACTCGTGGGCGCAGACCATGATCTGGCCCCACAGGCTCCACTCCGCCGTAGGGACACCGATGTCGAATGGCACATAGATTCGCCGCCCGATGGTGGTCGCGTAGTGCGCGAGGAACTTCTCCGGGTCGAGAATGCCTGCCTTGCCGAGCAGCATCGCAAGCGCCTTCATCTCGAACGAGTTGCGCTTGTCGACCACGGAGGCCTTGAAGACCGCCAGCATGTATCGCCAGTACTTCTCTACTTGTTCGGGAGTCGGGTCCTTCACTTCTCACCTCCATCCACCGACGCGTCGGTCGGAACCGGCAGGCACGTATGCCCGGAGCCGTCCTCGAGGGGCAGGCAAGTCCACTGCCCACCGCTGAAGGCGGAGACCTCGTTGCAGTCCATGAACGTGGCCCAGCGCTCGTCGCTCTCGCAGACCTGGACCTCCTCGCCGGAACAGCGGGTCTCGTTGACCAGGCACTTCTTCTCCGGGCCACAGGCGCAAAGCGCGAACACAGGAATCAACAGCAGCAGCTTGCTCATCCGGATACCCCTCTTGGAGCCGCTGTCTCGCGATCGTCGAAGGTCGCGAGCAGCAGGTTGCGCCGCGGACGCGGCATGAAGAGGCCGAAGCCCATCGGCTTGGCCTCGGTGACGTAGAGCCCTGGTGGCGTGCGCACGGCCTGCACCAGGGAGCCCGCAAGGTCGTTAATCGCCCCAAGCCGGTCTCCCACGCGAATCAGCGCGTCGCCGGAGGCGGCGTCGACGAGCCCGAGCCGCTCGAGGTCAGCGAAGTGGAACACCAACCGAACCCGGGACCGCGGCGAGTTCCCGGAGGCGTACTCCTGCAGCGCCTCGAATGCGTCGGGCTCGACCTGGCAGGGAATGCGCACGGGCGCATGCTCCTTGCGGATGCGCTCGCCAATGCCGTCGTCGTTCGTGTCGACGAGCACCGGTTCCTTGAAGTCCGGGTCGTAGCCTCCCGTGAGCGGACCGGCGCCGTCGGGGTCTTCGACGGCGAGCGTCCTGGTGTCCAATCGATGGACCTCCGCCAGAAACTTGAAAATCAGTCGGCCGCGCATCAGACCGCCCCGAGGCCGATGGGCTTTCGATAGCGCGCCAGAAGCAGATCGATCTCGGGGTCGCTGGTGAACGTCACACCGACTCCGGAGAGGGGCGAGAGCCGATAGCTCTGGTCGCGAGTCCTCTCCTCGAGAATCCGCCACTGCGACTTTGCTGCGGCCGCCTCGGCATCGCCCAGTAGCGGAAGCCAGCGCATGACCAGCAGCATCGCGGCGCGGCGAATCGCGACCGGCGTTCTTCCGAGCGCGGTCCCGTCCGGCTCGGTGTAGCCCCACACTCCCGAGGCCACGACGTTGTCGCTCCCCTTGGGGAAGGTGCACCCGCGCAGCAGCGTGAACCGGGGCGCATCGAATCCGGGCAGAACCGGGGCCCCGCGAATGGCGATGTCGTCGTCGGCAAGGGATGCTGCCACGCCGCCGATGAGCAACTCGTCCACGCGGATGGGAGGGAACGGGGGCTCCACGGACGGCTTCCCTCGGCCGTCCATGCGCAGGACCATCGTGCGGGGCTCGAAGAACCACCCCGTCATGTGGTCGACAAAGGCAGATGCCTCGGTAAGCAGAGCGGTGAGCCGCTCGTCGCTCGCCATGGCGGGCGTCACGCCTTCGCTGCGCATGTCGGCGAGGGACGCGTACACGTCAGCCTCGGTCCTTCCTCCCCTTGGGATCCGCGCCATTCGTCTTCGCGGGCTCGCCGAGGTGGGCAGTGGTCAGCACGCCGTCATTGCGCGCCGGGGACAGTCGCACGTCGTCGGTCGCGCTGCGGCGCACCTTGGTCTCGACCTCATCACGCACGTCGAGCGCCTTGGCTTCCTCGTCGGTGCACACGTCGAAGGCCAGGGGCGAGTACTCGTCATTGGCGACCTGGTGCACGCCCCGCAGGTAGTCGGCTACCGCCTTGGTCACGCGGTGCCAGCCGCGCTCTTCGTGGATCTTCACGCCCGAGTACGTGAAGCGTCGCAGCACGTGACCCCTTCGCGGGTCGTAGGGCTTCAGTCGAACAAGCATCGTATCCATGCGACTGCCTCACAGCTGGATGTTGATCGCCTTGGCGGTGCCGTTCTCGTCGGCGAACTTCACGTCGAAGCGGAGCGTGGCGACGATGCGCAGCACGCCGGCGGACACGTCACGGAACGACTCGAGGCGGATCTGGCGCCAGATGCCGACGTGGACGTTCTTGGGGTTGCACAGCAGCGCAACGGTCTGGTTGTTTCCCGGCCCAAGGTTGTCCGGGAAGAGCGGAATCGGCGTGACGGGCACGCCCGAGTACAGGACCGGAGTGTCGTCCTCGAGGAACTTGTCGCCGCCCACGGTCGCTCGCTCCGCCAGCGAATTGCGGTACTCCAGGTCCGCATCCACGCTGGTCAGGTACGACATCGACTTCTTGTCGCGCAGATACTCGGTCGGCAGCGACTTGAGCAGGTCGCGCAGGATGTTCTTGGTCAGCGGGCCACCCGCGACATCGACCACGTGGGAGGTCGACTGCTTGAGCACGCCGTCGAGAACCGCGAGGAACGGGTCGGCAGAGGTCTTGTCGCCGTTGATGACGATCTCCTCCATGTCCCGGCCCGCGGCCTCCGCGATCATCTCAAGGATGGTCTGGCGGAGCTCACCGCGCTCGATGTTGTCCTCGAGCACCTCGTCCGACAGGTGCACCTCGGCCTTGACCAGCTGGGCATCGAGCTCGAGGAACGACAGGTCCGGCCGGCTGCGCTCGGCGGGGGTCAGCGCGACTCCCTCGTGCCCCGGACGCAGGATTCGGCTGCCGAACCTGATCTTCGACACCTGGTACTTGGGCGCGGGCATCGGGACGACGGTCGCCGCCTGCATCAGCACCGACTGCTTGACGAGCAGCCGCATGAACTTCTGCGCCTGCGCGGGCAGCAGGATGCCGCCCCCAGCGGTGAGGTCGGCGATTGCGAGGTCCGCCTTCTCGAGCAGCGTCCGATTCGACGTGTAGCTCATGGGTCTTCCTTCCTCAGCGGTCGTGGAAGGAGGTCGTCTTGTCGACGCTCTCCCGGTCCATCGGGCGGTTGAGATCGAGGGGCCAGCTCACTTCCTCGGTGCCGGGTCGCCCGGTGGGGCGCTCTGGAGCCTGCCGGCTATTGGGGAGTCCGACTCCCTTCTCCAGGCGCCCAATACGTTGCGACGTGTCCTTCATCGCGTCGGTGAGTGTTCGAAGCGAGGTCGCCACCGACGCGAGGTGCTTGCTCACCTCGTCGGGTTCATTCGCCGGCTGCGCGGGAGTGGAGTCCTGGTCGGTGGGAGTCGCGGGTTGCGGATCCGGTGCGGGCGCGGCGTCGCTCTTCGTCGCAGAGGAGGCGAGCAGCTCCGCTACCTGCGAGAGCATCGAGCGGACGCCTTCGACCGCTGTGCTCACGTCACTGGACGCCTCCGCGGCCGAAGGTTCGACGCCTGCAGCCGCCGCGAGCTGGCCTGCAACCGAAGAGAGCTCTTCCGCGAGCTCGGCGACAATCGGGGTCGTGTCTGCGTCGCCAACGATCTGACCGAGTTGCTCGATCGCGTTGGTCAGCGCCTCGAGCGCGGTGGTCGCGATGCCGATCGCGTCGCCGATCGCCTTGCTCACCTGCTGTGCGCCCTCACTGTCCGGCGCACCGGGAGCCGCGGGGGGCTTTGCGTTGCCCTTCTTGGTCTTGTCAGCCATGGATTCATCCCTCTTCACGACGAGAAATCGGTGCTTGTTCGCCGCGCGGTCGACCAGGGACACCTCCTCGACGACCATGTCGATGAGCCGGTGAACGCCAGCATTGGGGTCTTCGGGTGCGCTCAAGCGGGAACCTCCTGAGCTGCAGAGTCAGTGGCTCCCGAGTCGGGGACAGCTGGTTCGGGGACTTTTCTCGCCGTCCCCCCAATGCTGAACCCCGTCAGCGCGCCTTCCTTCACCTGGCCCCAGAGCTCGTCGGAGATGACGTGCACGCCGAGGAGCCAGGTCCCTTTCCGCACCGTCACGCCCGCGATGTCGAAGTCGACCGGTGCGAGGTAACTCTCGAGAATCTTCACCTGGTCGTTGACGCGCATTCGGTGCATCAGCCCGAGACCGCCGAACTCCTCCGTGAACCGGTGCGCGGCCTGGCGGATCTCGTCGGCGGAGTAGATATCGCCCTGCGCGTCGACCACCTCGGGCTCGAGCACGATCCCGAGCACGAAGCGCTCGTCGGCCGGGTCCGTTCCCTTCAACAGGGCGCATGTGCGGGTGAAGGGCTCGCCTTCGCGCTTCGCCACGAGCTCGAACTCCACGCTCTTGCGGACGGGGTAGTTGGCGCAGAACAAGCGCATGGCCTGCTTCGCACCCCCGCGGCCGGAGGCCTCGCGGACCTTGAGCTTGAAGATGTGCCCGACCTTCTTGAATGCGGCGACGTTCTCTGGGCTGTTATTGAGTACGGCAATGAACTTCCCGCGAATCCCCTTCAGCACGCCGGTGAACTCGTCGAGGTCGATGACCGCGTCCTTGTCGAACCACTCGCCCGGGTACGGCGGGTCGATGAAGAAGAATGTGTCGGGGCCGTCGAGCTTGTCGATCGTCTTGCGGTAGTCCTGGCGAAGGATGGTCACGTCGCGCAGACGCTCGGCGGCTTTCAGGTACTTCTCGGGATTCGTGGTGGAGCCCAGGTGCTGGCGCGCTGGATGGGTCCCATCGGGCCGGCAGTCCCGCGCATGCGTGCGCACGAACACCAGCTTGTAGAACCGCGCGAGGTCGTCCTTGGGCTCGAGGTCGCGGGCCTTGGCGAAGGTCTCCTCAGTGACCTCCCACGGGAATCTGCTCGAAAGCTCTTCGACCTGCTCGGGGGTGATCGCCTTGATGGCGCGGTGCAGGAACACCACGTCGGGATCGAGGTCCGCAAGCACTTCCTTCTCCGAGGGCTCCTTGGCATGCAGCAACGCGGCGGCGCCGGCGAAGGGCTCCACATACACCTTGTGCTCGGGGATGAGCGGGAGGAGGCGCTTGGCGTAGTGAAAGGACCCGCCGAAGGTGCCGAATGGCTGGGCCTTCTCCAGCTCGCTGGTGGAGGCTTCATCACCGGATTGGCCCGATTCCAATGCAGATTCGTCAGCTATTCCGATGTCGGAATAGCTGGGCACCGACACCGTCGTGGTCCGCTCGGGCTCCTCGACCTCCCAGCCGTCGTCCTGCAGTCCATCCAGGCTCTTGCGAGCAATGGCGTAGTTCGAGATGAGCAGTTGGGTGAGAATCGAAGGGCCGCCGACTCCGCGCATGGAGCCGATGCTCCGGCGCGTGCGAATCCTGCGAATCTCGAATCCAGCTTCCTTCACCAGCCGCGGCAGCTCGCCGCGAATCCCGTAGGTGACGAGGAACTTGCCGTCGAGCTTGCGCAGCAGGTCGCAGAACGCGGCTTCGTCGAAGGCGTCCTCGCCGACATCGACGTTGTAGCCGGCGTAGGGCGGGTCGAGGAAATGGACCGTGTCCTTGCCGTCGAACTTCTCGACGATGGGTCGGTAGTCACCGCCGTAGATCTTCACGCCACGTAGCCGAGGAGCGAACTGCTCGATCCGGTCGACGGTCTTCGCCTCGACGCCGCTCACCGATGGCGAGAAGCTCTTGCCGCGCATCTTCCCGTACGAGAAGTGTGTCAGGTACAGGAAGCGATGCAGCCAGCCGACGTCATCGCGAGGGTTTTGGTCGATGAGGCTCTTGAACGTCGCCTCGTCACCCACCCACTGTTTCTCGCGAAGGCGTGCGATGTCCTTCGGCTTCAGCTTCTGGATGAGCTTGTACGCGCGCGCGATCTCGGTGTCGGCATCGTTGATCGCTTCGACCTCGCAGCGCTCCTTGGCGAAGAGCACTGCAGCGCTGCCAGCGAACGGCTCTACGTACGTCTTGTGCGCGGGGAGCATCGCGACCAGCCGGTCGGCGATACGCTTCTTGCCGGCCGGCGAGCCCCAGATGGTCTTGCACACCGGCGCGGTCCCGCGGCGGTCGAGCAACTCGTAGGCGCGCTCGATGGCGCGCAGGACGGGGTTACCCACGGCGCGCCTCCACGGGTGCGAGGCCGGGCTTCGAGGACGGGATTCGGGTTCGGATCCTGCGGTGGGTCACGCAGGGGGCAGAGGGGCGATGCCGAGGAGCGGGGACAGGTCCTTGGCGCTATCCGCCGAGGTGCTTGTGCACTTCTTCCATCCGCTTGAGGATCGTCTCGCGCAGCTCCTTCACCTCTTCGAGCTGCTCGGGGGTAAGCTCCGTGAAGTCGGCCTTGCGGAACACGAGGCGGCCGGTCGTCTGATCCCGCAGCAGCTTCGCGCATGAAGTCAGGACGCGAACGACCGTCGGCGTGGGCTTGCGCCCCTGCGGGTTCTTCTTGCTCTTCGCACGCTCCTTGCGCACGAGCTCGCGCAGCTTCTGGACCGTGAGCTTCCCCTCGAGCACCTTC
Source organism: uncultured Polyangiaceae bacterium (assembly GCA_964488865.1). Lineage (GTDB taxonomy): Bacteria > Myxococcota_A > Polyangia > Polyangiales > Polyangiaceae > MWCO01. The sequence goes on along the minus strand of CAZAWR010000031.1, from coordinate 30,346 downwards.
GCAGCCAGGTTCTCGGCCTTCTCCGGCGTGCTGATCCCCAGCAGCTCGGTCTTGTGGCTCGGCGGCAGCTTGAGGAACGACGACGACTTGGGAAGGTGCTTCGTCATCACCGCTACGCCGATCGCGTTCGCGAGGAAGGTTCGGCTCACCGGAAGCTCGAGCGTCTCGCAGCGCTCCTCGAGCAACGTGAGCGATGCGTGCTTGCTCGGCTTCAACGACTGGTAGAGCTCGGGGTTTCCCTCGTAGAACATCTCGAGGAGGTAGTTGCCAACTTCTTCCAGTCCCTGCGAGACGGTCCTGGCGAGGATGTCGCGGATCTGCTTTGCGGCCTTGTCGACGAGCTTCTCGTCTTGCTTGACAGCGCTCGCCGGCAACGCTGGCTCTTGCTCGGCGACTACGATTGCCTCGGTCGGGTTTTCTTCAGTTTTGCGTGCCACGTTGGCCTCCGTTCGGACGGAGGAAAGCATCGCACGGGCAACTCCGCAACGGGGTAGTTGCGGATTGCGAATCAGACGTCGGGGACCGTTGTGCTCCTGCACAAGCCGTGGAAGGGGGGAAACCCTATCCCAGCAGGGGCGAGGTCTCGCCCAGAGACGGCCCGCGAGTAGGCGCCGCGGTCGTCTCGAACTCCAACGCCCGACCGCTCGACGACCGCCAGCACGCCGCGCCCGCCATCTCGGTCGACCAGGAGCGCCCGCCTGCCGTCCTCTCCCACCCGCTCGCGAACCCAAGGGCGGATCTGCTTGATGGCCGCGGGGTCTTCGGAGGACTCCATGCGGTCGAGCATCCTGATCGCGTCCTCTGTCTGAATGACCTTTCCGTCGAGGAACCGGCACGTGTCCGTGGTGTGTTCGTCGAGGACAGCGGACAGCATGTAGCGTTCGATGCCGGCCTCGGCGTAGGCGGAGATCTGCGAGAGGCTCCGCGATTCGCCCACGAACGAGGCGGCGATCACATCCCAGTAGGACGCCGACCGCTGCACCATGGCCGCGTTCGCGGCGCGGGCCAGGTCGCCCGCGAGCTCGTCGCGGCCGAGCCCGTCCTCGAGACCTCGCGCCACGATCCGCTTGGCTTCGAAGCCGAGCGACTCGAGCCGACGACCGTACTCGTCGCGGACGAACAGGCTGTTGGCTCGAACTACGTAGGCCACGGCTCGGCGGTCCACGGCGTTGAAGTCGGCCGCAATGGAAAGGCCGCGCCGCCGCCCGTCGGAGCGTGTCGCAGCCACCACGTCGGACGCGGCACGCCCAAGCGGGGCCCGAACCTGCTCGTGGACGGTGGACACTGCACGTCCGGCCGCCGCGCGCGCCTGGCGAACAAGCTGGCTCCGCTGTGCGGGAGTCATTGCTCGCCAGTCGATGTCGAGGACCGCGACTGCCTGGCGCACAGCCTCGACCTCGGAGACGCGAGCCAGCCTGCGTAACAGGGCGGCGAGTCGCGAGACAGCCGCGTCGAAGCCTCGGGGCGTCGCCACCTCGAAGGCCTTCCGAACGGGAACGCCGAGACCGACGAGCAGTTCGTCGGCTGCGCGCCGCGCACCTCGAATCAGGGCGAGGTCATCGGTAGGTGACGTCCCGCACACGGTCGTCCTCCTCGAGGGTGAGCTCGCCGGCGGCGAGGTGGATCAGGACGTTGCAGAACACGCAGCGCGCCGGCTGCGAGAACGAGACTGCCTCGTCCGGCGACTCCGTGATCGCAAGGCCGCCGGCGCCGTTCAGCACCGCCGTGACGAATCCGCAGCGCGGGCAGCAAACGTGGTAGCCGACGATTCCCCGGTAGCTCCGGTCCTGCGGAACACGCCGCATTTCGCCGCGACCGAGGTTGCACGGTCGCTTGCTGGTCACGAGGGCCTTCATGGCGCTCCCCGAATCACCAGGGGGCCACGGCTCACGCCTCGTACCTCGATGCCCGCGCCGGTCGGGCGAATCACAACGTCGTGGCTCCCGCAGCATCGGTCGCACACGGCGAACACGAGGAAGCCGTTGCGCCAGAGCGTGATCGTCTCGTCGAGTTGGCTGTGGCGCTTGCAGATGCGGCACTCGATGACTCCCCGGTCGGCGTCGGCTTGCGCCTGCGCAACCCAGGCTCGGTGGAGCGCGTCACTATCCATCGCCGCCCTCCTGGAACCAAGTGCGCCACTCCCCGGACGGCACCTCGACGCGCTCAGGCTCGGGACGTCGCATTGCGTCTCGTGCCATGTGCATCCGCTCGGCAGCCCGGCGCTCCTCCTCGGCGGCGAGTTCCTCGCGCAAGGCGAGGAGGCGTTTGGCCTGGTCCACCAGCGTTTCAGGCGGCTGACGCAGGTCGCTGATACCCGTCTGCACACCCGCAAGCGTGAGGGTGATGGGACGCTTGACCCAGTCCGCATTGAGCTTCGCGAACTCGCGGTTGAAGATGTCGCTGGCAAGCACGCGACCTTCCTCGGGCGTGAGCACGCCGACGCGCACGAGCTTCTCGACCATGTCGGTCATACGCTCGGGATCGCGGGTGACGGGCGTCTGCGAGCGGAAGCGCCAGAAGTGGATACCCATGTCGGCCAGCAGCTTGCGATTGATGGCGAAATCAAACTCGTCGCGCTCCGGCTGGAAGACCTGATCCTCGGCGAAACGGAGCTGGGCATCGGCAACCGCTCGGTTGAAGTCGCGGCTGTCCCCACGCAACAGGCGCGGGAGCCGGAACGCGCTGCCCACCTTGTCGATGTTGCGCTCGTCGTACTGCTGGAACAGGGCGTCGTGCTGCTGGGCCTCAGTGAGCGGACGGAGCTCGATGCGGGCGCGAGCGGCGTCGTTCGCGCTCGTGGCGCCTTCGGCCTCGAGGATGAGCACCTTGTGGAAGTTGTTCTTCCCCTTGAGGTTCTCTTCGATGAACCGCTCGATGCGCGGGACGGAGGCCTCGGAGAGCTTGCCGCCGGAGACCAGGAGCGCGAGGGGCGGAACGCTCTTGTTCTCGAAGTACATGTAGTTGACCTCCTCCATCTGCCGCGAGCCCATCACGGCGAGCATGCCGCCGACCCAGCGAGGGATGCCGTACGGTGACCTGGGCGACGGGATGGCGAAGTGGAGGATCTCGGTGGCTGGGGCGTCGTCGGGAGCGCTGGCCCGCAGCGCCTCGAGGGTGGAGAACACCTCGCCGGTCGTGCGCGACACGAACCGTGGGTCACCGAAGGCCTTGAAGAACGTGCGCTGCGTGTACTGCACCTGCAGGAAGCGGCGCATCCGCTGCCGCGTCGTCACGCGTTCGAGCGTGACCGGTGAGATCCTCACGCTCTCCTCGACGGGCACTGGGGCAGCGTCGAGCGGAAGCAAGCGCATCGTGTAGGACGGCACGTACACCAGCCGGGCCACCTCACCCGCGGCGTTGCGCAGCACCTCCCAGTACGCGTTGCCTGTGACCTCGAGGTCCTGGCGCGTCCGTCGGCGCAGCTCGACGAACGAGTGGTCAAACGAGCAGAACTCGAAGAAGCTCGCGAGCCGCGCCCGTTCCGTGCGGGCGAGCTGAACCAGCTCCCGGCGTCGCTCCTTGATCTCGTCCGGGGTCGGCTCGAGCTCGGCCTCCGGGGGAACCTCGCCGCGATCGCGCGCGGACAAGCGCTCGAGGAAGATGCACTCGCCGACGCGTCGATCCGCATCGTCGGCGTCGAAGTCGATCGCGGGGTCGAGCCGGTGGCCGAAGCCGTCGATGTTCGTCGCGTAGGCGTCAACGTTCTGGCGCAGGGAATTCGAGTGCTCGAAGAGGAGGCAGAGCGCCTCGGGGTCGTAGGGCGGCTCGAGCGCGCCCAGCGAGGCGAACACGGCGCCAACCTCACCGCCCGGGCGCGAGGCCTGGTCGGGGGTGCCGGCGCCGAGGATGAGGGCTTTCAGTATCGCGACTGTGCTCGACGCCGTGTGACTTTCTTCGAGGTGGCTCGCCATCGTCGACTCGAAGCAGAGGCGACGCAGTCGCATTCTGGGACACCGGCTGGTCGTCGTTGACAGGCGCGGAGCGCGCCACACGCGGTAGAAGCAGATTCAACTTCTATGCGGTGTCTGTCTCGTCATCTGTCGGCTGCGGCGCGGCGGGCGCCATGACAGCGGGGCCCGCCGCACCCACAATTGGAGCCGGGAGCAGCGCGGCTATCGCCGCACAGGCATCAACGACGTCGGACACGACGTCGGGGCGCTCAACCCCAGTGCGAATCGGCAACGCGACGTATGGGGCGCCACGGAGCTCGAATACTCTGCGGGGCGACGTCACCGAAAGCCCCGCAAGGTTGGCCTGGGCTGCCGCAGGCAAACTCAGCCAGAAAGGCGTCGGGAACCACGCACCACACGACGCGGCATCGAAGTACAATCCGACATTCATGCCCTTCATCTTGAGAGTCTTCTGTCCAGTCCACGCTTGCCCATGGGAGAGGCGGCCCTCGGCAACCGCGATTCCCCTGTCTCGCAGCGCCTCGATCACGTCTGGAATGACTGCGCTCATCTGAGCAACGCGACGCCAGATCCCAGAACTGAGTTCGTCTGCCCCGAGAGGAAGGAATCCCTCGTCGTCCATGCGTCGACAGAGGCCATGCAACTGCTCGACGTCGCTCAGCGTGCCAGTGTCTCCAGCTTGGCGGAGCGCATCAATGAGCGAGGCAATCAACGCCTCCCATGTCGTTAGAGACAGGTTCACGACCCTACCCGGCGCTACGGTAACGCTCGTTCCACGGCTGGCCCCCGTCACAATCGGGACGTTGGAGGTCATCCCGTCTGCTTGGACACGCCGATCGATCTCTCTCCAAACGAACTCCGCCCGGACGGTCGGAACAACGAAGAGAAGGCATCCTTGATGGGCAAGGCGCTTCAAGTACGAAACTGGCTGGTGCGCAGTGAGTCCGGCCCAGAACTTCGCCTCAAGCAGGAGGCGTTCGGAACCATCTGCTGCGCGCCCGACGACGTCGGGAGTCCCAGTCTCATCAGCGACCGCCTGGCTGCTGAAATCGAGTGGGCCCACAACCGCGCTTCCAAGTGAGGCCGCCAGCCGAAGAACCGCATCGCGCGCTGGGCCGCTCTTCTGCAAGACGAACGTGAGGGCCTCCGTTGCGATGTTTTCTGGATGGGGAGCAAGGCGAACGGCGAGGTGCCCGAGTAGGTCGCTCATGGGCGACGACGGTAGCATGACCGGCGACGCGTCACCCGATCACCCGCACCCCGATCTCCATCCCTACCCCACCGCGCGCACCTGCCCGCTCCCGCTGACATGCGAGCGCGATCGCCCAGAACCGGTCCGCGTGCCCGCCGCGCGAGGTGCGCTCCGCGTCGAACGCGACCTTCCCCGAGGGCAGCATGCGTTTCTTGATCGAGTGCACCTGTGCGACAAGGTCCCGGTTTCGCGGCAGCGACACCTCGCGGCGCTGCAGCGTGATCTTGAAGTCCGTGGCCCAGCGCTCCTTCGCCTCGTTCGTGAAGTTCTCGGGGACGACCTGGGGGAAGTCGCGGGCGAGGTTCTCGGCGAGGTTCATGCCGATGCCGCTGCGGTCGATCGACAGCCGCGCGACCGGGAGCACCTCGAGCAGACGGCGGAGGTCGGCTTCCTGCTCGGCGAAAGGTGCCTCTGTGTATGTACGGAGCAGGCGGCAGGTGAAGCGCCCGCTCGTTTCCTCGAACACGGCGAGTTCCGATCGATCGCGCGTGCGGCCGACGTCGAAGCCGGCGACGATTCGCCCCTCGGGCTCGGGGATGTCGGTGAAGTCGTCGGCGAGTACCAGCTCGTCGGTCGTGTTCGGTAGGATCAGGTCGTACGGGTAGTAGCTGTAGCTCTCGTCGACGAAGCTGCACTCGAGCTCCTGCTGGAAGTCCTCGAGCGCGAGCGAATCGACCTGCTCGACGATGGCGGGCTTGCCGAACGTCGCCACGCGTTCCTCGGTGGTCATCTCGGGCGCCTCGGCGGCCGCGCGCTTCGGGTCGACGCAGAAGAACCGGCTCAGCCACCACGGAACCTCCTGGCGGCGGTGGTGCGGGTACTTCCGGATCTCCTCGGTCGCGATCTCCCAGAAGATGCCGCGGCGCCCGAGCGGCGTGGAGCAGCCAGTGAGCTGGCCGTTGCCCCGGAGGATGAGCGCGGTCGAGCCGCGGTAGACCTCGCGGTCGGTGACATAGTGCGCCAGCTCATCGAGATACACATCTCCGCGCTTCCCCCGCGGCGCTTTCGACGGATTCGAAAGAATGCGCGATAGGCGCTTGTGCATGCCGTTCGACTCGAACGACAGCTCGGTCTTCGAATCGACGACGAGGCGCTTCTGGTACGCGAGGGGAAGCTCTTCGTGAACCTGCCGCGCCGTGAGGATCTTCTCCTTGGCGTCTTCGAGGTTGTAACTCACGAAGACCGCAGTGTGCTTTTCCCGCAGGTGGCATCGGGCCAGGGCCTCGAGGGCGAACACAAACGAGAAGCCGACCTGGCGGCTCTTGGTGATCCAGCGGAAGCGCGATCGATTGCGAAGGAAGGCGACCTGATAGGGCTCGAGGTCGACGGGCTCGTCGTCGAAGGTCGCCAGCCCGCAGAGGAATCCCCATTCCTCGGCCAGCCAGTCGGCGAACTCCTGCTCGGAGCGCTTCACCACCCCGAGCGTCATTGCCGCTTTCCCTTGCTGAAGCCGCCGGAAGAAGCCTGTATCGACGCATGAGCAACTACGCTGAATCCATCGCCCGCCCCCCACGCACCCTCACCGAACGCGAGGTCGCGCTGCTCCTGCGCACCACCGGCCAGCACGCCGCCGGCTGGCGCGACCACGTGATCTTCGGTCTCGCCCTGGGCACCGGCCTGCGCGAGCACGAGATCCTCGCTCTCGACATCGGTGACGTGTTCGACAGCGACGGTAACGCCCGGCGCCACGTCGGACTGCGGGTCTTCAAGCGCGCAACCGAAGACCCCGCGCCGCAAGAGATCGTACTGTCGGACACGCTCCGCGCGAAGCTCGAAAAGCTGCTGAAGCAGAAACGCGCGGATGGGCAGGGTATCGCGCCCGCCGATCCGCTGTTCATCAGCCGCAAGCATCGCCGACTGTCGACGCGCCAGCTGCGCCATGCGTTCGCGGTCTGGCAGAAGCGCGCCGGCTTCGAGCGACACTTCAGCTTTCATTCGCTGAGGCATAGCGCGTGCAGCAATCTCTACCGACGCACACGCGACATCCGGCTCACGCAGCGCTTCGCGAGGCACTGCTCGATCACGACGACCGGGATCTACACCCACCCGACCGATGAGGAGCTGGTCCGCTCGGTCCAGGACCTCCCCTGCTGAGGGCTCGCGACCCCACTTGCACAATGCAACCGACCGGGTCGAACCGACCGGCCTCGAGCAGCGGTCGGTTTCCAGAACCAGCCCCTGTCGAGATCGGCACCAGACACCCAGGGGAGGGCTCCGTTGGCGCCAAAAATCTGACCACCCCCCACCCCGCTGTACCTTGTAGGCAAGGGCCGGCATCCTGCCCCATCGAGGCGGCGCCGGCCGCGGAAAGCGGCGGTTCGATGCGGCGCAAATGCACCGCGAATGATCGCTGATTCGCGCGAAGCGGGGGCGCCCCGCGACCTCGAATGGCCGCTTTGGGGCAAGAGCGGCTATTCGCATTCGCCCTCCGCATCGCGCGGCGGCGGCGGAAGCGTGTCGGCCAGCGCGTCCTCGGGCCCGAAGTCGGGCGCCGTGGGCGGCCCGTGTTCTTCCTCGGCCCACGCAGTCTGCTCAGCAGTGGCGCGAGTCTGCGCGATTCCCGCGGAATTCGAATGACGGCCCGATGACGGCGAGCCCGGGGAGACTCGCACAGTCTCGAGGCAGTCACGCGGAGCCACACCTCGCGAGCCCTCATCGCCGGGCGCACCGGGACCGGCCCCCCCGCCGCTCTCCCCGCGATTCGCGCAACGCTGCGCCGAATTCGGCTCCGCGCGCGCTCCCCTGGGCTCCGGCGGGACGATGGTCGCCCTCGACGACTCGTCGCCTCGTGGGCCCGCCTGGCGCCCGGAACCGAGCACGGTCGCGGCCTGGTCGGAATCGCGGAACCGACCGGCAAACCGAGCGGGCGGTTCCCCGACGGCGTCCTCGATCGCGGGCGCGGGGGGCTCCGGAAGCGTTTTTTCGGTGTCCCCTTTCTCGGGTAGCGCGTTCTCCACCTCACCGCGCTCCTCCGACGACGCATCGAGCGTGTGCATCATCTGCCGGTGCCGCGCCTGCAGCGTTTCGAGGGAGAGTGCGGCGTGGATCTCCTGCCGCGAATCGGCGTTCCCGAGCACGAACTCCTTGAGCCGCACCATCGTGTTGAAGTCGGCGGCGTTGTCGAAACGCACACGATTCTCGGCGAGCGCAGTCTCGAAGCCGATCAGGTAGGTGTCGATGATCCGAAGCTCGTCGTCCTTCGAGACGGCGATCGCCTTGGCCCGCATCTCGACGAGCTTCTGCTCGGCCTTCACCTGGATGCGCGCCTGCGCTTCCTTGCGACGCCGCTGCACGTTGTGGGACTTCGCGTACTCGGCAATCACGCTATTCGAGACTCCGTAGCGCTCGGCGAGCTCGCGGTAGCTCGGGTAGTATACGGTCGTGCCGTTGCCGTCCTCGCAGGGCACCACCTCGCCGAACACGAGGATCCGATCGAGGTCCTCGTAGGGCACGCGCGGCCCCTCGCCCTTGCGGGGCCTGCCGCCGCGACCGCGCTCACCGAACATCAGCGACTCCTCGCTGCCCACCACTCGCGCAGCAGGTCGAGGAAGTCTTCGAGGTGCATCGCGATGAAGGCCTGCTGCTTGTCGTCCTTGCACACCGCGACGGGCCAGAGCCCCTTGCCAAGCGAGTCCTCGGTCGCCTGGGCAAGAGCCGCTCGTGGATTGGTGCGTGCGCCACGCTTGCACTCGAGGTGGAGAGCCGGCGCGACGACGTCTGCGCACTCGGCGCCATCTCGGAACTGCATCCCGCGGTGCACGCGGTCCTTGCCGAAGACCTCGGCGAAGCGGTGGACCATCTCCCGCTCAAAATCGTGTCCCTTGCGGCGCGAGCTTCTTCCAGGCATGGGCAGGTACCTCCCCCCTGCAGAGTTCAAACGAGGCACCGCTGGGACAGCCCCGACGTGCGTGCCGGCCGTGACCACTCCGATCATGATTCTGATCGACAGCGAACTCAGGTGGCGAGAAAGTACGCCCATGAACGCTGATGATGCGGAGACCCGGAACGCGACGGATGACGTGGGCACAGGCGAGCACTGGGCCGTGCTGACAAAGCTGTTGCTTCCCGCTGTGACCGCCGCGCGCTCGCACGTAGAGCTCTCCGAAGAGGTCTTCGTGACGCACACCTTTCACGCTGACCCTCGCGGGTTTTTCCTGCTAACCGCGCTTGACGAGATCACGAAGACCGGTGTGTTCCTAATGAAACTCGATGGCTTGCTCGACGGCGCCGAATGTGTCGGCGAGCGCGACAAACAGCCCGATCCCATCGAGCGCGCAATCCAGGCCGTCGTGATCGAGGAAGTTCGACTGCGCGGGCGCCGCCTCTGCGAATTGCTCGTTCAGTTGGTGCTGTTCTCGGGCAATGATTCGCCGGACCTGTACCGACACTTTCTATTGCTTCGGGAAATCGAGAGCGACTGCGGCTTCAATCAGGATCTCGAGGAGTTCCACGGCGCGCCGAGCGATTGGGTTGGTGAAACAATCGCGTTCAGCGTTAGGGAAGCGCGTTCGATAGAGCAGTCAATTGACCCGAACGACGCGTGGTACGCAGGGCGCCACAAACGTCCGGTCGATTCGAAGCAATGGCGGAACCTCCTCTCATCCGTTCGATCCCGCGTGCAGCGCGCGCTACCGACAATGACAGACTTTGAACGCTTGTCGGTCGGGAGCACATACCAGGAGGCGTTCGGCGAGCCGAGTCGCACGGTGCATTTTCAGCCGAGTCCTGCGCTGATTCCCCACACGCCAGCGAACCTCGTGACCGAGGGCACCAAGCTCGGCATGATCGCAGCGTGCGCCCTTCGCCGAATTTACATCATTCTCGGACGGCCTTCGGAGCCCCGCTTGGAACAAATCACGCGCGTTCTCGAATCCAATGGGGAGGCGGCAAGACTGATGGGGCTGCTCAACGAGCGCAAGGAGGTGGAGGTCGGTGATTTTGTGACGGCGCGCGGGTACCTAGGACAGGTCGTTGAAGAACGAAGGTCCCAATATGGCTATCGCTCCGTCAGGGTCGAGTTGCTCGCGGAACGGCCCCATCCGAGCCTTGCGGCGGATTGGTTTCGAGTGCGTGATGTGACGCGGATCTTCTCGAAGCAAGACCTGGTCGTCAAGGTGCGGAAGGCAGCGGACCTACCGGACGCAGATGTTGATGATGCGATATTGCGACAGAGCATCGTTGAGAGTTGGAACCTCGGACTGCGAGAGGATATTTGGCGCAATATCGGATGGGTTCGATAGCGGCCGCGGCCTTCAAACCTGTGCGATCACGTCCCGCAGTCGCTTCTTCGCCCGCGACCGCACACGCTTCAGTCGCTGATAGAGGCGCTCGCGCTCCTCGTCGCTTTCGAGGTTCATGCGCGAGACGATCGAGTAGAGCGTCTCGGAACCAAGCTCGGTTTCCCGCACCAGGAACGCCCCTTCCTCCGACACGTGATCCGCGAGAGCAGCGAGCACGGCGTCCACCTGGAAGCTGACCGGCGGACTCGAGGCGGAACCGGCAGGAACCTGCCCAGGGCTGGCCTGGGCCAGGTCGCGCTGCCCTTCTCGCCAGCGACGGTCCGTGAGCTCTCGTCGCAGGGACTTGAACACGCGCCTGCGGGTGAGGTGGGTCAGGCGAATCGGCGTGCGGCCTCGCCACGACTCGGGGCGATAGGAGGCAATCGCCACGAGGAACGCTTCGAGCACGAGCTGGTCGAGGTCGTCCTTGGGAAGCTCGGCGCACACGAGCTGGCGACGCAGCCGGAGCAACATTGGCAGGTAGACCACCGCGAGCACTGCGGACCACTGCGACTCGTGGGCAGCCGCACGTTCGCGGAGCAACGCCAGGGTGATCGCGTCGCGCTCGGAGTAGTCGTCGTCGGACTGCTTCGCCAGTGCGGCCAGCAGCGAGGGGAGGTCGACGTAGGCTGTGAGTACAGGATGCCGTGGACGAGCATCGCAGTAGAGCCGCGCGTACACCGGCCCGTGCACCTCCTGGCGCAGCAGCTTCGCGAGCGTGCGGAAATGGTCGCTCACTGCCCCGCCCTCCGACGCAGACGCACGAGAGCGGCTGCGCAGTAGTGGAGAGCGTCGATCACCTCATCGAGGGTCTCGGCTGGGTAGTCCCGGCCATCGTCGACGTTCCACACGCCATACTGCTTGCGACCTTGCCCCATGCGTTCGAGGAGCACTTCGAGGATCGCCCGCTCGTCCTCGGGGAGCACGGCAATGCGATCCGCGAGCGCATTGGACGACGAGGGAAACATCAGCCCGCCTCCTTCGCCCAGAATCGCGGGCTGTGGCGCTTCTCGGCCTTGGCCTCGAGTTCAGCCTTGAGCAGGGAAACGCGGGGCTTGTCGAGGCGTTTGCCGAGGTCCTTGAGAATCGCGTCGAGCGCCTTCTTTTCGACGACAGCCACTTTACCAAGCAGCTCGTCGCGAGACATTCCCGTCGCGTCGGCGAGCACTGCGAGGGTGGCGTCCACGGGGTACTCGTGGCTTGTGATGTTGAACATCCGGTAGCGCATGCCGCCGAGGACGAGCTCGTCGCGGTCGCGAAGGTGGGCCTTCAGAACGCCTTCGAGCTCTTCCTTCCGGGCGTAGAGGATCTTGGCGAGCCGAGCGACCTGCTCGCGTTCGTGCGCAACGGCATCGAGATCGCGGGTGTCCTCGCACACGAGGTGCGGCCTTCCCTGCAGCGCCTCGGCATATGCCGGGCAGTGCATTCGGTGGTCGCAATAGATGCAATTGGCATTCAGCCGCGGAGGGAACTCCTTTGCAGTCTCGGTCTGGACGCCCAGCGTCTCCACGTAAGCAAGCGCATCAGCCAGCTGTTCGGCGGTGCGCGTCGTCTCCTGCCGAATCCCGTGGCGGAGCATTCGGAACGTGAGCTTGACGCGCTTGACCCACGGCCACAGTCGCTGAGCCGCTACGTGGTAGAGGCTCAGCTGGAGGCTCGAGTCGACTTCCTCACGCGTGAAGATCTGCCGGTTGGTTTTGTAGTCGATAACCTCGACGGTCTCGTCGTCGACCCAGTTCACCCGGTCGATGAAACCGAGCACCGTGAAAGGACCGACGGAGAGGTGGAATTCCTTCTCGACCGCGAGCACGTCTCGGTGGTCCACGACGCCTTCCTCGCGAACGAAGTCGCGCAGGATGTGGAGTCCTTCCTCGAACACGCCGACTCCGGCGAGACCGTCGTCGGTCCACGCTTCGCGGAAGAGCTCGACCGCACGGTCCTCGGACAGGGGACCGGTGCGTTCGTCGATGACCACCTCTCGCACGAGGTTCTCCAGGACCGCGTGGATGACCTTGCCGAACCGAAGGGGGATACCTGGCTCGGCCTGCTTCTTGTCGAGGTAGTGGAGCTTGTACGAAAGCGGGCACTGCTCGAAACGAGTCAATCGCGAGTAGCTGAGATGGGCATTGCGAGGCGTTGTCATGGATTCTCCTGCTGGGCTGCGCCGGGCTTGACGGGCGGGTGGAACGCGACGACACGCGAGCCGGGGAACACGCTCAGGGCGTGCAGCACGGTCGCGAGGTGTTCGGGGGTGAGCTCTCGACGGGGCTGGCCGGTGTAGGCGGGCACGAGCCACAACTCGCCAAAGCTGTCGGACTGGAGGCACACCTCGACGCCGAGGGCCTTGAACGAATCGATGTCCTCGGTGGTGAAGCCGCGGAGGCGGCTGAGGTCGATGCCAGAGGATGGCTCGGTGCCTGCGGGGACAGATGTCGGGCTCGGACGCGGCGACGGTGCCGCGACGACCGGCTTGGGTGCGGGAGCGGGAACGCCGGGAAGGCTCTTCTGCGTGGGCTGGCGTGAGCTCACCCACTCGACGCAGGTCAGCTCATCGGGCAGGGCGCAGCAGCCGGTGGGGAGCTGGTGCTTACAGTGTCCGTCGGCGAGCGGTTCGCGCTTCGGGCAGACGGGTGTCGAGGGTGGCTGGGGCATCGGCGTCTCGTCGAGACCGCGGATTGCGGCCTACGAAGACGAAACGCGGATTCGGAGCCCGAAATGGGACAGGCGATCGTGAGAAATCTTCGCGAACGGGTTCAGAGACGGTCGGATTGGAGGGAACGCGGGATTTGCTTGTGCTGCAGTCGCTTGCGGGATGGTGGCAAACCGAGGTCAACGCGCGAGCTATTAAGAGATCTATTTATAGCTCTGGTGTTGACCTCAGATTGCCACCTTCAGGATTGAAGCAGCTACGAAGGGCTCCACCAGGAGGTCAGTTCTCGAAGCACCTCGGCCGGAACAGGCCTGCTGCCCGTGACGTACTTCGCCATGCTTTGGCGGGTCACCCCTACCAAGGAGGCAGCAGCCACGACTCCGCCGAGATCAGCTACTACCTGCCAGAGCTCGGGTCGTGCACGATCGCTGTGCGCACGGTGCGCAATTGGCTCACGGACGTCGACCCGATCCAGCCGCCACCCCGATCCCGATGGCATGACGTTGCCGATGTGGAGCGCTCGACCTGGCTTCGTGCGATGGACCGCCCGGATGCGCCCGTGCGCCTGCTCCAGCTCCGCCTTGCACATCGCCTCGACTCGCTGCTCCCAGGCTTGCGTGAGCCCGAGGAAGGCAACGTCGCTCTTCACGAGCCCGAGGTTCGGCCACGGGTCACCAAGCGTCGCGAGGCAGTCGACGTCGGCCATCGAGTTCATGCCGCGCACGCCGCCGAAGTGCCCCCACACGAGCTCTCCCGACCAGCCCTGCACAATGGGGCCGAGCCGCACGCGCGCATCGTCCAGGGGTTCCCAGACCCGGTCGACTTGCTCGCCGCGGGCGGCGCGAAGGGCCATCTCGATCGGAAGGAGCGTGATGATGCCAAGCTTCCGAGCCGTGGGCTCTTCCCTGGCCCATGCGAACAACGCTTCGAGCGCGGAGACGAAGCCGTCCGAGACCTCGAGCGATCCGGCGCGGAGCCAGCTGGTGCGCGTCGCCGAGGCGCAACGGATCATGCTCCGGCTGATCGGAGCGCCGTCGACCGCGGCGAACCGGTGCAGCGGTGGGTCGTAGCCCGCGACCTTGCGGAGGATGGGAGCGTGCAGGTCGGCGTTGGCGTCGGTGACAACGACCGCGCCCTGTCGTTTGACCGCCTTGGCGAGCTGCTCGTTGCACCTCGTCACCACGAGCACCCGCTCGCCAGCACGCTCCTCCACGCGGGCTGCAACGGGAGTCTCGGAGGTGAGCCCGTGGTGCAGCGTACGAAGCACACGGGATGCCGCACCGAGGGACTCCGCGCGGGAGGCGGAATCCCGGGCCAGCCGCATGTGGACGAACGAGATGGGCGGCGCCTTGCCCCTCCGTTCGTCGAGCGGGGCCGCGATCGCGCAGGCGACTGCGTCGGCGTCATCGTCGAGCTCGGCGGAACGGCGCGCTTGCGCCAGATCCTCGGGTAGGACGACGCGATCGCAGCTTCGGACGGCGTCCGTGAGCGTGGCCGACGCATCCAGCTCCGCGAAGCGGGCGACCCAAGCACGAGTTGCCTGCAGCGCCGGGAGCATCGCGCCTGCGTAGGTGCCTTCGAACCAGCCCAGGCACCGCTCCGCCGTATCGAGGTCCTCCCCGGTCAGGACGAGCGATTCCAGCAGGGGAGGAGGCTCGTCGATGACCAGCAACCCGGTCGAACCAGCCTCACCGTCGAGGGCACTGAGCAGGGAATGGCTGCCCACAATGACCCGCACGTCCGAGTCGCCTTCCGCGCCGTCGCGTGCCTCGCAGTCGTCGTAGTGCGGGCAGCGTTCGATGTCGCGCCCCCGGCACAGCTCCCATTGCATGGGCTGGCCGCCATCGACCAGTGGACGCGCGACGTCCGCGAGCTTGCATACCGGCTCCCCCGACGCGTCCTTGCAGGAGAGCGGCCCGAAGATGCGTCGGGTGGGAATCCCCTGGCTCCGCAATTCGGCGACGACCTGAATGGCGAGTGCGTTCTTGTCGACCGAGATCGCGGTCTTCGACTGCGCCGGGGTCCGGAGTCCCTTGGCCTTCGGCGACGCATGCTGCTTGCTGGCGCGCTCCGATGCGACCTCGATCGCTGCGGCCGTCTTGCCAATGCCGCACTCGGCAGCGATCACGGTGAGGCCGTCGGGGGCCCTGCGGATTGCGTCGACGAGGGCGGTGCGCACTTCCCCGAGGGAGAACACGGGTGGCGCAGCGGCGGGAACGTCTCGCGCGGGCACGTCAAAGGCTGCCGCGACGTCCGGCCACCTCCGGAGGAGATCGCCGAAGCCCGTGATTGGCCCGCCGGCGGCCCACCGCGCGATCGTGGACCGGGCGCCCGCTTCCCGATCGCCCGTCCGCGAGTCGGCCCGGGTCGCGATGGAGACGGCGCGCACGATAGCGGGCACGAGCTCTGGGGCAACGCCGCGGCTGAGCAACGCGCCTGCGATCGCCAGGAAGAGCGCGTGCCACTCGGTTGGAACGGTCAATGCGGCATCGGCCAGCCGTTGCACGATGGGCTTCCATTCCTCGGGCACATCCGCCGCCCAGGTCTCAGGCATAGGTAAAACAGGCCGCGCGGTCCGTGTGCCGGTCGCAGCGGGAGCTGGCTCCTCCGGCTCCGGAGCAGCGATCGGTCGCATCCGATCGAGCAGCACGAACGGCGATCGCGTGGCGATTCCCGCACGCCGCACATGAGGAAGACGGAAGTGCCGGGTCCAGTCGCGGCACGCCCAGTCGACGGGGAGCCCGGCATCGGAGAGGCTTCGAAGCCAGCTCTTCAAGAACGGCTCGACCTCGCCCGCGTCGATCGGCTCGAGGATGGGCTGGACGATTCGGCGCCCATGCTGCGTGTGATAGATGCCCGTCGACTGCAGCGCAGGGATTGCGTCGTAGTCGCGCTGCGCCGCCTCGACGAGCTCCGCGTTCCAGGGAGCATGGTCCGGGTTGTCGATGTCGCAGAAGAACACGCTCACCGAGACGCGAGCATGGAACTTCGGCAAGCCGAGCTTGTTGATGCGGGGCTGGCGCGTCGCCCCCTCGACCACGTAGGTGACCAGGTGCGCGTCGGTCGAATACACGCGCCCCAGGGCCTCGCGCAGCTCGAGGACCTCGTACGCTTCAGGGACAACGCGGCCGCTGCCGTCGAAGCCCCTGGCGTACTTGTCCGGGGCGACGGCGACGAGCGTCACGGCGCGCGCCACCCCCGAGAATCGGGCACCGGCTCAGCCATCGGCAATGCACCCGGCGCGAACCGCGGCGTCGAACCCGGCCTTGCTGAGCGTCGCGCCGAGGGCTCGCCTTCCGAGCCGTGCTGCAGCGAGCAGAATCTCGCCGCTCTCGGCCGAAGGATCGATGACAAGGTCACTCGGCTTCGTGGTGTGGCGAATCAGCCGCTCCGCGAGCGCCTCGATTGTGGGGCAATCCCGGTGGATGGTCGTCGCTTCCCTGCTGCCCTTGGCGTCGAGCACTGGGGCGTCGAGGCCGCGCAGGTGCAGGATGACCTTGTGCTGCGGACGATAGTCGTATCCCGGCGTGCCGCGCGCCGGGCCCGATCGGCTCCAGCTCATCACGTGGCAGCACTTGAACTGCGCTTGGCGCCGGCAGGCCGCGGCGAGCGCGTGCACCATGTCGATGTCGGGCTCGCAGATGAGGAAGATCCGGCTTGTGTACTTCATCGGAGCCACGGCCTCGCCGAGCCAGTACCGGGCGTGAGCCTCGTAGTGGTCGGGGGTTGTGTCGAAGGTGGGGCGCGAGATGAGAAGGTCCGCGGTCTCGATGCGCACGGTGTCGAGGAAGGTCTTCGGATCGCAGCAGCGAATGCGGGCCTCCGTCGGCGGAACAGGCGCGGAGGCGGGTGGTTCGTGCGTCGGTTGCTCCGTCGCAAGCTTCGCTGCGCGACTGACGCTCATCTTGCCCGCGCGGACTGTCTCCACGACCTCGGGAGTCGCAGCCCGCAGAAGTTGAAGTGCGGACTCGACGGTCCTGCCAGAGACTCCTACGGCTCTGGCGGCAATGTCACGGGACGGACCACAACCGTCGCCAGATGGCAATTTTGCCATCTGCTCGCTGGTCTTCTGGACGCGGGCTGCTTCCCGGTGCTTCCGAGCCTCCTCCTGGAGGTGCTTCTTGATGAGCGCACCGATCATCGCTCGCTGGGACACCGACATATGGCGCCGATGGATGTTGGCGGAGACAACGTAGATGAGCGGCGACACACACTCGGTCAGCTCCCGAAACTGCGGCTCGACGCCGGCCCGCTCGCAGGCCTTCAGCCGATTCCGACCGTCGAGGATTTTGCCCTCCCACAGCACGATGGGCTCTTGAAGCCCGTTCGCCTTGATGTCTCGGATCAACCCAGCAAGCGCCACGTTGTCCATCATCGGAAAAAGCTCAGACACTGGATGCGGCTCGTACATGGTCACGACCTTCCTCGCCCCGCAGGGCGCACGTCTCCCAGAGCCCGCCATCACCTCGATGGGGGCGGCTCGCCGAACTCGACCCTGAAACGGAGCGCCGCCCATGCCGGGCTGCTCTCCTGTGCCTGGATCCGCGCGAACGCCGCCGAGCGGGCCTCAACCGGCGGCGCGATCGCCACGCTTCGCTGCGGTGGGCCCCGACCGAACTTCTCCTTGAACCTGTAGTAGACCCAGCCCGGCTTGTACCCGCGCTCGATCGCCTTGTGATTCAGCTTCTCCCATTCATCGAGCAGGTATTCCTCGCGGGCCTGCTCCGCGGATACCAGCACGCCCTTGCGCTCTTCGGGCACCCGCTCGGGCGCGGGGAACTCACTCCCGCACTCGCGACAGGTGCGGCAGGCGACTGCCACGACGGCGCAGCACGACGCGCACACCTTGGTCGGCGCCTCGACGGGACCGCGTCGGCCGGATTTCTTCCTGCCGTCGAGAGAGAACTCGCGGTCGTCCTGCGGGAGCCCGTGTTCAACCGCGCAGCCGGCGTGGTCGAGGATGATCGCTCGCTCGTCGTTCCAAGGCCGCAGGATGCGGCCAGCCTGCTGCAGGTAGAGGCCAGTCGACTTCGTCGGGCGGGCGAGGATCGCGCACTTGACCGAGGGTTGATCCCAGCCTTCGCAGAGCACGTTGCAGTTGGCGACGACCTGGGTCTCGCCGCGTTCAAGCCGGGCGAGAATCGCGTCGCGCTCGGCCGCCGGAGTGGTCCCGTCGAGGTGCTCGGCTGGGATGCCCGCTTCGACGAACCGCGCAGCGATGTTCTTCGAGTGCTCGACCGACACGGCGAAGGCGACGGTGCGCTTGCCCCGCGCGAGCTCCAGCCAGTGCTCGACGATGTTGCCCACGAGGGACTTGCGGTTGACCGCGTCCTCGAGCTCGCGCCCCTCGTAGTCGCCCGCACGCGTATGCACCGACGACAGGTCCGGGAGGTGCTCTCGCGGCACGGTGAACACGCTCGGCTCGACCAGGTAGCCCTCGGCGATGAGCCGGCTCGGCGAGGCGACCACGACCAGCTCCTGGTAGGCGTCGCCCAGGCCGCGCCCGTCGGCGCGATAAGGCGTGGCCGTGAGCCCCAGGTGGACGGCGTCTGAGTAGCACGCGGCGATCTCCTGATACGAACGGGCGAGGGCGCGATGGCACTCGTCGATGAACACGATGTCCGCCTTGGGCTTCGCCCGGTTGCGGAGCGTGTCCACGCTCGCGACCTGGACCTTCGCACCAGGGCGGCGCCGTGGGTCGTTGCCCATCAGCACGCCGACGTCATGCTCGGGCACGCCCATCTGCACGAGGCGCCGGTACGTCTGCGAGATCAGCTCCCGGCGGTGCGCGAGGAACAGCACGGACTGCCCTCGCGCGATGGCGTCGAGGATGATCTCGACGGCGATCGTCGTCTTCCCGCCTCCGGTCGCGAGCACGACGACCAGTCGCCGGGCGCCTGCGGCAACGTGTTCGTGCACGCGCTCGATCGCTTGGATCTGGTATGGGCGAAGGCGCACGACTCCCGCGCGAGCCTCCGCCGGACAGCTCAGCGACATTCCACACTCCGTGCCTCGCTCGGAGGCAGAGGGCGCGGCCCGGCCAAGGGCACCGAGCCGCGCGCATCACCGTGGATCGGCTCCGATCAGGCGAACGGGTCGACGTTCGCGTCCGGGGAGAACTCCGTCACCAGCGCTTCGACGAACACCTTGGCCTTGGCTGCCTGCGACGCTCGCAAGTCCTTGATACGCTGCACCTCGAACTTCTGGCAGAAGCGGTCCACGGCCTCGCGGGGCAGGGCCTTGAGCGCGGTGCCGATAGCCTGCGCGATGTGGGGATCGATCGGGCCGTCTGCGGCAGGCGCGGGCTCGTCGGCTGGAACGCTCTCGTAGAGCTTCGTCAGGTCGTGCTGCTGCAACGCATTGAACGCTCGGAGTTGCTCGGGCGAGAGCTGCTGCTCGGGCAGGATCGAGTAGGTCGTCTTCGGGTCCTTGGCGGCGCCGTGACGCTGCACCTCGAATGCCCACTTCTCGAGCGTGTACTTGTCGCGCACGCGCACCAGGTCCTTGAAGAACGTCACGCCCTGCTCGAGCACCTTCACCTCCTTGGTGTCGAACAGCGCTACGTTCAGGGCGATGCGCAGCGTGGGCTTGATGCCTTGCGCCTTGAGAGCGTCGTCGTAGGGCACGTACTTTCCCTCGACGAAGCACACCTCGCGCGGGTACGGCTCGCCCAGGAAGACCACGATCGCGCGGTCGCCGTCGTTCTGGAGCTTGAGCCATGAGCTCGCGCCCGCCTCGTGCTGCTTCGCCATGTCCTCGGTCTGTTTCCACATGTCCTGTCCCATTGGGTCTCTCCGTCGGTCGGGGTTGCGTTCCGGGAGGCGATCGAGCGCGGCGGCGAGATCGCCCCATCTGTCTGAGGAAACGCGGTTTCGGAGGCCGAAATGGGACAGGGCCGGTGTCGATTGTTGCTCACCGTCGTCCCGCGCCTCGAGGAAGGCGCGAATTCGAGCGCAGGACCGCTGGATGCGCTTGCGCGCCGAGTCCGGCTGAAGCCCGAGCGCGATCGCCGCTTCGAGCTGCGTGAAGCCCACAACCGATACCGACAGCACGAGATCGACGTCGCAGCCATCGATGCCCCGGAGCCGGTCGCGCAGCATTCGGACCTGGTCCTCGGGGTCCGCGCTGGACGGCAGCGCGAACACGCTGTCGTCGTTGGAGCACCCCGGCTCCGGCGGCTCCTCGTCGTCCCGAGCTTGGATGCGCTGGTCGAGGAGGTCGGCGGTGACTTCTCGCTCCGTGTTCCGGACCAGGGTGGCCGCCACGCGGCCGACGCGGGCAAGGTCGAGCTCACGCGCCTGGGACGCGAAGTGGTCGAACATCGCCGCCGCGAGGTCTGCCTGATCTTGACCGAGGCGGCGGGACCGCCGACGAAACGCGGCATCGAGTCCGGGCCACAGCCCGAGCAGGGCCAGGTGCAGGCCCAGGTCTCTGTTTGCCTCGGTCTGTGCGAGGGCTACGAGCGCGGCGACGACGGCGTCCTTGTCGTCGAGCTCGCCGACCCTGCCGTGGAGGTACGCGATCACGTCCTGCGGGGTCTCGAATCTGCTGAGGGCCTTGTGCTTCCGTCGAGCTTCCTTGAACCGCGTTGCCATGCCAACAGAGCGAACCGACCTGCTGAGGCTCGTGTGGAGAGCCTCCCAAATCGCGCGCATGTGCGCCTGCCTTCCGGCCAGGCGTCACGCGCTCACTGGGGGCCGCTAATTTGGCTTCAAGAGCTCTGGTTCAGTTGTTGTTGTCGCGCCCGACCATCGGCGCGCGACGGGGTCGTCGGTCAGCCGGAGCCGACATTCATCCAGGGTGGTACGCCGCACACGCAGCTGAGCTGGGGCTCGCGCGAGTCGACACCGTTGAGCCAGTACAGGGCGAAGACCTGGCAGCCATCGCTCGTGGTCCCGGCCTCTTCGAGACGGAAGGTCACGCCAGGGACGATGACGTTCTCAACTTCCCATCGCCGTAGCAGACCAGGGAAACGGACGAACGAGCCGTCGTGCGTGGTCGTGGGTGCGTGCTGTGTCATTGGTCGCTCCTTTCGCTTCGTTGGCGCAGTGCTGATCAAACGCGGGTGCGCGGACCGAACTGGGACATCACCGATGTGAATCGGGGGGAGAGACCTCGAGGCGGTTGATCCTCCGGCACGAGGGCCGGTAGCAGACGAAGGTGGCGTGCTCGGCGCCGCCGATGAGGACCTCGAGCTGGCTGCGGTGGATGCGCAGGCCGTCGGGGCCGGTGGTGGCCAGAAGGGCGCCGCAGAAGGCGCACCGGACGGGCTCGCCGACGGTGATGGGTCCTGGGTGTCGATCGCTCGGTGCGGGTTGTCGGTGCATCACGCGAGGAGCATCCGACGAGGCGGGGCGGTTGTGGTCGACTGGAAGTCGATTCTTTGTCGACTGTTTTGTCGACGGCTATCTACGCGGATCGGTTTGCGTTTTCCGAGGCACCGTGAGGCCGAGGCAGGTCGACAGCGGGTCTCGACGCTGGCGTGCGGGGGTATGCACATCGCGGGACGGTTGTGGTCGCCAGAGCGTCGATTCTTTGTCGATTCCTTAGAAAGCGCCGCTCAGTGCGCTCAGCGGGTCATCACGAGCGGTGGAACGGGCATGCTGATGCTATCGTTCCACGCGATGAAGCCACGCCCGCGATCAGGAGCGCCACTCGTGAAGAAATCGGTCGATTCGACACCAGGCAACAAGTCCAACCAGTCCGCTGCCAAGCAGTGGACTCCCCCTAGCCGATCGGACGTGTTGAAGACCATCCGGAACTCAGGCTACCCCCTTGAACTGTCGGTTGCATTGGAGGCTGAACGCAACGGCTTCTCCTCTATCCCCACGTGGACCTGGCTCGACCGCGAATCGGGTCAGGTTCGAGAGGTGGACGTAGTCGGTGAGCGGTGGATGGTGTCCGACACGAACGATGTGAACGTGCAGCTTCATGTTCTTATTGAGTGCAAGGCATTTCGCGCTGGTATCGTGCTGTTCGAATTCGGGTCGCCAGACAACGAGTACTACGACCTGGCGCTCCTCGACGTCGGCGACTCACATGTTTGGGGAATGCCTACTACAATCTGGACTACCCGCGAATCTGGACTGAAGTCAGGGTCTCCGCTCGCCAGTGATATCGGCTGGGGGCGTCAGGTGTGGGCCCCCGCCTCGTCTATCTGCTCCCAACTCGGCGTCATCCAGGGGGATCCAGCGAGTAAAAAGCCTTGGGAATTCAAACAGACCCCGGCGTTCGAACAGGTCGACACCCTCATCCGTTCGTTCACGCCATACCAGGAAAGGATAGGCGTGGCGATCGACGCCACTCAAGCATTCATCAGCATGGGCGCCCTGCTATTGGTCGTTGAAGGACCTATCCGAGCGTACCGTCCAAAGCGCGGCGAGCGACGAGCAACGCTGAGAAGAGTCAAGTGGGCGACAGTCATTCGGCGAATGCCGAAGACGGGGGGGACTAGCGTCGCCAGAGTAGACGTAGTCCACCACCGGCATCTTTCTGAATACCTGCGTGCGTTCGTTGCGGACGGTCACACTGTCGCACAAAAACTCGGTGCAAACCGCGATAAAATCCTGGACTCCGTGGCCATGGAACAGTCGCAGCGTTTACAAAAAGCCCGAAACGAGGCTGTGGCGGCAACGAAGTTCCGCTCGTGATTGGACCGGACGTCCTGATCCGCACCCCTTGCAGCCTAGGCGATCTGCCCGAATAGCCGCACCAGCTCCCTTGGGAGCGGGAGGCGCAACTGCCCATGTACCGACTCAACGAGGTCATCCACCGCCGTCGGCACGGAGCTGTTCGTCTGCAGTGCCCGCTTGAAGGGTCTCAGTATCCGGTATCGTATGTCGCTCGCGTCGGGCGCGGTCGGCCTCTTCGTCAGCCCGCCAAGCTTGTGCATCCCCTCCGCCAACTCCGCCATCGTGACCACCTCCCCCGGCCGCGATGCCAGCACCGCGAGCGCGAGCAGCGGTTGCCGCTGCAGGTTGTTGGGCGGACGCGTTGGGATCTCGTACCCGCGGTACGTCACGCGGTTCGCCTTGAGGTCGACCACGAGCACAGGCTCGTCCGCGGCGGGCTCCGCCGCCTCGAGCACGGCCGGCTCCTCGGCCACCGGGTACGGCTCCTCCTTCGCCAGCCCGGGCTTGCCCTGGGTCACGCGCGCCCACAGGCGATCGGACACGCCGCGATGGTTCGCAGCCTTGCGCACGGCGTCTTCCCCTGCCGAAATGATCGCCGGCTCGTCGATGAGCCCAGCGTTGGCCAGACGGCGCAACATCACGCGCCCCATCCCTCGCACCCGAAGCTTGGCAATAGACACAACGTCGGCGCGCGAGCCGAACAGCAGCCGGTCGGAGAGCGCGTCGATATCAGCCTTGCGCTCGTCGGCCCAGCCGCAAGCGGTCGCCACCGCTCCGAGCGCCTCGACGATCCACGAGAACTCCTCCCCCATACGGCGAATCGCGCCAGCCCAAACCTGGTACCGCTCCTCGATGTCGCGCGTCACGACCTCGTCGATCCAGTCGCACAACAGCAGGGCCTTCTTGAACGCCTTCACGTCCTCGTACTCGGGGGCCCACTGCGACTGCGCGTGCTTCGCGAAGGCGGGGCGCTCGATCGCGCCGGTGCCTTGAGCCCGGCGCAGCAGCTCCCCTCGATAGTCCACGCGGTTGAACTCGCCCGTGTTCAACGTGATGTGCACGTCCACGCCTGCTTTTGTAAGCGCGGCTATCGCCAGCACCTCGAGGTCACTGAACGCCACCAGGCGCGCCTCGGTCGCCCAGCGCGCCAGGGCCACAGCCGTAGCTACGCCAATACCCTTGCTCGCGCACGCGCGCCCCAAGCGCGTGACCGTGATCTCATCGCCATCGCGTGCAGCCATGCCGCCCTGTACGCAGCGCTCGATCGCGCGATCCAGCTGGGCCACGAGCTCATCCTCGCCAAGCTTCTGCCGCCAGTAGGTCGCGCCCGTGAAGCTGGACATCAGGAGCTCGCGCAGCTCAGCCACTCGCGTACCCATGCCCGACGCGAGCAGGTCCACGACAAGGTCTTCCATCGGCGCATCCTTGAGGGTCGGAACGATCTCCTCGAAGTCCCCCTCGGCGTAGTGCCGGAGCCACACGTCGGCCTGAAACGGCGAGTGGGTGACGAGAATGGAGCGGCCGAACTCCGTCGCGAACCCCAGCCGACCGGCGCGCCCCGACATGTTCTCGTATTCCGACCGGCTGACGTCCTTGCGACCCCAGCGGTGATAGCGCTCGAAGTAGTGCCACTTCTGACCTTCCAGCACGACGTTCCTCACCGGAAGGTTCATTCCCATCGCCAGCGTCGACGTCGAGAACAGCGCCCGGATTGCCCCTGACCGGAAATGGCGTTCCACCAGCGATCGCTCCTCCGGCGAAAGGTCGGCGTTGTGAAACGCCACCGCGCTGCCGAGCGTAAAGCGCAGGGCCTCACGCGCGTGGGTTTCCTCTTGCTCCTTGACCTCCTCGAGCGCGTCGGCTGCCGCGGCCAGGCTCACGCGATCGGCGAAGACCCTTGCGCAGGACACGGTCGATGAGCGGTCGGCGACGAACACAAGGACCTGCTCGCCGCGGCGCACGATGTCTTCGGCGGCGCCGAGAACCAGCTCCTGCGGGATGTTGCCGTCCGTGTCCGTGAACGGCTCGGTCCCCTGTTTGCTGGAGTTGTGCTCCCGGTAGGTGAACGAGCCCTTGCACGCGACGCCCTTTCGCAACTCGACCGGCCGTTGCGTATCGACCAGCAGCTTCGCGCCGAGCCAGTCGGCGAGCAGCTGTGCCTTGCCCAGCACCGCCGAGAGCCCCACGATGCGCGGCTTCGACCGCGACAGCTTGAGCTTGGTCAGGAGCAACTCCAGAGCTGGCCCCCTGTTCTCGTCGGTGATGAGCTGCAGCTCGTCGACCACGACCAGGCCGACACTCTCGAGCATCTGCGGGCGGTTGACGAGCAGCGCTCCGAGTTTCTCGAACACGACCACGGCGATCTGAAAGCGCCCCGAGGCGATGGCATCGTCGAACTCGCGGCGGTCACGCGAGGACACGACCACGTCGATGCCCGCGCCCACGTAGCGGGCGCGGAGCTCTTCGTACTTCTCCTCGGCCAGGGCCTTCTGCGGGACGAGGTAGAACACCTTGGTGTTGCTCCTCGCGGCCCTGACCGCCGCCATCTCGCCGACGAACGTCTTGCCCGAAGACGTCGGCGAAAAAACGATGAGGTTGGCGTCGCCGAACAGCCCGAACTCCTTGACCGCCCGCTCCTGCACGGGCAGCAGATTCTCGCCCACGCTCTCGCGCCAGATAGCGAGGATGTCCTGCGGAACGTTGTAGGCTTCGAGAGTATCGACGCGCATTGGTATCTCCTTAGGCTGCAGCGCGGGTTGCGGGCTTCTCTGCCTTCGCGGATTGGGGTTTCGTAGCCGCGAGAGCCGGCTCGACCTTCGCGGGCGCCGACGGCGCCGAGGCACCTTCGCGAACGAGCTTATGCTTCGCGAGAATCTGCTTGCTCAATTCGGCATCGACCTCGGGATGCTCGGCGAGGAAGCGGATCGCGGCATCACGCCCCTGCCCGAGGCGGCCGTCCTTGTATGACAGCCAGCTACCGCTCTTCTCGACGATCCCTGCCTCGACGCCGATGTCGATCACCTCGCCAAGGCGCGAGATCCCCGTGCCGTAGCCAACGTCGAACTCCGCCTCACGGAAGGGCGCAGCCATCTTGTTCTTGACGACCTTCACGCGAGTGCGCCCGCCGATGACCTTGTCGCCGTCCTTGAGCTGGCCGATGCGGCGGATGTCGAGCCGCACGCTCGCGTAGAACTTCAGGGCATTGCCGCCGGTCGTGGTCTCGGGGCTGCCGAACATCACGCCGATCTTCATGCGCAGCTGGTTGATGAAGATGACGAGCGTGTTGCTGCGGGCGACGTTGCCGGTGAGCTTGCGCAGCGCCTGGCTCATCAGCCGTGCATGCAGTCCTACGTGGGAGTCGCCCATGTCGCCTTCGAGTTCGGCCTTGGGCACAAGCGCCGCAACCGAGTCGACGACGATGATATCGATCGCCCCGGACTTCACGAGCTTGTCGGTGATGTCGAGCGCCTGCTCGCCGTGGTCAGGCTGCGAGATGAGCAAGTCGTCGGTCAGCACGCCAAGCCGCTTCGCATAGGTGACGTCGAGCGCGTGCTCGGCATCGATGAACGCGCACACGCCACCCAGCTTCTGGGCTTGCGCAACGACGTGCAGCGCAAGCGTGGTCTTGCCCGACGACTCGGGGCCGTAGATCTCGACCACGCGACCGCGGGGGAGGCCCCCAACGCCAAGTGCAATGTCGACGCCGAACGAGCCGGTCGAGATCACCTGCACGTCGGCGGTCGCGGCTCCTTCGCCGAGCCGCATGATGGCGCCCTTTCCGTACTGCTTCTCGATGTCGATCAGGGCGGTCTTGAGGGCCTGGGTGTTGTCGTGCTTCGCTTCCATCGTGGTTCTCCTTGGTGGGAGGCTCCAGCGCCTCACAAGAACCAGTATGGGGCCTACCTATGACGAAACCGGTCACAGCCAAATCGCTAGCCATTTCCATGTGTTAGCAGGTGTGACAGCCTTCGGAGGCGCGGCGAGATGGAACCAGCATGGACGACGGCCGTTCGTTCGTGCTCTCCTATGACACGGCTCCAGGTTGACACGCGCACCATGGCTGAATCGACGCAGTATCGCTACGCACCCGCATCTCGGCTCCAGCAGGTCAGAACGCTCCTGGCTTCATCGCGAGGCGCTTCCGTCTACGAGCTCGCCGAGAAGTTCGGCGTCAGCGTGCGCACGGCGATCCGGTACCTGCGCGCGCTCGAGAACGCCGGGGAGCATCTCGAGGAGCGCGTCGACGGCAAACGCAAGGTCTGGCGCCTCAACCCCGCTACACGGCGGGAGACGATCACGCTGACGACGGCGCAGGTTGTCGCGCTTTATCTATCGCGGCGTGTATTCGATTTCCTGGCTGGCACCGGGTTCAAGGAGGACCTCGACGACGTGTTCGAGCGCCTCGAGGTGACGCTGCGCAAGCGCGACATCGACACGCAGAACCTCGACCGCAAGCTGTTCGACTTCAACGAGGCTCCGCACTTGTACGCCGATCGCCTCGAGCACGTGAACGACATCGTGACGGCGCTGCTCCAGGGAGAGCGGCTGCAGGTTACACACGGCGCCGTTGGCCAGTACAAGAAGACCTTCGTGCTCGAGCCGTACACGCTGCTCGTCTACAAGAAGGGGCTGTACCTCGCCGGCTACAGCCAGCACCACCAGAGCGTGCGCACGTTCTCGCTCGATGGCTTCCGCGAGATCGAGCGGCTGAAGAAGGATCGGTTCGAGTATCCCAAGGACTACCACCCTTCGCAGCTCTTCGAGGGCAACTTCGGGCTCATCGGCGGGCCACGCACGCACGTGCGGTTGCTCTTCGACGCGAGCGTGGGGCGCTACGTGCGGCGCCGACGGTGGCACCCGACGCAGAAGATCACGAAGACCGAGCGCGGCGTTGAGCTCGCGATGGACGTGTCTGGCACCGTGGAGCTCACGTCGTGGATCCTGGGCTGGGGCTCCAAGGTCGAAGTGCTGGAGCCCGAGAGCTTGCGGGAAGATATCGCGGCGGAGGTGGCGAGGGTCGCGGCAAGATACGGAGCGAACACTCAACGATCTATCTGAACGTCGGTCTAAGGCAGCCTCTGCCCGAGCACGGACTGACCTCGACTGTCCCCTGCTATCGACCAAAGAACGGCGGTGCCCGTGACCAGGACAAGCTTGGGGTCGAAATCGCCAGCAACCACTACTTCGCGACGTCCGACACCGTCGGAAACGCGAGCTCTCACGATGCTTCCCTTGCCGTTGTCTTCGCGATTCGACCAATACAGGAAGCCGCCCGCGATGGCGCTCTCTCTGGCGTGCTGCCCTGATGAGATCGGACTCGGGTTCCCACCGGTCTTCGGCACCCGCATCGGGGTGTCGCCTTGGATCCAGAATACGCTGCTCGAATCAGAGGTCACGGACTTAAGGTCGTCGCCGCGCCCAAGCGTCTGACAGGATCCCCCGGACTTGGGGCACGCCAAAATCTTGCCACCCCGGCCACTGTCGCCCCAAGTGATCAGGAACACACGATCCCCATCAAGGTGCATGTCGAGCACTTCATCCATTGGCAGATAATCTGGCGGACCTCTGTCAGGGAAGCGCGCGACATTTGCGGGAAGAGAGCCTTCCTTCTTCACTCTTACCACTCCCACGAGCGATGCGGCAAACAGGTGAGTTGAGTCAAGCGCGAGCGCCTTGATTGCGCGCAAGCGAGATGCCAGCAACTTCGGGGTCCCCCCAGCGCGAGGGGCTCGGAACACGGCGGCGCCGCTCGCGTCACCATCGGGGTTCCATGCCGCCCAGTACACGAACTGCTCGTCGGCGACGACGGCCGATGGACGGGTGTAAGGGGGGACGAGGTTGAAGTTGATTCTCTTGTCGGTTCCAGGAACCACCGCGGAGACAGCACCAGGGGAAGACGAGGCGGAATAGTCGTCGTCACGAGCCGCGAAGAACAAGGTGTCTCCCTGCACCGCCAATGAGACAATCGACTTCTGGCCTGCAACCACCACCGTGGGCGTTGCGCCTCCCGGAGCACCAGCGGAATCGGAGGCTGGGGAAGATACGGTTGCCGACGTCGTAGCAGACGGCGCCGCTGCCACGGTGGAACCAAGTGCGACAAGCGCAGAAATCAACACTATCGCAAGGGCCCAAACCATATGCAGCGTCCTGTGGTCTCGTGTGGCTGCGGGAGCATCCTGCTCGGCGTCAGGCGCCGGCTCTCGCTGCGGCATTCGTCCCTCGTTCGTGGAAGGGAATCCAACCAGGGTTCGAACGGATTGCTGGAAACGTTCAAGCACTTGGCGTTTTCCTGCCTCAGCAGCCGAACGAATCGCCTGTTCACGTCCTCGATATACGCTGATGCCGAGGGAAAACGCTACGAATGCCACCCCCAATCCGACCCCGGTCCCGATCAGATAGTGGCTCGATCCCGCCCAAAACCACGAGTGGAAGCCCTCGATGGTGTGAACATCCGGGATGTAGCCGAGGAACGATCTTCCGCATCCTTGGAGATAGTAGATGGCGGTAAGCGCAATGACCCAGATCGTCGTTCGTCTCCGCCACGCCGAAAGCGACTCTTGAGCAGTCGACAGGTTCCCGAGGGCCTCCGACCGATCGGCGTCTCTGGGAGCCCCCCCCGACATGGTCGTGCTGCGCCCGGCATCGAGAATGCATCGGAAGTACTGGCCTCGATATGTGTACGTCACGAACCAAAATGGATAGTACACCTCTCGCGCGTGCTTGGTGGTGGTGCCGGACCAGTGAACGTCTCTGTGTCGATCCCCTGGAATCGCTCGCTCTACCGCGTTATCCATTCGATTGTTGACGCGATCCTTGATCGTGTCCTGGTATACGCTGCTCGCGCTCAACGCGAACGGAACGAGCATGTCGCCCCGAATTCCGAGGCGTCCAATAGTCGTTGTGTTCACCTCGTCCATGTCGATGTTGAGGCAGGCAAGGCGCAGGTTACGCTCGCCCTCGGCCACAGCAAGCGCAAGCTCGGAGAAGCTCCCATTCACTCGACCACTCGCTGGGCGCCAGTCGGTGACAATGCGGGTCCGGGTTTCGGGGACCTTCACGTACTTCTTCAGGTCTGGGTCGTACTTGCTGACCCACTCCGTGTACGTTTCCTGGCGATCGTAGCCACACGAGGCGCTCCAGCCGGCGTCGAACGTCCCGGTGAACCAGTAGATGGGTATGAACCGCATCCATACGCCATCGACTTCCACGACGAGGATGGCATCGTCCGGCGTCTCAACGTCGCGCTGCAGGAACTCGACAAGTCGGTCGTGGACCTCTCGCGGTCCAGAAATCGGGTTCACCCCGACGCGGTCCTCGTCTTCGGCAGACAAGGCGCTATCGTCGTCATCGACGTCGGAACCCTCGTCTTGCTCTTCGTCGCCGCTCGGTTCATCGTCGGAGCACTCCGAATCCGGCGCATCGTCCAGCTCGTCGGCCAAGTCGTCCGCGGGCGCGCTCTCATCGTAGGCCTCCGCGAAATCTGGAACATCGGTAACATCAAGCCAGTCCTGGGTTCCAACCTCACATACTCGCCAGGATCTCAGGACCTTTCCGGCCCGAATACCCTCTAGCCCTACTTTCGCACTGCGTCGAGTCTGCCTGAGAATCGTGGTCGTGGGCGA